>JANRJI010000031.1:0-125001 GCA_033764055.1 Hyphomicrobiaceae bacterium
GACGAGCGGCGGCGCGAGATGGAACTCCAGCCGCAGATTGCCGTCAAAATTCTCGCCCAGCGCCTGCTCGAAGCGGCCGTCGGTATAGAGGCGCGCCACCTCGTACTCGTCCTTGTAGGCGAGCACTTTGGCGTAGCCGCGCGCCACGGCCTCGCCGAGGCCGGTGCGCCCGGGGGCCTTCTCCTTCTCGAGCGCGGCGATTCGGGCGATCCGCGCGCGGTAGCGGTCGGCAAGGGCCTTGTCCTGATAGCCCTCCAGGAGATTGGCCCGCAGCGCCACGACCTCCTCGAGCGTCGCCGGCGGCTTCGGTGCCTTCGGCTTTACGAGCCGGTCCAGTGCAGCCCGGTCGTGCGCAGCGAGCCGGCCGAAGCGGAACGCATTGCGGTTCATCTCAATGGCCGCGCCGTTGAGCTCGATGGCCTTCTCGATCGCGGCCGCCGATACCGGCACGGCACCGAGCTGATAGGCATAGCCCAGCATGAACATGTTGGACGCTATCGAATCGGCGAAGAGCTGCACGGCATAGTCGTGCGCGTCGAGCATGTGCAGCGGCCCCTTCCGCACCCGCTCCTCGATCGAGCGCTTGAGCTCGTCGCCCGGCAGGCGGAGATCGGGCTTGCGGGCGAAATCCGCCACCGGCATCTCGTGGGACGAGAGCACGACCGTCGTGTGGTCGGGCTTCACGGTCTCCAGCACCTTGTTCGACGCCGTGACGACGAGATCACAGCCGATCACGAGATCGGACGCCGCTATCCCCGCGCGGATGGCGTTGATCTCGGCCGACGTACGCGCCACCTTCATGTGGCAGGCGACGGCGCCGCCCTTCTGGGCGAGGCCCGTCATGTCGATGGCGCCGAAGCCCTTGCCGTCGAGGTAGGCCGCTTGGCCGAGCACCGCCGAGATGGTGACGACGCCGGTGCCGCCGACGCCGGTGACGAGCATCGTATAGGGCTTGTCCAGGGCCGGCAGGGGTGGCTCAGGCAGACTGCCGAGCATGGCGGCGATGTTGCCGCCGGTCGCCAGGCCCTCCTTCTTCCTCGGCACGGCGCCATGCACGGTGACGAAGCTCGGGCAGAAACCGTTGATGCAGGAGAAGTCCTTGTTGCAGGTCGACTGGTCGATGGCGCGCTTGGTGCCGAGCTCGGTCTCCAGCGGCAGGATGGCGACACAGTTCGACTTCTGGCCGCAGTCTCCGCAGCCCTCGCACACGGCCGGGTTGATGAACGGCCGCTTGACCGGATCCGGGAATGTACCGCGCTTGCGGCGGCGACGCTTCTCGGCGGCGCAGGTCTGGTCGTAGATCAGGGCCGTGACGCCTGGGATCGCCGCCAGCTCCTTCTGCACCGCCTGCAGCTCGCGGCGGTGATAGACCTCGGTCCCGGCCGGCAGGAAGCCTTGTGGATACTTGTGCGGCTCGTCGGTGACGACGACGAGCCTCTTCACGCCCTCGCCCTTCACCTGGGCCGCGATCTGGCCGACCGTCGCGCCTCCATCGAGCGACTGGCCACCGGTCATGGCGACTGCGTCGTTGTAGAGGATCTTGAACGTCACATTGACGCCCGAGGCAATGGCGGCGCGGATCGACAGCGAGCCGGAGTGCAGGTAGGTGCCGTCGCCGAGGTTCTGGAAGACGTGGCCGCGCTTGGAGAAGGGCGCCTCGCCGACCCAGTTCGAGCCCTCGCCGCCCATCTGGGTCCAGCCCTCGGTCTGCCGGTCCATCCACTGAGCCATGTAGTGGCAGCCGATACCGGCATAGGCGCGGGAGCCTTCGGGCACGACCGTCGAGGAGTTGTGCGGACAGCCGGGGCAGAAGTAGGGGATGCGCACCGCGGCCTCGGCCGTCAGCGGCTTGTTGCCCTTCATCTGCTTCAGGTAGCCGACGCGGGACTTCATGTCCTCGCCGCCGATCTGGAAGCGGATCAGGCGCTCGCCCACCTCTACGGCGATGTCGGAGGGCTCGAGGGCGCCCTTGGCCTGGAAGAGGTAGTGCAGTTTGTCGTCGGACTCGTCGCGCTTGCCGATCACCACCGGGCGCTGATCGAGGTGATAAAGCTGCTCCTTGACCTGGGTCTCGATCAGCGAGCGCTTCTCCTCGACGACGATGATGAGGTCGAGACCCTTGGCGAACTTCAGGAGACCTTCCGGCTCGAGCGGCCAGACCATGCCGACCTTGTAGAGCCTGAGGCCCAGCTCGTTGGCCTTGACCTCGTCGATGCCGAGGTTGTCGAGCGCGGCGCGCACGTCGAGATAACTCTTGCCGGTGGTGATGATGCCGATGCGGGGCGCGGAGCCGCCACTCATAACGATGCGGTCGATGCGATTGGCACGGGCGAACGCGAGGACGGCCGGGCGCTTGAAGTCGTGGAGGCGGGCTTCCTTGTCGAGGGCCTGGTCGCCGACCCGGATGTTGAGCCCGCCGGGGGGCAAGGTGAAGTCCTCGGGAATCTTGATCTCGACGCGGTCGAGGCGGCCGTCCACGGTGGCGGTCGATTCGAAGTTGTCCTTCACGCACTTCATGCCGACCCAGACCCCGGCGTAGCGCGAGAGCGCGAAGCCGATCAGCCCGTAGTCCAGCATCTCCTGCACGCCGGCCGGATTGAGCACCGGGATCATGTAGTCGACCATGGCGAACTCGGACTGGTGCGCCGAGGTCGAGCTTTCACAGGTGTGGTCGTCGCCGAGCAGCGCGATGACGCCGCCGTTCTTCGAGGTGCCGGCGTGATTGGCGTGGCGGAACACGTCGCCCGTCCGGTCGACGCCCGGCCCCTTGCCGTACCAGACGCCGAAGACGCCGTCGTACTTGCCGTCGCCCCTGAGCTCCGCCTGTTGCGAGCCCCAGATCGCGGTCGCCGCCAGATCCTCGTTGAGGCCCGGATTGAAGACGATGTCGTTCCTCGCCAGGATCTTGCGCGAGCGCAGCATGGCGCCCTCGAGGCCGGCGATCGGGCTGCCGCGGTAGCCGGTGCAGTAGCCGCCCGTGTTGAGGCCGGCGCGCCGGTCGCGCTCCTTCTGCATCAGCATCAGGCGGACGATCGCCTGCGATCCATTCAGGATCTGGTGCGTCTCGTCGAGATCGAACTTGTCGTCGAGGCTCGGGCTGCTCTTGACCATGCTCGGGTCGCCTCTCCAGGGCTCGTTGTCTCTTGCCGGCCGGCTTGCTACGGCTCGCCGGCCGCATTAGGTCAGCGATACTGACATATGTAGGCCTTGACCGGAAGCTTCGCAATCGAGGCCAGTGGATGCAAGGGTGAGGCCACCGCTCCGGGAAAGCACTGCATCCCGCGGCGCGCTCGGATGCGGAGGCTTGCACCGCGCCAAGGATTTGATCACCGTCATTCCGGCCGGCCTCACCTGCAGACAAGTATCATGCAATTTAGGCATCGCCGCCCCGCCCACAACCCAAGGAGCCCCACACATGTACAAGCACATCCTGATCGCGACCGACGGCTCGGAGCTGGCTCACAAGGCCGTCGCCCAGGGGCTATCGCTCGCCAAGGCGCTCGGCTCCAAGGTCACCATCGTGACGGTGACCGAGCCGTGGACTGCTGTCGTCCCCGGCGAGATGGGCATGGCCTTCCCGGTCGACGACTACGAGAAGACGGCGGCGGACAGTGCGGCCGGCATTCTGGCAGCGGTGCGAAAGGAAGCGGAGTCCTCGGGTGTTGCCTGCGAGGTTGTGCACATGGCCGACCAGTATCCGGCCGAGGGCATCATCACGACGGCCAAATCGAAGGGCGCCGATTTGATCGTCATGGCCTCGCACGGGCGGCGCGGGCTGTCCCGCCTGCTGATCGGCAGCCAGACCAACCAGGTCGTCGTGCACTCCGAGATCCCGGTGCTGGTTGTGCGATAGCGCCGCTCGGAGCCACCAGTCATCGGAGGCGTAGCGCGCATCATCTTGGATCTGCCGAGACCGAGGCCCGACCGACGTCTGTGCCGTTGCCGCCGCCTGCCGAATGCAGCTAGCCTCGGGACATCGGGCGCGCCGCTGGCGCGCGGTGGCAGCGGACGGAGGCCAACATGCGCGGGCTCGGCGGCAAGGCAGTGATCGTAACCGGGGGAGCCGGCGGCATCGGCTCCGCCATCTGCCGGCGTCTGGCCGAGGAGGGCGCCAAGGTCGGAGTGCTCGACCTCAGGGCGGATGCCGCCCAGAGTATCGCCGCTGAGATCGGCGGCGGCGCGACGGCGCACGGCTGCGATATCACCGACCTCGCCAGCGTGTCGACGGCCGTCGCCGCGTTCGAGGCCGCGCAGGGGCCGACCGACGTGCTCGTCAACAATGCCGGCTGGGACAAGTTCGCCTACTTCCTCGAAACCACGCCCGAGGACTGGGACAGGATCATCGCCATCAATCTGCGCGGGCCGATCAACCTGCATCATGCCGTGCTGAAGGGCATGCAGGCACGCCGGCGAGGCCGCGTCGTCAACATCGCCTCGGACGCCGGCCGCGTCGGCTCGTCGATGGAGGCGGTCTACTCGGCGTGCAAGGGCGGCATCATCGCCTTCACCAAGACCATCGCACGTGAAATGGCTCGCTCCAACGTGACAGTGAACTGCGTCTGCCCGGGACCGACCGATACGCCGCTGCTGGCGCAGTTCCTGGGTGGCGGCGAGCAGGGCGAGAAGGCGCACGAGGGCTTGAAGCGATCGATACCCCTGAAGCGGCTCGGCCGGCCGGACGACCTCGCCGGAATGGTTGCCTTCCTCGCCAGCGACGATGCCGCCTATATGACGGGTCAGGTGGTGTCGGTATCGGGCGGACTGACGATGAGCGGCTGACCGGGCGGGTGCCCCAACCGCACCGGGATGGTCGGATGGGGCCCATGTGCAGAAGTGTGCGGGCTGATCAGGCCGTCTTGGCCTTGAGCTCGTCGAGCTGAGCCCGCGCGCCGGCGATCATGCAGGCGAGGTCGGACGTCAGCATCACCATGTCGAAGCCGCGCTTCACGGCGCCCGCCGCAAACGCCGCGCTGGCACAGTGCATGACGGCCTTGATACCCTGCTTGTGCGCCGCCTTCAGGATCCTGTCGCAGGTGGCGAGATGCAGTGGGTCAGGGTTGTCGCCTCGGGGCGCGAGACCCAGCGCGAACGACAGGTCGGCCGGCCCGATGTAGACGGCATCGAGGCCCGGCGTCGCGCAGATGGCATCCAGGTTCTCGATGCCCTCCTTCGTCTCGATCATGGCCATGACCACGATCTCGTCGTTGGCATGCGCGACATAGTCGGCGCCACCGTAGTGGATGGCCCGCACAGGGCCGGACGAGCGGATGCCGACGGGCGGATAGCGGCACGCGGCCACCGCCTTCGCTGCCTCCTCGGCATTGTTGACCAGCGGCACGATGATGCCGTAGGCGCCGAGGTCCAGAGCCTTCATGATGGCTGCCGGCTCGTTCCATGCCACGCGCACGACCGGCACCGTGTCGGTCTGCGAGATCGCCTGCAGCAGCGGCGCGACGTCCTTCATCTCCGAGGTGCCGTGCTGGAGGTCGACGCACAACGCGTCGAAGCCCTGGCGCGCCATGACCTCAGCCGTGAACCCGTGGGATACGGAGAGCCAGCCCAGCGTCACGTGCTTGCCGTCGCGCCACATCTCTTTGATTTTGTTCGGTCGCATCGTCACGTCTCCGAGGTTGCACCTATCGCGGCCGGGGGCTGGCCTGTGCACGGCACCCTGATGATCGGGCCCGCGATGGGCATAGCGTGGCTTTTTTGATCGGCGCGGTCGACCCCCCTGCCCAGCGCGCGCCCGTACTCAGCGCGCATACGACATGGGCAAGGGGCCCGGAGGCCCCCTGCTCAATGCCGCGGCCAGTGATCCGGCGAGCCGCCGCCTCAGGCGGCGCTCTCGCCGCCCGCCTTGGCCTTCTCGGCAGCGGCCGCCTCGCGCTCCTGGCGCTTCTTGCCGGGCTGTCCCTTCTCGGGATTGTTGCGCACCGTGCGCTTGAGGAGGCCGGCCTTGTCGAGGAAGCGGGCGACGCGGTCGGTCGGCTGGGCACCGCACTTGAGCCAGTGCTGGGCCCGCTCGAGGTCGATCTTGACCCGGTCGGCGTGATCCTTCGGCAGCATCGGATTGTGGGTGCCGATCTGCTCGATGTAGCGCCCGTCGCGCGGCGCGGCCGCCTCGGCGACGACGATGTAGTAGTAGGGCTTCTTCTTGGTGCCGCCACGCGACAGCCGGATCTTCACGCTCATCCTATCGTCTTTCCTTCTGGTTTCATCGGTACGCCGGCGCTGCTGGCAGCCAACGTTTCTTTGCCGCGTCCGCGGCAACCGGCCTTGGACACCACAGCGAAGTTCTGAAGCTCATTTCTTCTTCGATGGCAGTCCCGGCAACCGGGCACCGATACCCGGAAGCCCCGGCAGCCGCGGCAGCGATCCCCCACCGAGCCCCGGCAATGCCCCACCTTTCTGCGGAGCCGTGCCGACACCTTTCTGGCCGCCACCCTGCGGCAGCGCCTGGCGCACCTCGGGCGGCAGCTGCTCGAGCGCCTTCGGGTTGAGTCGCGCCAGCTCGGCCTGCATGCGCTCGATCTCGGCCGAGCTCGGTGCCGCCCCTCCCGGTCCTAGACCGAAGGCGCCTGCCATGCGCTGCATCATGCCGCGATTGTTGCCCATCATCTTCATCATGTCGGCCATCTGGCGATGCATTTTGATCAGCCGATTGATGTCCTCGACCTTGGTGCCGGAGCCGGCCGCGATCCGCCGCTTGCGCTTGGCGTCGAGCACCTTCGGGTTGCGCCGCTCGAACGGCGTCATCGACGAGATGATGGCTCCCTGCCGCTTCAACACGCGGTCGTCGAGGTTCGCCGCCTTCATCTGGTCCTTGATCTTGCCCATCCCGGGCAGCATGCCCATCACGCCGCCCATGCCGCCGAGCTTCTGCATCTGCTTCAGCTGCTCGCCGAGATCCTCGAGATCGAAGGCCCCCTTGCGCATCTTGCGGGCGATCTCTTGCGCCTTCTCGGCGTCGATCGATTCCGCAGCCTTCTCGACGAGGCTGACCACGTCGCCCATGCCGAGGATGCGGCTGGCGACCCGGCTCGGGTGGAAGTCCTCGAGCGCATCCCAGCGCTCGCCGATGCCCATCAGCTTGATCGGCTTGCCGGTCACGGCGCGCATGGACAGCGCCGCTCCGCCGCGGCCGTCGCCGTCGACGCGCGTGAGCACGATGCCGGTGATGCCGACACGGGCCTCGAACGCTTTCGCGGTGTTGACGGCATCCTGACCGGTCAGCGCGTCGGCAACGAGCAGAACCTCGTGCGGCTTCGACTCCGACTTGACCTGCGCCACCTCGGCCATCAACTCCTCGTCGACCGTCGTGCGGCCGGCGGTATCGAGCAGAATGACGTCGTATCCGCCGAGGCGCGCTGCGTCCTCGGCTCGACGCGCGATCTGCAACGGCGTCTGGCCAGGAACGATGGGCAGAGTGTCCACTTGCGTCTGCTCGCCAAGCACGCGCAGCTGCTCCTGTGCTGCCGGCCGTCGCGTGTCGAGCGACGCCATCAGCACTTTCTTCCTGTCACGCGTCTTGAGGCGGTAGGCGATCTTTGCCGTCGTCGTCGTCTTGCCGGAGCCTTGGAGACCGACCATCAGGATGCCGACCGGCGGGGCGGCCGCGAGATCGATCGGCTCGGCGTCGGAGCCGAGCATGGCGACGAGCTCGTCGTTGACGATCTTGACGACCATCTGCCCAGGCTTGATCGAGCGCAGCACCGCTGCACCGACCGCCTTCGCCTTCACCTTGTCCGTGAACGAGCGGACCACGTCGAGCGCCACGTCGGCCTCGAGCAGGGCGCGGCGCACCTCGCGCATGGCCTCTGCGACGTCGCTCTCGGACAGCGCGCCGCGCCCGGTGAGGCGATCGAAGACACCCGACAGACGGCTCGACAGGGATTGGAACAGCTCGGCCATGGCTAGCGGCTTCCCTTTGGCGGCGGGCAGGTCCCTGGCCGCGCTAGACCCTTCTCGGCGGGCGTCACGCGCCCTCGACCTTCATCGATTCGAACTCGATCATGACGTGGGTCTGGTAGGCCGGCCGTCGCGTCAACCGCTCGTACCAGCCCTCGACCTTGGCCAGCGATGGCCGGCGCATGGGCAGGTTGAAATAGCGGTACATCAGCGCGCCGACGGCGACGTCCGCGATCGTCGGCTGCTCGCCGACGATGAACGCCCGCCCTGAGAGCTGGCGGTCCAGAATTGCGAGCTTCTCGCCAGCGCGCTTCTCGGCGGCATCCACCGCGGCCTTGTCACGGAGCCTTGCCGGGGTGCGCACGAGTTGCAGGAAGCACGTCGAGATGATGTCACCGTAGAGAGACGACTGCGCCCACTCCATCCACTGATCGGCCTTGGCATAGGTCAACTCGTCGGCGGGCGAGAGTGTGCCTCGACCGTAGCGCTGTGCCAGATGGCGGACGATCGCGTTCGATTCCCACAGCACGAACCCGCCATCGTCGATGGTCGGGACCAGCCGGTTGGGATTGAGCATCGTGTATTCGGGCGTGTCGAGCTTGCCGAACGGGCCGCCCACGTCGAACCGCTCATGGGGAAGACCGAGCTCTCCCACGGCGAACATCACCTTCTGGACGTTGATGGACGTCCTGCGACCCCAGACCTTGAGCATTCACCATCCTCGCAGCAACCGATCGAGCCGGGCACAATACACAGCTCGAATGTGGCGACTGCAAAACGATCCGCCGAGGCCCTGCCGGTCGCTTGCGGCCCGGACGGTTCGCCGCGCCGCAACACCAAAGGCGTCCGCGGGCGAAATCTCGCTGGCGGACGTTGACCTGTCCGGAACGGAGCCTGATCGCTCCCCCGCGGACGGCGCCTCTGATCGACAGAGCCTGATTGCCGCGGAAAATGGCCCCCGCCCCGCGAAATGTCAACAACGGCGCTGTCGGGTGTCGTCGCTGTCGGGCATATCCGTCGGATGGACGACACACGGAGCGGTCGAACCTGCGCGCCCCGCCCCCTACGCCTTGCCGTCCGAAAAGCGGCCGTCGCGCCAGGCCAGGGCGGCTTTCAGGCCCTGCTCGCGCCGGATGCGGCCGAACTCGGCTTTTTCGGCGCTCGGCGTGGCGTTAAGAATGACGTCGATGTCGAGGGCGGCGCGCAGCGCCTCGCGCATGCCCATGATCTCGTAGGTGCGGTTGAGGGCGCGCTTGGTGAACAGCACCGAGGGGCCGGCCGCCGCCGCAATATCGAGCGCCATCCGCCGGCCGAAGGCTTCGAGGTCACCAGCCGGCACGACGTGGTTGACGATGCCGATGGCGTGCGCACGGGCGGCGTCCATCTTGTCGTTGCCGGTGAGCAGCATCTCGCGCGCGAGCTTCGGACCGACGGCCCACGGCAGCAGCATGGCGACGATGCCGGTGCCGAAACGCACCTCGGGCTCGCCAAAGCGCGTGCCCTCGGCGGCGATGGTGATGTCGCAGGCGAGGGCCACCTCGAAGGCGCCGGCCATGCAGAAGCCGTGGACGAGCGCGATGGTCGGCTTCGGGCAATCCCAGAACGCCATGATGAAGTCGAACTGGCGCTCCATCTGGCGGCGCACGTGATCGACCGTCGACATGTCGCGCTCGGCGGCGGCCTTCATGTCGAAGCCGGCAGAAAAGGCGCGCCCCTCGCCGCGAACGAGGATCGCGCGCACCCCCTCGTCGTCGGCGAGGTGCTTCAGGGCCGCGACGCACTCGTCCATCGCCTCGTTGTGGAAGGCGTTGAGCACCTGCGGGCGATTGAAGGCCAGCGTCGCAACGGGTCCGTCAGAGGTCAGGGCGATATGCTGCCAGGTCATGACGGCCTCAGGCCTTGGCCATGGCGACGATGCGGGCAACCATCGCGCTCTCGGGGTTGGCCAGCTCCTCGACGACGGTGAAATGGTTGGCACCCGGCACCACGACGCATTCAGCCTTGACGCCCGCCTTGCTCCAGGCCGCCGTCACCTCGAGCGCTTGACGGATGAACTCCTGCGATTCATCTCCCCCGGCAGCCGCGACGAAAGTGCGCTCCTTTGCCGGTGCCGCCCACAGCAGCGGGCTCGCTTCGCGCGCCTTGGCCGGGTCGAGCTTGAGGGCCTCGTTGAGGCTCGTCGGGATCAGCGGCGACAGCTCGAACACGCCGGAGATCGCGTAGCCCGCCTTGACGAGATCGGCCGGTACGCCGCCGACCTTCGACCAGTCCGTCGCCAGCATCGCCGCCGCGAGATGGCCGCCCGCCGAGTGGCCGACCACGACCGGGCGCTGCTTGGTCCTCTCCCACAACGTCTTCAGGCAGCGGCGCAACTCCCCGATGATGTCCATGATGGAGGCAGCCGGACACAGCGTATACGACGGCATCGCCACGGCCACGCCGCGCGCGTTGAGCTCTCTGGCCAGGAAGCCGTTGCCCTTGCGGTCGCCCCGTTGCCAGTAGCCGCCGTGGATGTAGACCACGAGCGGCACATCGTTGCCGCCGGCCTTCGGCCGGAACAGATCGTAGCGGTGACGTTGGCCGGAGCCATAGCTCAGGTCGAGCTCGGCCTTCGCCTCCTTCAGATAGGCCTCGGACGCCTTGGCCCAGCGCTCCTGGATCTGGGAATGCTCCGGAACGCGCTTCCGGTTGTTGTACTCGGCCTCGAGATCGAGCGCGGGCATGGAAGTCTCCTGGCTGTGCGGTGTGCAGCGCCCGGAGGCGCCACTGGCGGCGAGCGGTGAGGCCCGGTGCGGACGGGCCGGCTATTTCCAAGAGGTGGCGAAGCCCTCGAACGGGCTCGGGATGCGGCGGGCGGTCTCGATGACGGCTTTGAGCACGGCAGGGTCGGTGCCGGGCGTCGCCTCGATCGAAACGCTGTCGACGACCCCACCGAACCGCTCGGCGATCCGTTCGGGAAGCTCGTCATAGGTGCCGACGGCCGCGAACAGATTGAGCACCTCGTCGGGCACGGCAGCAGCCATGGAGCTCCACTCCCCGTTCTTCGCCATGCCCGACAGCTTGACGCCCAGATCCTCGTAGCCGTGCAGCCCGAGCACCGGTCGATAGGCCGGCGTCGAGCCGTAGAAGGCGACCCGGTAGCGGACGTGCTCCGCGGCCTCCCTGACGGCGGCCTTGTCGGGACCTGTGGCGACGAACCCGCCACCCGAGATCTCGAACGTGGAGCGGTCACGGCCGGATGCGGCGAAGCCCGCCTCGATCTCCGGCATCACGACCTTCTCGATGTAGCCGCGCGTGCAGAACGAATGCAGCCGCACGCCATCGCAGAGCCGCCCGGCGAGCCGCTGCATGGCCGGCCCGACGGCGGCGATGGTGATCGGCACCATGGGGAGGTCGCTCGGCTCCTGCGCGAACTCGGGCGTCATCAGCGTGAAGGTGTAGGTCTGGCCGCGATAGTCGAGCTTCTCGCCGCTCTTCCAGCTTCGCCAGATGGCGCGCAAGGCCTCGACGTACTCGGCCATGCGCGGGGCCGGCGGCGACCACGGCACGCTGAAGCGGCGCTCGTTGTGCCCCTTCACCTGGCTGCCGAGCCCGAGCACGAACCGGCCACGCGAGTTGCGCTGCAGGTCCCACGCGAGGCCGGCCACGATCATCGGGCTCCGCGGGAAGGCGATGGCGACGGAGGTCGCGAGGCCGATGCGGTCGGTCGTCAGGGTCGCGGGTATGAGCGTTGCGAACGGGTCGTGCTTGAGCTCGTTCGCCTGTATCTGACCGAAGCCCGTGGCCTCCGCGACCTTGGCCGCATCGGCCGTCGCACGCCAGTCGCCGCCCGGTATCACGGTCGAAATGCGCATCCCCATCCTCCCTCGATAACGTTGCTGTCGGCGCAGCGACCGAGCTACCTCGAGGCCTTCGAGTCCTCGAGGATCATGTCGGAGGCCTTCTCGGCGATCATGATGGTCGGCGCGTTCGTGTTGCCCGAGATCATGTTCGGCATGATCGAGGCGTCGACCACCCGCAGGCCGGCGACGCCCCGGACACGCAGCCGTTGGTCGACGACGGCCATCGGATCCGAGCCCATCTTGCACGTCCCGCACGGATGGAACACGGTGGCGCCAGCTTTCTTCGCGACATCGAGCATGTCCTCATCCGTCTTGATCTCGCTGCCTGGGAAGTGCTCGCGCAGCGTGACGCGGCGGAAGGCCGGCTGATTGGCGATCCGGCGGGCGAGCCGCATGCCGTCGAGCGTCGTCTGCCTGTCTGTCTCGGTGGCGAGATAGTTGGCGATGATCGCTGGGTGCTGGCGCGGATCGGCCGAGACGATGTGCTGGTGGCCGCGGCTGTCCGGCCGCAGCACGCAGATCGAGGCCGTGACACCCCAGAACTCGTGCAGCCCCTGCCCCGGCCGCTCGGCCGAAAGCGGCATGAAGTGGAACTGGATGTCCGGCTCCTCCAGCTCGGGCCGCGTCTTGAGGAATGCCCCCGCCACGCCTGCGCCGATGGTCAGGATGCCGCGTCGCGTCGCCATATACTCGAGGCCGGTCGTGAACTGCCGCCAAGGGCTGTTCCAGACCGCGTTCAGGCTCTCCGGCGTCGTGACCTCGTAAATGAAGCGGACCTGATAGTGGTCCTGAAGGTTCTCGCCGACCCCCTTCAGGTCGTGGCGAACCTCCACGCCCGCCTGGCGCAAGACCTCCGGCTGGCCGATGCCCGACAGCTCGAGAATCTGCGGCGAGCCGATCGCGCCCGCCGACAGGATCACCTCGCGCCGGGCCTTGATTGCCCGCATCTTGTCGCCCTGGACATAGCGCACCCCCGTGGCCCGCTTGCCATCGAGGATGATGCTGGCGACGCCGGCATCGGTGACCACTCGGAGGTTTGTGCGCGTGGCAGCCGGATGCAGGTAGGCCATCGCCGTCGAGGCCCGCCGCCCGTCGCGGGTGGTCAGCTGGTAGTAGCCGGCGCCTTCCTGGCTCGGTCCGTTGAAGTCACGCGTGCGCGGAAAGCCGGCCTCCACCGCCGCATCGATGAAGGCGTCGCACAAGCCGTTGCGCATGCGTACATCGGTGACGGCGAGTGGTCCGCCGCTGCCGTGGAGCTCATCGGCCCCGCGCTCCTGGTCCTCGGCGCGCATGAAGTAAGGCAGCACGTCCTTGAACGCCCAGCCCTCGTTGCCGAGCTGACGCCAGACGTCGTAGTCGCGGTGCTGGCCGCGCACATAGAGCAGGCCGTTGATCGACGACGAGCCGCCGAGCACGCGTCCCCGCGGCCAGGGCACGACCCGGCCGTCGAGATTCGGCTCCGGCCCGGCTCCGTACTGCCAGGTCACGTCCGGGTTGTACATCGTGCGGAAATAGCCGGCCGGGATATGGATCCACGGGTTGGTGTCGCGGCCGCCGGCTTCGAGCAGCGCGACTGTCGTGCGGCCGTCCTCGGAAAGACGGTTGGCCAGCACGCACCCGGCTGATCCCGCGCCGATGATGACGTAGTCGTAGGTTCCCTCGGGCGTATCGGCGGCCATTACAGTCCTCGTGCACGTGCTCACAATTCGACCGCGGCGCTCGCCCGGTCGCTCGGCGCGGACTTTATGCACGGGGGCGGCGGATGCCAACGAGGATCGTCAGTCGTGTCAGGCGGGAGAGGGCCAGATCCGCTTGAACACCCCCGGCGAGCCGTCGTCGTGGCGCATCATCGGCCGGATACGGGCTGTCCAGGGATTGGAGAATTGTGCTGCGTTCCAGGCCGGCGTCTCTGCCACGTTCGGGTCCGCGAGCTCATAGACCGTCATGTATCTCGGCTCGCACTCGACCGCCGCATAGCGCCGTGCCGAGACGACGCCCGGCACCTTGAGATAGGGCGGAATATAGGCCGTGTTGTACCAAGCGTTCCACTCATCCTCGAACGCCGCCGGAATGCTCATGCGGCCGATCTGCAGGAAGGGCGCGGGATCGCGCGTCGCCTCGATCGGTTGGGTACGCGTCGGAAAGATCTGCCGGTAGGCATTCAGGATGTAATTGCGCCCGATATGGCCGCCGGAGATCCTCTGCCGTCCGGACGATGGCTGGTAGCGCACGGTATCGAGGAAGGCAGCGCTCTTGAGGACGTTGTGGTCCTCGAGCTCGTACATGGCAAGGTATCGCGGGCCGCCCTTGAGCGCGACGTAGCGGGCACCCTGGAGAAACCCCGGGATGGCGGCGAGACGCGGCACATGCTCCGCGTCGTACCATGCGTTGAACTCGGCGTCGTACTCGGCGTCGATGTCCGTCCAGGCCATCAAGAGGCCGGTGCCGCGCGTTTTTGCCATGGGTTTCCCCGTTTCGTGTTGCAGAGCAAAAGGCTGGCGCCCGACCCGGCCCGGGGGGCGGGCCAAGAGACGTGCGCCGCGATCGCTTACGGATGTGGGCCCCACGGCGCCTCGGTCATCAGCTTGACCTCTTGGGTCATGACCAGCGGCCGGAACTTGGAGGCAAAGCCCTCGACGAAATCCTTGTTGGCGAACACGGCCGCCCAGTGGGCCCGGCGGTCGGCGTCGTCCTTGAACTTCCAGATGTGCACCAGCTGATTGATCATGCCTGTATCGGCGACGAAGTAGCCGACGAGGTTCTTGTCGTGGCCGCCTTTCCTCAGAGCCGGGAAGCCGAGCTCGGTATAGAGCTTCTGCGCCTCGCCCATCTTGCCCACCTGGAGCGTGTAGGTGCGCATCTCGTAGAGTGCCATGAAGGATCCCTTCCACCAGTGGAGAGGCTCATTGAGGCATCTCCGGCGTGGGTGCGCAAGGATCGGTCGCCGCGAGCCGACCAGCCCTTGCGCCCGGTTGCCGACGCAGCCTTCAACGGGGCGCGACGAGACCGAGCAGCCCGATCGCCACGATCCATGCCGCTGCGATCTGCATGGCGAGGGTCCCGTGCCGGCGCCGCAGGAGCGCCAGCGGCAGCCCCAGAGCCAGGACGACAGCGCCGATCGCAATGACCGCCCCGGCCGTCACCTCCAGTGCTCCGATCAGTCCGGGCCGCTCCCGCACGAGGCCGAGGCCCACCATCGTGCCGGCCGCAAGCGCAGCCACGACCGCGGTCCCGCTGCCGCTCCGGCAACCGGCCGCGACGAGAGCACCGAGCATGACGGCGACCATCAACGGCAGCCGCCACAAGCCGGGCACGAGCATCGCCGACGGCTGTAGCGCGACGCCCACGGCGGTGCCGAAGGTTGCAGCAGCCAGGACAACGGGACCCAGCGCAATCCTTCCCCCGGCCCCGACGACGAGCGCCAGTGCCAGCAGGCACAGCAGAAGCTCGATCTCGACCAGCGGATGCACGACGAGCGAGGCGAAGCCGGTGAAGCCGAGCACCTCGTGCGCCTCGGCCGGCACGGCAGATGCAAGAACAGCCGATGCAGTAGCCGAGAGATGCCCTATGCTACACGGGCGACGTCCGGCGGCAGCGCCTTGCACCAGCACTTGATGGCGGAGACGCTTCTTCATAATTTGCTCCGCTCGGGTGCCACGATCCCAATCGCGGCTCGCTGAGAATAACAGGACTGTTGGGGACGGCATGACCGAGCAGCAGAAGAACTTTCCCGAGTTCTACGTCACCGCCCCGCAGGCCTGCCCGTACCTGAAGGGACGGCACGAGCGCAAGCTGTTCACTCACCTGACGCACGACAAGCCACGCCCCCTGATCGACAGCCTGTTGCGCGGCGGCTTCCGCCGAAGCCAGAACATTGCCTACATGCCGTACTGCGACGGCTGTCAGGCCTGCGTCTCGGTGCGGGTGGTCGTCGATGAGTTCGAGCCCAGCCGATCGTTCCGCCGCGTCGTTGCGCGCAACTATGATCTGGCTGCCAGACGCGTGCCGGCAGTGCCGACCTCGGAGCAGTACAGCCTCTTCCGCACCTACATCGACGACCGGCACGGCGACGGCGGCATGGCCGACATGACCGTGCTCGACTATGCGATGATGGTCGAGGACTCGATCATCGAGACCTCGCTGACCGAGTACCGGCTCCCCACGGGACCGTCGCTGGCGGGCCAGAGCGGACGAGAGTTGCGCGCGGCGAAGGGTCCGCTCGTCGGCATCGCCCTCTGCGACCGCCTCTCGGACGGCATCTCGATGGTCTACAGCTTCTACGACACGCGCGAGGAGAGCCGCAGCCTCGGCACCTACATGATCCTCGAGCACATCGCCGAGGCGAAGCGCCTGGGCCTGCCCTACCTCTATCTCGGGTACTGGATCGAGGGCTCACCCAAGATGAGCTACAAGCGTCGCTTCGGGCCGCAGCAGCATCTGGGGGCCAACGGGTGGCAGACGGTCGGATGAGCCGGCAAGCATAGGCTGCGCGCCGTCGCGGGCAATCTTGCGTCCCCTATCCACACCCGAGACGATCGAGCGCGCTGATGACGGCCGGCCTCGACGACCTCCTGGCGGGAACGCCGCTCCTGCCGCTGCTGATGCGGATGGGCATCGTCGCCATGCTCGTCGTGACGATAGCGCTGGTGGCCGAGCGGCTCGGACCGTTCCTCGGGGCCATGGTGGCTTCCCTGCCGCTCAACACGGGTCCGATCTACGTGCTGCTCGCGCTCGAGCACGATGCGGCCTATTTCGCGCGGATGACGGTGCCGTCAGCCGCGATCTGCGGCGCCATTCCGGTCTTCGTGCTGGTCTATGCCATGCTTGCCCCGACACAGTCGGCGCTCGTCAGCGTGCTCGGAGCGATGATCGCCTGGTCGGCGCTCGCGGCGGCCGTGCAGGCGCGGGATTGGTCATTGCCGGAAGCACTACTGTTCGTCGCCCCGATCTACGCCGTGGCGATGCCGCTGGCGCAGGGCTTCACGCGGGGCGTCGCCATCCGCACAGCCAGGCGCCGCACCGGGGACCTGTTCGTTCGTGCCACACTCGCTGCCGCCTTCGCCGGATTCGTCATCGTCGCCAGCAAGCATGTGCCACCAGACGTGACGGGCGTCCTCGCCGTCATGCCGATCCTGATGGCGAGCCTGGCGCTGGTCATGCACGCACGCGTCGGGGGGCCGGCAACGGCGGCTCTGCTGGCCAACACCCTGATCGGCATGGTCGGCATGGTGCTGGCGTTCGCACTCATCCACCTGACGATCGAGTCGATCGGCATCTGGGCTGCGCTCGCGCTGGGGCTCGCGACCACGATCCTCTGGAATCTGATGCTGATCGCGGCGCGCAGGGCCTGGCGGGCACGGACCTCCTGAAGCAGGTGGGGCTCAGGCTGCATCCTCTGGAGCGCCCGGCCGCGTCAGGACGAAGGCCGCGGCGAGGCCCAGCACCACCGCCTGGAGCATGAGCATCCAGCCCCGCAGCCCCACCGCCGCACTGCCCAATAGCGTGGCCAGCATGACCGCAGCAGCCAGTACTTTGGCGCGGCGGCTGATCGCGCCGTGCGCCCGCCAGTTGACGATCGGCGGGCCGAGACGCGGATGCGTCACCAGCCAGGCGTGCAACCCCGGCGACGAGCGCGCGAACGCATAGGCCGCCAGCAGAAGGAACGGCGTGGTCGGCACCAGCGGCAGCACGATGCCGGCAATGCCGCAGCCGGTCGCCAGCAGCCCGACGGTCGTCCAGAGCATGCGCACCATCCGCCTCCTGCAGCAGCGTTCACCGCGCTGGCTTCACCGCGCTGGCCGGCAGTCCCCGTCGGCCGCGCCCTCGCCCCTTGGTGCAGCCGGGTAGGCGCACTCGGCAAGGCTCGTTCTATCGAGCTCGGCGAGGAAGGCTTCGGCCGCGGCGGCCAGCCGCCCCTTCAACCGGCAGGCCGGCGTGAGTGTGCACCCGCCACCGTCGGAGCGAAAGCACTCGACGAGCGCGTGGCGCGCCTCCAGACGTCGCACCACCTCCCCGAGCCGGATCAGCTCGGCCGGCCGCGCGAGCCGGAAGCCCCCGCCGCCGCCACGCTGCGTCGACACCAGTCCGGCGCCCGCCAGCTCACGCACCACCTTGGTCAGATGGTTGCGCGAGATGGCGAGCTCGCTGGCCAGCTCTTCCGTCGTGAACATGCGGGCGGGCTCGCCGGCCAGCCGCATCAGGGCCCTCAGGCCGTAGTCCGTGAAGGCCGTGAGACGCATGGTCGCCCCGCTCGAATAGGCATTGTAAATGCTAATTCTAGATGCATGGATATGCAATGCAACACCGCGCAACGAGAACGCATCGAGACCCGTCATGAGCACCCTTCCTGCCGGCCCCAGCGCCGAGGAGCGCCGCGCCGGCCTCAGCGGCGACATCCAGGCCCGCACCGGCATCGATGAGGCCATGATCCATCGCCTCGTGCATGCCTTCTACGACCGCGTGCGCGCCGACGAGGTGCTGGGCCCGGTATTCGACGAGCGCATTGCCGAGTGGCCGCCGCACCTCGAGCGCATGTGCGCATTCTGGTCGTCGGTGGTGCTGATGACCGGCCGCTATCATGGCCGGCCGATGCAGGCGCATAGCCGGCTGCCGGTCTCGGGGATGCACTTTGACCGCTGGCTCGCGCTGTTCGAGGCGACCGCGGCCGAAGTCTGCCCCGCACCGGCCGCCGAACTGTTCGTGGAGAAGGCCCGCATGATCGCACAGAGCCTCGAGCTCGGCATCGCCACGTTCCGCGGCCACCTGCTCCATCCGGGCGAGCGGCTGCCCGCACCACCGGCGTGAGCCACCGCGGATGCCTGCTCGCATGCGTGGCCCTCGAGCGCCGGACGACACCTCCTTCGAGATCCTGCTGGCGTGGTCGGACCGCACGCTGATCGTGGGCACCAGCGAGACGGCGCTCGACGTTCTCGTCGCCGCTGGCATCCCGGTTGAGCCCGGCTGCCAGACCGGTGGCTGCGGCATGTGTGCGACCGAGTACGTCGAGGGAGACATCGAGCACAGAGACGCATGCCTCACCGCCGCCGACCGTGCGCGCTATTTCTGCCCCTGCGTATCGAGGGCACGCACCCGGGTCGTGCTGGCAGTCTGAAGCGTCGGCGTTCTACGCTCCCCGCTTCTTCAGGAGGAACCGCATCGTTCCGTCGAGCACGAGAACGTCATCCTGGTTGTGGATCGTCGAGCGCAGGGTGAGCACACCCGTGGTGCGCTGTGGCTCGAGCTTCGCCACCACGAGCAGGGGGTAGAGCGTGTCGCCGCAATACACCGGCGCCAGGAAGCGCGTCGACTGCTCGATGAAACCTTTCAGGCTCTCCTGCACGAGGTAGGGGAAAATGCCCGCCCCCGGCGCCACCTGGATCGCCACCTGGTAGCCGTGGGCGAGCAGGTCGCGGTGGCCGTGGGCTTTGCAATAGGCGCGGTCGTAGTGGATCGGGTGGTTGTCGCCGGAGGCGGCCTGGAACGCGAGAAAGTGCGCGTCCGTCACGGTGCGCGAGGGAATGTAGAACGTCTCGCCGACCTGGAAGTCCTCGAAATAGCGCTGCGGTCCATAGGGTGCCGCGCGAACGTCCGTCCTCGGTAGCATGATCCTCTCTCCCATCACGCGGGCCGCCGCCCCGGTCGAGGCGGCGCCGGCATGCCTGCCGGCCTTACCATTGCACGCGGCTCCGGACGCGGGCTAGCATCGGGGTCGCGTCAAGCCTGGGTCCGCGAGGGGCCCCTGCCGCGGCGCGGAGAAAGAGCCGCGGATGAACGGACCGTTTCCCCACCTCTTCGAGCCCCTGCGCCTCGGCCGGGCGCAGGCCAGGAACCGCATCATGCGCGTGGCGACGACGGCCAACCTGGCCGATCGCAACCACGTCGGCCCGCGGCTGCTCGAGTTCTATCGCACCCTCGCGAAGGGGGGCTCGGGCACGATCGTCACCGAGGCTTTGCGCGCGAACGCCGACGACCCGTTCGGCCCCGGTGCGCTCGTCGTCTTCGATCGGCGCGGCATCGACGGGCTGCGGCAGCTGTCGGACGTCTGCCACGCCGAGGGCGCACTGCTGATCGGGCAGCTCAACATGGGCGGACGCCAGCACCTCGCCTCACGGGTCGTGCCCTACATGATCGCACCCTCCGCCATCGCCTGCCCACGCTCCGGCGGCGTGCCGCACGAGCTGTCTCTGCGCGAGGTGCGCGAGGTGATCGAGACCTACGTCACCTGCGCCGTGCATTGCATCGAGGGCGGCATGGACGGCGTCGAGATCCATGGTGCTCAGGGCCACCTCATACAGCAATTCATGTCACCCTTCTCGAACCGGCGCACGGACGAGTTCGGCGGCTCGCTCGAGAACCGGCTGCGCTTTCCACGCGAGATCCTGGAGGGTGTGCGCCGTCGCATCGGCCCGCGCCCCATCGTCGGCTTCCGGCTGGGCGTCGAGGAGTTCACGGACGGCGGTCTGGGCATCGACGACACGGTCGAGATAGGCCGGCGACTGTGTGCCGACGGGCTCGTCGACTACCTGTCGCTCGCCCAAGGCAACTTCAACTCGATCGAGCAGCATCTTCCCGACCGGCACTGGTCTATCCTCGCTTTCCGCGATCTCCACAGGCGCTTCAAGCCTGTCTCCAACGGCGTTCCGGTGGTTCTGTCGACGCGCATTCAGGGGCCGGAGCAGGCGGAGAGCGTGCTCGCCGCCGGCGAGGCCGACATGATCGGGCTCTGCCGCGCGCTCCTGGCTGATCCCGAGTGGCCGGCGAAGGCACGGGCGGGCAAGACCGACGACATCCGCCGCTGCATCGCCTGCAACCAGTGCTGGGCCTGGATATCGACGGGCGAGCCGATCGCCTGCGCGACGAACCCGGCGACGGGCCGCGAGCATCTGTGGCCGAAGCTCGAGCGTGATCGGGTGGAAAGCCCGCGCCACGTCGTCGTGGTCGGCGGCGGACCCGCGGGTCTCGAAGCGGCACGGGTTGCGGCGACACGCGGGCATCGCGTCACGCTGCTCGAGCGGGGGACGAGCCTCGGCGGCCGCATCAAGTCGGTGCACGAGGTGAAGCACCATGAGGAGATGCGCAACCTGCTCGATTTCCTGGTGCCGCAAACCTTGAAGGCCGGAGTCGAGGTCAAGACGGGAGTCGACGCGACGGCCGAGCGCATCCTCGCCGAGACCCCCGACGAGGTGATCATCGCCACCGGCGCGACGCCCTTCGCGCCGGAGCTGCCGGGCGACGGATCGGTGCCGGCGATCACCGCCGACGGCCAGGTGCCGCTCGAGGGCAGGGCGGGCAAGCGCGTCGTCATCATGGACGAGGACGGCTACTATTGGACCACCGCCGTCACCGAGAGCATCATGGCGCAGGGCCGCGAGCCGGTCGTGGTCAGCCGCTTCTTCGAGGTCGCGCGCGAGGTGCCGATGGTGTCGCGCATCGCCTTCCTGCGCGAGCTCGACCGCAAGGGCGGCAGCATCCGGCCGAACTCCTACGTGGCCCGCGCCTCCAACGGCGGCGTCACGCTGCGCCACTACCTCACCGAGCGCGAGGAGCTGATCGACGACGTCGCCGCCGTGGTCTGGGTCGGGCCGTCGCAGCCGAACCACGCGCTGGCCGAAGAGCTGCGCGCCGCCGGTCTCGAGGGCACCCAGATCCGCGTCGTCGGCGACGCCTTCCAGCCGCGTCGCATCGCCAATGCGCTGGTCGAGGCCCATTCCGCAGCGCGCGCCATTGGCTCGAGAAGCCGGATGTGAGCACGCCGTCACCACCCATTCGAATTTTATCGCAAAGGAAGGAACGACCATGGCCAGCTTCGAGAAGGCCAGCATCAACGCCGACACGGCCCAGATCGCCATTGCGGCGGCGGTGGCCAAGGCCAAGCAGCTCGGCCACAAGATGTGCATCGCCGTCGCCGACGATGCCGGAGCGCTGAAAGCCTTCCTGCGAATGGACGGCGCCTCCGAGCTGACCCAGCGCATCGCCCAGGACAAGGCCTACACCTCGGCCTCCCTCGGACGGCCGACGCACGCGCTCTGGGACTTCGTCAAGAACGACCCGCCCCTGCTGCACGGCTTCGTCAACTATCCGCGCGTCGTCGTGTTCGGCGGCGGCTATCCGATCATCGAGAGCGGCAAGGTGGTCGGCGCCATCGGCGTCTCGGGCGGGCACTACTCCGACGACATGGAGGTGGCCCGCGCCGGCCTCGCCGCCATCGGTGCGCCGGTCGGCTGACGCCACGCCTGATCCAGTTCGCACCGGCTTCGTTTCAATCAGTCGAGCTTCCGGAGACACCCGCATGCCGATCGCCACCTGCCGGCCCGAGGAGGTCGGCCTCTCTTCGGAGCGCCTCGCCCGCATCTCCGGCTGGATGCGCCGACAGATCGAGATGAAGCGCACCGCCGGCATCGTCACGCTGGTGCAGCGCCGCGGCAAGACCGCCTTCCTCGATGTCGCCGGCCAGGCCGACGCGGTGCGCGGCCGGGCGATGGCCGAGGACACGATCTTCCGCATCTACTCGATGACGAAGCCGCTCACGAGCGTGGCCATCATGATGCTCTACGAGGAGGCGCGCTTTCAGCTCGACGATCCCGTCAGCCGCTTCATTCCGGCCTTCAACGGCCAGCGCGTCTTCACCGGCGGCAGCCGCGGCAAGCTCGAGACGGTGCCGGCCAACCGCGACATCACGTTCCGCGATCTCCTCACTCATACCTCGGGCCTCACCTACGGGTTCATGGAGGCGACGCCGGTCGACGGCCTCTACCGTGCCGGCAAGATCGACTTCCAGACGCAGGACACCAGCTTGCAGGAGCTGGTGGAGAAAGCGGCCGAGATGCCGCTTCTGGCCCACCCCGGCACGCGCTGGAACTACTCGATCGCGACCGACGTGCTCGGCTATCTCGTCGAGGTGATCTCGGGCGTGCCGTTCGAGCAGTTTCTCGTCGACCGGGTGATCCGGCCGCTGAGGCTCGTCGACACCGACTTCCATGTGGCGGAGGCAAAGCACGGTCGCCTCGCTGCCAACTATGCACCGGACGGCAAGGGCGGCATCGTCGAGATCGACGACCCGACCCGGAGCCGCTACCTGAAACCGCGTCGCGTCAACTCGGGTGGCGGCGGGCTGGTCTCGACGGTGGCCGACTACGCCCGCTTCTGCCGCTTCATGCTGGCCAAGGGCGAGCTTGACGGTGTGCGGCTGCTCGGCCGCAAGACGGTGGAGCTGATGACCTCGAACCATCTCGGCGGCGACATGGCGGCGATGGGAACGCCCCGCTTCTCCGAGACGACCTACGAGGGGGTCGGCTTCGGCCTCGGCTTCTCGGTGATGATCGACCCCGCGCGCGCCCAGATCGTCGGCTCGCCCGGCGAATACGCCTGGGGTGGCGCCGCCTCCACGGCATTCTGGTGCGATCCGGCTGAGGAGATGTCGGTCGTTTTCCTCACGCAGCTGATGCCGTCGTCGGCCTACCCGTTCCGGCGCGAGCTGCGGGTGCTTACATACCAGTCCATCGTCGATTGACCGACGCCGGATCTCATCGGGGCGGAGGCCCTCGCCGTCATGACCGATTTCGCACTCGCCCACGCCACCGGCACTGACGCTCGGGCCATCGCGGTACGCTGCGCCGATCAGCTCGGCGAGCCTGATCGGCACAACGTCGGCTTCGTCTATGCCACCAGCCCGCTCGAAGGCAGCCTCGCCGCGATCGTGGATCACCTCGCGATCTCGACCGGCGTGAATGACTGGGTGGGCACCGTCGGCCACGGCGTATGCGCCACCGGCATCGACTACTACGACAAGCCTGCCGTGGTGGCGATGACCGGTCGTTTCCCCGAGGGCTCCTATCGACTGTTCGCCTCGGCGGACGAGGCCCGGCGTGCCACCACGCACGCCGGCTTCGCGGTCGTGCACGGTGATCCGCGAAACGCCAGGATCATCGACGGCGTGGCCGGCCTCGCCCGCGAGCGCGGCGCCTACCTCGTCGGCGGGCTCACCGCATCGCAAGGACCGTACCCCCAGGTGGTCGGCACGCGCCTCGTCGAGGGCGGCCTTTCGGGCATTCTGCTGGGGGGTGCGCTCGACGTGGCCGTCGGCCTGACGCAAGGCTGCTCGCCGGTCGGTCCCGTGCACGAGGTGACCCGGACCGATGGTCCGATCATCACCACGCTCGACAAGCAGCGCGCTTACGATGTCCTGTGCGAGGACGTCGGCATCGCCGAAGGGGCCGATCCGCGCCCGTGGCTGACCAACGTGCATGCGGCCCTCCCTGTCGCCGGCTCGGACACGGCCGACTACGTCGTGCGCAACCTGACGGGCATCGACCCCGGCAAGGGGCTGGTCGCGATCGCCAACGCCATGAGCACGGGTGACAAGGTGATGTTCGTGCGCCGCGACGCTCCGAGCGCGGTGAAGGATCTCGAGCGGATGCTGGCGGACCTGAGGGCACGAGTGACGCAACCGCCGAAAGCCGGTCTCTACTTCTCGTGCGTCGCTCGCGGCCCGGATCTGTTCGAGACACCCGCGCACGAGATGAAAGCCATCCAGCGGGCATTCGGCAACGTCCCCATCGTCGGCTTCTTCGGCAACGGCGAGATCTCGCACGACCGGGTCTATGGCTATACCGGCGTGCTCACGCTGTTCTCGTGAGAGTTGCTCGCCCTACTTGCCGAACCGCTTGCGCATCTCGACACAGGGGTCGGGCCGCTCGATGCGTGCGGTGAGATAGAAGACGTCGGCAAGCGGCCGACCCTGCGCGTCCCGGGTCACGTAATCGGCCGCGGCCACCTTATCGGCCTCGACCTCCAGGAAGAGCGCCATGGCGATGCTCTTCCTCGGCTCCATACGGCGAAGATGCCACGGAACACCCCGATCAGATCGCACGTGGCCGTTGCCGGCGACCAGCACCGCCCGGCCCTGTCTGGCCGCTGCATCGATCAGCGCTCGAGCCATATGGGCATCGCGGTAGCGCTGTGCATCGGCAAGGCCCATGAAGGCAGACTTCGGCAGCAGCCCGCAATGGGAGGCTTCGAGCTCGTCGAGCAGGGAGGTCTGCAGCGGCTCCGGCAGCGCGGCGTCGAGCCCGAGGCGCACCACCTCGTCGGACCGCAGCACAGACTGCCCATTGCGGGCCACGTTGCGGATGTTCGCCCTGGAGACGTTGCCCGGAATGATCGGCCACCCATGGTCGAGCGCCGCGCCGAACAATGGCTCGAACATCGATGCCCCCGGCCAGCCGGACTTGTCCCACTCCAGCGCCTCGAAGAAACGCGCTGTCTCGACGCCGCGCCGAGAGCGGCCCAGCGCGTGAAAGCCGGCGAGCCCGAGCGCCTGGTCGGCGCGGATGTGCTCGGCGACCAGGGCCGGAGCCGGCTTACCCGCTTTGAGGCGGGCATCCTCCAGCCAATGAATCATGCCGGCGCGCAGGCGGTGATGGATCGGATTATCGTGCACCTCGCCCAGCAGCAGGACATCGGCCGCGGCAAGAGGCTCCGGTAAGCGGCCGGCCCCGTGCTCGGCCAGTCCCTCCAGAGATTGCGGCGCGCCGCCGGGGCCGTGTGCCAGCACCACCGCACAGAGATCCCGTGCGGTCGAACCGGCTCCGCCAGCCGACGCGCCCGGCCCGGCGCAGAGTGGATGCGGCACGCCGGCTCGCGTGGCATCGGTCCAAGCGGATGCGACGATCGCCAGTCCAACCGCGACGAGGCGCGCCAGAATGCCCATGTCGATGCTTTCGCTACGCGCTGCCGATCAGTATCCCGGCCGCAAACACGATCAGCCCGCCGACCACGACCTCGAATGCCGCCTGCAGGAAGCGGGTGTCCATGTAGCGTGCCCTGATCCAGGCTATCAGCCACAGCTCGATCACGACCACGACGATCGCGACCGTCGTTGCCAGCGTGAAGCCCGGGATGAGGTAGGGCAAGGTGTGACCGACACCGCCGAGCATGGTCATCAGACCGGTGATGAAGCCACGCAACCACGGGTGGCCGCGGCCGGTCAGCTCGCCGTCGTCGGACATGGCCTCGGCGAATCCCATCGAGATGCCGGCGCCGACCGAGGCCGCGATGCCGACGAGGAAAGTCTGCCAGTTGTCGTGGGTGGCGAAGGCTGCCGCGAAGAGCGGCGCCAGCGTCGAGACCGAGCCGTCCATCAGGCCGAGCAGGCCGGGCTGCACGATCTGCAGCACGAACATGTTGCGGCGCGCCTGCTCCTCGTCACTGCGGGCTCCAGGCGTCAGGTGCTCCTGGCCGAGCTTCTTGGCGAGTGACACGTGGTCGCGCTCGGCGGCGGCGAGATCGCCCAGCAGCTTGCGGATGCCGGCGTCTGTGGAGCGCTCTGCGGACCGCTCGTAGAACTGGCGGGTCTCGTACTCGATGGCCTCCGCCTGCTTGCGCACCCGGTCGAGGCCGAGGGGTCGGATCATCCAGATGGGCTCATGGCGAACGAAGCCTTTGATGTCGTGCCGCCTGATCAGGGGGATGTGCTCGCCGAACCGCTCGCGATAGAGGTCGATCAACCAGCGGCGGTGCTCGTTCTCCTCCTCGGCCATCTCGGTGAACACCTTGGCGGAAGCCGGGAACGTCTCCTTGAGGCCGTCGGCGTAGTCGGCATAGATGCGGCCGTGCTCCTCCTCCAGGCTGATCGCCAGAGCCAGGATCTCCTGCTGGTTGAGCTCAGCGAATGTTCTCATGGATCACCTGTGGTTCGTTGTGCGCCGCAGCATGGTTTAGAATAGTTCTAATGCTTGGATTTGCAACCGGCATCACGGCCACCTTCGAGACGCTCGAGCAGGTCGCGCGGATCAGGATGGCGCTGCCTCCACGGAACCCGCGCGCCTGCCTCCGGTTTCGCGACAAAAGCGCAAGTGGAGCGAGGCCATGTCCGGGGAAGCCAGACTACCACCATCGCCGGAGGAGCCGGGGCTGCCAGGAGGCGAAAGCCGGCTGCAGCCGCGGCCCGACTGGGCGCCGCGATACCCCGGCAGCGGGCGGCTCGCGGGGAAGGCTGCCCTCGTCACCGGCGGGGACAGCGGGATCGGACGCGCCGTCAGCGTGCTCTTCGCCCGCGAGGGCGCCGACGTGGCGATCGTCTATCTCTCGGAGCACGACGACGCGAAGGAGACGCAGAGGTATGTAGAGGACGAGGGACGCCGCGCCATCCTGATCCCCGGCGACATCGGCAGCCCCGCGTTCTGCCGGAAAGCCGTCGACGAGACGATCTCGGCGTTCGGCCGTCTCGACATTCTCGTCAACAATGCCGGCGAGCAGCACCCCGACGAGCGCATCGAGGACATCACCCAGCAACAGCTCGAGCGCACCTTCCAGACCAACGTGTTCGGCATGTTCTTCATGACGCAGGCGTCGGTGCCGCACATGCGCGAAGGGGCCGCGATCGTCAACTGCACCAGCGTCACCATGTACAAGGGCTCGGCCGATCTGCTCGACTACAGTGCGACGAAGGGCGCAATCACGGCATTTACGCGCTCTCTTTCGGAAAGCCTCGTCGATCGAGGCATTCGCGTCAACGCGGTCGCGCCCGGTCCGATCTGGACGCCCCTCAATCCCTGTGGCGGCGCTTCGCCCGAGAAAATCGAGTCGTTCGGCAAGAGCACCCCCATGGGGCGCCCCGGACAGCCGAGCGAGGTCGCGCCGAGCTTCCTGTTCCTGGCCTGCGACGACGCCTCCTACATGTCGGGACAGGTGCTTCATCCCAACGGCGGCACCATCATCGGCAGCTGATGAGCGGTGGCGCGATGAGTTCGGCAAAGCCAGGAACGAAGTCCCATACGCGGCGTTCCAAAGTCCAAGGGAGACGAGACCGAGCCCCCACGACACAAGAGCGAGCAAGCACCATGGCCATGAAATCGCTGGACGACCTCTTTACCCACTTCCTCAAGGACATGTACTACGCCGAGCGCCAGATCCTGAAGGCGCTGCCGGGCATGAGCCGGAAAGCCAACTCGCAACAGCTGCGCGATGCCCTCGATCACCATCGCGAGGAGACGGAGCAGCAGATCCAGAACCTCGAGAAGATCTTCGAGCTGATCGGCGCCCGGGCCCGCGGCACCACCTGCCCGGCGATGGACGGAATCATCGAGGAAGCCAAGGACATCATGAGCGAAGCCGAAGATCCCCGGACCCGCGATGCCGGCATGATCGGCGCTGCCCAGGCCGTGGAGCACTACGAGATCACGCGCTACGGCACGATGATCGCGTGGGCGAAACAGCTCGGGATGAAGGATGCGGTCAAGCTTCTGCAGGAGAACCTCGAGCAGGAGAAGATGGCCGACGAGAAGCTGACGAAGCTCGCCGAGGGCATCGTCAATCAGAAGGCAGCGGCCTGAGGCAATTGCCGGCTGCCGAGGCCGCGCCGGGCGCGGGCGGGACCATCCCCGCCACGCGCCCGGCGCGTTTTTTGTGCCTTGCCACGTGGCGGCTCCCCACCCAATGCGCGCCTTGCGGTTTGGCCCCGGCCATGGTCATTTCCCGGCGCAAATCGATGCCCGGGCCATCCGGCGGCGCGGCAACGGGAGACGGGACATGCAGCAGAAGTGGGCCGAGTTCCAGGGGCGCATCGAGGACGATCGGCTGGTGACCGGACGGGGCCGCTACGTGGCAGACGTGCAGGTTGCCGGCGTGGCGGTCGGTGTCGTCGTACGTGCTCCGGTCGCCCATGGTCGGATCAAGGCGATCGACGCCGCGGCCGCGCTCGCCGTCGAGGGCGTGCTGGCCGTCTACACCGCCCAGGACCTCGCAGCCGACGGCATCGGCGATTTCCCCTGCGGCGTCAGTCTGCCGGGCAGCGACGGTAAGCCGGCCTTCCAGGCGCGGCGTCCGGTGCTTGCGCGCGACCGGCTGCGTGCGGTCGGCGAGCCGGTCGCCTTCGTCGTCGCCGAGACAGAGGCGGCCGCAGCTGCTGCCGCCGAGCTCGTGGTTATCGTGACGGACGATCTCCCGGCCGTCGTGACCGCTGTTGCGGCCCGGGCCGAGGGTGCCCAGACGGTTTGGGACGAGGTGCGCGACAACATTGCCTACGTCTGGAAGCGCGGCGACGCGGCAAAGGTGGACGCGGCCGCGTGCGGCGCCGCCCACGTCGTTCGGCTGTCCTCGTCCGTCACGCGGGTCAACGCATTGTCGCTGGAGCCGCGCGGCTGTCTCGGCCGTATCGACGAGAGCGGCCGTCTCGTGCTCTACGCCTCGAACCAGAGCCCGCATGCCCTGAAGGCCGGCATCGCCGGCATGTTCAAGGTGTCGGCAGAGCAGGTGCGCGTCGTCGCCGGTGATGTCGGCGGCTCGTTCGGCATGAAGAGCGGCACCTACCCCGAGGACGTGCTCGTGCTGTTCGCTGCGCGCCGCCTCAGGCGCCCCGTCCGCTGGATCTCGGAGCGGCGCGAGAGCTTCCTCGCCGACGATCATGGTCGCGACATGCACGTCGACGGCCAGCTCGCGCTCGACGGGGACGGAAGGTTCCTCGCGCTTCAGGCCCACTACACCGTCAATGTCGGCTCCTACCTGTCGGGCCGGTCGCTGTTCATGACCAACAACATCGGCGGCATACCGGGCGTCTATCGCATTCCGGCGATCGCAGCCTCGATCACCGGCGTCTACACGAACACGATGACCAACGCGCCCTATCGTGGCGCGGGCCGGCCCGAGGCGACCTACACCATCGAGCGGCTGATCGATCTCGCCGCCCGTGAGCTCGGCCTCGACCCCTTCGAGCTCAGGCGCCGAAATCTCGTCGCGCCCTCGGCCATGCCCTACGATACCGGCTTCATCTTCACCTACGACTGCGGCGAGTTCGAAGGCAACATGTTGGAGGCCGCCCGCATTGCGGACCGGGCCGGCTTCCCGGCCCGGCGCGAGGCATCCGCCAGACGCGGCTTGCTGCGCGGCCTCGGCATCGCCAATCCGATCGAGGTGGCAGGGGGGCCGTTCACGAAGCCCGCCAAGGACATGACGAAAATCGAGGTCGGCGCGAACGGGCGAGTCAAGATCACCGTCGGCGCCATGTCCACGGGCCAGGGTCTCGAGACGATGATGATCGACCTCGTCGCGAGCGAGCTCGGCATCGGCCGCGACCAGATCGATTACGCGTTCGGCGACACCGACGACCTCCCCCACGGCCGCGGCAACGGCGGCTCGTCGGCCGCACCCGTCGGGGCCTCGGCGACGAAGCTCGCCGCGGGCAAGGTGATCGCGACTGGCCGGGACATTGCTGCCGAGATGCTGGAGGCGCCGGTCGAGAGCGTCGGCTTCGTGGAAGGACGTTTCCCCCTCGAGGGCACCAACCGCTCGGTCAGCCTCGCCGAGGTGGCCGCGCGCGCCCGCCAGAGGAGCCCGGAAGGCCTCGTCGAGAGCGCCGAGTTCGCACCGCCGACCGTGACCTACCCGAATGGCTGCCACATCTGCGAGGTCGAGGTCGACCCGGAGACCGGCGTCACCCGCATCGTCGCCTACACCATTGTCGAGGACATCGGCACGGTGCTGAACCTGAAGCTCGCACACGGCCAGATCCAGGGCGGCGTCGCGATGGGCGTCGGGCAGGCGCTTGGCGAGGTGATCCGCTACGACGAGGACTCGGGCCAGCTCGTGACCGGATCGTTCATGGACTACCAGATGCCGCGCGCTGACGAGATGCCGGCCGTGGTGCTCGCGACCAAGCCCGTGCCGACCAAGGTCAACCCGCTCGGCGTCAAAGGCGTCGGCGAGGCGGGCACGGTCGGCGCCATGGTCGCCGTCATCAACGCCATCTGCGATGCTCTGGCTCCGCTCGGCGTCACCCACATCGAGATGCCCGCCACTCCGCCGCGCGTCTGGCAGGCGATCCAGGCCGCCAAAGAGTGAGGCCGGAGACCGCTCCGGCCTCGTCGGCGCTATGCCTTTGCGCCGAGAGCTGCCAATTGCCTCGCTTCTGACCGACTTGCACACCACTTGCCGACATGCGCCAGCGACTGGTTCACGACCTGGTGCATATCCAGGTACTGGTAGGTGCCGCACCGTCCGATGAACGTCACGCTGGCGATGCCGGCCGCCAGTCTGCGGTAGCGCTCGTAGACGGCGTCGGCCTCGCCGTCGTGCAATCGCAAGGGATAGTGCCGCTCCATGCCGTTATCTCGATAGTCGCAGGGCTCCTCGACCGTGCGCACCACGCTCGGCCCCGGCGCGACGTGATGGCCCGGCAGATTGTGCCACCAGATCTCCCGCACGAAAGCTCCCTCGTCCGTGTAGTCGATGACGGCATGACGGGGAGCGGCGGCTGCCGGCACGACAGTGGTATGGAAGCGGTTCGACCGGTACGGCAGCTCCCCGAAGCGATAGGAGAAGAACTCGTCGATCGGCATGCTGTTGAAGCAATGCTCATACGAGGAAAGCATGGCGTGCTCGAAGCGCATTCCGAGCCGCACCTCGATTCGGGGATGGCCGAGGATGCGCTCGAACATCGCCGTATAGCCGTCTTTCGGCAATGCCTGAAAGGCATCGCCGGGAAAATACCTTTTCTCGCTGTCACCGCGAACCGAGATGCGCCGGACCACGCTCGCGGGAATCTCGGTGAGGTCCCGCTGATACATCTTGCGCATATAAGGGCGATAGAAATGATCTGTCAGTCGGCGGCCGATGAACTTGTAGAGCTGATCCTCGGCGGTCACGATCGGATTGCGCGTCTCGCTCACCGACTTGAGAAATCCCGATAGGTCCTCGGCTGTTTTGAGATCGACCCCGAACATCGCATTGACGGTATCGATATTGATCGGCAACGGGACATACCGCCCATCGCCCAACAAGGCGACGACGCAGTGCTCATGAGGCACCCAGTCCGTGAAACGCGACAACCAGCCTACGACCTTGGCATTCGACGTATGGAACACGTGCGGGCCGTAGCGATGCACGCGAACACCGCTGGCGTGCATGTAGTCGTGGCAGTGACCCGCAACGTGTTCCTTCATGTCGATGACATGGACGCGATATCCGGCCTCGGCGAGCTGACGCGCGTACACTGCGCCGGCGAAACCGGCTCCTACGACCAGAATAGTCATGTCTCACGCCGCCTCAGCCAGGCCCTCAGAATAACGCGCCCGACAGTAGGACACCTGTGCCCGGCGTCAATTGCGAGCTCGACCGAGCATTAATGGCGCGCATGCCTGCTCGCGAGCTCAGGCGATGCCGGTAAACGCCTAAGCCCTCGACGCGTCAGAGCCGCGCTCCACCCGGACTACCCCACCATTACCTTCTTCACGGCGGCGGAGATGCGGTGACGGATGGCGTGAAAGCCTTTCGTGGCGTCGCTCGTCATCCAGTTCATCTGCAACGAGCGGCGCTGGCCCTCGAAGGGGTGATGGCCGTGCCAGGAGTTGTCCGAGCGCTGGAAGGCCAGCAGCGTGCCCTGGTCGGGCTGCACCTCGGCCGCATAGTCGTCGACGTCGTGGCCGTTGCGCAGGATGCGCAGTCGCCCGCCCGGCTGGTGCCAGATCTCGTTCAGATAGACCAGCACCGTGATGATCTTGTCCTTGCTGTCGGTGTGGATCTGGCCGTCCTTGGCGCGGGTGTAGCCGCGCAGCGAGAACATCTTCGGCCGCCCCTCCAGCGAGACGTCGAACTTCTCCTCGATCGCGGCTTCGAACTCGGGGCCGTCGAGCTCTGCGATCACGTCCCTGATGGCCATGCTCTCGGTGAGGCTGTCGAGCGGATAGCTCCCACCCTTCTCGATGTTGGGATAGGTGGCATTTATGGTTTTGACCGTCGCCGGCGACAGGAAGCCCGGCACGACGATCCACTTGTAGGGCTCGGTCTCGAGCCGCGTTGCACGCAGCCTTGCGATGTCGAGATAGGCCATAGGCGTCCCCCTCGTACAAGTCTCGGCGGCCGTCAGACCGCCCGCTTCCCCGGCGCCGCACCGCGCTCCGAGACAGTGCCGACGAGACCTGCCAGCATAGCCCTGCGCCGGCTGACGCGAGCCTCGATGGCCCGCGCGATCTCGGCAGCTGAATCGAGCGGCCGATACGTCCAGCCCTCGAGACTCTTAACCTCGGCCGGCAGCGGCCGGGTGGCGCCATAGCGCCGCAGCGCCTCATGGAAACGACGGAATTTCGCCGATCCTCCCGACGGCTCGAAAACGTAGACGGGCTTGCCCGTCGCCAGCGGCTCGCCGGTCATGTTGACGCTGTCGCCGGTGACGACGAAGAGGTCGGCGTGGGCAAGAAAGCTCGGGTAGGGATTGTCGCCGTTGCCATCCCAGAAGAAACGCGGAGCCCTCGACGTAGCGCGGTCAGCCGCGCGAACCAGGCGCTGGTGCGAGCGGCGCGACGGTGTCACGAGGAAGCTCGCACCGAGCCGCGCCAGCGAGGCCAGCGAGGCCTCGAGACGATCGTCGTCGGCGTCGGTGAAACGGTAGACGGCGTTCTTGCCACCGAGAACCACCGCAATCCGCGGTCGCGGCAGAGCGGCGAGCCAGACAGGAGGCGTGGCCGCGAGTGCGGCAAGACGCGCCGGTGAAAAACCATGCGGCGCCGTCAACGTGGTGACGACGTTCGCCCCGCGGCGACGGTCGTGCTCGGGCACCCATATGAGATCGGACGTGCGCGCACTCGTCTTCGGATCCTGCAGCACGACCGTGAACGTGCCCGGTCCGGCCAGCCGCTTCAGTGCGCGCACGTACGGAATGCTGAGCCGCCCCGTGGCAATGGCGACGTCCGGCCACGGCGGGGCGAGCAGCCTGCCCGGACCGACGCCGTCGCGGGGATCGGGCGGCCCGTAGGGCGCGGCGAAACGCCAAAGTCCTTTCGGCGCCACCTGCCGCGCCTCGTAGTCGAGGCCGAGAGCCTCGGCGACGCCGCGCGCCTGCACCTGCATGCCGGCCTTGTCGTCGGTGATGATCCAGCCGCGGAGACCCTCGAGCGGTCGCGTGCCTGCCATGCTCCTGACCTCGCTCCCGTTGCTGCGGCTCCTGATGTCGGCACCCGGCGCTCCCGGCAACGGGTGCAGCTACCGGCCGGCGCCGCGAGCGCGAAAGGCTTGGACGCTTCCGCCGCTGCGTGGTGAAGTCACCATCCGAATCTGCCGCGGCATTCCCGCCACGAGCCTGGAGCCACTATCGCCGATGCGAGCCCGTCTCGATGCTACCGATTGGCGCATCCTGAAAGAGCTGCAGGCCGATGGCCGCCTCACCAATGTCGCGCTCGCCCAGCGCGTCGGTCTGTCGCCGCCGCCCTGCCTCAGGCGCGTGCAGGCGCTGGAACGGGCCGGCTACATCCGCGGCTATCACGCGGTGATTGATGCCCCGCTCGCCGGCTTCGAGGTGGCTGCGTTCGCCATGGTGACCCTGCGCGCCCAGGGCGAGGCCGAGCTGCGCGAGTTCGAGAACCGGCTGCTGACCTGGCCCATCGTACGCGAGGCGCACATGCTGGCCGGCGACGCCGACTACATGCTGAAATGCGTCGCTGCCGACATGAGCACGTTCCAGGCCTTCATTCTCGACCAGCTCACAGCGCACCCCAACGTCGCCAGCGTCAAGACCACCGTCGTGCTGCGCGAAGCAAAGCGCGAGCCCGGCGCACCAATCGAGATGCGTCGCTAAGGGGGGAGGCCACCGTTGCGAGCACTCCTGGGTTCCGGGGTCGTTCTGTGCTGGCGATTCAGAGCATGAAGTCGCCCGTTGCGAGCGGACCGCTGCGACCGATGAGCAGGATCGACATGTCGGCGGCGGCCGTGCCGTCTACGTTCATTTCCAGCAGCAGGTTCGCGCCGAACTGCGTCTGGCGAATCTCGCCGGCCGAGAAAGAGCCGTCGGTGTCGAGGGCGAAGGCCTGGTTGCCGCCGAGCAGCGTATTGGCGTCGATGGTCTGCAACCAAATCCGGTCGCCAGCCGTGAAGTCGAGGATGCGGTCGCCTACGCCGGCAGCAGAGTCGGCGATGCTGTTGTAGATGAACAGATCATTGCCGAGGCCGCCGGTCACATAATCGAGGCCTCCGCCGGCAGTCAGGTTGTCGCTACCAGCGGCGCCATCGATCCGGTTCGTTCGGGCATTGCCGAGGATGACGTTGTCGAGCCCATTGCCAGTCCCATTGATCGGGGCCGAGCCCAGCAGCAGCAGCTTCTCCACATTGGCGCCGAGGGTATATGTGATGCTGGCCCGCACGGTGTCGCTGCCGTTGCCGGCAGCCTCGCCCACGAGATCCCCCGAGTGGTCGACCACGTAGGTATCGTTGCCTGCGTGCCCGAACATGCGATCGGCCCCTTCGCGACCGTCGAGCACATTCGCGCCGGCATTCCCGATCAGCGAGTTGTCGAGCTCGTTGCCCGTGCCATGGATGGACGCGCCGCCCTCCAGAAGAAGGTTCTCGGTATTGGCTCCTAGGACCCGCGAGACCGTCGCACGGACAAGATCCGTACCCGCGCCGACCAGCTCGGTGACGATGTCGGCGATGTCGTCGACACGGTAGGTGTCGTTGCCGGACCCGCCCACCATCGTGTCGGCGGCCGCTCCACCGTCCACCGAGTCGTTACCGGCATCGCCAACGACGAGGTCGGCACCACCGCCGCCCGAAAGCGCGTCGGCCGAGAGGCTGCCGAGGATCATGTCCGCGCCTCCGGTCCCGACGATGGAGCGGGCATCGAACGAATTGAGGACGACGTTCCCAGGGCCGAGGCTGGCGACATCGACCCCGGCGAGCGTGATCGTCTGCGTCGTGCCGTTCCAGATGCCGGTCAGGACGGCGTCGTCCCCGCTGTCGCCCAGGACGAAGCTCGAGAGCACCTCCCAGCTCGCCGGCCCGTTGAAATTCGTCACTTCGTCGTTGTCGTCGGCCGGGCCGAACAGGGTGAGGTCGAGCACATCCTCGAGAGGATCGAAGTCGGTGACGGCGTCGGCCTGCGCACCCCGGCCATCGAACAGCGAGGCATAGAACCAGTCCGCGCCCGCCCCTCCGGTCTGAATGTCGTCGCCGAGGCCAGCCCATATCGAATCGTTGCCGGTGCCGCCATCCAACGTGTCGTCGCCGCCGAGGCCGAAGATTCGATCGTTGCCCGATCCGGCCTGCACGACGTCGCGCACCGAGATGCCGCGAATGACATCGTCGCCCCCGGCGGGACCACTACCGAGGTCATGGCCGGTCTGGGTCAGGATGTGGTTGACGCCGTCCCAGACATAGGAAGAGACCTGCGAGCCGTCCGCAGTGCTGCTGCCGTAGATATGCGCCACCGCCTCGAGATCGAACGTGCCGAGGGTCGTCGGCGGGCCGCCCGCGGCGACGTTATACGACATGACCGTATTGTCGGTATGATCGAGCGCGCCCTCCAGCAGCAGGTCGTGCACGGCAAGGCCGCTGAAGGTCACGTTGCCGTCCGGGGCGGAGCCTGTGTGCTTGAGCCCGATCGCATGCCCGATTTCATGCAGCAGCAACGCTGTTGACGCGTCGCTCGACAGGTCGACATCGTAGTCCGGGTTCGACTGCAGTGCCGCGAGGTTCAGGAAGACGTCGCCGGAGGCCTCGGTGACGCCATCCCCTCGATCGTCGATGTAGGTGGCCGCAGCGGGTCCGAGCATCGACTGGTAGTTCCAGGTCCCGAACGGATTGAGGGCGATGCCGGCGGCATCGGCAAAGCTCGTGCCGGTAAAGTCGTAAAGTGCAAAATTGATCTGCCCCTCGCCTGGCGCTACCTCGAGGATGGTCAGCCCGGAGGCGTCTGCCCATTGGGAAAGCGCAGCGACCGCCGCGGCCTTCTGCGTAGCACTGAACGATTGGAAGGTATCGTAGGCGACCGCACCGAGCACATCCGCATGGTCGGCCACCTGCTCCTTGGTGGCGGGGAACGAGTAGGTGACGAAGACAGGTGCACCCGTCCTCTCGATCCCACTCCAGTAGTTGCCGGAAAGGAGCGCTTCGAAGCTCGAGCTCATGGCCGGCTCCTGATCTGCGTTGGCGTCGATTCGGCGAACATGGAATCAGACTCCCGGAATAAGCCTTTGCCGAGGTGCCATAACCGCCCGCACCAGGCTCGCCTTGCACAAACTGGGACATGATGCCGACTGATCGGACACGTCAAGACGCAATCGGCAGCCATGGTTTGCGGTCTAGCTGCCGTCTGAGCAACGGCTTTTGTCCAGCCTCCCATCCCGGAGTTGGAACAGTCGGTCGAAGCGATCGAGGATCTTCTCGTCGTGGGTCACGGCGAGGATCGCCGCCTGTTGCTCCAGCGCGACTTTGCGCAACAGGTCCATGACGATGCCGGCCCGCTTGGAGTCGAGGGCCGCCGTCGGCTCGTCGGCCAGGATGATCCGCGGGCTGTTGGCAAGCGCGCGCGCGATCGCGACGCGCTGCGCCTCGCCGCCGGACAGCTTGGCCGGCATCGAGGCGCGCCGATGACCGACCTCCAGGTAGTCGAGCAGCGCGTCGGCCCGCCGCCGCGCCGCCTCCTTGTCGAAGCCGGCAAGCTCGAGCACGACGGCCACGTTGTCCGCCGCATCGAGGAACGGCAGCAGGTTGTGGAACTGGAAGATGAAGCCGATCTTGTCGAGCCGCAGCCGCCTCAGATCGGGGCGCAGCCAGCGGCCTTCATCGAACACGACCTCGCCGTCGAGCTCGAGCCTGCCGGCGGACGGGTCCAGGATGCAGCCGATGATGTTGAGCAGCGTGGTCTTGCCCGAGCCCGACGGGCCGAGAAGGGCAACGACTTGGCCCGGGTAGACGGCGAGGGAGACGTCGCTCAGCGCGTTGACACGGGCCTCGCCCTCGCCGAAGTGCTTCGAGATGCGGTCGACGCGGACCAGTGGCGCGGCCTCGGCACTTGCCACATCAGCCTCCAAGGGCGGTTGCGGGGTCGACTTTCAGGGCCGCCCGGACGCCGAGACCACTCGCCACGATGCACACCGCGACCACGACCAACCCGAGGGCGATCACGTTGTCCGGCTCGAGCACCACCCGGCGGGGAAAGTAGTCCTTGATCGTCAGGATCAGAGAGACGCCGATGGCGAAGCCGATCAGGCCGAGCGCCAGGGACTGCTGGACGATCAGGCCGATGATCGTGCGGTCGGGCGCGCCGATGAGCTTCAGCGTTGCGATCGGCTTCAGCTTCTCCATGGTCATCGTGTAGATGATGAGCGCGATGACGACCGCCGAGACGGTCAGCAGCAGCGACGTGAACAGCCCGATCTGGCGCCGGGCACGGTCGACCAGAGACCTGGTCAGGATCCCCTCCTGGCCGGCCTGCGTGATCGCGGAAAGGTGCTTCCATCGGCGCACGGCTTCGGCGACGGCGTCGGGGGACGCGTTCGTCTCGAGACGCGCCACGACGGCATTGATTGTATCGAGTCCACCCGGCGGTGCGCCTCTTGCCTGCTGGACCCGCGCGGCGGCCGGGGACAGGTCGAACTGCAGCTTCTGGGCATCGGGCAGCGTGATGTAGACTGCCGGATCGCCACCCGAATTGACCTGGTGGCGCGTCAGGCCGACCACGGCGAACGTCGCGCGCCCGAGCTCAATCCTGTCGCCGAGCTCGAGCCCGCTGGTCCGGTCGGCGACCACCTCGTGACGCGCGCGGCCGATGCCGCGGCCCTGATCGATGGAGGGCGGCCCGCCGGGTCGCGTCGGCTCGTAGCCGATGACATAGAGCCGGAGCTTGCGGCCCCGATAATCGGCTTCCACCGTCTGATACGTGATGCTGCCGGCCGCTGCGACGCCGCCTATGCGGGCGATCGCCTCGCGCGTCGCGCCCGGAATTCGCGACGCCTCGGCAAACGGGCCGCGCGAATTGGCCTCCACCACCCAGAGATCCACGCCCGGCGCCCGCGCGATGGTCAGCGCCTCGACGACGAGACCGCGATAGATGCCGATCATCGCCATGACCACCCCGAGCAGGAGACCGAGCCCGATGCACGTCAGCACGAACCGGCCGGGGTTGTGGCGGATGTCCCGCCAGGCGAGGTTCATGGCTGTCTGGCCTCCACGGCGCGCGCGCGGCGCCCTTCCTTCAAGCCCGCGACCTGCGACGTCACCACCTGGACGCCGGCCGGCAGAGCGCCCGCCACCTCGAGCCGCGAGTCCTCGGTGCGGTGCCGGAAGGAGATCATACGGCGTTGCAGGCGGCCGCCCTCGAGCGTCCAGACGCGGCCCTGCCGACCGTCGTAGCCGTGCACCGCGGCCTCCGGCACCAGGATCGCGGTCGGCAGCGTAGCAACCGTGATCCAGAACTCCGCCTGCTCGCCGAGAAAGATGCGACTGGGCGGCTTGTCGCCGCGCACATAGACGCGGCGCTCCTCGGTCGACCGGTCGCTCTCGAGACCGATGCGCCGGACGCTGCCGACGAACTGCTCCAGCGGCCGGGATCGCAGGCGCGCATCGACGCGCTGACCCTCCTCGATGAAGCCGGCCCGGGCCTCGTCGACGAAAGCGAGCCCCCAGTAGGAATCGACCGCCACCAGTGTGAAGATCGGGTCGCCTGCCTTGATCACGCTGCCGGGCTCCCTGTGCCGCTCGACGACGATCGCATCGAAAGGCGCGACCAGAGTGCGATGGCGCAGCAGCGTTTCCTCGAAGATCAGCTGGGCACGGGCATCGGCCAGCTGCGCCTGCGCCGTGGCCCCCTCGCTCTGCGCCACGGCCACGTCGGCCTTCGCCACGGCCTCGTCCCGCAGCGCCTCCTCGGCGGCCTGCTCGGACACTACGCTGCGGCCAGCGAGCGCCTGCTTGCGCCGGTTGGCCTCGATCCTCTGGGCGAGGACGGCGTTGGCCTTCTCGAGGCTCGCCTCGGCCCGCTTGATGCTGCTCTCGGCGAGCAGGACCGAAGCCCTGGCCTTGTTGACCCGTGCCTCCTGCTCGCCAGTCGCGAGCCGGGCGAGCACATCGCCCCGTCGCACGGTGTCGCCATGATCCGCCGCGAGCTCTGTCAGAGTGGCGCCCACCTCGAAGCCAACCTTCGAAAGGACACGGGCCTCGACCGTGCCGAGTCCGAACACCCGGACCGGCACGTTCGACTCAGGTGTCGCCACCGGGACCGGAATGGGTCGGAACGAGACGAGCAGCCACGTGACACCCAATACGGCGAGCAGTGCCGCGACCGCGAGGGCCGGCTTGGTCCCGCGCCCCAGGCGATACAGATTTCGTTTCGGCTCAGATGCCGGCTGTGAATTCATCTGCGCGCTGCTCGATATCCCATCCACCGCGATGGAACAGGATTTGGCCGTGCCGGCGATTGCGCAAGAACAATCGACGACCCGTCGACCGCGCCACGTTCGGAATGGGGCATGCGCCGGCTCTGCACAGTCGCCTGCCGCGACTGCTACAGCCGGGAAAGCGGGGCCTGAATTGCGCCGGGGCCGCGCCTCACAGCAGCCGCATGGCCAGAATCCAGGCCGTCACGAACAGCGGCGACAGGGCGGTGGAGATGACGACCGCGGTGGAGATGAACTCGGCTTCCATCTTGTACTCGGCGGCGAAGATGGTGATCAGCACGCCGACCGGCGTCGACGCGGCCACAACGATCACGGCCGTGATGTCCGCCGGCAGCCCCATGACGACGCAGATCCACCAGGTCAGCGCCGGCGCAAACAGGAACTTGAGGCCGAGGATCAATGACTGCGGTCCCCACTCGACGCGACCGAGCTGCGACCCGGCAACTTGTGCGCCGAGCGTGTAGAGGGCGAGCGGCGTGAAGATGCTTCCGAGCAGCTGGATCGGCTGTCCGATCAGCGAGGGCAGCTCGACCTCGAAGCCGCGCAGCAGCAGCCCGATCGCGACCGACGGGATCATCGGCGTCTCGAAGGTCGTCCTCAGCTTGGCGAACAGGTTGCCGCCAGCCGGCGCCATCACCCAGACGCCCACCGTGGTCGTCATGATGGCCATCAGTGCCGCCATCACCGACTGGTGGATCAGATACTCGGGGCCGAACGCCAGCTGCGTCACGGGCACCCCGAAGAACCCGACGTTGGCATAGGCCGCGCCGAGACCGATCATCGGTCCGAGATTGCGACGCATCCGGAAAGCAATGGCCAGCAGCCAGCCGACCGGAATCAGCATCAGGAACTGGACGACGCCGAAGTAGACCACCGGCCATACCACGGAGATCGGCTGTCGGCCGCTCGACAGGAAATGCACGAAGAACGCCGGCATCACGACGTAAACCTGCAGCCGGTTGAGCGAGGCGACGTCCAGCTTGAGGCGCGGTTGCAGGAAATAGCCCAACGCGACCAGAACGATGATCGGCAGGGTCACCTTGGTCAGGATGTCGAGGAAGAGTGCCATGTCGTCCGGGCCGCCGCGGCGTCTGCCGCGGTCGGCTCTGTGAACGACTAGTTTGGCCACTGCAAGGCCGATCTCAGGTTGCATGCACTGCTGGTGCACTGGAAATCGCCGGAACCGCCCTCCGCTCTGCTGATGAGGGAAAGCGAGGCGTCAGGTGCGCAGGCGCAGCCTGCGATACTCGTGCTCGGTGAGCCCGTAGGTCCACGCCACGGCCTGCCGGGCCGAGCGGAGATTGCCCGGCACCTGCAGATAGTAGCGCTTGAACGTCTGATCCGGCTCCGGCGTGCCGTTGACGACCTCCACGGCTGCCCAGATGCCACCGCGACGCCACAACCGCTGCCACAGGACCCCGCTCTCATCCTCGGCAACCCGCTCGGCATAGCCACGGCGAATGAACCGCTCCGCCGTGAAGATGTCGACCATGCAGTGGCGCAAGGTGAGATCCGGCTCCCGCTCGATGCGAGAGACCTCGATCATGTCCGGCTGTCGGATCATCCACGCCGGCACCCCGACGCCTTTCCAGGCGTAGTGGCGGAAGCCGTCGGGCCAGGCGAGCGCAGGCCCGTCGCCGGCGTGAAGCCGCCCGATGACATCGACGCGCAGCACATCATGGCGCTCGCAGAGGATTGCGACGCGCTCGAAAGGCACCAGCCAGCCGGCATTTTCCATCACGCCCATGAGGCCAACCAGCCGATGCGTGATGTCGGAGAGCCCCGGCAGCTCCGCGGCGAGCTCGTAGACGTGAAACGGCGGGGCGTCGTGAAGCGAGATCCCGCAATCCACGAGCGACGAGTAGCGCCATGCCGGTCGCGGCCGCCGCAGGAGGAGGTTGAGGCCCCTGACCAGCATGGTGAGCCGCGTCGCCGCAAGTTGCGGCGCGTCCATCACTGCCTCGAGGACGCCACGGCTCGCCCGGTCGAGGATGTAGGGGAGGACGAGCCGGCGCAACTGGCGCAGATCGACTGCGGGCAACTGGGCCGCGAGCCGGTCCTCGGCGGCGCGCAATGGTGCCGCGACGACAGCAGCCTTGACGCTCTGCCCTGCCCTGCGCTCGAGCGCTGGATCCTCCCACATGCGAGCGATATCGGAGGGACCCTCGGCCCAGACGATCTCGGGCGGCGGCAAGTCTGCCGCCCGATAGGCTTCTGTTGTGGCTGCTTCTGCCGCGCCCCGGTCCGCCACTGCTACGGACCGCCGGGCGGCTTCCCAGCGACGGCCGAGTGCACTCAGCCGCTCGACACGCGCTTGCCCGTACATGACGGATCAGTCCGCGACCAGCCGGGCCTCTCGGGGATCCAGCTCCCGCTGCCGCCGCACGCGATAGGTACCGGCGGGCAGGCTGATCGGTGCGTGCTCCTCATGGACAACTCGTGCCGTCGTGCCGTCGACCCGGACGTGTCCGATGTAGAGCCCGTCTGGGATATCGCGAGCAAGGCCGTCGTCGCGGAAGAACGTGACGGGCTCGTAGATTGCGTGTCGATGGCCGGTCAGCTCGCCGTCCGCCAGCACGAAGGCGCCATCGGCCGAGGCCGGCAGCACGTCGCCGGACACCGGCAGATCAGCTACCCGCTCGATCAGCAGATCGCCTTGCGCGAAGAGGTCTTGCATGGGGTGAGCTCCTCTCTTGCTCGTCGCACGATGAGTCACAAAACGCCGCACCCACGCCGCAGTTGCCATCGCAACCAAAAAAATCCAGCCGGCCCGCAGTCCGAGTAGCGATTGGCGATCAGTGACCTGTCGTAGCAGGGTGCGACCCTTGAGCAAGCATTGCTCGTAGCGCAGGCTCGCGCACTTGGAACTCGAGCTGCGGAGAGGCGTTCTGGAGCACGACACCGCGGTGCTTCCCCCGACCCCCTCCCCCACTGCGGTGTCGACCCGACCAGGCCGCCCGGTGTCCCCGACCGGGCGGCCGCCCTCTGCTTGAGCCGCGCGGAAAACCGTGCGCCCGCGGGGGCGAGGCTCTCCGGGCAAGACGCAAGGCCTACCCCCAATCCGGACGAGAGGAACCCTCCGCACGGGAGCACGTTGAATGCCAAAGGAGCGAAGCCATGGGCATCATTGCGTGGATCATCGTTGGTCTGGTCGCCGGCTGGCTGGCCGAGCAATTCACCGGCCGCGAGCACGGACTTCTCAAGAACCTGATCGTAGGAGTTGTAGGAGCCCTTGTCGGTGGGCTCCTGTTCAGCGGCCTCCTCGGCTTCCACTACGCCCGCGGCCTGAACCTCGCGACGATTTTCGTTGCCACGATAGGGGCCATCGTCTTCCTCTACGTGGTCGACTGGCTGCGCGGCAGCGGGGCCAGTCGCGTGCCGGATCGCTGGCGGTGAGCCGCCTGGCGTAGCTCCATGTTGGAGGTCGCGCAGCGCCGTATCAGCCGCCTCCAGCCAGATCCGGATAAAGCTTTGCGAGACCTGCTGGTGTCGCGGGGCAAACGCCTCGCTCCGTAATGAAGCCGGTGACCAGTCGCGCCGGCGTCACGTCGAAAGCCGGATTGGCGGCCGGAGACCCCGGCGCCGCGATGTCCACTGTCGCGATCGTGCCATCGGCCGTGCGCCCGGTCATGCGCAGCACCTCGTCGGCCGATCGCTCCTCGATCTCGATGCTCATGCCATTGTCGAGCCGCCAGTCGATGGTGGTATGCGGCAGCGCCACATAGAACGGGACCTTGTTGTCCTGCGCGGCCAGCGCCTTCAAATACGTCCCGATCTTATTGGCGACGTCGCCGCTGCGCGTGACGCGATCAGTCCCGACGATGCACAGGTCCACCCGGCCGCGCTGCATGTAGTGGCCGCCGGCGTTGTCCACGATGATCGCATGCGGCACGCCGTGGGCACCGAGCTCGAAAGCCGTGAGCGAGGCCCCCTGATTGCGCGGACGCGTCTCGTCAACCCACACGTGCACAGGGATTCCGAGATCGTGCGCCTGGTAGATCGGCGCCGTCGCCGTGCCCCAGTCGACGCAGGCGATCCAGCCGGCATTGCAGTGAGTGAGGATGTTGACCGGCTCGCCTGGCTTCTTGCACGCGGCGATCCTCTTGATCAGCTCGAGCCCGTTGGCGCCGATGCGCCGGCAAGTCTCGACGTCCTCGTCGCAAATCGCCGCGGCGCGGGCATAGGCCGCGGCAGAACGCTCGGCAGGCGCAAGGGGCGACAACACACGGCGCATGTCCTCGAGTGCCCAACGCAAATTCACCGCAGTCGGCCGCTGAGCCTCAAGGAATGGTATGGCCCTGTCGAGGCTCGAGTCGGACGGATCGGCCCGCATGGCGAGCGCCACGCCGTAGGCCGCCGTCGCGCCGATCAGTGGCGCGCCGCGGACCTGCATCGTCTTGATGGCACGGGCCGCCTCCTCGACGGAGCGCAACGCGATGGTCTCGAGGCGATGCGGCAAGCGGGTCTGGTCGATGACCTCCACCGACCAGCCGTCAGAGCCGAGCCAGATGGTACGATAGTGGCGTCCGTCGATGTTCATGGCCCACTCCGCGTGCCGGTCAATGCCCCTCGAAGGCCATCAGCGCGTGCACATCGATGCCGTCGCTCCGCAGCAGCTGACCACCACCGAGCTCCGGCAGATCGATGATGAAGGCCGCCCCGATGATGGTACCGCCGAGGCGCCGAATGAGCTTGACCGCAGCGCCGGCGGTCCCGCCCGTGGCGATAAGGTCGTCGACCAGCAGCACCCGCTTGCCGCGGGCCAGCGCATCCTCGTGCATCTCGACCGTGTCGCTGCCGTACTCGAGCGCATAGTCCTGCCGGATCGTCCTCCATGGCAGCTTGCCCTTCTTGCGCACGGGGACGAAGCCGGAGCCGAGCCGGTCCGCAATCGCGCCAGCCAGGATGAAGCCGCGCGCCTCGATGCCGGCGACGAGGTCGATCGGCTCGGTGCGGTAAGGCTCGGCCAGGCGCGCAACGGCAGCCTTGAAGCCCTGGGCATCGGCCATCAGCGTGGTGACATCACGGAACATGATGCCCGGCTTCGGATAGTCCGGAATCGTCCTGACGAGGCCCTTCAAGTCCATCGCTCTCAGCTCCGTGATCAAGCGCCTGCCGCGGCCGCCGAAGATGCTGTATTGGGCCAGATGGGCGCTCACTTCAAGCGGGACGACTGCGACGAAGGAAGGCCTCCCCGAGCAAGCTCTCGAGGCATGGAGCCTGGCCATGCCCCGAGTCCGGGACAGTTCTCAACAGGCCATGGAGCATCTCCCTGGGTCGCTCAAAAGCCTCGCTCGCAACCCTCATCCGGTCATAATGCTCGGCGAATGTAGGCGTCGATTCTCCAACGAGACCGCACACGCCGTCCCTTAGGCGGACCGAGCATGGTCGGGTGCGGTGGCTGATGAACCCGCCGGGAGAGCCCAATGGCCGAGCCTCGCTTCGCCGACGACGACGATCTTCCGCGCACGCTCCGCCGTGAACGAGATGCCCGCGAGCGTGACGCGCGGGAGCGCGAGTTGCGGGAGCGTGAGATCCCGGCGCCTCCGCCCGACGACGTCGGATACGCCGGGGCGACCGGAAAGGGCTTTGCCGCGAAACCCTTCGGCTACGATTATTCACCGTCGGCGAGCGGCGGCGGGAGCGTCACGGTCACCCGGCTGCGAATCCCATTCCTCCACCTTTCACTGTTCTTCATGAAGGCCGTGGTGGCGGCCATCCCGGCCATGCTCCTGCTGACCGTCCTGCTGTGGATCGCCGGTCAGGGGCTGAAGTTGGCTTTCCCGGATCTTCGCCATTTCGAGATCGTGGTGAAGGCCGTCAAGTAGTCCACGCGGAGCGAGAGTCGTGGGCGCCAGCCGTGCGCTCGCTGCGCGGCCGGCCCCGGGCCAGCCGCCGATACCTGGAATGGCCCCCGCCGTTACAGCGGCAGCCCTTGACGGCATGCGAGATCTGAGACCGACTGGCCATAGCGTCATCGATCGAGGGAATCGCCATGCTGCCCATCGCCGGCTATGCCGACCGTCTGTCCGTCCGCCCCGGCGAGACGATTGGGTTCAAGGTCTCGAGCCAAGTCGAGGGCAGCTACGACGCCCGCCTCGTACGTATCGTCTGCGCTGACGCCAACCCCAAGGGACCTGGCATCGTCGAGGAGCCGGTCGCGGCTGCGATCGCCGGCAGCCACCCTGGCCGCAACCAGCCGGTCCACCTCGGCTCCTACGCCCTGATCGAGCGCGGGCACGACCTCGCCGGCAGCACGGGGCTGACGTTCGTCGCCACCATCTGGCCGACCATGCCCGGCGCCAAGAGGCGACAGGGCGTCGTTGCGGCTTACGATCCCAACACACGCATCGGCTTCGCGGTCGCGGTGGGCGAGGATGGCAGCGCCGAGGCGATCATCGGCGCGACGCGGGTCAAGACACGCGTGCCCCTGGAGAGCCGACACTGGTACCGCATTGTCGCCAGCTTCGATGCGGCGTCACGCACGCTGCGAGTGGCCCAGGCGCGCCTAACCCGGGGTAAGGTCCAGGGGACCTGGACCAGCGCCGAGGCTCTCGTCGAGGCCGGTGCCGACGCGCTTCCCCCTGCAACCATGCCATGGCTCGTCGGCGCCCTCGGCGGGCATCCCGTGCGCGGTCATTTCAACGGCAAGATCGAGGCCCCGGCCGTCTTCTCGCGGGCCCTCGCGATCGGCGATATCGAAGCCGCGATCGCGGCCGGCGCCACCGCTGCCGGGCTCGTCGCGCGATGGGATTTCGCCCGAGACTTCGATGCGACCAACGTGACCGACATCGGTCCCCACGGCTTGCATGGCCGCCTGGTCAATCTGGCGGCACGCGCGATGACGGGCGCATCCTGGACGGGACGAGAGATGTGCTTTCGACATGCGCCCGCCGAGTACGGCGCCATTCATTTCCACGAGGACGACCTCTACGACTGCGGCTGGGAGACGGATTTCAACTGGGAGGTGCCGGCCGGCATGCGGTCAGGCATCTATGCCCTGCGCATCAAGAACGCCGAGCACGAGGACAACATCCCGTTCTTTGTGCTGCCACCGAAAGGCAAGCGCACGGCCGATGTCTGCGTGCTGATGTCGACCTACACCTACACCATCTACCACAACCACGCGCGGCCCGAGGCCCGGACGGGCTGGTGGCGCGACCTGTGGAACAAGCAGGCCGCCGAGTGGGGTGCCTACCCGGCCAACGCCTACGATCATCCGGAATACGGCTGGTCGACGTACAATTATCACACCGACGGCAGCGGCATCTGCCACGCCTCGTGGCTGCGGCCGATGCTCACCATGCGCTCCGGCTACATCACCTACCCCGACGAGAAGGTCCGGGGCTCCGGCTTGCGACATTTTCCCGCCGACACGCACCTCATCGCCTGGCTCGAGGCCAAAGGCTACAGCTACGACGTCATCACCGACAAGGAATTGGACGAGGAGGGCGTCGACCTACTGCGTCAGTACCCTGTCGTGATGACGGGATCGCATCCGGAGTACCACACGCCAGCCATGCTCGATGCGCTCGAGGCTTATCGCGACGGCGGCGGTCGCTTCATGTACCTCGGTGGCAACGGCTTCTACTGGAAAGTGGCCCGACACAAGGAGCTGCCGGCGGCAATCGAGATCCGGCGCGGCGAGGGCGGCATCCGGGCCTGGGCCGCAGAGGCCGGCGAGTACTACAACGCCTTCGACGGCCAGTACGGCGGCCTCTGGCGGCGCAACGGCCGCCCGCCGCAGAACCTCTGCGGTGTGGGCTTCACGGCGCAGGGGAACTTCGTCGGCAACCACTACCGGGTGCTGCCGGAAGCACGCTCGTCGCGCGCGGCCTGGATCCTGGAGGGCGTCACCGGCGAGACGTTCGGCGGACACGGGCTGTCGGGCCATGGCGCGGCCGGCTTCGAGCTCGACCGCACCGACGTCCGCCTCGGCACCCCCGCTCACGCCCTGGTCCTGGCACGCTCCGAGGGCCACGAGCCCGAGGCACCGTGGGTGCTGGTGCCGGAGGAGCAGCTCACGCACCTGACGACCATCCCCGGTCTCAAGCCGTCCGAGCTGATCCACGCCGACCTGACGTTCTTTGAGACCCCGAACAACGGCGCGGTGTTCTCGACCGGCTCGATCACCTTCTGCGGCTCGCTGCCGACGAATGGTTTCGACAACGACGTCTCGCGCATCCTGAAGAACGTGCTCGACCGCTTCCGCGACCCGGCCGCCAGCTTCCCGATGCCGGCGGTCGGCTGAGCAGCTTCTGGCGGAGACGGATAGGAGGCGTCGACCATGAGGTCGACGCCGCCGGGCTACGCCTCGACGAAGCCGAAGCCGCCGCCCTTGCCGCCGACGATGCGGATCGACGACGGCTGCGGGAAGTGGGCTGTGCAGATCAGTGTGGAAGTGTCGCAGAAGCGCGAGAACAGCCGCTGGCGCGTCTCACCCGCCACTCTCGAGTCCCAATCCGACATCATGCCGATCTCGGGATATTTCACCTGGATCGGCGAATGCACCATGTCGCCCGTCACGAGAGCATCCTTCCCGCTCTTGCCCGCGAGCACACAGTACTGATCGATGGTGTGGCCAGGGGCAGGCACGAGCTGCACGAGATCGTTGAAGGCATAGTCGCTCTTGACCACGTCGGCGCGGTCTGCGGCGACGATCGGCAGGACGCTGTCCGTCATCCAGGGAGCCAGCTCGGGGCTCTGCTTGTGCCTGTCGGTCCAGAACGCGAGCTCGCGGTCCGCGAAGACGTAGCGTGCCTTCGGGAAGGTCGGCACCCAGCGGCCGTTCTCGAGCCGTGTGTTCCAGCCCACGTGATCGACGTGCAGGTGGGTGCACATAACGAAATCGATGTCGTCCACCTTCAGTCCCGCTGCGGCGAGGCCCTTCTCGTACCGATCGGACTGCATCATGTGCCAGAAGGCGCGCGCGGGCCGCGGCTTGTGGTTGCCGACGCAGGTGTCGATCATGATCTTGTGGTGCCGGGTCTCGACGACATAGCTCTGGATGCAGAGATTGAGGAGGCCATCGGCATCGACGTAGCGGGGCTGCAGCCAACTGCGGTTCTCGTCCATCATCTCCTTGGTGAATTTCGGGAAGAAGTCGTGAACCGGGAAGAATGGCCCCTCCTGCTCCACGATGCGTCGGATCTTGATGTCGCCGATCTCCAGGGCAGGGCTCATGCTAGTCTCCTCGAGGCGTTGCGGGCGGGCCCGGCAGAGCCCGATGACGCAACGATGCCGCCCGGCCTTGGCGATGTCCAGGCGATCGCGACCGTGCCGCGGGACGACTTCGTCGCGTGCACCTATTTCTGCGGTAGACCCTGCGCATAGGTCAGCACGTCGATTGCGTCTTTCAGGGGCAGCGCGCGCATATTGATCATCGCTGCACCCGGGTGAGAGTTGCGGATCTTGTGCAGCACTTCCCAGGGCAGCTTGGCAGCCTCGGTGCCGACGAACGCGGGATCATCGGGCTTGCCCCAATTGAGGGCTCTTCCGTCGAGCCCATGACAGGCGGCGCAGGTGGTCTGGAACAAGCCTGCGCCACGCACCCGATCGCCATTGACCTTGGCCGTCTTGCGGTCGATGTAGCGGTCCGCATCGTGCTGGCCCGACCTGATGAAAGCGGCCACGCGCTCGAGCTCCTCGTCGGACATCATCTCAGGCGTGTAGCTGTGCGGAGCGGCGCGCAGCAACCCGACGATCTCGGCAGCCGGCCGGTTACGGGCCTCCCGGATACCCTTGATTCCCGTGTAGCGATCCGATAGCGCGCCGGTCTTGCCGGTCACGCCATCGCGCCCCTTGTAATCCCAGCCGTGGCATTCGACGCAGCGCCAGGTGTTCGGGCCGGTGCGCTTGCCGGCGGCAGGATAGTTGGGATTGGTCTCGCGCGGACGGCGACGGTCCAGAGCGTCCCACCACGTGTCGTAAATTCGGCCCCCGGCGGCGAGCCGCCAGGCATTCGACGGATCGGCGGGCTTGCCGTGAACGAACTCCTGCAAAGCCGATTTGTGCTCGGCCTTGTCCTTGGCGGCCTCCTGCGCCACTGCCGCCCCGGCAATGGCAGTCAGTCCCGCCAGGACGACCAGTACGGTGCGATACATCGAGCTCCCCTTCCACTCAAACGACCAGGCGCATGGCAGCAGCCCCGGACACGAGCCTCTCCGTCACGATTGTCGCAGAATACTCAGCCGGCGCAGGAAGCCTCATCCAACCCGAGGCCCGGATCGGCGCCTTGACCTGCCGCAAGCGATACCCGCCCCGCGCGGGCGATCGCTCAGCTCTTGAGCGGCGCTCGCTTGACGATGCTCTCCGTCAGCACGTCGTAACAGGCCTTGATGCGCGGGACATCCCTCACATCGCTGTGCACGATCACATAGACATCCCGCGACATGACCGGACCTCCGCGTGACACGCGGACCAGATCCGGCCACGCCTCTGCCATCAGGCTCGGAATGAGCGCGAGCCCGAGCCCGAGGCGAGCCGCCTCGATACGGTTTCCAAGATGATTGACCTTGAGTGCCGTGCGTCCACCTCCGGCCAGGCTGTCGAGAGCCTTGGCCTCGGGCCAATCAGCATACTCCCTCTGGTATCCGATGAATTCGAAGAGCTCGGGCTTTCGCCCATCGACGTAGCTCCGCGAGCCGTAGAGGTGATACGCCATCTCAGCAATCTTGGTGCCGATCAGGTCGCTGTCCGGCTCGGGCTTCGACAGGCGAACTGCGATATCGGCATCGCTGCGCGCAAGGTTGAGATTGATCTGACTGATATTCAGCACCAGATCCAGATCCGGATAGCGCAGCCGAATCGCCTTGAGGGCTGGGAGAACGATGTAGGTCGCGACCGCCTCGGTGGCAGTTATCCGGACGGGGCCCGTGAGCCTGGCCTCGAAGCCCGCCGCGGCACGCAGCACCCCCTCTGCGCTCGCCGACATCGGCTCGACGATGGTCAGTATTCGCTTTCCGGCCTCGGTGAGGGTGTAGCGGCCGCCCTCGCGGACGAACAGCGGCTGGGCGAGATCACGCTCGAGATTGGCGATACGCCGGCTCACTGTGGCGTGGGTCACGCCGAGCACGCGCGCAGCGGCAGACAAGCTGCCTTGGCGCGCCAGCTCGATGAGCACGCGCAGATCCTCCCAGTCGGCCCGAACTGAACGTTTTCTATCAGCCACTGTGTGAACTTTGGGAATGGTGGCGCAAGGCAGATCGCTGCAATTTTGATCACAGATCGGTGAAGTGTCCAACTGAATGAAGGATCCGTCGAAAGGCAGGACACCCAACCGGATCTCAATAGGCATGACCGTCGGCCGGTCAACAGGGAATCATCCGTGCGATGATAGTCAGTTGACATCTCAATGCCGCCAGGCGGGCTGCAGGCGAACATCCAGCAACGGAGCCGGAAAACCCATGTCACAAAACGCGTCCAGTCAGGCCCTGTCGGGGTCGCTCACGCATCTGCTGCACCGAGCTTGTCAGGTCGCAGACGGGGTATTTAACGAGGAAGCAGGCGCGACGGGCCTGACGACCCGGCAGTTCGCCGTGCTCGTCGCCGTAGCTGAGAACAAGGACATCAGCCAGACCGGTTTGGTGCACGCGACCGGCATTGACCGCTCGACCGTAGCCGAGATCGTCAAGCGGCTGCTCAAGCGCAATCTGATCAAACGCAGGCGCACCCGCCTCGACGCCCGGACCTATGCGGTGCGACTGACCGAGGAAGGAGAGGCGCTGCTCTCGTCGGTCGCGCCGGCAGCCAGACGCGCCGAGGCCCGGCTGGCCTCTGTCCTCAACGGGCATGACGGCCCGGTGTTGAACGAGGCGTTGGCGCATCTCGTGGCGGCATTCCCGCAGCCCAAATAGCAGGGTCGGCCGCCCAGCCCCCGTCGGGCGGCTGCGGCCGAATTGCGAGGTCGGGGTCGGATCGAGCCGGGGTGTATTGCGGCAGGCGCGTGGGCGTCATACTGGAGGATGCCCCAGTCCCGCCAGCCGGAGCCCTCGTGATTTTTCGCATCCTCACCAGACCCGCACAATCCGTCCGGCACCCGGACACGGTCGGAAGCACCGCACCATGAGGCCCGGTGCGGCGCCCGTCCGCTGCCGAATCGTGCTCATCGGCGGCGGCCATGCGCACGTGACGGTGCTCAAGGCCTTCGGCATGGCGCCGGAGCCCGGCACGGACATTGTCCTGATCGCCCGGGAGCTCGATACGCCATATTCCGGCATGCTGCCGGGCTATGTCGCGGGTCACTATAGCCTCGACGAGTGCCAGATCGATCTCGTGCGCCTGGCCCGATTCGCTGGTGCCCGTCTGATCCATGGCGAGGCCATCGGCATCGATCGGTCCAAGAAGCGGGTCGCGATTGCCGGCCGGCCGCCGATTGCCTACGACCTCGTCTCGTTCGACACCGGCATCACGCCGTTCATCGACGACATCGCAGGAGCGCGCGAGCACGCAATCCCTGTCAAGCCGGTGTCGGAGTTCGCACCTCGGTGGCAAGCGCTGGCTTCCCGGGCCCTGAAGCCGAACGGACCGCGGCAAATCACGGTGATCGGCACCGGCGCAGCCGGGTTCGAGCTGATCCTCGGCATTCGCCATCGCCTCCTCGCCGAGGCATCGACCCACGGCATCGATCCCGCGGCCTTCAGCTTCACGCTCATCGGTAGCGGGCAACTTCTGCCGACTCACAACGCACGCGCGCGCCGGCTCGGCGAGATGGCCCTGACCGAGGCCCGCATCGTGCTGGTGGCTGGCGAGACCGCGGTGGCGGTCGCACCGGGTGAGGTGCGGCTCGCAAGCGGCCGGACGATCCCGAGCGATGCAGTCCTGGTGACGACGAAGGCCGCACCGCCGGCTTGGTTCGCGTCGACCGGCCTGCCTCTCGACGGCCGGGGCTTTCTCGCCGTTCGCCCGACCTTGCAGGTGCTCGACGACGACGATGTGTTCGCAGTCGGCGATTGCGCCAGCGTCATCGAGCACCCGCGCGAGAAGGCGGGCGTATTCGCCGTGAGACAGGGGCCGCCGCTGACCGAGAACCTGCGGTTGCGCGCGCGCGGCAGCGCCGCAAGGCCGTTCGCGCCGCAGCGCCTGTTCCTCACCCTGCTGTCGTGCGGCGGCAAAGCGGCCATCGCGGCGCGCGGCCCCGTGGCCACGGCCGGTGCTCTGATGTGGCGCTGGAAGGACTACATCGATCGCGCATTCATGCGGAAATTTCAGGTGCTTCCCCCCATGGGCCCGGCCGGCGTCGCGGACGAGGCGATGCTCTGCGCCGGCTGCGCTGCCAAGCTCGGCCCGTCCTCGCTGGCCGCAGCCCTGGACCGGCTCGGGCCGCCGATCGAAAGCCACACCGTGAAGGACCTCGCAAACAGGGACGATGCGGCACTCCTTGACCTCGGACCGGGACCGCTCCGACTCGAGACCGTCGACCACTTCCCCGCCATCTGGCCCGAGCCCTACGTGCTCGGCGAGATCGCGGCGGCTCACGCATTGGGCGACGTCCTGGCCAAGGGTGGTCGTCCGGACCATGCGCTTGCAGTCGCCAGTCTGCCGCTGTCCGCCCCGCACCTGGCAGAGGACGACCTTTTCCAGTTGCTCGCCGGTGCCCGATCGGTGCTCGACAGGGAAGGCGTCGCGCTCGTCGGCGGCCACACCGGCCGATCCGAGACGCTGACGGCGGGTTTTTTCGTGTCGGGCACGGTGGAGCGCACGGGAATGCTCCGCAAGGGCGGATTGGCTCCGGGCGACGTGCTGCTCGTCACGAAGCCGATCGGCACGGGGCTGGTGTTCGCGGGATGGATGCGCGGCCTTTCACGCGCCCGGCATGTCTCGGCAGCCCTCGACGCGATGCGCACGACGAGCTCGACTGCGGCGTGCATTCTCGTCGCTCACGGCGCTACGGCGGCTACCGACATCACAGGCTTCGGGCTGGGCGGCCACCTCTTGGAGATGCTCGATGCCTCGCGAGCCGGAGCCACGATCGGCGTCGATGCCTGTCCGCGCCTTCCGGGTGCCGACGAGCTGATCGCGGCCGGCGTGCGCTCGAGCCTGCTGGCCGACAACATGGTGCGCGTGGCTCGCATGAGGCTCGATGACGGCCTCGGCGAGACAGCGCTCGCTCTTCTGCTCGACCCGCAGACGTCAGGCGGCTTGCTGGCATCGATCCCCGCGGCGAGGGCCGTCGCGTGCCTTGCCGCGCTTCGGTCGATGGGCGTGCAGGCGGCAGCGGTGGGTGTGGTCACGCCTGTGGCACCGGGCGAGGAGCCGGTGCTGATCGTTCAACGCCACTGGTCGCTGGACGATCAGCCTCCGGCAAGCCATCCCCTCGCCGCGACGGCGCCACTCACGACCCAATAAAGTCAACGTGAGTACCGATGCTGCTCCACCGCATGCTACGTCGACGGCGGATCACCTCACGGCGGTGGCCCAGCCGAGCAGCCAACGACAAGGGACAAATGCCTGTGAATGACCATGGCCCCGCCATCGACCTGCCGAGCCTCGCCAAATTCGAGCATCCCGAGATCACTGCCACTGGAGAGACACGGGCCACCGTCGCGCTGGAGCGGTTGGAAACCGTCTGGTTCAACACCGGCACGTTGTGCAACATCGCCTGTGTCAACTGCTACATCGAATCCAGTCCGTCGAATGACCGGCTCGCCTATCTGGCGGCGGACGAGGTGACAGCGCTTCTGGACGAGATCCTGCGCGACGCTCTGGGCACCGCAGAGATCGGATTCACCGGCGGCGAGCCGTTCATGAACCCGGATTTCCTGACCATGCTCGGCGCCGCGCTGGAGCGTGGCTTCGACGTGCTTGTGCTGACCAACGCGATGCAGCCGATGCAGCGACCGGCCGTGAAGCGCGGACTGCTCGCTCTGAAGGAGAGGCACGGCGCGCGGCTGCGGCTTCGCGTGAGCCTCGATCATTTCACGGCGGAGCTGCACGAGGCCGAGCGCGGGCCCCGCACCTTCGCCAAGACGATCGAGGGCATCGACTGGCTCAACGCCAACGGGTTCGAGATCGCCATCGCCGGCCGGACGTGCTGGAACGAGCCCGAGCACGAGGCACGCAACGGCTATGCCGCGCTCATCGCCAAGCACGGTTGGCGCATCGATCCGGCCAACCCGAAGCAGATGATGCTGCTTCCCGAGATGGATGGCAGCCGCGACGTGCCGGAAATCACGACCCGGTGCTGGAGCCTGCTCAACAAGCGGCCGAGCGACATGATGTGCGCGAAGAGCCGAATGGTCGTGAAGCGCAAAGGCGCGAAGCGGGCATCGGTGCTGCCATGCACGCTGCTGCCTTACGACCGCGCCTTCGAGATGGGCGCCACCTTCGCTGAGGCGCGGGCTGCCGACAGTGGCATGTTCGCCAGGGGCACGGTGCGTCTCTGCCACCCGAATTGCGCCAAGTTCTGCGTGCTGGGCGGTGGCAGCTGCTCATGAGGGACGACCGCGTGGCCGGCGCCTGCCCCCGCCTACTTGCCCCACCTCAGAGCCAGCGGCGATGCCTCGCGCGCCAGCTCGAGGAGGCCAGCGCGGGCCGTCGGATGCAGCGGCTCCTGCGGATGACGCACCGCCTCGCTGCGGATGACGCCGCCTTCCTTCATGACCACTTTCGTGCCCCGCAATCCGGTCTGCCGGTTCTCGAAGTTGATCAGGGGCAGCAGACGGTTGTAGGCCGCGACGGCATCGCTGCGGCGTCCGCCGAGGTGGTCCATGACGATCGGCTTCACCAGATCCGCGTACATGGCGCTGGTCATGGTGCCCGTCGCACCGGCATCGAGATCGGCCAGCAGCGTGATGCCTTCCTCGCCATCGAACGGCCCGGCGATGAGGTCCCCGCCCGCTGCGACCAGCCCGCGCAGCTTCGCCGCCGTCCCGGGCACCTCGATCTTGAAGTAGCGGACGAGCGGCACCTCGCGGGCGAGACGCACGAGGAACGGCACGCTCAGCGACACACCCGAGAGCGGCGCATCCTGCACCATGATCGGAAGCTTTCCGGCATCCGCGACGCGGGCAAAGTGCTCGAGCATGCCCGCCTCGTCGGCCCGCAGCGCGGTACCGTGATAGGGCGGCATCATCATCACCATGGCGGCCCCTGCAGCCGCTGAACGGCGGGCTCTTTCTGCGGCGATCCGGGTCGAGAAGTGACTGATGGTGGCGATGACGGGGACGCGGCCGGCCACGTGCTCGGTGGCGAGACCGAGGAGAACGTCGCGCTCCTGGTCCGTCAGTGCAAACTGCTCCGAATAATTTGCGAGGATACAAATGCCGTCGACGCCCTGGTCGATCATGCAGTCGAGGACGCGTCGCTGGCCGTCGAGATCGAGATCGCCGTTGTCCTGGAATGGCGTCGGGGCGATCGGGAATAGGCCCTGGAGGGGGCGGCCGTCCTGGCCTAGCATCGGGTATCTCTCTTGTTGCAGCCGTTGACGAGCGTTGACGGCCATCCATGCCGGCCGCGCCCCAGGCTTATCGCGGCACGCCCCTCCGTGCTAGACTTCGTTGAATGACGGCTGATCGTGAGCTTATGAGACCACTGGCCATCCTGACCCTGGTTTTGGCGACGCTCGGTGCTCCAGCCCTCGGGCGCGCGCAGGCGATTGCGCCGACTGCCGCTCCGACTCCGTCTGCCTACACACCGTCCCGCCTCGGCGGGATTCGGAGCTGGGGCTATCAACTGCAGCGTCTGGACCTGGCACGCATCGAGCACTCGCCTTACGACTTGGTTGTCGTCGACGCGTCACGAACCGGAGCAGAAGCGACGAGCCTCACGCCTGACGACGTCGCGCGCCTGCAGCGCAAGCCCGACGGCAGCCGGCGGGTGGTGCTTGCCTATATGTCCATCGGCGAGGCCGAGGACTACCGCTTCTACTGGCGCGACGCCTGGGTCGAGACCATCAGCATCCCCGAGGCTGGCGGGGCTGCGGCGGCCACCCAGACCCGCTCACCGACCGGCGATGGCGCCCCTCCCCTGCGACTGACGCCACTCCGACTGCCCAAGCTCACGGCTCCCCTTTGGCTCGGCCGCGAGAACGAAAGCTGGGCCGGCAACTTCCACGTCCGCTTCTGGGACCCTGACTGGCAGAGCATCATTCTCGGCGCGGACGGCTACCTCGCCCGTCTGCTCAAGGCCGGATTCGACGGCGTCTACCTCGATCGTGTCGACGCCTTCCAGGCCATTGCCACCGATCGACCGGCGGCGCGCGGGGAGATGGTGCGGCTGGTGATCGCCATCGCCGAGGCGGCGCGTAAGGTCAAGCCGGGCTTCGTCGTGGTGCCGCAGAACGGCGAGCAGCTCCTGTCGGATCCAGCCTATCTGGCGGTCGTCGACGGTATCGCGAAGGAGGATCTGTTCTATGGAGAGGACCGCGATGGCGATCGAAATCCGCAATCCTCCGTCACCCGCAGCTTGCGCTGGCTTGCGCCTGCGGTGAACAGGAGCCTGCCGGTTCTGGTCGTCGAGTATGTGCAGGCGCGGGCGCTCGTCGAGATGCTGAAGGCCGACATCGCCGGGCGCGGCTTCATACCGTATTTCGGTGTCCGGGCGCTCGACCGCCTGATGCTGCCGGAGGACGACGCGGCGCGCCAGCCGGCACCGCTGCTGCCTGCTCTAAAGCCGCCCGGCACGTCACCCGCGCAGAAGCGCCCGGAAGCAAACCGTGCCGATCATCGCCGGCAGGGCGGCGAACCGGTACGGTAGCGAGATCCCAGGACCAACCCGTCGATCAAGGGCGACCCGGGTCGTAGACGTGCTTCTTGCGCCATTCCGCCAGGAAATACGCGAGCGACTCATCGATCTCCCTCGGCAGAACGATCCGCACGGTCACGATCTGGTCTCCCTGCAGGCCGCTCGACACGTTGCGGACACCCTTGCCTTTGAGACGGAAGGAGCGTCCCGAGCTGGTGCCCTTCGGAATGGCGATGGTGACTCTCCCGGCCGCGGTCGGCACCTCGATCTTGCCGCCGAGCACCGCCTCGTCGATGGTCAACGGGATCTCGATCAGGAGGTCGTCGTCCACGCGTTTGAAATGAGCATGCGGACGCACCCGGATCTCAACGAGCGCATCACCCGGCTCGCCGCCGCGGACTCCGGGGCTGCCCTTGCCCTTCAGGCGCAACACCTGGCCGTCGATAACGCCTTCGGGCACGGTCAGGTCGAGCTGGCCGCCTTCCGGCATGGTCACGCGCTTGCGCGCGCCGAGCACGGCCTCCAGGAACTCGACATCCAGCGTGTAGCGCATGTCTTGGCCGCGCAGGCTGAAACCGCCGGCTCCGCCGCGCGGCCCACGCGGGCCGAAAATGTCGGAGAACACGTCACCGAATCCGAATTCCGGGCCGCCCGCTCCGCCGGGCCGGCCGGCGCCCGCCTGCTGATAGTTGCGACGCGGCTCGCCCGCGGCATCGATCTCGCCGCGATCGTAGCGCTGGCGCTTGTCAGCGTCGCCGATGATCTCGTAGGCGGACGACACCTTCTTGAATCGCTCGGCCGAGACCGGATCATTGGGCCGCACGTCCGGATGCAGCTCCTTGGCGAGACGACGGAACGCACGCCGGATCTCGTCGTCCGAGGCGGTCCGGGGAAGGCCAAGAACGCTGTAGGGATCGTCAGCCATGGTGTCATGCATCCGCAGGTGCGTACTTCTAACACCACCGATCAGGCTTGTGGCTCAAATTTGTCGTCGGCCCCCAACAGTGTGAGATGCAGCGACGATGCATTTGGTGCCGAGGCTTCGGCACTCCGTGTGGCAAGGGCGCAACGATATGCGCACTTGAGGCGTCCGACAGGGTCGGGCATCGAAAGGCGCGGATAACGCCAGGACAGCGAGGACGCGTGCGACGACGGCAACGGAGAGATGACCGCGGCGGCATCGGCGAGGACGGCAGGCCCACGGAGCGTTCGTTGCGCCCCCTGGTCTCACTGCTGCCGCTGATCGGCGTGCATCGCGGGATGCTGGCGGTGGCGGCAGTGGCGCTGATCGCATCGGCACTCGCGCTGCTGGCCGTGCCGGTGGCGATCAGGCGCGTCATCGATGCCGGTTTCACCAGCACAGACGGCCGCGTCATCGACACGTATTTCATCGGCCTCATCGGACTCGGCGGCTTGCTGGCGATCGCGAGCGCCACCCGGTTCTACTGCGTCAACTGGCTGGGCGAACGCGTCGTGGCGGATCTGCGCAGCCGCGTCCTCACCCACCTCGCGCTCCTCGGCCCCTCGTTTTTCGAGAAGAACCGGTCCGGCGAGATCATGAGCCGGATCACCGCCGACACGACCCAGATCACGTCCGCGGCCGGCTCGGCGCTGTCGCAGGCGGTGCGCAACGCGATCATGCTGGCCGGGGCCTTGACGATGATGGTCGTGACCAGCGCCCGGCTATCAGGGCTGGTGCTGGTGGCCATCCCGCTGATCGTGCTGCCGCTGGTCGCCTACGGCCGCTCGGTCCGGCGCCTGTCCCGGTCGGCCCAGGACACGCTCGCGGAAGCCGCAGCCTATGCCGCAGAGAACCTGTCGGCGCACCGCACGATGCAAGCCTATACCAGCGAGACGCATGTCTCCCGGCGCTATGCAGAAGCGATCGAGCGCTCGTTCGCGGCAGCCAGGGCGCGCATGATGGCGCGGGCCGGGCTCACCGCCCTGGTCATTTTCCTGGTCATTGCCGGCATCGTCGGCGTGCTCTGGCACGGGGCCGGGCTGGTCGCTGCGGGTGGCCTGTCGGCGGGCCAGCTCGGCCAATTCGTGCTTTACGCCGTCTTTGCAGGCAGCTCCCTCGCCGGGCTGTCGGAGGTCTGGGGCGAAGTCCAGCAGGCCGCCGGCGCCGCCGAGCGGATCGGCGAGCTGATGGCGACCGAGCCCGAGATCAGGTCACCGGCCGTCCCGACCCCGTTGCCGCTGCCGCCGCAGGGCCACGTCGCCTTCGAGAATGTGAGCTTCGCCTATAGCGGTCGCAGCGACGCGCCGACCCTCGATCGTCTGACGTTCGAGGCCAGGCCCGGCGAGACGGTGGCCATCGTCGGCCCGTCGGGGGCCGGCAAGAGCACGGTGCTCGCACTCCTGCTGCGCTTCTTCGATCCGAGCTCGGGTGAAATCCGCCTTGACGGAGTACCGATACGGGAAGCAGGCCTCGACGAGCTGCGTCGCCGCATCGCGCTGGTGCCCCAGGATGTGGCGCTGTTCGCCGACACCGTGACCGAGAACATCCGCTATGGCGCGCCGGATGCCTCGCGAGCCGAGGTCGAGCGCGCCGCGATCACGGCCCACGCCGACGGCTTCATTCGCGCACTGCCCGATGGCTACGAGACGCGGCTCGGAGAGCGTGGTGTGACGCTGTCCGGCGGCCAGCGCCAGCGCATCGCCATCGCGCGGGCCATTCTGCGCAATGCTCCGGTCCTGCTGCTCGACGAGGCGACCAGCGCGCTCGACGCGGAGAGCGAGGTTGCTGTCCAGCAAGCCCTCGACGCCCTGCGCAAGGGTCGCACGACCCTGGTCGTTGCCCACCGGCTCGCCACCGTACAGCGGGCCGATCGCATTCTCGTCATGGATGGCGGACTGATCGTCGAGGCCGGAACCCACGCCGAGCTGGTAGCCAAGGGTGGCCTCTATGCACGGCTGGCAGAATTGCAGTTCGGAGCATCGGACGCCATGGCAGCGCAGTAGGCTGACGTCCAGGCGGGCCATTCAGCGGGGTAGCGGTGCGCTCGCCAGATCGAACGCCAGCAGCAGCTCCTTGAGCTCGGGCTCGTCGACCAGCTCGGAGGCCTTGCGCGGACTGAACCATTCCCGGCGGCGCTCGTCCTGCTCGGGCCACTCGGACGCCTCCTCCGTGACCTCGAGCAGGTAGACGGACACGGTCACCGGCTTGCTCTTGCCGTTTCGACGCTTGTCGTAGGTATATTTGCCGAGCACGTCGGGGCTCACCCGCCCGCGCACGCCGGCCTCCTCCCACGCCTCCTTGGCGGCGGCCTCATGATCGGGAAACCTTGGCCAGGGCCACCCTTTCGGCACCACCCATCGCCCCGTATCGCGCGAGGTGATGAGTAGCACCTCAGCCCGATCGGCGACCCCACGCTTCACAGGCAGCGCCGCGACCTGCGAAAGCCTTGCCATGGCATCCGTCCCTCCCTCCTCGACCAGCGTCAGGGGTGCTAAACGCAGGTGACGCTAAAAGGCTCCCTCTGCCTCCCGCGACTTCACGAACGAATCAGGAGTATAGCCCAGGAAGCTGGCGCGGCGCCAACAGCACGCAGCCGGTTTGACCCGAAAGATCTGGCCGGCAATTCCTCCCGAACGGACCCGGGCAGCAGCGCAGCGTTCAACCCGGTCTGGCCGAACGGAAGCAGAGACGCGCGGCATGGCGGGCCCAGCCTCCGCGGGACGCAGCCCGGCTCCCTGTGTCTTCGATCGAGGTCCCCCGGCTTCAACCGACAGCACCGCCCATCGCCCCTTTGTGCTTCAGGCTCGCCTCGCTGCCGAGTGAATGGGGATGCAAAGGCGTGGCCATGGCGTGGACCGCAGGCAGCACGTCGCTGGCGAAGAGCTCGAGGCTCTTGCGTGCCTCGGCGGGATCCTTCGCGCCGTGCTGGGGGTGCACGATCAGGTACTCGAGGCTGATCTGCCTCTGCACATGCGCAATCTTCTCGACGATCTCCTCCGGCGTGCCGATCAGGTGGCAATCCTCGGACAGGATGCTCTCGTCCTCGCGAAGCTCGCGGCCCTGGCGAAAGACCTTGGCATAGTCCTCATATCCAGGCGCGTCGGCGAATGACGGCGCATTCCAGACGGCATAGTGATTACGCGCGGCCCAGCCCTGCTCGGCGGCATGCTTCCTGGCACGCTCGAGCTCGGCTTTGTCGCGGCTGCAGTGAAGGTACATCATGCAGGTTGGCTGGTCAGGCGGCAGCCCTTTCTGCCGGCGGATTGCGTTGAACTTGGCAACGCCCTTGGCCATCGTGTCGAGCGAGACCGCCGTCACGAACATCTGGCCGAGCCCCATGTCCGCAGCGACCTGCATCGACGACGGCGTGTTGAAGGCACCCTTGATGTTGCGAAACAGCTCACCGCAATGGCGTGCCACCGGCCGCACCGTGGTCGGCGGCACCTGATAGTGCTTGCCCTGAAACTCGAAGCGGTCGGCCTCCGATCGCCGCAGGATCTCGATCATCTCGGCAAAGCGCTCCCGGGCCTCGCTCCGGTCGACGCCGAAGCCCGCATACTCGTGCGCCGAGATGCCCCGGCCGACACCGATGTGCAGACGTCGACCGCCCAGCAGCAGATCCAGCATCGCAATCTCGTGGGCGAGCTTCACCGGCTGCCACCAGGGCGCGACGATCACGGCCGTGCCCATGTCGATGCGGCGCGTTCGGCCCGCCCAGAAGGCCAGCCATTGCAGCGGATTGCCCTGCATGGAGTAGGGCGAGCCATAGTGCTCGGCGCACCAGATCGCGTCGTAGCCGAGCGGCTCGACCATGTCGCCGAGCTTCATGGTCTCGTCGTGGATGGCGACGTCGGACGTCTCCGGCGCCATGGCATAGTTGCCCGCGAGCATTCGGTCCCAGTCGCGGTGGTTGTAGCTGGTGACCATCACTCCGACTTGCATGTGCGTGTCCCTCCCTGGCAGATGGCGGCGCTGGCCATCAGGCAAGCACCTGCGGCAGCCGCAAATCGACGTGCTCGATGATGGCGCGAAGTGCGGGCTGCGGGCAATCGAGGTTGCGCCCGGCCGTGACAGCCTTGTCCATCGACGGCTAGCCTCAGGCACCAATCAGGACCGGCGCAGGGGAGGAATGACGATGGCCATAGAGGGCGCCGACCAGTTCGGCTTCACGCCGGAGCAACTCGCCGAGCTGCCGACCGTCTACCGGGGCGACCTGTTCAAGGGACAGGTCGTGGCCGTAACGGGCGCCGGCAGCGGCTTCGGGCTCGCCATTGCGTGCCTGTTCGCGCGGCTCGGGGCGGACCTTGCCATCACGGGGCGGAACGACGAGCGAGTGCGCAAGGCTCGGGCGTTTCTCGAAAGCTTCGGTGGCCGGGTCGAAAGCTGGCTGTTCAATATCCGCGATGCCGACGCGGACACGCGCTTCATCGCCGAGGTGTGGGAGCGGCTCGGGCGCCTCGACGTGATCGTCAACAATGCGGGCGGCCAGTTCCCGCAGGCCGCGATCGACTTCAAGCCGAAGGGCTGGAACGCCGTCATCGACAACAACCTCAATGGCACCTGGTACATGATGCAGGCCGCAGCCCGGGAGTGGGTGGCGCGCGGCACCGGCGGCAACATCGTCAACATCGTCGCCGATTTCTGGCGGGGCATGCCCGGCATTGCGCACACTGCGGCGGCGCGGGCTGGCGTCACCTATGCCTCGAAGACGGTGGCCGTGGAGTGGGCACCGCACTGCATCCGCGTCAATTGCGTGGCGCCGGGTTGCCTCGAGACGTCGGGCTTTGCGCATTATCCGCCGGAAGGCGCCGCCACCTACAAGGAGGCCAATCCGATGAAGCGGGTCGGCGACGCCTGGGACGTGGCCGAGGCGTGCGTTTACCTCGCGGCCCCATCGGGCAAGTTCATCACTGGCGAGGTGCTCACTGTCGACGGCGGCCAGCAGCTCTGGGGCGATCCCTGGCCGACGGGCCGACCCGAGTGGTTCAAGCTCGGCTGACGGGCCCGTTCCGACGCGACAGCGGGACTAACCGGTCCTGGCCGCCAGCGCGCCCAGATGGGCCGCAAGCCACCCCTCGAGGTCGCGCTGCTCGGTGGGGGTGAATCGCAAGCCGAGCTTGCTGCGGCGCCAGAGGATGTCCTCGGCGGTACGGGCCCATTCCTCGCGCACGAGCCAGGCGACCTCGCGCTCGGTGAGGTCGGCGCCGAACCGGTGGCCAAGGTCGGTGAGGCTGCGGCTGCCGGCGAGCAACTCGCCCGCGCGTGTGCCGTAGGCCCGGGCAAGCCGATGGACGAGGCCGGCGGGCAGCTCCGGATGCTCGCGGTATAAGGAGGCAACGAGCGCTTCGATCCCATCGACCGGAAAGTCGCCACCGGGCAGGACGGCACCGCGCGTCCACGCCTTGCCGGCATTCGGCAGCCATGGCGCGAGGCGTTCCATGGCTGCCTCGGCGAGGCGCCGATAGGTCGTGATCTTGCCTCCGAACACGCTGAGCACGGGAGCCTCTCCGCCGGCACCATCGAGCTCCAGCATGAAGTCCCGCGTCACCTCCTGGGCCGCCGAGCTGCCATCATCGTAGAGAGATCGGACGCCGGCGTAGCTCCACACGACGTCTGCCGGGGCCACGGGCTTCGCGAGCCAGGCGCTGACAGAGGCGCACAGATAGGCGATTTCGTCAGGGCTGGCCGCGATGCCTCGGGGATCGCCGGTGAAGTCGACGTCCGTGGTGCCGACCAGCGTGAAATCCCGCTCATAAGGGATCGCGAAAACGACGCGGCGATCCGGATTCTGGAAGATGTAGGCGCGCTCGTGAGCAAAGAGGCGTGGCACGACGATATGGCTGCCCTTGACGAGACGCGCGCGTGAGCGTCCCGAGCCGGCGATGCGGCTGGCCAGGGCTTCCCCGACCCACGGTCCCGCGGCGTTGACAAGCACACGAGCGGCGACCGTCGAAGTCCTGCCGGCCACGCGGTCATACAGCTCGATCGTCCAATGACCGCCCTCCCGGCCGGCGCGCACCACTTCGCAGCGCACCCGGACGTCGGCACCGCGGCGGGCCGCGTCGACCGCGTTGAGGACGACGAGACGGGCGTCGTCAACCCAGCAATCCGAATACTCGAAGGCCCGCCGCAAGCCCGCCCGCAAGGGAGCGCCTGCCGGATCGCTGCGCAAGTCGAGGGCGCGCGAGCCAGGGAGCAGGCGCCGACTGCCGAGATAGTCGTAGAGGAGAAGACCCAGCCGGATGAGGGGGGCGGGTCGCGCGCCGGCCGCATGGGGCAAAACGAACCTGAGCGGCCAGACGATATGGGGCGCCATCGCCCAAATGACCTCGCGCTCGGCAAGCGCCTCGGCGACGAGCCGGAAGTCGTAGCTCTCGAGGTAGCGGAGGCCGCCGTGGATCAGCTTCGTCGACGCCGACGATGTGCCGCTGGCAAGGTCGGCCGCCTCGGCCAACAGCACGCTTAGGCCACGTCCGGAGGCATCGCGTGCTATGCCGCTGCCGTTGATGCCGCCGCCAATGATGGCTATGTCGTAGATGGCCATGGGGGACTGCCTAGCGGCCAAGCGCCTCGCAACGCCAGCCGTGGCTGCTTCCCGTCGGCGCCTTCAGCTCGAGCCACCGGGTCATTGGCGGCGCCCGACGATCGGGACACCGCACAATGGCGCCCTGGCAACGATCGCCCGCGGCCGGCGCCTCACGAGGCCGCGCCGTTCGCTCCGGCTGGCAGCGGCACCTCGGGGCGCTGGACGCCGCCCGTCGGATCGTCCATCCGGCGCGACTTGCCCTCGAAGAAGGCACCCTGCTCGATCGCCAGTTGACTGTGGAAGATATCGCCCTCCACCTTGCTCGACGATTGCAGCACAACGCGCTTGCCGCGGATCGACCCCATCACGCTGCCGCGCACGATGACCTCGTCGGCGATGATGCCCCCCGTGATGCGCGCGCTTTCACCGACCACGATATTGGCTGCGTGCAAGTCGCCCTGCACCTCACCGTCGATCTGGATCTCGCCTTTGGAGATCAGATTGCCGATCACGGCCAGGTCGGCACCGATGCGGGATTCCCCGCCTTTGGCCGTCACCGGTCGAGCCATGGTCGGCATGGGGCTCGGCATCGGACCGCTCGGTGGAGCGGGCGGTGTCGTCCGGCCGAGATCGAACGCCGTCGGCTCTTTGTCGGGCTTCTTCGTGAACATGACTCGAACTCCCCATTACAGCCGCCACGGTGACGCCCGGCTGCAATTTTCCCTCCGGAAGCAAGGCGGCGGCTGCCCGTCCGGCACACGTGATGGACCGGGCACAGCACCGTCGGATGACGTTCGTGATTAACATATAAGTCGGGACAGGTCACCGGCGGGCGCGGAAAAAGACGACCTGTGTCACCATCGCACTGCCGGACTGTCAGGCGGGGCGTCCGATTCGCACCAGGGGCTTGTAGAAGCCGGGCGTCAGTCCTGCCTCGGCTCGGGCCCGATCGTTGAACGGGGGTTTGACGGGCCCCCGGAAGTGCCGCCGCACGAGATCGTGGAATGTGGGCTCCGGTGCGAGTGCGGACCGCTCGCATAGGTACCGGAACCATTTGGCCCCGCAGGCCACGTGGCGCTTCTCGTCGCGATAGATGACATCCAGCACACCCGCCGATCCACTGTCCCCGGCCTCCTCGAGGCTCGCGATCATGGCCGGGCTGACATCGAGCCCTCGCGCCTCGAGCACGAGTGGCACGACCGCGATGCGGGCGATGAGACTGCTGCCTGTCGCCTGGGCGGCCTGCCACAGGCCATCGTGGGCGGGAAGGTCGCCGTAGGCGGCACCGAGCTCGGCAAGCCGCTTAGAGACAAGCAGGAAGTGCGCGGCCTCCTCTGCACCCACCTGGACCCAGTCGTCGAAAAACGCTCGCGGCATCGGCTCGAAGGCGAAACGCCCGACGAGGTCCCAGGTCATGTCGACGGCATTCAACTCGATGTGGGCCAGAGAATGCAGCAGCGCGATCCGCCCCCGCTCGCCATGCACCGATCGCTTCGGCATGTCCCGCGGGGGCAGGAGCACCGGATGGATCGGGCGACCGGGGCGGTCGGGCATCGGCTCGGCAATGCTTAGCTGGCCGAGCGACAGGTCCCCGCCATGCCAAGCCGCCGCCGTCGCGGCAGCCCGCCGGGCCTTTTCGAGCGGGTCCGATGCGACCACGACAGCCCTGGCGCCCGCGGCGAGGCTGGCCGGCCGCCAGCCGTCATTCGGGTCGATTCCACCCCGGCCCGATGTCATGCCTCGGTCAACGCCTTGGCGGCGGCCAGCACCTCCTCGGCGTGTCCCGGCACCTTCACCTTGCGCCAGACCCGCGCCACGTTGCCTTTGGCATCGATCAGAAAGGTCGAGCGATCGACGCCCATGTACTTGCGCCCGTACATGGATTTCTCGACCCATGCGCCGTAGGCCTCGATCGTCTTGCGTTCCTCGTCGGCCGCGAGATCGATGCCGAGACCGTACTTGGCGCGGAACTTGGCGTGGCTGGCGACGCTGTCGGGCGAGATGCCGATCACCCGGATGCCGGCTGCGGCAAATGCGCCGGCCAGCGCCGTGAACGCCTGCGCCTCCTTGGTGCACCCGGTGGTATCGTCCTTGGGGTAGAAATAGACGACGACCGGTTTCCCTCTCAGCTTGGATAGCTTTACGGTCTGGCCGCTATCGGTCGGCAGATCGAAATCCGGGGCCTTGCGCCCTTCCTCGGCCATGCGTGCCTTCCTTTCGTCTCTTTTCGGCTGGAGATGCTGTGATCGACGTAGTCGAGACTTGAGCGCTTTGCCAGAGGGCTTCGCCCGGCCGAGGGGACGGCCGTGGAGGCCTCGGGCGGGCAACCTCGGTGCCGCTCGCAGATACGCGCCGGGCACGACGTCGGATTTGAGGTCTGGGGGAGAGGGCGTGGCTTCTTGGGGTGACGGCAGCGACCCGGGCCAGGGCCGACGGCATATCGTGCCGCCGCCGGAAGCTCCGCGCCCCACGAGCCCTGCACCGCTCCAGCCCCGGACAAGACCACCCGACCTGCCGAGGTCCGGTTCTTTGCGATTGCCGCGCCCCGAGGCAGAGCCCGGGCCACCGCCGATGCTCGCCTCGCCAACACGGTTTCCGGGAAGGCTCCTGGCGATCGTCCGCCGTCCGGCAAAGTGGTGCGCCTGGACGGTCGCCACCGTAGGGCCGTTGCTGCTGCTGGCGGTGGGTCTGGTCTATATCAAGCTGCTGTTCGGCTCGATTCCGCTCCAGTTCGTCGTCACCCCCATTCGCCATGCCATCGCGGCCGATCTCCCCGGGATCAGCATCGCCATCGAGGACGCGGCCCTGCACCGCGCACCGGATGGGTCGCTCGAGCTCCGCCTGGCGGACATGCGGCTCGCCGAGACCTACGGGACAGCCGTCGCTCGGGCCACCGAGGCGATCGTCGGGTTGGATCTCGCGGCGCTCTGGCGGGGCCGAATCGCGCCTTCACGCCTCGTCCTCGTCGAGCCGCGCATCGTGCTACTCGGCGAGGGTGACACAAGCGCCTCTGCCCTGGGTTCGGGTGCCCGAGATGCGGTATCGCCTGAACGTGTTGCGACCTCGCAGGCGATGCCACAAGAGCCTCCTCGCCCCACGGCCGGTACAGCGGCACCCGCACCAGCGACGGCTGGCCTTCCGCTTCCTCCCGTGCGCCGGCTCGCAGAGGCGCTGGCCCGGCTGCGGCGCGGCGACGAGGTGGCCTCGGGCATCAGGAAAGTCGGCCTGCGCAACGCCTCTCTGATCATCGAAAGCCACGGCCGGCGTGCGCTCTGGACGGTCCCAACCCTCGAGATGAACCTCGATCATCGCTCGAAACGAAGCGTGATCACAGGCGACGGAGTGATCGCGTCCGGGGGCGAGCCCTGGTCGCTATCCTTCCGGCTCGAGGACTCCGACAAGGCCCGCAGCCTGCGTCTGGAGACGACGGTGACGGGCCTTGTGCCCCGTTCGTTGGCACGCAATCTGCCGCAACTGTCGCTCCTCGCCTCGTTGGACATGCCGGCCTCGATCCGCGGCGACATGGAGCTGACCCAGTCCGGCGACGTGGTCGGGGGACGCTTCGATGTGGCGCTGGGGAAAGGCAGCATCCGCCTGTCCTCCGTGAGCGACGTGACCCTCGGCCTCGACAGTGGGCGGCTGGTGCTCGCATGGGACGGCCCGTCTGGTCGCGTCGACCTGGCCCCGAGCCAGATCCAGCTCGACGGCAGCTATATCCGGATCGCCGGCCAGATGGTGCCGGTAGCCGATGCGATCGGGCAGCGTGGCTTCGAGGTGGAGGTTCGCGCGATCGACGGCGCGATCGCCAACGAGCCCGGCGCTCCACCGCTCGCCATCGAGCGGCTGACCGTCAAGAGCCGCACTTGGCCGGACGTCGGCGCGACGGAGGTGGTCGGCTTCGCGTTCAAGGCTGGCGGCGCCGAGATAACGGCGACCGGCGATTTCAGCGGTGCGGGTGACAGGGCGTCGACGCGGCTCGAGGGCCGTGTCGGAGCGATGAGCGCGGCGACCCTCAAATCGGCGTGGCCGACAACGCTGGCGCCGACGCTGCGCTCCAAGGTGGCGCAGGCGCTGCTTGACGGCGAGATCAAGGGCGGCACCTTCGTCATGGCATCAGGCCTCGCCCACGGTGCCATCGACGGGCGGCGGGACGCCGCCGCTGGCCGTCTCTCTCTCGCCATCGAGGCCGCCAACCTCGCCATCGCCGCGATGCCCGGCTACAGCCCCCTGATCGTCCCGCGGGCCCTGCTCCGCACCGAGGGACGGGCTCTCGAGATCACCGTGCCCGAGGCCCATATCGATGCTCCGACGGCGCGACAGCGCGTCACCTTCAGGTCGACCCGCATTTCCATTCCTGCGACCGACCAGCCGCGACCGGTCGCGGAGTTCGAGACCAGGGCCCAGGGCCCATTGGCGGCGCTTATCGAGATCGCCGCTCGGGAGCAGATTGGGCTGCTCAAGTCCGGGGCCCTTCCGGCGGGCACCGACGGCAAGGTGGAAGCGCACCTTCGCGGCAGCGTGCCGCTGGCCGAGAGCATCGACCCGGCTGGCGTGCGCTACGAGGGCAAGCTGCGTGTGACCGACGGGCGCGTGCCCGATGCCTTCGGAACGCATGATATCACGGGGGCCTCGTTCACGGTCGGTGCCACGGAAAAGGCCATCGACGTCAAGGGAGAGTTGCTGCTCGCCGGCGTCCTTGCCAAGGCCGGTGGCCAGTGGATCATGGGCGAGAGCCTCGACCGCCAGTCGCCGATGCGGATCACGGCGCGCCTGGACAATGCCGACCGGCGCCAGCTCGGGCTCGAGATCGACGGGCTCGTCCAGGGCGAGGTGCCGGTCGAGATCGAGGTGGCGCCCGGCGACGCCGACCGGAGCAGGGTGACGGTCGAAGCCGACCTGACCGGAGCGGAGCTGATGCTCGACGGCGTCGCATGGAAGAAGCCAGCCGGTCGCGCCGCCCGGCTGTCCTTCGAGGTGGTGAGGCCGCGGGCCGGAAAAGGTCTCGAGCTGCAGAACTTCAAGATCGCGGGCGACACCATCACCGTCGACGGCTTGGTGCAGATCGGGCCGGACAACAAGGTGCAGGCCTACCGCTTCCCCGGCTTCTCGCTGAACGTGGTGAGCAACCTCGAGGTCGAGGGCCGGCGTCGCGACCAGGTGTGGGAGGTGAAGGCGCGGGGCAAGACGTTCGATGCGACCTCGCTACTGCGCACTCACCTGACCTTCGGCCAGGGGGGCAGGCGCACTCAAGCCCGCCCGCCGACGCGGAAGGGTATCGATCTCGAGGCGACCATCGATACGGTGTTGGGGCTCGGCGAGGTGTCGATGCGCAACGTCCGCATCAAGCTCAGCGAGCGCGACGACGTGATCTCCTCGCTCGATCTCACGGGCCAGCTCGACGGTGGCGGCCAGCTGGCCGCCACGCTGCCACCCTCGCGCGGTCCCCGCATCATGCAGGTCGAGACCGACAATGCCGGCAGCGCGATGAAGCTGGCAGGCCTCTATACCAGCATGATCGGCGGCCGCGGCGAGCTGCGTCTCAACCTCGATGGCCAGGGGGCAGCCGAACGCACCGGCCAGTTGGTCGTCAAGGGCTTTCGAATCCTTGGCGATCCGATCGTCTACGAGGTTCTGCAGAGCGCCGACGACGGTCGCCCGGCCATCGCCGCCGGCGGTCCGCGGCCGGCCAGGCGGATCGTGCGCGAGGAGATCGCCTTCGACGACTTGCGTGGCAGCTTCTCCACTGGCAATGGCCAGATCGCCATCGAAAGCCTGGGTGCCAACGGTCCGCTGGTCGGCGTCAACCTGCGAGGCAAGGCGGACTTCCGCTCGCGGCGTCTTTCGCTCGGCGGCACGTTCGTTCCCTTGTCGGGCCTCAATCGGGCCCTGTCCGGCATCCCGCTGATCCGTGAGTTGCTGACCGGCCCGAAAGGGGAGGGTGTGTTCGGCATCACATTCGGGGTCGACGGGCCGATGTCGGAGCCGCAGGTGGTGGTCAACCCGTTCTCGATCGTGGCGCCGGGCGTGCTGCGCGAGATCTTCCAGATGGCCCCGGACAACCCGCGCGTAACGCCAGAGCCCCCGCGCGCCACCCAGGCCAATCCCGCCGGCACCAGGACGCGGGCAAGCCCGCCGCTCGCGCCCAACGCTGCGCCCGGTGTGGCAGGCGAGCCGCGCGTCCTCGACGGCTGGTCTGCGAAAGCGACGCGCCCGGTCGGGCAGTAGGCCGGCCTCTCATGTGCCGCAGCTGACGCTTGGACCCCATTCTCGGCTGATCTCGGCACGAAACCGGAGCTCTAGATGATCACCGCCATCTGTGCGGGATCGAGGCGCAGCCAGACGCGTTGCTGCACGTCGAACGTCTGCTTGGGCGGCGCCGCTACCCGCAACTTCAATGCACCGCCCTCGGGCTGGACGACGTAGTCCCACGCCTCGCCGAGATAGGCGCGCTGCACGATCCGGGCAGGAACCGACGTGGCGCCGACGGATGCCGGCTCCAGGCCCAGGCTCTGCGGGCGAACGGAGAACAGCAGCTTGCCCTTCGTCCCGGCGACCGCGCCATCGAACACGCCGGCCGGAAGCGTGAAGCCATCGAAGGCGACCGTCGTGCCGTCCGTCTCTGCGTCAACGAAGTTGGTGCGGCCGATGAAGCCGGCCACGAACCGGGTGCGCGGCCGGTTGTAGACGCTGTAGGGATCCTCGAACTGCTCGACGCGGCCTTCGTTCATGACGGCCACACGATCCGACGTCACCATCGCCTCCGACTGATCGTGGGTCACGTAGACCGTCGTGATGCGGAACTCGTCGTGCAGGCGCCGGATCTCGAAACGCATCTCCTCACGCAGGTTCGCGTCGAGATTGGACAGCGGCTCATCGAGCAGCAGGACAGCCGGCTTGACCACGATAGCGCGAGCGAGCGCCACGCGCTGCTGCTGGCCGCCGGACAGCTCGGCCGGATAGCGCCGACCGAGATGGCCCATCTGCACGACCTCGAGAATCTCGCCGACCCGCTTCTTGATCTCGGCAGACGACAGCTTGCGCAGCTCGAGCCCGAAGCCGACGTTCTGCTCCACCGTCATGTTGGGCCAGATCGCGTAGCTCTGGAAGATCATCGACATGTTGCGCCGTTCCGGCGGCACCACGCCGGCCGGCGTCGAGACGACCTTCCCCTCGATCGAGATGGTGCCCTCGGACGGCGGGATGAAGCCCGCGATCATGCGCAGCGTCGTCGTCTTGCCGCAGCCCGATGGGCCGAGCAGCGAGACGAACTCGCCCTCCTGCAATGCCAAGTCGACACCTGCCACCGCGGTCGTCGTGCCGTACCGGCGCACCACATTCGAAAGGACGAGCTTTGACATCGGTTTCCTCTCAGTCGCGGCGCAGCATGAAGTCGCGGCCCGCAACCCGCATGCCGATGCCGACGAAGGCCAGCGTGATGATGAGCAGCAGGCCGCCCAGAGCAGCGAGCACCTCGAAATTGCCTTCCTCGCTCAGGTCATAGAGCAGAACCGAGATGGTCCGGGTCTGTGGGCCGACAAGGAAGATCGCGGCGCTGAGCTCGCGCGTCGCCAGGATGAAGATCAGCAGCCAGCCGCCGAGCATGCTGCGCTTCAGCAGCGGTGCGATGACACGGCGGATCGCCGTCAACCGCGTGCCGCCGAGAATACGCACCGCCTCCTCCATCTCGGGATGCACCGAGCGTAAGGCCGCGGAGCTGTTGGCGTAGGCGATCGGCAGGAAGCGGGTGGTGAAGGCGAGGATCATCAGGGTCGCCGTGCCGTAGAGCGCAAGGGGTGGCGCGGCGTAGGCGGCATAGAAGCCGATCGCCATGACGATGCCCGGGATGACGAACGGGGCCATGCACAGGAAGGCGAGGCCGTTGGCGAACGGCACGAGCCGGCGATTGACGATGTAGGCGATGGCAAGCGCCAGCAGCGCCGCCGCCGTCGCCGAGCCGAAGCCGTAGACGAAGGTGTTCCAGACGGCAGTCGGCGCCATGTCGTGCTCGAACAGCAGGAAGCGGTAGTTCCGCAGCGTGAGATTGTCGAACGAGAGGCCCCGCCCCCAGGCCTTGCTGAACGACGCCTGGATCAGAACCGTCATCGGCAGCGCCACCGACAGGATGCCGACCAGCGCGCAGTAGCCGAACACGGGCCAGCGCCACGCGCCGAGCTTGATCTCGCGCCGCTCGCCGCCCTTGCCGGTCTGGGACACGAAGCCCTTGCGCGACAGCATCAGCCGCTGCACGCCCATCAGCGCGATCGTGATCAGCAGCAGGGGCATGGCATAGGCCGCCGCGACCTCGGCCCGCACGGGGAACTCGAAAAACTGCCAGAGTTGCGTGGTCACCACGTTGAACCGCGCCGGAATGCCGATCAGGGCCGGGGCGCCGAAGAGCGCGATGGTCTCGAGGAAGACGATGATGATGCCCGCGAGGATCGACGGCCAGGCGAGAGGCAGCGTCACGCGCAGCATCGTCCGCCAGGCGCCGGCCCCGAGGATGTTGGCTGCGTCCTCCATCTCGGACGAGATGAGGTCGAGTGCGGACTTGGTGAACAGAAAGATGAACGGAAACGAGTTGAGCGCGATGATCAGCGCCAGCCCGCTGAAGGTATAGACGTTGACGAGCGGTCCGGGGCCGGCGCCGAGCCAGGCCCAGACCTGGTTGATCCACCCGGATTTCGGTCCGGCAAGCAGGATCCAGCCGACGGCGCCGAGGTAAGGCGGCACGATGAAGGCGCCGAGCACGACGGTCCAGATCAGCATCTTGAAGGGCACGTCGGTGCGCGACAGGGCCCAGGCCAGCGGCACGCCCATGACCGTGGCGAGCAGCGCCGATGCCGCACCCAGCATGAGCGCGTTGCCCAGCGCCTCCACATAGCGCAGGCGGCCGTAGGCCTCGAGATAGTTGGCGAACGTGAAAGTGCCTTTGTCCGCCACCTGGAAGCTCGAGACGACCAGCGTCACCATCGGGCTGACGACGAGGAAGATCAGCACCGCGGCGAGAGCGAGCCACAGCAGGCTCGTTGGATCGAAGTAGCGCAAACGCCTCGAGAAATTGCTCTCGGTGCTGGCGGATGCAGGCAGCGTGGCCGCGCTCGGGGCAACGTCGTTCATGATGCATCCTCGGCAAGAGCCTCATCGTCGCGCTACCCGGCCCTCAGAGGGGCCGGGGCGACGCATGGGGAGGGCGACGGCGTGAAGGCGGCAGCAACGCGCCACCGCCTGGTCAGATGCCGAACGTCTCGCGCCAGAGCTCCTTGACCTCGGGGATGCCCTTCTCGATCTCCTCGAAGGTCGGCTGCACGGTCTTCACCTCGCTCACCGACTTGCCCCCCTTCTGCGGCGGCACCTCGGGTCGCATCGACTCGCCGAAATCTGCGACGTTCACCTTGGCCGCCTCGATGCTGTAGAGGAACTCCATGAAGAGCTTGGCCGCGTTCGGGTTCTTGGTCCCCTGGATGATGCCCGACGGGGCGATCATCAGCAGCGCGCCGTCCTCAGGATAGATTACGGCGACGGGATTGCCCTTGGAGGCGCTCTTGAGGGTCGTCGCGGAGGGTCCGGCACCGATCGAGCGCTCACCCGCGTTCAGCATCGTGACCGTGTCGTTGATCGAGCGGCCGATCTGCGGCTTGTTGGCCTCGAGCTTCTTGAAATAGTCCCATCCGTAGAGCTTGCGCATCAGCACCACCCAGGTGCCGACGTAGCCCGAGAAGCCCGGATGGCCGACGGTCACCTCGCCCTTCCATTTGGGGTCGAGCAGATCGGCCCACTTTTTCGGCAGTTCCTTACCCTTGAGCTTTTCCGTGTTGTAGTTGATCAACACGAGGCCGGCCGACGTGGTGTGGAAGTAGCCGTCGGGATCGATGCCCTGGAACGCCTTGTGGGCCTTGGCGGCCGATTCCGGCGTGTACTTCATCAGCAGGTTCTTCCCCTTGAGGAAGGAAAAGTGCCCGAGGTCGGTGCTCGAGAACACGTCGCACTGCTGCACCCGCGATTTCATGTCTTGCGACAGGCGCTGGAAAGCGACCTGTGCGGTGGTGCGAACAACGTTGGCGTTGATGCCTGGGTACTTGGCTTGGAACGCCTTCCCGAGCGATTCGGCTGTCTCGGAGGCATAGTGCGAGATGTACCAGGTGACGCTCTCCTTGTTGGCCTTGGCGGCCTCGTAGAGCTTCGTCTCGCCCGGGGTCATCTCGGCATGCGCCGGCGTCAGCGTCAAGCCGACCAGCGCCACCATCAGACCCACCGCAGTTGCCATCCGGCACCCGAACCTGCTCGTCATAGCGTCTCCTCTCCTCCACGACGCAGAGCATGGGCACCACAGACGTGTGACCGGACCGGCTTCCGATGCCGGCGCTCCAGACCCGCCCGCTTCCGGGGCGGCGTGCTCTCGGTTCCTCTGCAGCCGCGATGCTAGCAGGCATGAGCCGTCTGTCTACAGCGACGGGCACGAAAGCGGATCGTGCGGCCCGGCGCTGCCTCCAAGGAGCATCGGATGCGGTCGATCGAAGCTGTTGGCACGTCCTGCCTCGCATGCTCACATGAGAGAAGCCGCCCTCCGGAGAGGACATTTTCCATGATGCGCAAGCTGCACCTCAATCTGTTTATCCAGAGCCGCGGTCATCACGAGGCGTCGTGGCGACACCCGAGCGCATCACAGCTGGCGCTGACTGACATCCGCTATGTGCAGGACCTGGCGCAGAGGGCCGAGAAGGGGCTCTTCGACTCGATCTTCCTCGCCGACGTGCTGGCGCTATGGGACGACGTCACGCATGCCCCCCACAACTGGCTCGAGCCGATCACCACGCTCGGCGCTCTGGCGGTCTCGACGGAGAGGATCGGCCTCATTGCAACGGCATCCACGACCTACACCGAGCCGTTCAACCTCGCTCGCCAATTCGCCTCGCTCGACCACATGAGCGGCGGACGGGTCGGCTGGAACATCGTCACGACGTGGTCCGTGGCGGCTGCGGCCAACTTCGGCGACCGCGGGCAGGTGACGCATGCCGACCGTTACGACAGGGCCGAGGAGTACGTCGAGGTCGTGAAAGGGCTGTGGGACAGCTGGACCGACGACACCATCCTCGACGACAGAGCGAGCGGCCGCTACGCCCGCGACGACCGGATCCGGCCGATCGGCCACAAGGGCCCCAACTACAGCGTGAAGGGACCGCTGAACATTCCGCGGCCCCCGCAGGGGCGCCCTGTGCTGGTGCAGGCCGGCTCCTCCGACACCGGCCGCCGCTTCGCCGCACGGCATGCCGAGGCGATCTTCACCGCGCACCTGGAGAAGCGCACCGCTCAGGGCTTCTATGCCGACATCAAGGCACTCGCTGAGGCCGAAGGCAGGAGTGCGGATCAGGTGCTCGTGCTGCCCGGATTGTCGGCGATGCTCGGCTCGACCGAGACCGAGGCCCGACGGCTCGCCGCCGATCTCGACGATCTCGCGGACCCCGAGGTCGGCCGCCGCCGGCTCTCCGGGCGCTTCGGCGGTTTCGATTTCTCCCATCTGGCGCTCGACAAGCCGCTTTCGGTCGGGGACTTCCCGAAGCCCGAGACCGTGCAGGCCGCCCGCAGCCGGACCGAGGTGATCGTCGGCTTCGTCGAGCGCGAGCGGCCGACACTGCGCCAGCTCCTCGCCAAGCTCGCCGGCGCGCGCGGGCACTTCACATTTGCCGGGACGCCGGAGCAGCTCGTGGACCTGATGGTCGACTGGCACACCGACGGAGCGGCGGACGGTTTCAACCTGATGCCGCCCGTGCTGCCGTGGACGCTCGACGTGTTCATCGCGGAGGTCGTGCCACGGCTTCAACGGCGCGGCCTTTTCCGAACCGCATACGAGGGGACGACGCTGAGGTCCCACTACGGGCTCCGACGCCCACCCGGGCGATAGCGGGCTGTCACGAGACGGTCGCCCGCTACATCTCATCGCGTCGAGGACAAGCCGTGTCAGCTGGCGTCGTTGCACAGCGTGACGGCCTTGCTTAAGAGGGAGCTCCGGGCCGCCCCGGCGTGGGACTTCATGGGCCGGCCCGACACTGAGTGGGAGGGGACCATGCGGCGCTTCGAGCTCCTGATCGCTGTCGTCTTCGCGTTGCTGATGCCGTCGCTGCAGGCGGCGGCCCAGGGACGCACAGACGGGGACTGGGTGCTGCTCGGCGAGATCGAGGTCGGCCGGCATCTCGACAAGGACAGCCTGGGGCTGCCGGACGACACGCCGGCCGTGTCGGCGGTCCGGCTTGCAGCCAAAGGCGGCCGTGTCGTTCTCACTCGCGTGCACGTGTCCTGGGCGGACGGCAGCGTCCACACCGAGGATCGCATCATCAATCTGCTCGACGGCGAGAGGACCCGGCCCATCGATCCGGCTCCGCAAGCACGTCAGGTGCGCACCATCGGCGTCATCTTCGACGCCCGCCAGGCGATCGCCGGCCGGCTTGTCCTCGAGGCCTGGGGCCAGCGGCCCGCGCCGCGGCCGGCGGGCCGTGGCATAGCCGCCGGTGCGAACGAGATCCGCCTGGCTACGGCGCGCCCCGCGCTCGGGCACACGCTCGACGCGCTCCGCCTCGATTTCGCGGCGCGCCAGCTCGACCAGATCAGGCTCCAGGTCGATGGCAGCGGGGCGCACATCGCCAGTGTGATGATCGACTACGCAAGCGGCCCATCGCAGACGCTATCCGTGGATGCACGCCTCCTGGCCGGCGGCTCGACCGTCTGGCTACCGGTCGATTCTTCGCGTGCGATCCGCGCCGTCGAGGTGACGCCAGGCGAAAGCACCGATGCGCGCCAGACGCCCGCCATGACCGTCATCGGGCGACCGCCGACGCCTGCTGCCGCGCGAAAGGCCGCTGCCCCGCGCACGTACCGCTACGAGCAGCCCGCGCCTCCGGGCTCGCGAGGTGTAGCCGGTGGCGAGACCCCGGTAGCCGCGGCGACGCGAGCCGCTGCTCCCGCTGGCAGCGCCGCCGCCAACTGCATAACGAGCACGCAGTGCACGCCTGTCCCGGTGTTCTTCGGCACGAGCCGGGCGCTCAAGAAGGATACACAGGAGATCGCCTTCACGCATGACCGGTCCGATGCGCTGACGCTCGGTCAGGCGACCGTGACGGTGCCCCGAGCCTACCGCAAGAAGGGAGAGATCCCGCGACCCTCGTGGTGGGATCTGGCGCGTCTTGCCAATCCTTGGCGCGAGGATCCGGCCCGCCACTTCACGATCCTCGCCGGGGCGACCAAGGTCTACGCGACGAGCGAGGCTTTCCTCGCGGAGGTGATGCAGGCCGTGGCCACCGGCGGCACATTCAAGGACCACGCCTTCGTCTTCGTGCACGGCTTCAATGTTTCGTTCGAGGAGGGACTCTATCGCGCCGCTCAGATCGGCTACGACCTCGGCCAGGAGGACGAGCCGTTCGGGACGGCGTTCCTGTTCTCGTGGCCTTCGGCGGGCGAGCTCCAGGGCTACGCCTACGACAAGGATAGCTCGCGCCTCGCCGTGCCGCAGCTCCGCCAGTTCCTCGAGCTGGTGGTTGCAAGGTCGGGCGCCAAGCAGGTGCATCTCGTCGCGCATTCGATGGGCAACGCGGCCCTGCTCGCGGCGATGGAGGAGCTGGTCAAGAAGGAGGAGGTGCGCCAGCACATCGGGCAGGTGATCCTTGCCGCGCCGGACGTCGATGCCAAGGAGTTCGAGGGCATCGCCGCGCGCATCATCCCGGTCACGCGCTCGTGGACGCTCTATGCATCGTCCAGCGACCGGGCCATGGTCGCCTCGCGCGAGGTGCATGTCGGAGCGCCACGCGCGGGAGATCTCATCAACGGCCGGCCCGTGCTGATCAAGGACCTCGATGCCATCGACGTGTCCGCCGTCTCCACCTCGATTTTCGCCTTGAACCACAACGTCTACGCCGACCGGAAGGAGCTGCTCAACGACATGCGTCGCCTGATGGTGTTCGGTGAGCGGCCGCCCGACGTCCGCGACATCAACCTACGCCGCATGACCGACCAGAGCGGCACCTATTGGAAATACGTGCCTTGAGGCTGGCGCGGGCAACCCGATCCGGCCTGTCTGGTCCGATGCGGGCGCTCGTCCTCGTTGTCGTCATGACGGCGACTTTGGTCGTGCCGCTGCCAGCCCGTACAGTCGAGCCCGACGAGGTGCTGGCCAACCCAGCGCTGGAAGCCCGGGCACGGGCGTTGTCGACGGGGCTCAGGTGTCTCGTCTGCCAGAACCAGTCGATCGACGATTCCAATGCGCCGCTGGCGCGTGACTTGCGCGTGGTGCTGCGCGAGCGGCTCAAGGCGGGCGACAGCGACGAGCAGGTCAAGGCGTATCTCGTCCAGCGCTACGGCGAGTTCGTCCTGCTGAAGCCACCCGTGTCGCCGGCCACTCTGATGTTGTGGGGCGCCCCTGTAGCCCTTCTACTCATCGCCCTGGGGCTCGCCGTTCGCGCTGTGCGAACCCCACCTCGCACCGGCCGGCCAGACGAGGCGCCACTCACCACCGACGAGGCCCGACGGCTGGACGAGATCCTGAAGCGCGACGGACAATGATCGCCATTGCCGCGCACCCCCGCACGGCGGAGCTCATTCTCGCTGTGCAAATCCGAAGGCCGTGACGAAGCCCAGCGTGAGCATGACGGCTGCCGAGACGGCGATCGTTTGTGCTGCGCCGACCGTGGCAATGCCGACGTGATAGAGCACCGGGCCCATCGCCTGCCCCAGGAAAAAGCTGAAGGCATGCAGCGCAACGGAAGCGCCACGTGCTTGCGGGGCCAGCTCGGTCACCTGGGTCTGGATCGAGTTGTGGATCATGTAGAAGCCGAAGCCCACCGCGACGAAAGCGGCGACCTTCGGCGGCCACTGGTGCAATAGGGCGAGCGCCACCAGCCCCGTTGCGCAGACGACCCCGCCGAGCCGGATCAACCAGAGATAGCCGATGCGCCGGAGCATGGCGCGCACCGCCAGCGTGTAGAGAATGCCGCCAATCGCCATGCCCGAGATGACGAAGCCGGCCTCGCGGATGCTGCCGATGCCCTCCGCCTCGAGCATGGCGGCGAGGAATGGCAGGATGCCGAAGATCGCCATGCCCTCCACGAAAACGGCGCCATAACAGACGATCGCGCGCGGATTGGCGAGAACGCGGCCATAGTTGCCGATCATGGTCGCGACCGTGAAGCGCGTCCGGCGCGCCGCCGGGTTCGGCGGCAGCCCGCGCAGGGTTGCAGCCAGCGCCACGAGGCTCGCGAGGCATGTCAGCGCGAGCACGACCCGCCAGCTCGTCGTGCTGGCGATGAGGCCGGCGCCGATCGCGCCGGTCAGTTGCCCGGTCAGGATGGCCGAAAGCACGCGGGAAAGTGCCACTTGACGGCTCGCCATGTCGAAGCGGTCACCGACCATGGCGAAGCAGAGCGGCACGATGCCGCCCGACGCGAAGCCCGTCAGGATGCGCGCCGTAAACAGGATCTCCATCGAGGGTGCGAGCGCCGCTGCGGCCGAGCCGAGGGTCAGGAGGGCGAGGCAGATCTTGATCATCCGCGCCTTGCCGATGGCGTCGCCGAGCGGGCCGAGAATCGGCTGGCCGAGCGCGCAGGGAAAGGCGAAGGCAGTTGCCAGCAGTGCCGCCGTTCCGATGTCGCTCGAAAGGTCGCGGGCGAGCTCCGGCACCAGCGGATCGAGAATGCGGATGGCGAGCGAGCTCGAGAAGGCCGCGAGCGCGAGCAGGGCGAGAATGGGCATGAGCGGTGCGGGGCCGATCCGGGGCTGAGCGATGAGGGGCTGGAATCGGTCCGGTTGCAGGCAGCGTTCCGGCGATGCGAGCACGCTCGACTGGCGGCCAACCTACCGGTTCGTCAGCTTCAGCTCGATGCGGCGGTTGCGCCGCAGGACCTCGTCGGTGTTGCCGGCTTCGAGCGGCGCGAACTCGCCGTAGCCGGCGGCGACGAGGCGGTTGGGGGCGACGCCGCGGCTGATCAGGTATTTCACCACCGAGATGGCACGGGCCGAGGACAGCTCCCAGTTGGAGGGGAACTCGCGGCTCTGGATCGGACGCGCGTCCGTGTGCCCGTCCACCTGCAACACCCAGTCGACCTCCGCCGGGATCTGCCGCTCGACCTCGATGATGGCCTGGGCCAGCTGATCGATCGCGGCGAGCCCTTCGACGGTCATCTGTGCCTGGCCGGACGGAAACAGCACCTCCGACTGGAAGACGAAGCGGTCGCCGACAACGCGAATGTCCTTGCGGCCCTTGAGCAGCTCGCGCAAACGGCCGAAGAAGTCCGAGCGGTAGCGTTGCAGCTCCTGCACCTGGCGTGCGAGCACGAGATTGAGCCGGGCGCCGAGATCCGAGATGCGCGCCTGGGCATCCTGGTCCTTGGCTTCGGCCGCCTGCAGCGCCTCGTTCAGCGCGGCAATCTGGCGCCTGAGAGCCAGCAGCTGCTGGTTGAGGAGGTCCACCTTGGCGAGCGCGTCGCTCGACACCGCCTTCTGGTCCTCAAGCTCCTTCGAAAGCGCCGCGACCCGGCCCTCCGCGGCGCCGAGCCGCTGATCACCCATACCGGCAAGTCCGGTCAGACGCTCCTTCTCGCTCTCGAGGGATGCGAGCGAGGCCTTCAGCGATGCCAGCTCGTCCTCGAGCGACTTGCCCTTGCCCTTCTCCAGCGAGAGCAGGCTCGTCAGCTCGGCAATCTGACGGGTCAGGCGCTTCAGCGCACTGTCCTTGCCGGACGCCTCCTGCCCGACGAAGTACTGGGAGATCATGAAGATCGACATCAGGAAGGTGACGGTCAGCAGCAGCGTCGACAGCACGTCGACGTAGCCCGGCCAGAACTCGCCGTGATCGCCGCCGCGCCGGCCTCGCCCGCGTGCCATGCGTCAGGCCCCCTTGCGCATGCTCTGGGCGAGATCCTTCAGCACTCCGGCAACCTCGGTCTGGCGCGAGGCCTGCTCGTCGATCCACTCACGCACGACCTTCTGCTCGGCGCGCATCTGTCGGACGAGCTGATCGACGCCCTGAGCCAGCTCCTTCACGGGCTCGCCCGCAGCCGCAGCGGCGGCCCCGCCGGGCGCGACCGACTGCAGCCGGTCGGCAAGCTCGGTCACGGCCCGCTGCATGTCGTAGACCGCCACCTGCAGCTGCCGGGCCGCGAGATCGCCCGTAGCCATGCCGGCGGCCGGCGAGAGATCGGTGATGCCCGACAGCCACTCCTCGAGCTCGTTGTAGAAGCGGTTGTGGGCGTGGTTGGCCTGGAGCTCGAGGAAGCCGAGGACCAGCGAGCCCGACAGTCCCAGCAATGAGGCCGAGAACGCCGTGCCCATTCCTTTCAGCGGCGCGGCCAAACCGTTCTTCAGCTCCTCGAACACCAGCACGCTGTCGGTCTTGCGCGTGTCGAGCGTGTTGATCGCGGCCCCCACGGACTGAATGGTCTCGAGCAGGCCCAGAAGGTGCCGAGCAATCCGAGGAAAACCAGCAGGCCCACGAGATAGCGGCCGGTTTCGCGGGATTCGTCGAGCCGACCGCCGATCGAATCCATGATCGAGCGCATGGAGGTCGCCGACAGCATCAGCTGCCCCGTGCGGTCGCGCAACATGGTCGCCATCGGTGCCAGCAGCACCGGCTTGTGAGCAATGGCAAGACCCGGGTCCGCGATGCGGAAGGCGTTGACCCACTTGACCTCCGGGTAGAGGCGGATCACCTGGCCGAACGCACGCAGGATGCCGATCAGCAGCACGGCCGCGATCAGGCCATTGAGCGCAGGATTGTTCCAGAATGCCTCTGCCAGCTGCTTGGCGATGATGGCGGCGAGAAAGCAGACGAGGACGAGGAAGATCAACATGCCGCGCAAGAAGCCGCCCGGCGTGTTGAGCGTGCGCGCAAAGGGACGTGTCAAGCCTTCGGTCGATCGAGCCCTCGCCATCGGACGCTTTCCTCCGCTCGGCTCCGTCTGCGCTGGAACACACCCTAATCGGCGATCATGGCAAGACAAGCTCGAGCCGGTGCCGAATGCCCTCGGCCGCCCCGGCTCAGCCTTTCGCCGGCACCTCCGGCTTCAAGAGCGCCAGCATCTGCTTCTGGATGTACGAATTGCCGGCGAGCACGCCGCCCGAGTCGAACATGCTCGCGCCACCGTCGAGATCCGACACGAAGCCGCCCGCCTCGCGCACCATCAGGATGCCCGCCGCCATGTCCCACGGTTTGATATCGTGCTCCCAGTAGGCGTCGAAGCGGCCGGCCGCGACCCAGGCGAGGTCGAGCGCCGCGGCGCCGTAGCGGCGCACGCCGGCCACCTGCCCCATGACCGTCTCGCACTCCTGGAGAAAGCGCTTGTGGCCGGCGCGGCCGCGGTGGGGAATGCCGGTGACGACGACACAATCCCCGAGCGTCCGTCGGCTGGCGACGCGCAGGCGGCGGTCGTTGACGAAGGCGCCTTTGCCCTTCTCAGCCGTGAAAAGCTCGTTGCTTGCGGGATTGTAGATCACGCCCGCCACCAACTCGCCCGAGCGCTCGAGACCGACAGAGATGGCGAAATGGGGGATGCCGTGCAGGAAATTGGTCGTGCCGTCGAGCGGATCGACGATCCAGCGATGCGTCTTGTCAGGACCCTCGACCTCGCCCCGCTCCTCCATCAGGAAGCCGTAGCCGTGACGGGCTTTCTTCAGCTCGTTGAAGAGGATGTCCTCGGCCTTGTGGTCGGCAGCCGAGACGAAGTTGGCGGGCCCCTTGACGGAGACCTGCAGCTGCTCGACCTCACCGAAGTCGCGTGCCAAGCTGCGCCCTGCCTTGCGGACGGCCGAGACCATCACGTTCATCAGCGCCGACGCGGGCATGGAGCCTCTCAAAAAGCGATGGACATGCCCGTCTGGGCGGCCCGTGCGTTGCACGAGCCCTCCCCTAGCGGCTTCAACCGATGCTGGCAAGGGAACGGATGTTGCGCTGCGTCCTGCAGCGTTCGTCACCTATCACGGCGCAGCCGCATGGCGAAGCCCTGTGCCGAGCCCTCCAGGCCGGGCTTCAAGGTCAGGTCGTCGCCATAATCCCCACCGTTCTGCGAGCGGTAGGGGATCGGTGCCTCGGTCCAGAGCGACCCGAGGCGCGCAGCAAGCTTGGTCTCGAGCTGCGCGTAGGCATCCGGCCCGACCTGGTTCGCGTCATTGATGACGTGCGGGCGCAGCGGCGCCACCCCCGTGTACCAGAGTATGCCGTAGGTGACGGGGAACAGCAGATCGTTGATGTCGCCCGCGGCCCCTCGCGGGCCGAGCGCCGCGGCCGATCCACCGGCGCTGACGATCACCAGGCCGCGCTTGCCCTTGAGGTTTCCGTCGCCGTAGCGGCGCGAGCGCCCCGCCTGTGTCGGATCCGGAACCCGATAGGCCCAGCCGGCCGCCAGCACCCGGTCGAACCAGCCCTTCAGAATGGCGGGCACCGAGAACCACCAGAGCGGGAACTGGAGGATGATGGCGTCGGCCCACATCAGCTTTTCCTGCTCGGCCGAGATATCGGGTGTCTGCGTCCCGTTGCGGAACCCCTGCAGGGACGAGGACGCGTAGGTCAGCCGGCTGCCGGGCTCGAAGTCTCTGAAATCGTCGGCATCGGCCACGGCCTTCCAGCGCATGGCATAGAGATCGGACTGGCGCACCTCGTGGCCGGAGGCGGTCAGCGTGCGCACGCCGAAGTCTCGCAGTGCGCCATTGAGCGAGCGCGGCTCGGGGTGCGCGAAAACCCACAGGACCTTCATCTATTGCTCCGTGCCTCGGATGGTGTGACAACCGAGCATGGACGAGGCGGTCCGACAAGCCAGCACATCACCGAAGACATTCGGTAGGGCTCGGGCAGCGCAAGGGCACATTGACACCGGCTGTGCCCTTCCCATGCTGCTCCCGGCTGCTAATCTGATCCTCGAGCGGCATCGAGGACCCGGCGGAGGATTCCATGAAAGAAAGCCTGAGGCGCGGCCCGCGCTACAAGCACGCTGGCATCGACGGCGCCCCGTACGAGACCATCACGGTCGACAAGCTGACGCCAGTGATCGGAGCCGAGATCGGCGGCGTCGATCTGGCGCGTCCCCTGTCGAACCTACAGCAGGACGAGATCCACCGGGCGCTGGCCGAGAATCTCGTCATCTTCTTCCGGAATCAGGAGATCACGCCGGAGCAGCATCTCGCCTTCGGCCGGCTGTTCGGCGACCTGATGATCCATCCCGCGGCCCCGCACATCAATGGATACCCGGAGTTGCTGAAGATCTACGCCGACAAGGACAGCCCGCGCGCCAACGGAGAGAGCTGGCACTCGGACGTTTCCTGCGAGCCCCAGCCTCCGATGGGCTCGATCCTGCACATCTGGCAATGCCCGCCAAAGGGCGGCGACACACTGTTCGCCAGCATGTACGCGGCCTACGAAGCGCTGTCGGAGCGCATGAAGTCCTATCTCGACGGTCTCGTCGCCATACATGACGGCGAGCACGTCTACCGGGGCACCTATGCCAACTATGGCGTCCAGGACAAGCCGAGCTACCCGCGCTCGGAGCATCCCGTCGTGCGCACGCATCCGATCACCGGCCTCAAGTGCCTCTTCGTCAATCGGGGATTCACGACGCGCATCCTCGGCATTCCGCTCGACGAGAGCGACGCCATCCTCGGCTACCTCTTCGACCACGCCGCAAACCCGTTGTTCCAGTGCCGGTTCCGCTGGCAGCCGAACTCGATGGCGTTCTGGGACAACCGCTGCGTGCAGCACCGCGCCATGTGGGACTACTGGCCGCACACGCGGGCGGGCGCTCGTGTCACCGTGAAGGGCGAGCGCCCGGTGTAGGACTGTCGGGTTCGGGGGTGGCTTGGCCGCCTTCGCGGCAAGTTGGCTCGCGCTAAGCCCGCCGGCGCATCGTCCGAGCAGGACGCGAGACGAGGGACCAGGTGACCATGGCTGATGGTGACGCCGCGGGGAGAGAGCGCCCCGTCGTGCTTGTGCACAGCTCCGACCTCCATATCGACAACGAGGTGAGGTTCGGCGAGTACCACGGGCTCGACGGACTGAGGTACGTCCTCAAGGCCGCCGAGGCCGTCCGCGCGGACGTCGTGCTGCTGGCCGGCGACACGTTCGACAATGGCCGCGTCCAGGAAAGCGTCGCACGCCAGGCTGGCGAGATCCTCGCCGAGGCGAGCATGCCGGTCGTGCTGCTGCCCGGAAACCACGACCCCGCGCTGCCCGAGGGCATCTTCCACCGCTCGGGCATCCTGGGCCTGCCGCAGGCGCTCGTGATCGGCCATACCCATCCCGAGAGCATTCATTTCGAGAGCCTGGACCTCGAGATCCTGGGGCGTCCGCACCGCAGCTATAACGATATGCCGCCATTGCCTCCGGTCACGCCGCGGCGCAGCCGCTGGCAGGTGGTGATCGCGCACGGCCACTACGTCCCACCGGACGAGTGGGACGAGCAGGCGCATCGCTCCTGGCGGTTCGGCGAGGCCGAGCTCGGTGCCATGAGCGTCGACTATATCGCCCTCGGCCACTGGGATCGCCACGAGGCTGTGGGAGACGGCCGCGTGCCGGCCTACTACTCGGGCGCCCCCGACCTCGTGCAGACGGTCAATGTCGTCAGGCTCGACCCCGCGACCGGCGTCTCGGTCGCACGCCACCCGCTCGGCATGCCATTCAAGCCGCGATGGTGAGACCCGCCGACTGGCGCGGCGAGTCCGCTCCCGACGCTGCGCCCGGACATCTTGCGCACGCTGGCCGGCGAATTCCTTCCCAGGCCGGCGTGCTGCGTCCCGTCAACGAACCAGTCGTGGCTCGATCAGCCCCAGCTCGCAGGCCTTGATCTGCAGCGCGAGATATTTCGAGTAGATGCGGCACACGCCGAGCCCCCCGGCGATGAACCAGACGCCGTCCTGTGGTGTTCGCTTGAACATGTTGGCCATCTCTCCGTCCGGGCCGATGCCCCAGACTTGGCCGACACGCCCGGCGATGGCATCGCCGAGCGTGCGCCGGACGAGCTCCTGTTGGGGATGGTAGCCGGTCGCCAGCACCAGCAGATCCGCCGGCACGATGCTGCCGTCCTTGAGCAGCGCGCCCTCCGGGCAGAAGCGCTCGATGCGATCGAACTGCAGAAGGCCGAGCTCGCCCTTGATCATCAAGGCCGCCGCGCCGGCATCCAGGTTGTAGCCGCCGCCCCGCCGGCGGTATTTCATCTGATGACCGGTGTTGTCCTCGCCGATGTCGTACTTGAAGCCGACGCGTTTCAGGCCCTCGATCATCTCCTTGTCCAGCTCCACCATGCGCTGCACGGCGAGCTGATAGCCCTTGATGATCAAGGGCGGCGTGCCGGACGTCGCGATCAGGTCGCTGTCCTCGAGCGACGCCCCTTCGTCGTAGAGCGCATAATTGAGCTTGGCGCTCGGGTCGATCGACACCACCGTCGTCGATCCGCGCTGAATGATGGTCGGCTTGGCACCGTGGCTATGCAGATCCTGAGCAATGTCATGGGCGCTGGAGCCGGTGCCGAGGATCAGCGCATGCTTGCCTCTCCAGGGGGCGCCGTTGGCGAAGCCCTCGGAGTGCACGACCGTTCCCTTGAACGTGGCGAGACCGGGAAGCTCGGGGATCTTCGGGAAGCTCGAGACGCCGTTGGCGAAGACGAGGTGGCGAGGACGCATGACGCGCTCGGTGCCGTCTCCGCGCTTCAACCGGACCACCCAGCACCTCGCTGCCTCGTCCCACGTGCCGCCCACGAACTCCGTGTCCGTCCAGCAGTTGATCTCCATGGCGTCGGCGTAGAACTCGAACCAATTGCCGAGCATGTCCTTCGGAATATATTTCGGCCACGTCGGCGGAAACGGCATATACGGCAGGTGATTGACGTCGATCGCGTTGTGGAGCGCCAGCGAATGGTAGCGCTTGCGCCAGCTGTCGCCGATGCGCGGCCACTTCTCGACGACCAGCGTGTCGACCTCGAGCTGGCGCAGGCGGGCAGCGATGCAGAGGCCGGCCTGGGCGCCGCCGATCACGATCACGGCCGGGTCGCGATCCTCATAGGATCGGCTTTTGCGCCGGACGTCGTCCCAGTTGTCGCCGCCGAAATTGCGAGAGTAAGCAGCGCCCGACGGACGCCGCCCGCCGACCTTGTCCTCGTGGCCCTTCAGCGCCTCGAGTGTCGTGAGGAAAACCCAGGCACGGGCGCCGACGCCCCCGCTGCTCTCCTGCGGCACGAGCCGCACGATGCCGCTGCCACGGCCGACGTTGGTCTCGAGCTCGAAGAGCGCCTCGATGACGTCACGGCCGAGGCGCTTGCGGAAGCGCGGTGGCGTTCGTCCAGCCGCGATGCGGAACGATCTCGCACCAACATCCGGCTGGCGCTCGACCAAGCCGCCCGCGATCGCCTCTGCGCCGAGCGTCGGCGTGATATCCCACGTGAAGGCCAGCAGGTCACGCCAGTGGCTGTCTGCCTCGAACAATGCCGCGAGCGCGACCCGGTTGCCTGAAGCGAGGGCCATCTCGAATGCAGCGAGCCAGTCGGCGACGAGTTGTCTTGCATCGAGGCCGGACTGGGTGTCACGGATGGCGGGACTGACGTCGTTCATAGCAACCCTCGCAAGTGAGGCAGCCGCGGGCTACGGCGGTCGTGCAGCGCCCACCCGTGTCCTCGGTCGATCCTGCCGCGCTGCAGAGCATCGTGACGGTAGGTTGATATGTCCGGACACCCAAGATCAAGCGTCCTGACGCCGCGTGTCGGCTGGACCGGTGCATTTCCCGGTAGGTCGGCGCGTGAGCCGCGTCTCGCTTTCGCTCGCAGCGCACCGAGAACAATCGTTGAACCTTGGCTCGAATCGCAGCATGTTCCACCAATGTTCACGCGTACGCCCCCCTCCCATGGCCAGCCACTGCTCCCGACCCCGCGCGAGACATCCATGCCCGCATCCCCCGCACAGACCCGCACCTTTCTCGTCGCCTACGACGTCGCCCCCGCCGGCCTCGGCGCCTCTGCTCTCGCGGAGGCCATCATGAGCCTCGGCGAGGCCTGGGCCCGCCCGCTCGAGACGGTGTGGGTGGTCCGCACCAGGCGGTCCGCCGACGAGGTCGAGGCCAGCCTCGCCCCGCATGTGGGCGAGAACGACGGCCTGATGGTGCAAGAGGCCCGCGGCGAGCCCCGCCTCGCCAACACGGGGCTACGGTGGTTCAAGCCGCGTCGCGGCACCGAGGTTGCAGGAAATTGCGTGGTCGCGCCGTCCGTCGTCGTCGCCTTCCCCGACGCCGACAAGCGCGGCTTCGACCGCGCGGCGTGAGAGCCCCGCTCACGTCGATGCCGTGCGCGCCATCGCCTGCCCCGCGATGGCGCGCACGGCATTATCGCGCTTTGTCGCGTGTATGGCTTCGCGAGACGTCCGTGCTAAACTGGCGGCCCACCCGTCCCTCCCCGATCCCGCATCGCCGAGCGTCTCGAAGAGGTCACCGTGCGCGCCCTGGAGTTCATCGAGACCGGCCGGCCCTTGCAGTTGACAGAGCGGCCCATGCCCACAGCCGGCGACGGCGAGGTCGTGCTGAAGGTCGCCTTCTGTGGCATTTGCGGCTCCGACGTGCATGCCACCGAGGCGAGTGCCTCGCAGGTCGGCCGCGGCACGGTGCTCGGTCACGAGTTCTCCGGCGAGGTCATCGCCTCAGGCGACCCCGCTTGGAAGCCCGGCGATCGCGCCATTGCAGTGCCACTGCAGCCCTGCGACGACTGCCGCGCGCAGGGCGTTTGCAGCGACGGGCTCGGCATCCTATGCCCGCGCAATCGCGTTGTCGGCATGTGGCCGGAGGTGCCTGGCGGCTATGCGGAGTACGTTCGAGTCGGCGCCCGCCAGCTGCTCGCCGTGCCCGAGGGCGTCGCCCTCGATGCTGCCGCCCTCGCCGAGCCCCTGGCCGTCGGCGCCCACGCGGTGCGCCTCGCGGGCCAACTGCTCGGCCGCCGCGTGCTCATCGTAGGTGCCGGCCCGATCGGCCTTGCGACGGCCGCATTCGCTGCGCGTGCCGGTGCCCGCGACGTGATCGTCAGCGAGATCGACGGCGCAAGGCGCGAGCGGGCCGGGCGCCTCGGGGCGACGGCGCTCATCGACCCATCGACCGCCTCGGTCGCCGACCAGTTCCTGGCACTCGCCGGTGGCCCGCCGGAGGTGGTGTTCGAGTGCGTCGGGGTGCCGGGCCTGCTCCGCCAGTGTTTCGATCTCGCCGCTGTCCGCGGGCGCGTGGTGGTGGTCGGCGTCTGCCGCCACGAGGACGCCATCCTGCCGCGGGTGCCGCTGCGCAAGGAGCTCCTCGTCCAGTTCGTGCTCGGCTACACGCCCGAGGACTTCCGCTTGTCACTCGACCTCCTCCTGTCGCCTGGCTTCCCCGCCAGCGACCTGATAACGCGCCGGGTGACCTTCGAGGAGCTGCCGGCCGTGTTCGAGAGCCTGCGCCACCCCAATCCCGAGGCCAAGGTGCTGCTCGAGCCCTTCGGCCGCCGCAACGACATCACAAGCCTTTCCGGGAGATAGACATGCCGACGGTCGGCCTTGTTGGAGTGGGCCTCATCGGCCGCGCGTGGGCGAACGTGTTCTCGCGCGCCGGTTGGCAGGTCAAGTGCTGGGACGCCAACCCGCAGGCGACTGCGGACGCCCCGCGCCTCGTGGCCGACAGCCTGAACGACCTCGCGCGCCATGGCCTCGTCAGGGAGCCGGCGGCGGCAGCGAAGCGCGTCGCCTCCGCAGCGACCCTGGAGGAGGCCGTCTCCGGCGTCGATTTCGTGCAGGAATCAGGTCCTGAGACGATCGACGCCAAGCTCGCCATCTGGAGGCGACTGGACGAGGCGGCGGCCCCCGATACGGTTCTCGTCTCGTCGTCGTCGGCGATCGTGGCCTCCCGCTTCACCGAGGGGTTGAAAGGGCGCCACCGCTGCCTGATCGCGCATCCGGTGAACCCGCCGCACGTTGTGCCGATCGTCGAGCTGTCTCCGGCGCCGTGGACCTCACCCGACGTCGTCAAGCGCGCTCGCGCCATCTACGAGAGCGTAGGCCAGGTGCCGATGGAGTTGAAGAAGGAGATCGACGGCTTCATCCTGAACCGAATGCAGGCCGTGTTGCTGTCGGAGGCGTTCCGGTTGGTGTCGGAGGGCTATTGCACGGCGGAGGATCTCGACAAGACGATCGCGCACGGCCTCGGTCTCAGATGGAGCTTCATGGGGCCGTTCGAGACCATCGAGATGAACGCGCCGGGCGGCATCCCCGACTACTGCGCACGCTTCTCGAAGACCATGTCGAGCCTCGCCTCCCGGCCCTACGCGGGCGACCAGTTCGAGCCGGAGAATGTGTCCAGGATCATGGCGAGCTGGGGCCGGACGCCGTCCCCCGACGAGATCGCGAGAAAGAGCCGATGGCGCGACGAGCGGCTGGCGGCACTGCAGGCATTCAAGACCGCGCAAAAGCCATACGAAGCCGACTGATTGGTCGAGCTCGACTCGGATCCCGCGGCGAAGCGGGCTTGCGGGCGCTTAACCCTGACCGCACGCGCTTCTCCGATCGTCGAGCTTGCCGAGCCCATGCGGCATAATATCTGCAGTGGCCCTGGTCGGTGTATGGATTCGCGAGGCGGACGATGGCTGACGCATTGAAGACGAGCTCCGGCGGCGCACCCGTGGCGGGCAAGCCCGCCGATGGTGCGGCATCCCCGGCCGACGGAACGATGACCGGGTTGCAGATCAACGCCTACGTCTTCACGACAGGCTCCACGGCCCCTTCCGCGCGCCAGGCGATCGAGCGGGCCCGCGAGATGTGGCGGGACATGCCGGCGCTCCAGGCCATTGAGAAGGGCGAGGGCGCCTCGCTCCTCGTCGCCGATGGCACTCAGGGCGTCGTCGGCATGACACGCCTCGTCGCGACACAGTTCCCGGTGGCCCTCCTGCGCAAGGCCGCCTCGCATGCGGTCGCGTGGCCCACGGTGGCCAGCGACCTCGCTGGCCACACGGCTCACGTCGTCGTCTCCGTCGTGCACGCCGATCCGATGTTTGCGCATATGCTCTTGTCCCACCTGACGGCCGCGGTCCTGGAGCAGACCCGCGGTTGCGGCGTCTACTGGGTCAACACCGGCGCGCTCATTCCGGCGTCGGGCTTCATCGCCCAATGCAACAAGACTGCCGATGGCCATGTGCCGGCCATGCTCTGGACCAAGGTCGGCTTCGCACGTGGCAAGTCCGATGACGGCCAGCCACGGATGCTCGCCTACACGACCGGCCTTCCGAGCTTTGGGTTGCTCGACTTCGAGTGCATCTGCTCCGCGGATCAGCTCCGGTCGCCGGTGCTCGGATTCATGTACGGCGTGGCCTGCGGCTCCATCACCCGAGGCGAGCAGCCCACGGACGGCACAGGCACCAAGGTCGAGGCGCCAGGCGTCAAGATGGTGTCGTTCCATCGGTCGCCGTCTCGCCGCAGACCGAATGCGAAGGCCATCCGTCTCGTCATCCACGCCTGAAGGGTCGACGCGGGCCCGCCGGTGGCGCTGGTGCCCACCCCACGGTGCGCTGCGGCTTTGACGCGGCAGCGGTAGCATGATTGTCTCCCCCGGCAATCGCCAACCGAGGGAGCCCCGCCATGGCCAAGGCCGCACGCAAACGCAAAGTCATGATCACCTGCGCGGTGACGGGCTCGATCCATACGCCCTCGATGTCGCCGCACCTGCCGATTACGCCGGAGGAGATCGCAGACGCGGCGGTCGGCGCGGCCGAGGCCGGCGCGGCTCTCGTGCACGTCCACGCCCGCAACCCCGAGAACGGCCTACCCGACCAGTCGCCCGAGGCCTTCGGCAAATTCCTGAAGGTCATCAAGCAGCGCTCGTCGTGCGTGATCAATATCACCACGGGCGGCGCGCCGACCATGGGGATAGAGGAGCGTCTGAAGCCCTGCGCCGTGTTCAAGCCCGAGGTCGCCTCGCTCAACATGGGGTCTATGAACTTCGGCCTCTATCCCATGCTCGAGCGTCAGAAGGAGTTCAAATACGACTGGGAGAAGCCCTACCTCGAAGGCAGCCGCGACCGCATCTTCAAGAATACCTTCACCGATATCGAGATGATCCTGACGCGGTGTGCCGAGAACGGCACGCGCTTCGAGATCGAGTGCTACGACATCGGCCATCTCTATACGCTGCGCCATTTCGCCGACCGCGGCATCGTCAAGCCGCCGTTCTTCATCCAGTCGGTGTTCGGCATCCTCGGCGGCATCGGCCCGCACCCCGAGGACGTGCAGCACATGAAGCGCACGGCCGACCGCCTCTTCGGCGACCAGTACCAGTGGAGCGTGCTCGGCGCCGGCCGCAACCAGCTGCCGATTGCCGCCCAGGCGATCGCGCTCGGTGGCAACGTCCGCGTCGGCATGGAGGACAGCCTCTGGTCGGGTCCCGGCCGCCTTGCCAAGTCGAACGCCGAGCAGGTCAAGCTCGCCCGCCAGATGATCGAGGCGTTGGGCCTCGAGGTCGCAACGCCCGAGGACGCCCGCGAGATCCTCGAGCTCAAAGGTGCCGACCGGGTCGAGTTCTGACCCGCGAGCCGGGGCCGGGAGGCAGGCATCGGCCGGCGCTCCCATCGCTGTCCCGGCCCCTGCAAGGGCCGGGGAGCGATGCGGCACCGCGGCGCCTGCTCGTCTCGTGTCCGCCGTGAGGCGCAATGGCGTCAGCCGAATCGCACCAGCGGCGGGCCGCACTCCTCCTCCCGAGATGGATTGAGGGCGGAACGCGCCCCGAAATACAGGTTGAGCGTGATGGCGACCCTCACCTGAGCCGGCGCATACGGCTTGCTCACGAGGAACGTCGGTGCTGGCCGGTGAGCACAGATGAGACGCGCGGGAAAGGCGGTGATGAAGATGACGGGCGTGCCGCCCAGCTCGTTCAGCACGTCGTTCACGGCGTCGATGCCGCTGCTGTCATCGGCAAGCTGGATGTCGGCGAGAATGAGAGTCGGCTTTTCGGTTGCGATGAGATCGCGGGCAGCGGCTCGCGTCCGAGCCCGGCCCACCACGCGATGCCCCAGCCCCGTGACGATCTGCTCGAGCTCCTTCGCGATGAGGAACTCGTCCTCGATGATGACCACCGAAGCGCTGTCGGCATGGCCGGCCTGCTCGACCGCGGCCACCACCAGCGCGGCCATCTCGACTTCCGTCTTGTCGGCTATTCTCGCCGCCTCGCGCAGCGTGAAGCCTTCCATGGCCGTCAGCAGAAAGGCCTCGCGAGCGGCCGGGCTCATCCGGGCCACCCGGCGTTGCTCACCGGAGGCGCACTTGTCGCTCACGTCGACCTTCCCGAAGGCGCGCCACAGACTGCTGACCACACCGTACTGCGCCAGCGTGGCAGTGTGGCCGTCGGAGTGGTCCTCCGGCGCGCTCTGCATCGCCATCGCCTGTTGGTAGAGCAGTGCGCCGAACCGCGCATCCCCGGTCAATGCCCGCGTGTAGCGGCGCAAGCGGGGGACGACGAGGGATCGGTCGTGATTGTCGGTGAGCATTGACGGCCCTTGCGTGTGCCGGTGGTGCTTGCATCCGGCTGATGAGGAGAATTACCCGACGGGAGTTAACCCTCATTGAACTAACTTCAGTGGGCAGTCGAACGTCGCGTTCTCACCGTGTTTCCGACGGTTGGTAAAATTTGACGGCTGCGTTTCGACGATCACTTAGCAGATTGCGCGTAACCTCCAGCAACTTGCCCCGGATATCATCGATCTGGAACGGGCAATCTCCTGCACGGGGGGTGCCTTTAGGATCGGATGAATAGCGGTCGGGCGGGTGGATCCACAGGATGCAGCGCATGTTCGAAGTCTCTCCCCGACCCGAGGCACCCGTTCCCGATGTCGACGGTCATGCGTGCAGCGACCGCATCGCCAACCTCTCGGGCATGGAGCTGCGAACCCTGGTTTCCGCGCTGCTGGACCGGAGCCCGTTCGCACAATATCTCGTGACGTGCGAAGGCACGATTGCGACCTGGAATGCGGCAGCCGAGGGTCTGCTCGGCTACACGGCCGACGAAATCATCGGCAAATCCTCCTCGGTGTTGATGCCATCCCACTTCCTGGCCTTGTGGCGCCAGGCGAAGGAGAGGATCGGCCGAGATGGCGTAGTCAACATCGATTCGGTTCGGCGCCACCGCGACGGCCATCTAGTCGACGTGGGGGTGACGGCGGTCTGCATCGGTGCCACGGAAAACAGCTTGCCGAGCTATCTGATCGTGCTCCAGGACAAGCGCCGACAGCGCGAGGTCGAGCGCGAGAACGAGCGGCTTGCCGCCTTTGTCCGCCACTCGCCGCAGGCCATCGTCGGAGTCGATCCCGATGGCACCATCCAATCGTGGAATGCGGCAGCCGAAGTGTTGTTCGGCTTTTCGCCTTGCGAGGCCATAGGGCGGTCCATCGATATCATAATACCCGAGCAGTTGCGGGCCGAGGCGGCGACGCAGATGAGTCGGGTCGCCGAAGGCGTCAAGCTCGAGATCGAGACCATCAGGCGAGCGCGGGACGGCAAGGTCATTCCAGTGAGCATCAGCTCCGCGCCGATCGTCAACAGCTCAGGCGCGGTGACGGGATGGGCGAACTTCTACAAGGACATTACCCAGCTCCTGGAAGCCCAGCGGACGCTGCGGGAATCCGAAGCCTTTTCACGTAGTCTCATCGAGGCCAGCCCCGATTGGATCTCGGTGCTCGATGCCGGCGGCCGGGTCATCTACGAGAACCGGATGGTGGCCGGCGAGGCGTCGGCGGCACCGTCGATGTCAGACCGGCCGGCCTGGCTCGAGATGTGGCCGGCGCATCAAGCTCCGGCACTCGCCAAATGCCTCGACGAAGCCGCTGTCGCAGGCCGCGCGCGTATCAATGCCATGCGCTGTCCGGCCGGGGGAAAGCGCTGGTACGACGTGCAGCTGACACGACTGCCCGCGTCAGGCGATCACCGGTGCCTGCTCGTCAACGCCCGCGACATCACCGACAAGAAGGCGTCTGACGATCACATCGCCATGGTCAACAAGGAGCTGTCGCACCGGGCGAAGAACCTGCTCACGGTCATCATGGCGATGGCCCGCCACACTGCGGCTCAGGCAGTCAGCGTCGACCAGTTCACGGAGGCGTTCTATGCCCGGCTCTATGGCCTGGCGCGCTGCCACGATCTGCTCGTCCACCAGAATTGGTTCGGTGCGGACTTGCATGGCCTCGTCAGGCAGCAGCTGAAGCCGTTCCTCGACGTGGACAGCCACCGGCTGGAGCTTTTGGGGGAGAACATCGTGCTCCCTCCGGCGGCGGCCCAATGTCTGGGCATGGCCCTGCACGAGCTTGCGACCAACAGCGTGAAGTACGGATCGATCTCCTCGCCGCAGGGGCGCATACGCGTGTCGTGCACACCGCAAGACGCCGACTATGCGATCGTGTGGACCGAGGCAGGTGGACCCGCAGTGTCCCCGCCTCCGCGACGCGGTTTCGGCGCCACGGTGATCGAGCAGATGGTAGGCGAGTGCTTCGACCGCGAAGCCCACCTCGCGTTCAAGCCCACCGGCGTCGAATGGCAGGTCTCGGTCCCGCGCTCGGCGCTCGCCGCGGGCGCGTAGGCTTCCGGGCGTGCAGCCGCCCGCGGGTCCACGCGCCACGCGGTCTCAACTGGAGGAGGCCACCATCTCGCGGGGCGGTGGCGCGCTTGCGAACTCGGCAAAGTGGGCCAGCTGCTCGTCAGCCGTCGTCCAGACCACCGCCAGCTCAAGGGACGGCTCGGGAAAGACCGGAGAATTGGTCCAGGTCGCGCCCCACTCGACATGTCGAAAGCGGGCTCTCCGTGCCACCCCGGTCTCGACGTTCTCGCGCGACATCAGGCTGAAACCGATCTGCGAGGCCCACCTCGTATAGGACAGAGCCCGGACGATCGGAGAGATCACCGGATGCAGCCCCCGGCCACGGTAGTCGGGGCGATACCAGAGACCGCCGAGATAGACCGCTCCCCCCGTCATCGCGCCCGTCATCGGCGCTGTCACCGTGAGCGTCTCGCCGGGTCGGCGCGATCGGGCAGGATCCGCATAAAGCAGACGCAGGCTCTCCATCTCCTCCTTGAGCGTGCATCCGGCCAGGGGGTAGTACCGCGCACAAAGCGCCGCGACCGCATCGCCGTCGCTGTTCCAGCCGATCAGGGCGAAGCCATTGTCCTGCGAGGCGCCGCCGACATAGGGATCGAACACAGAAACGAGCGGATGCCAATTGTCGGCGTTCGCCCTGTTCACGGCTGCCAATTCGTCGAAGTCGGCAAACGAAAGGTTAATGCCGATCCGCCGCATTTCCGTGTCTGACTTCAGCAGGACACGCGAGAGCACGTCTCGTGGACCATGCTCGATCACGACGTCGCCAAGGAAGTTCTTGCGCGAACGTTCCGTTGCCTTTGCGACCGGATTCACCGGCACAGGCATACGCAATACAGAAACCATCGGTTGCCCCAGCACCCCATTCATGCTGGGAAAGCATTATTCGAATGTAGACGATTGGCAAGAGATTATTCAGCACGATCCTACAGTTGCAGGTGCTACGAGCTGGACGTCAGGACGGCTGCCTCAGCATCTCGGCGAGTGCGGCGAGATGCGCCGCGTCCTCCTCGAAAGACCTCTGCCCGGCCCTGCAATCGGCCGACCCGGGACGGAAGTCCAGCGTCGCGAGCCTGGCGGCGGCGGCGTCGATGCCCTTCGCGAAGGCCGAGCCATCGACCGACCGAAGCGCAAGCTCGACGATCCTGACGTTCTGGATGTGAACCGCGTCCCTGGTGCCGGCGCACCTCTCGGCGAAGGCGGAGTGGAGCCTCAGATTCTTGGCTCGCTGTGCGATATCCAACGGCCTCACGGACGTGGAGCGGATCCAGGGGGACGGCACGGTCAGCGCGACCACGCTGATGATCTCGGCGACGGCTAGCAGTCTGAGGAGCTTCATCGTTGCCACCTGCTTGTGCCGTCTCGGATCCGGATATGGCGCTGCGCCTTGCGCTCACGCTGAGGTCCCTCGGAAAGCGCATCGTCGATGTGGAGAGGCTCCGCGCATCCAGAGTCAACCCATCGAATGTGCACCGCGCCCGCCGACGACCGTTGCCGGCCATCGGCGGAAGCCGGGGCTACTGCGATAGGCGCAGCTTGGCGATCTGCAGCGCGATATCCCGGAACGCCTGGCGAAGCTCCGCACCATCAGCGGCCTCGTAGAACTTCGAGGTGTCGCTGGCACAATTGCGCAGGGTGTCGATGGCCGTCGCATTGCTACCCAGGGCGAAGCCCACCGTGTAGACGGTGATACCCGTCGTCGAGCTCTTCATCGCTGCGCACAGTTGATCGGCCTGCGTGTCGGCGATTGCATTGCTCGCGTTACAGTTGATCTTGCTCGAATCGCCACCATTGCTGCTGTTCTTGGAAAGCACGCCGTTGCAGTGGGCGGTATTGTACTCGCCGTCGGTCATCAGGATGGCGATCTTCTGCAGCTTGGGCGTGAGATACGGCTGCGGCCTGTTTGCGCTCGGCCACAGATAGGCCCAGCTCGGAGACAGCATGTACCACGCCCAGGCCGTGCCGAGCTGACCAGCGGTGGCTCCGGCGAGCGACAGCTTGTCGATGCGCTGCTTCAACTCGGCCTTGTCGGCGTTCAGGGGCATGACCGCATTCTCCTCGACGTCCGATGTGTTGAGGAGGCCACCGCAGCGATTGTTCTCACTACTCGAGCTGGAGATGTAGAGCGGCCCGACCTTTCTGGCTGCCGTATCGGGCGCGGCATCCGTATACCTGTCGGCACCGGTTCGCTCGGTGACGCAATAGGACGAGACCCGCCACGTGGTCGCATCGCCGTCGTTGTTGGTGAAGCGGAACCACGTCGCCGGACTGCCCCATGACCACTTCGTATTGCCTGAGCCGACACCGGTGCAGGGCGAGCTCGAGCTCGTGCAGTAGGTTGCCTTCACCGCCCCGCGGACGCTGTTGACAAGGCTGGTCGAGCCAAGGTTGACGGCATTCGCGAACGGCACGATCGCCACCTTCGAGGTGTACTCGCTCTGATCGTCCCACACGACGATATCGATGAGATCCTTGGCCGCCGCCTTCAGATCCAGAATTTTCGAGCCCGCCATCGAGCCGGTCACGTCGAGCATCATTGCGATCTCGAGGTTCATCTCGGAGTTGCCGCCGACGGCGAGCAGCGCCTCGCCGCGGGCGCTGACAGAGAAGCCCTGCGGCCCTCTCACGAGAGACAGGAATGGGGTCGGAACCGTGGCCTGAGCCTCGATGGCAATAGAGTTGCGACCGGCATCCGGCGTTACCGACGCGACGCTGCTGGCCACACTGTGCGGCTTGTTCTTGTCGTAGAACTCGAGGGCTTTGGCCTCGGCGAGATCCCAGTTCTTCTCCGTCTGCCAGACCCGGCCGGCCGCCAGCGCGGACGCATCCACGGCCCGCTGGATCTGGTCCCGCACGGTCACCGCCCTGCCGTAGTCGATGGCGCCACCGACCATCGACATGACCACCACGGTCAGCAGGGCGAACATGATGGCGACGGACCCGTCCTCGTCCTTGCCGAAACCGCGGCGGTGGTCCCCTGCGCCGGGAAGCCGCGCCCGGCCACCGTCTCGCGCCGCCGCATCCCCCTCGATTACCGATGTCGCATCAGACACGACCAGCCTCCTGTACATTCGAATTCAGGTACACCTTAAATAGCCCGCATTTAGTTCCAGTTTTTGTCAGCCCCCGGAATTCGTCGATCGCCTGAACCGAACATTTACTTTGAAATTCCGCATTGATATAAAATTTTATCTAAATTGTCCCGGCTATGGCTTGACCGACCGCAGTCGCTCGATCAATGCCTGCGCGGCTGCCGGATTTCTGATCTTGGCTCCCCCGATGAAATAAATGAAGACATCTCCACGCCGTGACCACTGTCGCGCCCGAGCTGCAATTCGGCCGAGCTCGGGGCCGGTCATGCCGGCACTGAACTGCGCCCGGCTTGTCATGACACGCGCGTAGGTGAAGTCCGACGCGTCCCCGTCGATCTGCGGATATCGATCGCTCGCGACATGGACTACGGCAACCCCGTGAGCGCGGGCGAGAGCTTTCAGGGCCGGTGTGGCGAAGCTCACATGACGCACCTCCAGAGCATGCCGCAGCCGGACACCATCCTGCATTCTCGGCAACAAGCTGAGAAACCCCTCGATCTCCTCGCCGTCGAACCGCTTCGTCGCGGGCAGCTGCCAATTGATCGGTCCGAGTTTATCGCCGAGCTCCGTCATCCCTTGCCCGAGAAAGCGGTCGATGGCGGATTTGGCCTCCTCCAGATCTTTCCTGCTGGTGCAATAACGGGACGCCTTCACCGAAAAAGTGAAATCACGAGGCGTGGCATCACGCCATTTACGCCAGGTGGCAGGCTTGAACGTTGCGTAGTAAGTTGCATTGATCTCGATCGAGGTCAGCACATGCGAGGCGAACTCGAGCTCGCGGCTCTGCGGCATGCCCGCCGGATAGAATACGCCGCGCCATGGCTCGAACGCCCAGCCGCCGACGCCCACTCTGATCTTTCCAGCCATTCCACGCTCCATCGATGCCGATGCCCGGCTGGGCGACGCCGCCGCATGCCGGGAAGCGTCACCGACGGAGGAGCGCGCGGTTCCGGGCAAAGGTTGCATGCTGGCAGCGCCATTGAAGACACGTCGTAGGCGTGTGTAGGCTTTCGCGCGCGGCACTGCCGGCGCGATCACTTCATCCGAGGCCGAACGTCTTGCAGAAGCCGGCAGACAATTCCCGCGGTGGCAGGCCCGACAAGGCCGGAAGACTGGCGGTCTACCTGCCACCGGCGTTTGCCAAGCCACGCTACCGGCTGTTTGCCGCCGGCCAGGCCATGTCGGTGCTCGGCAGCTGGATCCAGCAGGTGGCGCTGGCCTGGCTGGTCTATCGCATCACCGGCTCGGTGTTTCTGCTGGGGTTGACCGGCTTCCTCCTGCAGATTCCTCACCTGTTCATCGCACCGGTCGCCGGATTTCTCATCGACCGGCTGCCACGCGTGGCCACGCTGATCGCGGTCAACGTCTGGCTTGCGGTCATGGCCGTCCTGCTGGCTGGACTGGCACTTGCCGGCGTGGCGCGCGTCGAGCCCTACCTCGCCATCGCTCTCGTCATCGGCGTCGGCAATGCCTGCGAGGCGCCGGCCCGCCAGTCGCTGATCGGCGCGATCGTCGAGGATCGCAAGCTGCTGCCGAGTGCCATCGGCTTCAACTCGGTGCTTTTCAACAGCGGGCGCATGGTCGGCCCCGCCATTGCGGGCATGCTGCTGACGCGCTTTTCGGAGGGTGTCTGCTTCGCCATCAATGCCGTGAGCTTCATCGCCATCATCGGCGCGCTCGTCGCGATGCGATTGCCCGACACGAGGACGCTGGCTCTGCGGTCGGCTGGCGGGCTCGAGGTTCGCGCGACTCTGGCCCGGCTGGCGAGCCTGCCGGTTGCCCGGTACCTGCTGCCCTCGGCGTCGGCGGTGGCGCTCTGCGCGCTTCCCATGAACCAGCTCATGCCATCTATCGCCGTGGGTTTCTTCGGGGGCGATGCCGGTCTCGTCGGACTGCTGCTGTCTGCGTCCGGCGTCGGCGCGCTGACCGCCGCCCTGTTTCTCGCCATGCAGAAGAGCCACCATGCCCAGTTCCGCATCGTGCAGGTGGCGCCGATCATCGCTGGCTGCGGGCTCATGGCCTTCAGCCAGTCGCGCGTCCTGTGGCTGTCGTTGCCGCTATTGTCCCTCGTCGGCGCCTTTGTGCTCTCGACGTCGGTGTCGACCAACACTCTCCTCCAGCAGTCCGTGGACGACAGCTGGCGCGGCCGCGTGATCGGTCTCTACTTCACGTTCTTTCTCGGGATGGCCCCGATCGGCAACCTGCTGGCCGGTTGGCTCGCGTCGCACATCGGCCTCGGCCCCACGCTCATGCTCAACGGCGCCCTCGTGGCCATTGTCGGCCTGACCGCGCAGATCAGGCTCGGGCGCAACGGGGCAAGGAACCGCCTCAGGCACAGCGTCAACCTGTGAGGCCCTATCGCCGCCTCGTCCCAGAGAGGGCGTAGTTGAGCATCTTGGCCGCGAGTTGCGCCGCGAGTGCATCGTAGGCGTGGAAGCCTTCGATCGGCGCGAACTCGACGAGGTCCATGCCGACCACGTTGCCGACCTCGCAGGCGCGCCGGACGAACGCCAGCACCTGCGCATAGGTCATGCCGCCGGGCGTCGGCGTGCCAGTCGCCGGCATGATCGAGCCGTCGAGCGCATCGATGTCGACCGTGATGTAGACGGGCCTTCCCGCCAGCGGCGCCAGGATCTGCTCGAGATCCCAGCTGTCCTGCTGCACCGCGAGGTGCATGCGGATCCGGTCGCGGCTCGCCTCGTAGAACTCGGCCTCCGCCTGGCAGAAGGCGCGGATGCCGACCTGCACCATCGTCACGCCCGGGTGGTCGAGCACGCGCCGCATGGCGGCGGCGTGCGAGTAGTGCTCGCCGAGATAGCCGTCGCGGAGGTCGGCGTGGGCATCGAGTTGCAGCACCACGAGATCCGGGTGGCGGCGCACGAACGGACGGATGGCGCCGGGCGTCAGCGAATGCTCGCCGCCGATGACGAACGGGAAGCGGCCCGCCGCGAGCACGCGCTCGACGATGCCCTCGAGCTGGTCGAGGGCGGCGGGCACGGTCGGCGCGATCGAGGGCTCGCGCAGCGCGGCGATGCCGTAGTCGCGGTAGGGCTCGCGCCAGAGCTCCTCGTCGAAGAGCTCGAGCTGGTGGCTCGCCCTGAGGATGGCGGCCGGTCCCTTCCGGGTGCCGCCGCCGTAGCTGACCGACGCCTCGAGCCCGAACGGGATGACGACGGCGCGCGCCGCGTCCGGCCGGTCGGCATCGAGCCGGAGCGGATCGAGAAAGCTCTCGGAGCCGGGAAGGTAGTCGAAATCTGGCATGGCGGGGCTCGGGCTGGATGCGGCTCCCGCCGTCATGTCAGGGCGAGGGGGAGGTGGCAAGGGATAGAGGAGCGGACGGCCTGGCGTGCGCGCCGCTCCGAAAAAACGCCCCCGGCGCCCCCTTCCTCGGGGCGCCGGGAGCCGCCCGCCTCACGCGGCGGCGCCGCTGCGCTGCGGCTCGGCGTACATGGAGTACATCGGCTCGTCCTGGAAGATCACCTCGTCGTACTCGCCATAGCCGTTGAAGCGGCCGGCGATGGCGCGGGCGTAGGCGCCGGTGTTGCCGATCTCGATGTAGTCGCCCTCGCGGATCGAGTCCGGCAGCAGGAACGGCCCCTTCATGTGGTCGACCGAATCGCACGTCGGCCCCCACAGCTCGAACGGCCGGAGCACATTCGGCTCGGATACCTGCCGTCCGACGAGCCGCACGGGAAACAAGAAGTCCAGGTGCGCCGCGTCGAACAGCATGCCGTAGCTGCCGTCGTTGATGTAGAGGTCGTTGCCGCGGCGGGCGTCGACGCGCACGATGAGGCTCTCGGCCTCGGCGACCAACGCGCGCCCCGGCTCACACATGACGCGGCAGCGGTCCGCCACCGGCAGCTTCTCCACGCCCTCGCGGATGACGCGCATGAAGTCGATCAGCGGCGTCGGCTCCTCGTTCGAGTAGCGCGCCGGAAAACCGCCTCCCACATCGATACGATCGACGACCACGCCGGCCTTGACGATCAGGCGCCCAACCTCGGACAACGCATGGCCATAGGCGTCCGGCGTCACGGTCTGCGAGCCGACGTGAAACGTGATGCCGAGCTCCTTCGCCACCTGCCGCGTCTTGACGAGGAGGCGCGCGGCCTTGGCGCCGACGATGCCGAACTTCCGCTCCAGCGGCAGGCGGCTGTTCTTCGGCGCCACGGCGAGCCGTACCCAGAGGATCAGATCCCGCGCGCCGCCCGTCTCGTGCAGGATCTTGGCCAGCTCGTCCTCGCTGTCGAGTGAGAACGAGCGGCAGCCGAGATTGAAGGCGCGGCGGATCGCATGGCGCGACTTCACCGGATGCATGAAGTGGAACGTCACGTCCGGAATGGTGCGCGCGTCCTCGAGCTCGGGCAGCGAGGCCACGTCGAAATGGCGGATGCCGGCGCCGTAAAGCGCGCCGAGCAGGAAAACGTTGCTGTTCGCCTTGTAGGCGTAGGCGACGTCGCCGGGAAAGTTGGTGAGGAAGAAGCGAGCGGCGCGACCGGCCGCGTGAGGCCGGAAGCCGACGACGGGACGCTCGGGACGGCGAGCCTCGATCAGGGCGTTGGCATTACGGAACGTATCGAGCTTCGCCATCTCATGGAACCTCCAGCATCGGCGTGAGCAGGGGCAGGGTCGAGCCACACAAGTCGCGTGAAATAGGGTCAGGGGCCCCCCCTGTAAAGACCTGCGCACCCTGCCGAGGCTCCAAGGGTAAAAAAAACTTCGCGTGCGCCTCAAGTGGCGCCGCGACCGAGCTCGCCCCGGGCATGGCGCAGCACGATAGCCGCAGCCTTCTCGCTCGGCGTTCCCCCAGGGAGGCGCATGACCTCCGGCACGCGGGCCAGCGCCCGCAACTGCCGCTCCCGTGTGGCGCGATCGTCCAGCACCCCAACGAGCGTCTCGGCAAGCTTCTGCGGCGTGCAGTCGTCCTGCATCAGCTCGGGGAAGGCCCGCTCGCCGAGGACGAGGTTCGACAACGCGAAGTGCGGTGTCTTGACGAGGAACTGCAGCCGAGCCGCCAACGCGTCGACGCGGTAGGCGACCACCATCGGCGTGCCCGCCAAGGCCAGCTCGAGGGTGACGGTGCCCGACGCGGCCAGCGCCGCGTCCGCCGCCTTGAACGCCATCAGCTTCTGCGCCTCTCCCGTCGTGACCCGTGCTGCCAGGGGCCAAGCCACGAGCTGTGCCTCGATCTGCTCCCGCACGTGCTCGACCGCTGGAATGATCACGTTCAACGGTCCCGTGCGCGCCGCCACGCACCCGAGCGCCTCCCCGAACGGACCCATCAGCCGCTCGACCTCCGAGCGTCGACTGCCGGGCAGAACCACCAGAGTGCGGCGGGATCGGTCGAGGCCGAGCGCGACGATCAGCGGTGCTGGATCGACGGCCGCCATCTCGGAAAACCGCTCGATCAGCGGGTGGCCGACGTAGGTGCAGGCCGGCCCGCCGAGGCGCATGTGCACCTCGGGCTCGAAGGGAAGGAGCGCCAGCACATGGTCGACATAGGCTCGCATGCGCCGCGCGCGCCCCGGCCGCCACGCCCACACGCTCGGGGACACGTAATCGATGATCGGCACCGCCGGCAGCCGCCTTCTGATGCGACGTGCGATCGGATGGGTCAGCTCGGGGCTGTCGACAATGATGACCGCGTCCGGCCGGGCCGCAACACCCGCCGCCGCCGCCTCGTTGATGCGCCGGACCAGATGCGGCAGGCGCCACAGGATGTCGAGCGGCCCCATCACGGCGACGTCCGAAAGGGGAAAAAGCGAGCGCAGGCCTTGCGCCTCCATGTGCGGACCACCGACGCCATCGTAGTTGATGGCGCCGGGAGCTGCCGCCTCGAGCGCAGCCATGAGCCGACCGCCGAGCGCATCGCCGGAATGCTCGCCTGCGACCAGGAAGAGGCGGACCGCCGTCATGCCGGGCTCGCCCCGGCCATCAGGAACAGGCCTGCCTCGTTGGCCCATTCGGTGATCTGCCGTCGCCGCTCGCCCGTGCCGATCGGGCCGAGATGCACGATCCCGGCGAGCCCCGCCTCCATTGCCGCGCGAAACAGGTCGGCATCGAGTGAGGCATCGCCGACCGATGAAGCGTCCGGGAATGGCGCCCGCGCATCAACCATCAGCACCCCGATTCGCCCCTTCAACAGCCGCCATCCCCAGCTCGTCGGCCGGCCCTGGGCAATCACGAAAGGTGCCAGCGGAAGGCTGCCCGAGATGGCCGTGACGTGCTCGCGTGCGATGATCGCGCCGCGTCCGGCGGCGTTGGCGCGAAGCACATGAGCCAACTCGCGGCCGATAGCGATGTCGCGGCGATCCGTCGGCGTCGGAGCGCGGCGGCCGACGAGCTCGAGCGTTAGCTCGCCAGCATCGGTGATTGCAGCCGGAATAGCGGCAGACGCGGCATCGCCGGGTGCATCGCCGAGCAGCACCGCAGGCTCGATCCCGGTCACAAACAGCCCCGCCGCGTCTGCCGCTGCCGCCACCTGCGCCCGCTCGAGCACGATGGCCCCACCGGTGCCGACGCCGATACCAGCCAGCGAAGCCACCTTGGCCCGTGCCACCGTCTCGGTCCCGATCGTCGGCAGGTCGATGCGCATCTCCTGGCCGGGCTTGGCGAGCTTGGCGAGCACGGCGCCCTTGCCGAGCCCCATCCCAATCCCGCCTGGCCCGAGATCGCGCAACATGGCGTCCGTGCCCCGCACGCCTTCGACTGCAATGATCCTGTCGCCGGTCGCCACCACGGCCTGCCCGACGTCGAAGGGCCCGAGCGCCGCGATCAATCCTGCCGCCCGCGCCAACGCTCGAGTCTCGGGTGCATCGGGAGCGCGGACGCCGAGTGGCCCAGCAGGGGCCAGCAGATCCGGCGCCACGTCGGCCACGCCGACGACGCCGAGCCCATGCCCCTCGAAGAATCGCACCACACGGCGCAGCACGCTGTCGTCTCCACCACGGGTCAGCGTCAGCACGGTCGGCAAGTTGCGCCAGAAACCCAGATCGACCTTGAGGCTGGTGAGATCCGGCCGCTGCATCGCACCGGCGATCACGATCTCGCAGACACCCGCCCGGTGGAACGACTGCAGCATACGACCGACCTGACCGAGGCTGACGCGGTCGTGCGGGTAGCGGGCGATGTGATCGCTGGCGAAGCCGTCGATGGCTACGATGTGAACGGAGCGCCCTCGCTTCACGGTGGCCTCGGCGACCTCGATCGGCAAAGGACCCGCGCACGCCAGAATGCCGAGGGGGGCGGAGCCCTGGCCGTCGTTGTCGACCGGCCGCCCCGGACTCCGTGGGGGATCTGCCGACTCAGTCGTCACGGCCGTCGCGGGGCGTGCACAGCGATCGCTTGCCGCCCTGGCGGATGAACGCCACGATCTCCTGCACCGCCCTGTTGGCGCCGAACTCCGCGGCCACATCCGTCACGCGCTCGCTCAATGTGCCTTCGTCGGCAAAAAGCAGCCGGTAGGCCCGCCGCAGGCTGTGGATCTCGTCGCGCGGAAAGCCACGTCGTTGCAGCCCGACGATGTTCAGGCCCGAAAGATAAGCCCGGTTGCCGAGCGCCATGCCGTAGGGGATGAGGTCGTTCTCGAGCCCCGACATGCCGCCGAGGAAAGCATGCGCGCCGACGCGAGCGAACTGAATCACCGCAGCGCCACCACCGAGAATGGCGAAGTCGCCCACGATGCAGTGGCCGGCCAGCATGACATTGTTGGAAAAGATCACGTTGCTGCCGACGTGGCAGTCGTGACCGACATGGGCGTTGGCGAGAAAGGCGCAGCGGTCGCCGACGGTGGTGGTCATGCCCCCGCCTTCGGTGCCGGGGTTCATGGTCACGCCCTCGCGCAGGATGCAGTCGGCGCCGATGGTCAGTGTCGACGGCTCTCCCTTGTACTTGAGATCCTGCGGCTGATGGCCGATCGAGGCGAACGGGAATATCCGGGTGCGCGGGCCGATCCGGGTGTGCCCGGAGACCACGACGTGCGAGACCAGCTCGCACCCGTCGCCGAGCTCGACGTCCTTGCCGACGACCGAATAGGCGCCGATCCGGACGCCGTCCCCGACGCGCGCACCGTCCTCGATGACCGCAGTCGGGTGAATGTCAGACTTTTGCATCACGCGGGTCCACGATCATGGCGCTGATCTCGGCCTCGGCGACAAGCTGATCGCTCACTTTCGCCTCACCGTAGAAACGCCAGACAGGACCCCGGCTCCGGAGCTTCTTGACGTGGAGATGAAGCTGGTCGCCCGGCACGACCGGCTTGCGGAACTTCGCCTTGTCGATTCCCATGAAGTAGACGATTTGGGGAATATCGGTGACGCCGGCGTTGTTGACGCAAAGCGCGCCGGCCGTCTGGGCAAGGGCCTCGATGATCAATACCCCCGGCATGACCGGATACTTCGGGAAGTGCCCTTGAAAAAACGGCTCGTTGATCGTCACGTTCTTGATGCCGATCGCGCTCTCGTCACGGACCATGTCGCGAATACGGTCGACCAGCAGGAAGGGATAGCGATGCGGCAGAAGCTGCATCAGCCGCATCACGTCCGCAGTCGCGAGCTCGCCCGGCTTGTCGGCATCAGTCAACTTCTGCATCCTTCGCCAACCTTCTCCTCGCGGTGCCGCATCGGATCGCCCTAGCTGCCGGACGGCTCCGAGCCTCCTCCCATTCCGCCTGGTCGGGCCAGACGGCGAACGGCGGCAACCTCGCGCGCCCATTCTCGGAACGGCCTTGCTGGGGTGCCCCCCATGCGCGCGCCTGGGGGGACATCGTCCTTGACGTGGGAGTTGCCCGCGATCTGCGCGCCACTCCCGATCTTGATATGGCCCACAGCGCCCGCATGCCCGCCCATGACGACGAGATCACCCAGCTCGGTCGACCCGGAAATACCGACCTGGGCCACGATGACGCAATTCCGACCGAGCACCACGTTGTGCCCGATTTGCACGAGATTATCAATTTTCGACCCTTCGCCGATGATCGTATCCTTAAGGGACCCGCGATCGATCGTCGTATTCGCACCGATCTCGACATTGTCCTGGATGATTACGCGGCCGATCTGGGGGACTTTGACGTGGCCGCGCGGGCCCATCGCGAAGCCGAAACCGTCCTGGCCGATTCTGGCCCCGGCATGGATCAGGACCCGATCACCTACGAGCGCATGGGTGACGGAGGCCCCTGCGCCGATATAGCTGTCACGCCCAACCGTCACCCTGTAGCCGACCAAGGCACCGGCTGCGATGATCGCCCCTCGGCCCACGGCAGCCTCCTTGCCGATCACCGCCCCCGGCTCGATGATCGCCCCCTCCTCGACCGTTGCGGTAGGATGCACGAACGGTCCTGCTGGAGTGGATGCGAAGCCCGCCGCCTTCGGTTGCATCGCGTCCGCGTAGAATAGCTGCAGTGCCAGCGCGAAGCCATGATAAGGCGCCGCCATCACGAGTGCCGTCGTTCCGGGCGGCACACGGTCGGCGAAGCCCGGCGATACGAAGCAGGCCGCTGCGCGGGTCGTGCGCAGAACGTCCAGATATTTTCGGTTGTCGACGAACGTCACATCGTCGGGGCCGGCGCTGTCGAGCGGCCTCACATCCCGGATGACGGTACCACCGTCTCGCGCAGGAGCCAGGGTGGCCCCCGTACGCCGCGCCACGTCGGCCAATGGGAAGGGTCCCTTGCGTTCAAAGAAACCCGGATGCTCCATTGCCAATTATATCCTGCGCAGCGTCTGGAGCGTCCTTAAATCATACGTCTCCCGCCGACGCCAGACGGCGGAGTGCGCTTGTCCAGCGTCAGGTCGTCCCGTCACGGTCACGGCAAAAGGGCTGTCGGCGCCGCTCGACTCTCGCGGCGCTCGCGGCCGGATCATGCGGTCGTTCCACAGTGAGCGACCTCGGTGACGAAGGAGGCAGTAATGCCACCCGGGCCCCGCGGGGCCCGGTCTGCGCACTGCGCAACGACGACGACGTCCATTCTCAGAACTTTGTGCTCGCTCCGAACCTGAAGAGCTGCTCTTTGTCGTAGTCCTCTTTCATCACTGCCCAGCCAAAGTCAGCGCGCAGCGGCCCGAGCGGCGAGTCCCAGATCAGGCTCGTGCCCACCGACACGCGAGGCGCGGAGGAGTCGACCAGGCAGATATTCGGAGGCTGTCCTGCCGGCGCGGCGACGGCGCACTGATTGGAGTTGTTCTTGATCCAATCCGTGACCCCGAACAGGGAGCCGGCATCGACAAACACCGCGCCTTTCACGCCCAGGTCGTCGGGAACGAAGGGCAGCGGGTAGCGCACCTCGGCAGTCGCAGCGTAGAACGTCTTTCCGCCGAGTGCATCGCTCGTCGCCAGATCACGAGGTCCATAGCCGCCACGGTTGAAGCCGCGAAGCGTCTCGCCGCCCTTGTAGTAGAGGTCGATCAGGCGAACGTCGTCTCCGCCCCATCCCTCGATATGCCCCGCGATGGCGCGCCCGACGAAGGTGATGTTCTCGGTGATCGGATAGTAGTAGCGGCCTTCCGCGGAGATGCGTGTGTACTGCACGTCGCCACCGACACCGGCGAGGTCCACACCCCCCGAAAGATAGAACCCGCGATTGGGATTCTTCGGGTGATTCCGCTTGTCGTACGTCAGCGTCGTACCGACGAGCGAGGTGTAGGATACGCCTTCCGACTGGATGATCGCGCGAGAGGCGATACGGCCGTCGCTGAGGTCCTTGTCGACGTCGAAAATCTCGTCGCGGGAGATCGTATAGAACGTCTGCGCCCAGAGGTTCTCCGAGAGGGGGAAGCCGAGTCTCAGACTGCCACCCGTCCTCCGGCTCCGGTAGACGGAGTTGTTCGCGCTCGACAGCTCCTTGTGGAACAGGTCGAAGCCGGCTGCGAGATTGCGGTCCAGAAAGCGCGGCTCGGTGAAGCTGAGGTCGACCTGGAGCCTCTCGACGGATCCCGACAGGCGCAGCCGGAGAAACTGGCCGTTGCCCATCAGGTTGCGCTCGGTGAGCGAGATGTCGCCGATCACGCCTTCGCTGGTCGAGTAGCCCGCTCCGAACGACAGCTCTCCCGTCGGTTGCTCCACCAGCTCGACGTCGAGGAGCACACGGTCCTGCGCAGAGCCAGGCCGCCGCTTGATCTCGACCGTCTTGAAGAAGCCGAGGCCCTGCAGTCGCTTCTTAGCGCGATCGACGAGAAGAGGATTGTACGCGTCGCCTTCGGCCAGCCGGAACTCACGGCGGATGACATGATCCCGGGTGCGCGTGTTGCCGATGATGTTGATGCGCTCGATGTAGATCCGCGCACCCTCGTCGATCGCGTAAACCAGCGAGATCCGGCGGTCGCTGGCCTCCCGGTCTGCGCGCGGGCGGACGCGGGCAAAAGCGAAGCCCTGCTCGGCGGCCAGCAGCGTCAGGCGCTCGACCGTCTTGTCGATATCGGCCGCGTTGTAGGTGGCCCCCGGCTTGGTGAGCAGCTCGCCCTGGAGCGCACTCGGGTTCAGCCCTGGAAGACCACTCTCGATTCGCACGTCGCCGAACTTGTAGAGCTCGCCCTCCTCCACCACGAACGCAATGTAGAAGCCCGAGCCATCGCGATCCAGATCGGCATTCGCCGACACGATGCGCACATCGGCATAGCCGTTCTTGAGATAATACTGCCGCAGCAGCTCGCGATCGAGCGCGAGGCGGTCGGGATCGTAGAACGATGCGTTCTTGACGAAGTCGAACCAGCCGGACTGCTGGGTGGAGATCACATCCCGCAGCTGCGATTCCGAAAACGCCCTGTTGCCGATGAACTGGATGCTCTTGACCTTGGTCGAACCGCCCTCGTTGATCTCGAACACGAGGTTCACGCGGTTCTGGTCGAGATCAATGATCTTAGGCTCGACCGAGGCAGCGAACTTCCCCTGCCGCCGATAGACGTCGAGAATGCGCTGCACGTCTGCCTGCACCTTGGCGCGGGTATAGACGGAGCGAGGCTTGAGCTGCACCTCGCCAGCCAGCGTCCCGTCCTCGACATCCCTGTTGCCCTCGAAGGCAACCTGATTGATCACCGGATTCTCGACAACTTTGACGACCACGCCCGCGCCGGAACGCTCGATGGACACATCGGCGAAGAGACCCGTCGCGAACAATGCTCGCACGGACTGGTCCACCTTCCCGGCATCATAGCTGTCGCCGACCGAGAAGCGCAGGTAGGAGCGCACAGTCTCGGGCTCGACACGTCGGTTGCCGCTCACCTGGATATCGCGAATGCGCCCGTCCTGCGCGATCGCAGCGTTCATCGGCGGGAAGAGCCCTGATGCGAGACACAAGATGACGAGCAATGCCGCCATCTGCCTCAACCTTGGCCCCCCGGCCATGATCGTCCGAACTGTTGGCATCCTTGGCGTCTGCCTTTTTTGCCGAATTCCCCCAATGGCATGGTCCCGTCGGCATCGGAGCCCATACTGACGTGCAACAAGCGAACTCGTTACTTCCGGCATCCCGCGTCCCCTGCGGGCTGCGGTGGGACACCCCAAATGTCCCACCGCAGGCTACCGTGCACGTTACTGAGTTCTTAACGAAGCCTCTCGATCGATGGAAGTGGCAAGAATGCCCCACGGACACCGTTAATACGGCGATTCGCACCTGCTCAGCCAATCCCCAGCTTGCGCATGATGTCGCCGAACAAGGCCGCGAACATCATGGTGGCCAGGATGGCGAGGCCAATGCGGAAGCCAAGCTCCTGCTTGCGCTCGTCGAGGGGGCGGCCGCGGATGGCCTCCAAGGCGTAGAATACGAGGTGACCACCGTCCAGAACCGGGATTGGCAGCAGGTTCATGATGCCCAGCATGATGGAGAAGACCGCGATCCAACCCAGGAGGCCGCCGATTCCGCTCTTGCTGGCATGGGCCGTCATCTCCGCAATGGCGATCGGGCCGCCGATCTCGCTCTGGCGCTGGCCGCCGAGGGTCTTCATGATGGCACCGGGCAGCTTCGGCAGGCTCGAGATGATCTGCCAGGAAACGTAGCCGGTCTCCGCAAACGCCATGCCGGTCGCGTCCAGCAGGCCATGCCTGGTGTGCTCCCACCGGTCGTTGCCGGCGACCCGCTTGATGCCGATCACGCCGACCTGCACCTTGTTGCCGATCGGGTCGGTGATCTCCTTCAGCTCGGGTGCGATCGTCATCGCATGCAACTTGCCGTCGCGGTCGATCACGAACTCGAGCTTGCTGCCGGCGCTCTGGCTGACGATCCGCTGCAGGTCGGAGAAACGCTGGACGGGCTTTCCGGCGATCTCCACCACCTTGTCACCGGGCTTGATGCCTGCCTGGGCAGCGGCGCTGTCCGGGATCACCTCGTCGACGATCGCGGCCGTGCTGTAGGTGCCGATCAGCCAGAATGTCGCGGCGTAGATGATGACCGCGGAGATGATGTTGAACGCTGGCCCCGCAGCCACAACCAGGGCCCGGTTGCCGACCGGCTGGGTCTGGAACGCGCCCTTGCGGTCCTCCGAGCTCAATTTGTCCAGCGCATCCCTGTGCGACGTCGAGGCCGCGGTCTCGTCATCGATGAAGCGCACGTAGCCGCCGAGTGGGATCCAGGCGAGACGCCAACGCGTGCCGTGCCGGTCGTTGAACCCGACGATCTCGGGGCCGAAGCCGATCGAGAACGCCGCGACCTTGACCCCGCACCAGCGGGCCACCAGGAAATGGCCGAGCTCGTGGATGAAGACGACAAGCGTCAGAACGCCCAGGAATGGCAGAACGACGGACAGAAAGCTCGAGATCGAGGCCACGATCGGGCTCCATGTATCACGTCGGGCGAGGCCCGACGAAGGTGAGGTGCCACCGGACAGGCCGACATGACCCCGGCCGGTGACTCTCGAGCCCGAGGCATTCGGGCTCCAGCGCTGACTGGCGACGGCTAGCAATGCTCATGCCACTGCTCCGGTGCGCGGCCGGTCACGAAAGATACACGTGCGCGATCGCACTGGCATTTTCAAGGAATGATTAATCCGCGGCGACCTCTGGGCCTCAGCGTTGCGCGAGCAGAGCCGAGGCGGGCGCCGTCGGGTCGACGACAAGGCCGTAGAGCGCAGCTGCCAGAGCCGCGAGTACGAGCCCATCGACCCGGTCCATGAAGCCGCCATGTCCTGGAATGAGATGGCTTGCGTCCTTTACGCCGCGACGACGCTTGATGGCCGATTCGAGGAGATCGCCGGCCTGACTGACCACTGCAAGCGCAAAGCCGAGGAGGCAGACGCGCCAGGGGGCCGGACTGCCGGACAGCACAGCCATCACCCAGGCGACCAGCACCGCCGACAGAATGCCACCTGCGAGTCCCGACCACGTCTTGTTCGGTGACACACGGGGCCACAGCTTCGGGCCGCCGAGACTGCGACCTGCGATGAAAGCCCCGATGTCGGTCGCCCAGACGACCAGCATCAGCAGCAGGATCGCCTGGAGGCCATGCGTCCCGCCTGCCCTGAGCCAAATCATCGCCAGTGCGGGCAGACCTGCATAGATCGCTCCGATCGCCGCGGACTGCCGCTGGCCGTCCGGTGCCAACCACCCGGCCGCCATGGTGCCCAGCGCGAGCGTCGCCAGACCTTGCGGCACGCCGCGCGCGGCGGTCAGCGCGACGGCAGCGACGATCGCCGTGCCGGTCACCAGGAGCACGCCGTCGAAGCTGGCGCCGCGGACGACGTGGCCCCATTCCCAGGCGACGATCAGTGCCACCGCGCCGACCAGCAGCGCGAACGGCCACGTTCCGGCCCAGGCCAGCCCCAGCGCCGCGCTGCCCAGCGCCACACCCGAGACGATCCGGAGCAGGATTTCCCGGCTCGCGCCGCCGGCAGCCTGCGGAAGCGACGGGTTCACGCCAGACGGCATTGTCGACGACTTTCTATTGCGGCCCGTCTCATGCGGAATCACGGCTGACCAGACCACCGAAGCGGCGGCTCCGGTGGCGGTACTCCTCGATCGCCTCCTCGAGATGCTTGCGGTCGAACTCAGGCCAGTACAAGTCCAGGAAAACGAGCTCCGTGTAGGCACACTGCCACAGCAGGAAGTTCGAGAGCCGGATCTCGCCGCTCGTGCGGATGAGAAGGTCGGGGTCCGAGATCCCTGCCGTGTCGAGAGCGCCGGAAATGAGCTCCGGGGTGATGGCGGCGGGCGCCAGCTGTCCGGCCGCTACCTTGTCAGCGAGCTTGCGGGCAGCCCTGGCGATCTCGTCACGCGAGCCGTAGTTGAACGCGATGACGAGGTCGACCCTGGTGTTTTCAGAGGTGAGATCCTTCGCCTCGTCGATCAGCATCAATAACTCGGGATCCACCCGCTCGGTGCCGCCGATCACCCGGATGCGAACGTTGTTCTGATGCAGCTCGGCCAAGTCCTGCCTGATGAAGCGCTTCATTAGGCCCATCAGATCGTCGATCTCGGCGGCCGGTCTCGACCAGTTCTCCGACGAAAAACTGAACAATGTTAGCGTTTTGACACCAAGGTCCATCGCAGCGCGAACCGTGCGGCGCACGGCCTCGACCCCGCGTCTGTGACCTTCACCGCGCGGGAATCCCCGGGACGCCGCCCAACGCCCGTTACCATCCATGATGATGGCGATATGCCGGGGCACAGGCCGGGAAGCCGGCGCGCCGCCGGCCTCGCTCATTGCTTTGGTCACATGCGCCACCGATGCCCCGGTCCTATCCCATCCGCCGGGCGCGCCATCGCGAAGCAACGGCGACGGCCCGGACGCCTCTATGCGGACAGGCTACCTGCCATCCGCCAATATGCCAACGGCGCTCGACAGGGCGCTCGAAATTCCGAGGGTGTGCAGGCTGAGAGTTGCCTGCGCCCTCAGACCTGCTTGATCTCGGCCTCCTTCGCCGCGAGGATCTGGTCGACCTCCTTGATCAGCTTGTCGGTCAGCTCCTGCAGCTTGGCAGAGCTCTTGCGATGCTCGTCCTCGGTCATCGCATGATCCTTCTCGAGCTTCTTCATGAGGTCCATGCCATCGCGCCGGACATTGCGAACCGCGACCTTGCCGGCCTCCGCGTACTTGTGGGCGATCTTGACGAGCTCTTGCCGACGGTCGGCCGTCAGCGCCGGAATCGGCAGGCGGATCAGCGTTCCGTCGATCACGGGATTGAGCCCGAGGTTCGATTCGCGAATCGCCTTCTCGACGGCCGACAAGTTGCTGCGGTCCCAAACCGACACCGAGATGGTTCGGGCATCGGGAACCGACACGGACGCGACCTGAACGAGGGGCATCCTCGCACCGTAGACGTTGACCGTGATGGGGTCCATCATCGCCGCCGAGGCGCGCCCCGTGCGCAGGCCGGACAGATCGCGCTTGAGGCTATCGATGGCGCCGCGCATGCGCCGCTCCAGCTCCTTGATGTCGAAAGTCTGTGCCGCCATGGCCGGCCTCCTTGCTCAAATGCCCGCTTGCCCGTGCCGGCCCGGTCGGCCACTGGCGCCGACGGGCGAGCCGCCTCCGGCGCCAGCGATGCGGGGTCGGCAACGACTACGACGGTGGAGCGTTGGCTATGACCGTCGCCCGTGCCTCGCCGCGCAGCACCTTGATGATATTGCCGCTCTCCTCGATGGAAAACACAAGTAGCGGCATGTCGTTGTCGCGGGCAAGTGCAATAGCGGCCATGTCCATGACCTGCAGGTTGCGTTGCAGCACAATGTCGTAGGTCAACGTGTCGAACCGCTCTGCATTCGGGTTCTTCTTCGGATCGGCCGTGTAGACACCGTCGACCTGGGTCGCCTTCGCCACCGCCTGGCAGCCCATCTCCACGCCACGCAGCACCGCCGTCGTATCGGTCGTGAAATAAGGGTTGCCGGTGCCGGCGGCGAAGATGACGACGCGACCCTTGTCGATATGATGCAGTGCCTTGGGCCGGACGTAGGCCTCGCACACCGTGGGCATCGGTATGGCCGAGAGGACGCGAGCAGGGGTGCCTGTCTGCTCCAGCATGTTCTGGAATGCGAGCGCGTTCATCACCGTGCCCAGCATGCCCATGTAGTCGGCCGTCGCCCGGTCCATGCCGCGTTGCGCCCACTGCATGCCACGTACGATGTTGCCGCCGCCGACGACGATACACATCTGGCAGCCGGCGGCCTGGGCCTCGCCGACGTCCCTGGCGAGCCGCTCGAGAACGCCCATGTCGATCCCGTGCGCGCTCCGACCCAGTAGCGCCTCGCCCGAAACCTTGAGCAACAGACGCCGATAGCGGAGCGGTTTGCCGGCGGCGCTCATGGCCATCTCTCCCTGACGGCGGCTCGTAGTGGACGGGGGCCGCCGAGCGACTGCCGGCGCCCCCGGTCGAGTGGGCTCAGCTGCTCTTGGCGAGCTTGGCAACCTCGCTGGCGAAGTCGTCGCCCTTCTTGTCGATGCCCTCGCCCAGGGCGAAGCGCACGAAGCGAGCGATCTTGACCGGCGCACCAGCCGCCTTCTGCGCATCCTTCAGGTACTGCTCGACGGTCATCTTGCCGTCGCCACCGGGGCCGAAGAACACCTGCTGCATCAACACCACCTGGGAGAAGAACTCCTTCCGGAGCCGCCCCTCCACCATCTTGGCGACGATGTCGTCGGACTTGCCCGAGGCTTTGGCCTGCTCCAGATAGACCTGCCGCTCCCGCTCGATCAAGTTCTTGTCCAGATCCTCGGGGCTGATCGCCTGGGGATTGGCAGCGGCAATGTGCAGGGCCACTTGCCGGCCGATCTCCGCGAGCGAATCGGCGGCGCCTGCCGACTCGACTGCGACCAGCACGCCGATCTTGCCGAGACCGTCGACTACGCGGTTGTGCACGTAGCTCGCAACCACGCCTTCCTTAGCCTCGAGCGCGGCGGTGCGCCGGACCGACATGTTCTCGCCGATCGTCGCCACCATCTCCTTGACATGGGTCTCGACCGTGTTCGCGGTCCCCGGATAGCCGAGCGACAGCAGCCTTTCCAGGCTCCCGCCTGCCTGCTGGCTGAGGCCCGCGATCTGGCGCACCATGTCCTGGAACTTGTCGTTTCTGGCGACGAAATCGGTCTCGGAATTGACCTCGACCACCGCCCCGGACTTGCCCGCGACGGCAACGCCGATCAGGCCGTCGGCCGCAATGCGGTCCGCCTTCTTGGCCGCCTTCGACAGTCCCTTCTTGCGCAGCCAGTCGACGGCTTGCTCGATATCACCCTGAACCTCGCTCAGGGCGGCCTTGCAGTCCATCATGCCGGCGCCGGTCTTGTCGCGCAGCTCTTTCACCATCGCGGCGGTGATCGTCGTCATGGGTGTCATGCCCCATAGTTTGGCGGCCGCCCTCTGGCGGCCGCTGGCTGAAATGCTCGCGGAACGACGGAGTTCCGCAGCTCTGTGACCCGCGTATGACGCCCCTAGCGTCCCGGTTCGCAACTGCCGACTACTTTGCGGCAACCTCTCTCGGAAGTTGCGAACCCTAAGGGATACTAGAGAAATCAATAGTTTAGTGTGGCGCTTGTCTCGCAATTACCGACGCCGAGCGTGCCGCGACCTCTCGTCGGCAATTGCGAGCCGCCACACTAAGGACGCCCCGCGGTCTCCGCATCGCGCCTACGCAGCAGCCGCGTCGACGAGTTTCCTGGCCTGAGCGATCCAGCCGTCGCGGTCGATGCGGCCCTTGGTGGCGAGCGCCTTGTCCAGCGCCAGCACGGAGGCGGGATCGAGATCGGCGATCTGCCAGAAGTGGTACACTCCCAGATCGTTCAACCGTTGCTCGAGCTTGGGACTGACGCCCGTGATGCGCTTCAGGTCGTCTGCCTCGCCCCGCGGCGCATCGATGCCACGGAACTCACCGGCGACGGCCGCCTCGACCGGTGCGAGCTCCTCCTCGGGCGGGGCCTCGGAGGCCCCGATGTCGAAGCCGGAGGCCGACTGGCTGCGCTCGATGCCGTCGATGGCCGCCCGGGCCACGAGATCACAGTAAAGCGTGATGGCGCGACCAGCATCGTCGTTGCCCGGCACCGGGTGGTCGATCCCATCCGGATCGCAATTGGTGTCGACGATGGCGACGATCGGAATCTTGAGCTTCTTGGCCTCCTGGATGGCAATCTGCTCCTTGTTCGTGTCGATCACGAACAGCAGGTCGGGCAGGCCGCCCATGTCCTTGATGCCGCCCAGCGACTGGTCGAGCTTGTCGCGCTCGCGCTGGATGTTCAGCAGCTCCTTCTTGGTGCGTCCCGTCTGGTCGCTCGCGAGGATCTCATCGAGTTGCCGCAGCCTGCGAATCGACTGAGAGATCGTTTTCCAGTTGGTGAGCGTACCGCCCAACCACCGATGGTTGATGTAGTACTGGGCACTGCGGCGCGCTGCCTCGGCAATCGCCTCCGACGCCTGGCGCTTTGTCCCGACCAGCAGCACCCGACCACCCTTGGCGACGACGTCGGAGACCTGAACCAGCGCCTGATGCAGCAGAGGCACGGTCTGCGCGAGGTCTACGATGTGGATGTTGTTGCGGGCCCCGAAGATGTAATTGCCCATCTTGGGGTTCCAACGGTGGCTCTGATGGCCGAAGTGAACGCCAGCCTCGAGCAGCTGACGCATGTTGAAGGCGGGAAGCGCCATAACAGGTTCCTTGATTTCCGGTTGTTCCGCCGTGGTCCGAGAAGAAGAGGCGCGTTCGCGCGAGGCGACCGGCCATCCACCGGAGCGAGCATGCGGCATTGTCGGCCGCGCGTCGCCAGGACCACGTGTGAGATAGGGCGCCTGTGTAGCCGCCCGACATCTGCTTGACAAGAGGCACGCTCGAACGTCGTGCCCCGCGCCGGCGGCGCGGCTTGGTGCTGTCATGAGGTCGTTATGGTTGCGCCGACCAGTTGGTGTAGAATGGGATGAGCACGGTCGCGTGAGCCACCGGGACCACGGCTCGGCTCAGAGGCACTGTCGAGGCGCGCGGGCGTGCCACCCTGCTCGACGCCGGAAACCGCACAATTGAGTTGGGCGAATTGTTGTCGATCCCAGAATGTCGCTTTTTTCCGAAATGAACGAAGCGTATAAGCCCGCGCACACCACGCGCTGCACTGCAGCGTTCTCGCCGCCGGAGATGCATCGTGGCACAAGCCTCTGCGACAACGGCCAGTAGCGATGCAGACCATGCGCCTGCCCACGGCAAGGTCTGGGTGCTCGCTCTCGGCTCGATTGGCGTCGTGTATGGCGATATCGGGACGAGCCCGCTCTACGCGTTCAAGGAAGCGGTCACACATGCCATGAAGCACGGGCTAGCCGGGCACGATGCGGTGCTCGGTGTGCTCTCGCTGATCATCTGGGCTTTGCTGCTCGTGGTCACCTTGAAATACGTGATCGTGCTGCTGCGGGCCGATAACAAGGGCGAGGGCGGCACCTTCGCCTTGATGGCCCTCGGTCAATCCGTGGCGAAGCGCTCCGCTCCCGTGCTGTTCGCACTCGGTGTCATGGGCGTCTCGTTCTTCTATGGCGACGCCCTGCTCACTCCGGCCATCTCGGTGCTGTCGGCGGTGGAAGGCCTGAAGCTGGTCGCTCCGGGCTTGGCCTCAGCCGTCGTCCCCCTTTCGATGATCATCATCATTGGCCTGTTCGCCATGCAGGCGCGCGGCACCGAGCGGGTCGCAGCCTACTTCGGCCCGATCACCCTCGTGTGGTTCCTCCTGCTGGCGGCCGGCGGCGTCTCGCACATCATCGACGACGTTGGGGTCTTCGGTGCCTTCAACCCCCTCTACGGGGTCAATCTCCTGGTCCACAACGGCCTGCTCGGCCTCGCCATCCTGGGACTGGTGTTCCTCGCCGTGACAGGAGCCGAGGCGCTCTACGCCGATCTCGGCCACTTTGGCCGTGTACCCATCCAGTGGGCCTGGAGCACCGTCGTCCTGCCGTGTCTCGTGCTGAACTATCTCGGGCAAGGGGCTCTGGTGCTGGCCAACCCGACGGCCATCGCGAACCCGTTCTACCTGCTCTACCCGTCATGGGCGCTGATCCCCATGGTGCTGATGGCGACTGCCGCCACGGTGATCGCGAGCCAGGCGGTGATCACCGGTGCCTTCTCGATTACGCGCCAGGCGGTCCAGCTCGGCCTGCTGCCCCGCCTCGGCATCCGCCACACCTCGGAGAGCGTCGCCGGCCAGATCTACATGCCACGCGTCAACTGGATGCTGCTCGTCGGTGTCCTCCTGGTCGTCGGCATCTTCCAGGAGAGCTCGCGATTGGCCTCCGCCTACGGCATCTCGGTGACGGCAACGATGGCGATCGATTCGGTGATGGCCTTCTTCGTCGTCTGGAAGTATTGGGGCTGGTCGCTCTGGCGCTCGCTGCTGCTGATCGTGCCTCTGCTGTTCATCGAGCAGGCCTTCCTCATGGCCAACATGCTGAAGATCCTCGACGGAGGCTGGTTCCCGCTGCTCATCGCCCTCACGCTGGCCCTTCTCATGTTCACGTGGGTGCGTGGCTCGAAGGTGCTGGCACGCTCGACGAAGAAGAACGAGGCGGAGATCGACTGGCTGGTGCGTCATCTCGAGGCCAAGCCGCCTCATCGCGTGCCAGGCACAGCGGTATTCCTGACAGGCGACCCATACTCGGCGCCGAGTGCCCTGATGCACAACCTGAAGCACAATCGCGTGCTCCACGAGCGCAACATCCTGCTGACGATAAAGACCGAGGACACGCCTCGCGTCCCGCGCCACGAGCGGATCCAGATCGAGCGCATATCGGACGGCTTCATCCGGGTCATCGCTCACTATGGATTCATGGAATCGCCCAGCGTGGCCAAAATCTTCGAGCATGCGCGGCGCAAGGATCTGAACGTCGATTTTCCGGCGTCGTCGTTCTTCCTGTCGCGACGCTCGCTCAAGCCGACCACCAAGACGCCGATGCCTCGCTGGCAGGAAATGCTGTTCATCAAGCTGGCCGCTCAGGCTGAGGATGCGACCGAGTATTTCCGCATCCCACCGGATCGCGTCGTCGAGGTCGGCACCCAGATCCAGGTGTGAGCTCCAGCGACGCCATCGACCCCGCCGCCATACTTGCTTGCTGGGGCTCGGCTCAGGCGGCCTGCTCTTGAGCCTGGCGGGCCACGCTCGTCCGGTGCCACCGGGCCATCGTCTCCATGCACAGCATGGCCGCGACCGACGATCCCAGCATCACCACATGGCCGACGGTCCACCCCCAGCGGTCCACGAGGGCAGCGAACAGGGTCGGGGACGCCGCGCTGACCAGCAGCACGGGTGTGGCGATGAGCCCGAGCACGGCACCGTAGCCTTTGGCGCCGAACAGGGCCAGGGGCACCGCACCGCGGACGATCGTCAGAACCCCCTGCGCTGCGCCCATCAGCAGCGTGAACGCCAGCAGGACGGCGAAACTGCCATTGCTGAGATAGAGCAACGCGAACGACACCGGCACCACGGCAATCGAGATCCGGCCAACGGCCATCGCGCTGAGCTTGCTCCCGAACGCGATCTCCACCACCCGGCCCGCGAACTGCGCCACTCCTTTGAGGGAGGCCATCCAGACCGCGGCGGCCGTCGCCAGGCCCGCCGCCTCGAGCAGTGGCACGAGTTGCACCGACACGATGCCGAACACGAGCCCGTTGAGCGACATGACCAGTGCAAAGAGCCAGATGGCGAGCGTCCGCGCACGGCCCTCAAGCAGGGTGGTGGTGGCGACGACCGGCCGAGGCTCATCCGCGACCTCCGCCTTGGCAACCTCGCGCCTGGCCAGGCCCAGCCAATGCAGCGGCAGGCAGACCAGCAGGTTGAGCAGAGCAAAGACGACGAGCGTCTGCCGCCATCCCATGGCCTCCTCGAGATAGTGGCCGACCACCCAGAAAACCGAAGAAGCGAATGCGCCGTACAGCGTCAGGTAGGAGATGGCCTGTCGCCCGCGGCCCGGCGCCACCTGCACGAGGGCCGCGAACGCGGCATCGTAGAGGCAGCAGCGCATGCCGATCCCGATGAGCACCCATACGGCGAGATAGGCCCACTGCTGCGTGACGCACGACAGCAGATAGAGGCCCATGGCGACGATGATGGAGCCGACCGACATCACCGCGCGCGCGCCGATGCGATCGATCAGCCGGCCGATATGGGTCGAGATCAGCCCCATGACCAGCACCGCCACCGTGAAGCCGAGAAAGACGAAGCCCCTCGACCAGCCGAGCTCCTTGCCGACAGGGGCAGCGAGAACTCCCAGGCAGTAGTAGCTGGTGCCCCACGCCGTGATCTGCGTGAGGCCGAGCGCGTTGACCGCCACGACCATCGGCGAGAGCAGACCTGACCGGCCTGCTGCCGCCGTCGGATCGGAGGGAGAATTCTGCATGAGACGGTCCTCGCGCTGCGCGGCCCGGCCGTTCACTGCCAGCGGGCTCGATGCGCCTCAGCTGCGGTAGTCGGCGTTGATCGAGATGTAGTCGTGCGTCAGGTCGCAGGTCCAGATAGTTGCCTTGCCCTTGCCGATGCCGATGTCCACCCGGATCGCGATCTCCGCGTTTTTCATGTACCGGGCCATCGTCGGCTCATCGTACTCGGCGGCACGCTCGCCATCCCTCGCGACGATCCGGTCACCGAACCAGATTGACAGCCTGTCGCGGTCCGCCGCCTCGCCGGCCTTGCCGACCGCCATGACGATGCGGCCCCAGTTGGGATCCTCTCCGGCGATTGCCGTCTTGACCAGCGGCGAGTTGGCGATGGACATGCCGATGGTGCGCGCGGCACGGTCGGACTCTGCCCCCTGCACATGGATCGTCACGAACTTCGAGACGCCCTCGCCATCCTTGGCGACCAGAATGGCGAGCTCCTTGAGCAGATCGTGCACCTTGGCTCGGAAGTCGCCGAGCGCCGGGTCTCCGAGCTTCTCGACCCGAGCTTGTCCCCGCCGGGCAGCTGCGCCGGTGGCGAACAACAGGCATGTGTCGCTGGTCGAGGTGTCGCCGTCGACGGTCATACAGTTGAAGCTCGCCTGCGCGCCCGATGCGATGACCTCCTGCAGCGCAGCCGGCGAGACGGCTGCATCCGTAAAGAGGAAGCACAGCATGGTCGCCATGTCGGGCGCGATCATGCCGGCACCTTTGCAGAAGCCGTTGATCGTCACCTCGACCCCGCCGATCGTGGCCTTGCGACTTGCGAGTTTCGGAAAGGTGTCGGTGGTCATGATGGCGCGCGCCGTGTCGTGCCAGCCGCCTGCCGTGGCCGACTTCGCCAGCCCTTCCAGGAGATGGGCGAACCTCTCGGCCTCCAGTGGCTCCCCAATGACACCCGTCGAGGCGAGATAGACCTCGCCCGGGCCGCAGCCGACCGCCTGCTGCGCGAATCTCGCCGTCAGGTCGACAGCGGCCTTGCCCTTCTTGCCGGTGAAGGCATTGGAATTGCCAGAATTGACGACCAGGATGCGGGCCTTGCCACTCCTGAGGCTCTCGCGGCACCACAGCACGGGGGCCGAGCACGTCCTCGACTGAGTGAGCACCCCTGCCGCCGTGGTGCCCTCGTCCATGACGGCGACCATCAGATCCCGTCGATTCTTGTACTTGATGCCGGCCTCGGCCGAGGCGAAGCGGACGCCGTCGATGGTCGGCACGTCGGGCAATGCGGCAGGGGCGAAGGGCGAGACTTTGGCGGCGCCAGAGGCCATGGGAGATTTCCTCTTCGTGGGGTCCGGGCGAGCTTAGCGGCGGCGCAGGCCCCATGTCAACGGTGGCTTCGCACGCGGCAGGCTCGCGCACCGGTCGCCGAGCCTGCTCGCACCAATCTCGCCGCCCGAAAGATCCGGGCGGCGCCGAGAGCCTGTCCCGACAATGACCGCGATGATCGAAATGGCGCACATGACACGTCTGCTGGAATGGGATAGTGATTATCCTCGGCGTCCCTATCCGTCAGGTCGATTGCCCCATTCAAAGAAGATGGCAACGCTCTGTGGGCGCCGCATGGAAAACCTCAAAGGGAGGGTACGCATGGCTTCTATCTGCCTCCACCCACTACAGGCCTGGTTCTTCACCGTCAGCCGAAGATCTGCCAGAGCGGAATATCTGCCGGGCTGAAAATCGGCGACGAACGCGTAGGTCGAGATCCGAAATCGACGATCGGGTATGGCCGACTTTGGCCGACAATCCGAGCTGCTCGACGGAAAGCCATTTCCGAGCATTTCTCGGCCCGGCACGACATGACGACTTTGATCTCGCTGATCGATCACGCGGCTTCGCCCGGAAGGTCCAGCTTGGAGTGCCTCTGGACGCGGTTAATGCTGCGTGCCGGCAGGCAGAATGCACTCAATCTTGCCCGTCGCCTCGGCGACCAGGAGCGGCACC
>JANRJI010000032.1:0-30110 GCA_033764055.1 Hyphomicrobiaceae bacterium
AGGAAGAGGGTGCCCGGCCTGAAACCCGGGCCCCCCACGACACCGGCGTCCCCCGCTTCCGCCGGACACGATCCGACCACAGAGAAGCGGCCATGTCGTGTGCTATCAAAACCGGACAACTCCAAGTGCTGTTGACACCGGCAAGGGCACCCGGGGCTCGTCGCCGCCGCTGCTCCGGACTCGAGAGCGGAGGCGGGGACTTCTTCTCCCTCCGAGGCCGGAGCAATCAAATTTGAGGCCAAAATCAAACTCCTTATGGCCGCACTTTCTGTCCAGCAATTGACGGCCGCAAAGGCGCGTCTCGCGTCCGGACAGGGGAAAACCATGATCAAAACCGCACTCGCCGCCGTCCAGGTCTCGGTGGTAGCCGTCGCCGGGGCAAGCGCCAGAGAAATGAAGAGGGACGAGATAAGCGCCCTCGTTTCGGGAACGATCGTGGAGATCGACACGCCGCTCGGCAAGAAAATTCCCATTCAGCATCTCGCCGATGGCCGCCTCGCTGGAGATGCCGGAGAGCTCGCGTCCTATCTCGGAGCGCGCGCCGACAAGGGCCGCTGGTGGATCGAAGGCGACCGGCTTTGCCAGAAGTGGAGCATCTGGTTCAGCGGCGAGCAGCAATGCCTGAGGCTCGACAAAGTCGGCGATCGGATCAGCTGGACCAATCAGTCCGGAACCCGAGGCACGGCGAGGCTCGTGTCGAGGGTCGCCGACATCGCATCGCCCCATAAAAGCGAAAGCCCGATTGGCGGCCACGCTGGGCGGCCGGCACAGGTGCAGTCGGCATCGCGTCTGGGCGGGCCGGCGATGGCCTCCGAAAAGCCGCCGGCCGAAAGCAGGGCCAGGGCGGACGCACCAGCGGCAGCGCGCGATGAAGAAGAACAGACGCCGGCCGGCTCGCATCGCGTTGCCAATGTCGGAGCGCAGGACGTCCTGAATGTCAGGGCGGGCCCGTCGGGCGACGATGCGATCGTCGGTGCCTTGCGAGCGGACGATCGAGGAATCAGGATTTCCGGTGAATGCAGGAACCGATGGTGCCCGATCACCTACGGTGAGCTCAAGGGATGGGTCAATCGCGCATTTCTGGCGCCCGTCGAGCGAGGTGCGCAGGACCGCCACCTCGGGCGCTCAAGTCCGGCAGCCCGAGATGCGTCCGGTGCCTCGCGCACGTGCCTGACCGAGCCTGCCCGCGCCCTACTCGATACGATCGAGGGCCGGTTCGGACAGATGAAAGTCGTCTCGACCTGCCGTCCGGGCGCAAAGATCGCAGGGACCAGCCGGGTTTCCCGACATGCCAGCGGCAATGCCATCGATTTCGATGCGGGCAACCGCAAGTCCGAGGTGGTTGCGTGGCTGATCGCCAACCACGGTGACGGCGGGACGATGACCTACCGTGACATGGACCACATTCATGTCGACATCGGGCGACACTTCGTTTCGATTGGCGACCGCTCGCGCCGCGCCAGCGCCCGGCGTGAGGCGCCGCGTGATCGGATTGCGGGCCGAATGAGCCTCTTCGGCAGCGGGCCTCGTTGATCGGGTGCGGGCCGTTCCCGGATGACGAGGGCCGCTCGCATGGGTGGGAGCGGCCCCTGCTTTTATGCCGTCGCCGAGACTGTCAGCCCATGGTCCGAACGTCCACGAAGTGGCCGGCGAGTGCGGCCGCGGCGGCCATGGCGGGCGACACGAGGTGCGTGCGGCCCGTGTAGCCCTGACGGCCCTCGAAATTGCGGTTCGAGGTCGAGGCGCAGCGCTGGCCGGGCTTGAGCTGATCCGGGTTCATGCCGAGGCACATGGAGCAACCGGGCTCGCGCCAGTCGAAGCCGGCCGCCTTGATGATCTTGTCCAGCCCCTCGGCCTCGGCCTGCAACTTGACCAGACCGGAGCCCGGAACGACGTGAGCGTAGGCGAGCCGCGACGAGATGCGCTTGCCCTGCACGATCTTGGCGACCTCGCGGATGTCCTCGATGCGGCCGTTGGTGCACGAGCCGATCCAGGCGACGTCGATGCCGACATCGGTCATTTTCGTGTTGGGTTTCAGGCCCATGTACTCGAGCGCGCGGACGACGGCGGCACGACGGGCCTCGTCCTCGATCTTGGTCGGATCGGGCGTCATGCCGTCGATGGTGAGCACCTGCTCGGGGCTGGTTCCCCAACTCACGATGGGCGGCAGGTTGCCGGCGTCGAGCGTCACGACCGTATCGAAGTGGGCGCGGTCGTCGGTGCGCAGCGTCTCCCAGTAGCGCACGGCCTGATCCCAGGCGGCGCCCTTGGGCGATTTCGGCCGGCCTTTCAGGTAGGCGATGGTCTTCTCGTCGGGGGCCACCATGCCGGCGCGTGCGCCGCCCTCGATCGACATGTTGCAGACCGTCATGCGGCCTTCCATCGACATCGCCTGGATGGCCTCGCCGCCGTACTCGATGACGTAGCCGGTGCCGCCGGCCGTGCCGATCTTGCCGATGATGGCGAGCACGATGTCCTTCGGGCCGACGCCCTTGCCGGGCTTGCCGTCGACCGTGATGCGCATGTTCTTCGCCTTGCGCTGCAACAGCGTCTGCGTGGCGAGAACGTGCTCGACCTCGGAGGTGCCGATGCCGTGGGCCAGCGCACCGAAGGCGCCGTGCGTCGAGGTGTGGCTGTCGCCGCAGACGATGGTGGTGCCGGGCAGCGTGAATCCCTGCTCCGGGCCGATCACGTGCACGATGCCCTGCCGGGGATCGAGCTCGTCGTAGTACTCGATGCCGAACTCCTTAACGTTGGCGGCTAGAGTCTCGACCTGGATGCGGCTCTCCTCCTCCTTGATCCCCTCGCGCCGGTTGGTGGTGGCGATGTTGTGGTCCACGACGGCGAGCGTTTTGTCGGGCTGGCGGACCTTGCGGCCGGCGAGACGCAGCCCCTCGAACGCCTGCGGGCTCGTCACCTCGTGGACGAGATGGCGGTCGATATAGAGCACGCAGGTGCCATCCTCGCGGCGCTCGACCACGTGGTCCTCGAAGATCTTGTCGTAGAGCGTGCTGGGGGCGCTGGCGGCCATGGGTTCACCCTTCGGATATCTCGTCGCGGTTGCAAGCTAGATAGCCGCCTCCCGGCTGCTCTGCAACGACGGCAGGGGCTGGCTCGGATCGGGGGCGGTGCTGCGGGATTCGATATCTATTGCCGCGATGGACCCAAGGCTCGAGCCGAGCGACGCGCCGAGAAGCGCACGCGGTCGATGCTCCGCAATCAACGAGAGCCCGGATGTTCCCCCTGGCTGCACGACGGACAAGAAAAAACCGGGCTCCAGTTGCCTGGACCCGGTTGAAGGCTTGGACCGCGTTCCGTAGAGCGCGGCTGAAGGCGTCAAAGGGAGGGTACGACCTTCATCAGCTGTCCGTCACAGCTGCAATTTTGATAATCCGGGCCACGAGTCGCAGCAATCGGGGCAGGCGCATGCATGATATGCAGCAAGCGCATAACAAGCTAGCTCAGTACTTCCATTGGCGTGCCTTTGCGACGACAAAGTCACGGAAAACCTGGACTTTCTTCGCTGTCTTCAGCTCCTCGGGATAAACGAAAAATACCGGCAGCCGGGCGAACTCGATGTCGTTGAGGATGGGTACGAGGTCCTTTTCCTCCTCCGTCAGGTAGTCGGGGATCAGACCGACGCCTATGCCCGCCCGGATCGCATACTTCACGGCGAGCACGGTCGAGGCCCGGAATGCGGGTACCCGCGGCTCGCGGCCCTCCCGGCCGACTGTCTCGAGCGTATTGATCGAGACGAGGTGGGCGGGTGGATGGCCCATGAAGGACACGAGCCGGTGGCGGTCGAGATCCGCGATGCTCTGGGGCGTGCCGTGCTTCCTGATGTACGTCGCCGAGGCGAAGGCGTGGACCTGCATCGAGAACAGCGGGCGGCGGATCAGATCGCTCTGCACGGGCTCGCGTGCCCAGATGGCTACGTCGGCGACGCGCATGGACAGGTCGACGGGCTCGTCGTTCAGGATCAACTCGACCCGGATGTCGGGATAGACCTCGAGAAACTCGCGGATGCGCTGGGTGACCCACACGGCACCGAGACTGACCGACGAGGTGATGCGCAGGTCACCCGCCGGCTTGGTGGTCGAGTCCGACAGCAGCGTCTCGGCCGTCTGCAGGCGGTTCAGCACGTCGCTCGCCGTGCGATACAGGATCTCGCCCTGCTCGGTCAGCACGAGACCGCGGGCATGGCGGTGGAAGAGCGAGATACCGAGGTCTTTCTCCAGCGCGGAAACCTGCCGGCTGACAGCCGATTGGCTCATGCGGAGCGTCTCGCCCGCATGCGTGAAGCTGCCGGCCTCGGCGGCCGCGTGGAAAATGCGGAGCTTGTCCCAATCCATGACGTCTCGCAGGGTTGCCTACTCGGCCGCAACGGCAGCAGAAGACCGTGCGGCCAGGAACTTCTCGGCCTCGAGCGCAGCCATGCAGCCCATGCCTGCGGCGGTGACGGCCTGACGGAACACGTCGTCCTTGACGTCGCCGGCCGCGAACACTCCCGGCACGGAGGTGGCCGTCGAGTCGGGCCTGGTGACGAGGTAGCCTGACGATTTCATCTCGAGCTGCCCCTTGAACAGCTCGGTCGCCGGGGCGTGGCCGATGGCAATGAACACGCCGTCGACCGGCCGCGCCGTGACGTCGCCGGTCTTGACGTTGCGCAGGCGCACGCCGGTGACGGTCTTCGGCTCGGCGGTGCCGGTGATCTCCTCGATCGCGGAATCCCAGACCACCTCGATCTTCGGGTTCTTGAAGAGGCGCTCCTGCATGATGCGCTCGGCGCGGAAGCTGTCGCGACGGTGCACGACCGTGACCTTGCGCGCGAAGTTCGTGAGGAAGATCGCCTCCTCGACCGCGGTGTTGCCGCCGCCGACGACGACCACGTCCTTGCCGCGGTAGAAGAAGCCGTCGCACGTTGCACAGGCAGAGACGCCGTGGCCCTGGAATGCAGCCTCGCTCGGGATGCCGAGCCAGCGGGCCTGGGCGCCGGTGCACACGATCAGCGCGTCGCAGGTGTAGATGTCGCCGGAGTCACACTCGAGCCGGAACGGACGACGGGCAAGGTCAACCTTCGTCACGAGGTCCATGACGAGCTCGGTGCCGACGTGCTCGGCCTGGCCCTTCATTTCCTCCATGAGCCAGGGGCCCTGGATCACCTTGGCGAAGCCGGGGTAGTTCTCCACATCCGTCGTGATGGTGAGCTGGCCGCCGGGCTGGATGCCCTGGATGAGCACCGGCTTCAACATCGCGCGTGCCGCGTATATGGCCGCGGTGTACCCGGCTGGGCCCGAGCCGAGAATGAGGACGTGGACGTGCCGTACGTTCGCCATGGCGGCTCCTCTCGCAGTCGTATTGCGGCGCAGCTATGCAGCAAATGCATATGGGCGATTGAGCGAGGTCTGGCAAGCGGCGAGAAGCGCGAAGCCCCATGGCCGGCGCAAGGGCGGGCATCTACGACGCAACACGTCCGCGAACGGGTGATAGCCAGGGCGCTGACGGCCAGGCCGGCGATCAGACTTGTGGCGTGCGAAAAGCCCCTGAGCTAAGTTGCCCGGAGCAGTCGGCGAGCTCTGAGCGCGATCTTCCGGCAGGCGCAGCTGACCCCAACCGAGGCTTGCCCAGTCATGCCGAGCGCTGCGAGAGACGAGCTCCGCCGGGTGGCGTTCTGGGCCGAAGCCTTGACCCAGGAGGAAGCCGAGCGCGCGCGGAGGGGGATCAGCGAGCGGCACTATCCTGCTGGAAGCTATATCTGCCACCGGGGCGATCGCCTCGAGCAGTGGACCGGAGTCATCACGGGTCTGGTGAAGATCGGTGCGATCTCGGCGTCCGGGAAGGCGATCACATTTGCCGGCATCGGCTCCGGTGGATGGCTCGGCGAAGGGTCGGTGCTGAAGGACGAGCCTCGCAAGTACGATCTGGTGGCGCTGCGCAACACGAGGCTGGCGCTGATGAGCCGTCCGACGTTCATGTGGTTGTTCGAGCACAGTGTCGGCTTCAACCGCTTCCTGGTGCGCCAACTCAACGAGCGGATGGGCCAGTTCATCGCTACCATCGAGCACGACCGGCTGCATGATCCTGTGGCACGTGTCGCGCGCAATATTGCGTGGCTCTGCAACCCTGTGCTTTACCCGGGCGTGGGCAACCATATCGAGATAACCCAGGAGGAGCTGGCACTTCTCGTAGGCGTCTCACGGCAGGTCATAAGCCGTGGTCTCAAAGCTCTCGAGGAGAAGGAACTGCTCCGGGCAGAGCGGGCGGGACTTACGATCCTCGATGTCGACAGGCTTGCGACATACGAGGGTGATTAGAAGACACGAAGCATAACTCGTATCATAAATATCTGCTCGGGTCTGTCCATCCCCATGTTGAGCTGATCCGGATAAAATGCATATGTGCAACGGTGCTATGGGCGCCTCGACCTAGCCGTCAGTTGGTCCGAATCGTCCGTGTGCCGGCTTTAAAGAAGCGCCGGTTCAGTTTGCACAGCGAAAGCAACACAGCTCGCATCAAAGCGAGGACGAGCGCGGCATTCGCGGGCCGGTCGCAGGAGGCTAGGTCATCGGAGCTGACAGGGAGGAGCTACGGCGTGATATCCGGCGCGTCCGAGACGCAACACGATACAATACCGAAGCTGCTTCTGCGCAATGGCGACATCTATGGGTCGCGGCCGGCATTTCGGGAGAAGGATCTCGGGATCTGGCAGACGTGGACCTGGTCGCAGGTGCTGGAGGAGGTGCGGGCGCTGGCCATTGGCCTGCAAAATCTCGGGCTTTCCCGCGGCGATACGGTCGCCATCATCGGTGACAATCGGCCATATCTCTATTGGGCCTTCACGGCGGCCCAGAGCCTCGGTGCCATTCCTGTTCCGCTTTACCAAGACTCCGTTGCCGACGAGATGGCCTACGTGCTCGAGCATGCCGAGGTCAGCTTCGCCGTGGTCGAGGACCAGGAGCAGGCCGACAAGGTGATGTCGATCGTCGAGAGGCTGCCACGGCTCAAGAAGCTGATCTACGGCGACCCGCGCGGGCTCGAGGACTACGATCCGGCAGATCTGCACGCGCTGCGCGATGTCCAACGGACGGGGCGCGAGGCGCTTGCAGCCGATCCCGGTCTCGGAAAAGCCTGGCTCGACACCATCGCTGCCGGTAAGGCCTCCGACGTCAGCGTGATGCTCTATACGTCCGGGACGACCGGACGGCCGAAGGGCGTGATGCTGACGCACGCGAACGTGGTCGTCTCGGGGGCCAACGCCAACAAGTTCGACCACTTCACGCCCGACGACAGCATGATCGCCTATCTGCCGATGGCGTGGGTCGGCGACCACATCTTCTCTTATGGCCAGGCCTTTGCGGGCGGATTGACCGTCGCGTGCCCGGAAAGCCCGGAGACGGCGACGGAAGATCGCCGCGAGATCGGTCCGAGCTATTTCTTCGCCCCGCCGCGCGTGTTCGAGAACATGCTGACGCAGATCATGGTGCGCATGGAGGATGCCGGGGCCACCAAGAAGGCCCTGTTTCAATACTTCCTCGGCGTGGCCCGGCGAGCGGGCGAGAAGGTTCTCGACGGCAAGCCGGTGCCGCTGGGAGATCGGCTGCTCTATGGGCTCGGCGACATCCTGGTCTACGGGCCACTACGCAACCGGATGGGGTTCTCCAACCTGCGCGTCGCCTACACCGCCGGAGAGGCCATCGGGCCCGAGCTGTTCTCTTTCTTCAGGGCGCTCGGAATCAACCTGAAGCAGCTCTACGGGCAGACCGAGGCCAGCGTGTTCATCACGCTGCAGCCGGACGGAGAGGTCTATCCTGAGACCGTCGGCAAGCCCGGGCCGGACGTCGAGATCAAGATCGAGGAAGGCTCGGGCGAGGTGTTGTTCAAGAGCCCCGGCGTATTCCTCAAGTACTTCAAGAACGACGAGGCCACCGCATCGACCAAGACGCCGGACGGTTGGGTGCGGACCGGTGATGCCGGCTTCATCGACGCCAACGGTCATCTGCGCATCATCGACCGGGCCAAGGATGTCGGCCGATTGAACGACGGCTCGGTGTTCGCGCCGAAGTACGTCGAGAACCGCTTGAAGTTCTATCCAGAGGTCAAGGAGGCGGTGGTGTTCGGGCAGGGTCGCGACTTCGCGACGGCCTTCATCAACATCGATCTGGTCAGCGTCGGAAACTGGGCGGAGCGCAACAACGTCATCTACGCCAGCTATCAGGAGCTCGCCGGACATCCCGAAGTGCTGAAGATGGTCGAGCGCCGGGTGGACGACCTCAACCGCTCGCTCGCCTCCGAGCCGCTGGTGGCCGGGTCGCAGATCCGCCGCTTCCTGATCCTGCATAAGGAGCTCGATGCCGACGACGGCGAGCTGACCCGCACCCAGAAGGTACGCCGCGGCTTCATTGCGGATCGGTACGCCCCCCTGATCAAGGCGCTGTACGACGGCTCGCGGATCGCCAGCATCTCGGTCGAGGTGACATTCGAGGACGGACGCAAGGGCCGGATCGAAGGCGAGATGGCCATCATCGACATGGAGACCTACCCGGCTGCGGCACCGGCCATCAAGGAGGCGGCTGAATGAGCACCGATACGAGCATGCCGCTGGCGCCCGTGGCCACGCGCGAGGTCGGCGTTGGCACAGCTGCGGCTCGGTCGGGCGCGCGGTCAGGCATGTTGCAGAATGCCGCACGAGCCGAGCGCCCGCGGGTATCGCGTGTCGGAGACGTGCTGCTTGCCGTCGAGAACGTGTCGCTGTCGTTTGGAGGCGTGCGAGCCATCTCGGACGTCTCGTTCGACATCCGCAAAGGCGAGATCCGCGCCATCATCGGGCCGAACGGCGCCGGCAAGACGTCGATGCTCAACGTCATCAACGGCTTCTATCATCCCCAGCAGGGCGCGATCACGTTCAAGGGCGAGAAGCGGCGCGAGATGCGTCCTTACTTCGCCGCGACCTCCGGCATCTCACGCACCTTCCAGAACGTGGCCCTCTTCAAGGGCATGTCGACGCTCGACAATATGATGGCGGGCCGCACCCTCAAAATGAAGCGCGGGCTGCTGTGGCAAGCCTTGCGCTGGGGGCCTGCCGAGGAGGAGGAGATGCGGCACCGCGAGGTGGTCGAGCGGCTCATCGACTTCCTCGAGATCCAGCACATCAGAAAGCAGCCTGTCGGCAAGCTGCCTTACGGCCTGCAGAAGCGCGTCGAGCTCGGCAGGGCGCTCGCCATGGAGCCCGAGCTGCTGCTGCTCGACGAGCCCATGGCCGGCATGAACCTCGAGGAAAAAGAGGATATGAGCCGGTTCATCATCACCGTGAACCAGCATCTCGGCACGACGATCGCGCTTATCGAGCACGACATGGGTGTCGTGATGGACCTATCGGACCGGGTCGTCGTGCTCGAGTACGGGCGCAAGATCGCGGACGGGACGCCGGACGAGGTCAAGCGCGACCCGAAGGTCATCGACGCCTACCTTGGCGTCTCGCACTAGGCGCACGGGAGAGGCTCCGAAAAACATGTCGGCACTCGGACTGGCACTACCGGGCGGCATCGGCGCCGTGCTAGCGGCATTGATGTTCATGCTGCTGCGCGGCGACCGGAAATCGATCGTCGATACGATCGTCCACGTCATGCTGTCGCTGGTCGCCGCGGTGTTCGTCGGGTTCCTGGCATCGAAGGCGATCGACAATCCCGGCGGCTTCACGGAGATCCTGGTCGGCGGGCTTCTGTCAGGCGTTCTCTACTCCCTGGTGGCGCTGGGCTTCGTGTTGATCTTCAAAGCGTCCGGGGTGTTCAACTATGCGCAGGGCGCCATGGTGCTCGTGGCCGGGCTGGCGCTGGTGCGGTCGCTGGACTTCCTGACGGCGCACGGCGTCGCGCGGATCGCGGCGATCCCTCTCGCCATCATCTTCTCGGGCATGGTCATGGCGCTGTGCGCCGTGGTGATCGAGAAATGGGTTCTACGCCCGCTGCTCAACCAGGACGGCCTGACGCTCTTCATGTCGACGATCGGTGCGACGTTCGTGCTCGAAGGACTGGCCCAGATGGTGTTCGGGTCGGATGTCTATCCGCTGCGGCTGTTCCCGACGGACGCCATGATCCTGCTCGACGGCGTGTTTCAGGGCGGCATCCTGGTCAACCAGCTGGATCTCTGGGGCGGGCTGATCGCGGGTATCCTCGTGGCGGGGCTCGCGGCGTTCTTCCAGTACACCAAGACCGGCCGCGCGTTGCGGGCCGTCGCGGACGATCACGCGGCCGCGCAGTCGGTCGGCATCCCGATCTCTTGGATATGGTTCGTCGTGTGGCTCGTCGCCGGGCTGGTGGCGTTGGTCGCGGCCACGGTGTGGGGCACGAAGCTCGGCGTGCAGTTCTCGATCACGTTCCTGGCACTCAAGGCCCTCCCTGTGCTCATCATCGGCGGCTTCACGTCGGTGCCGGGGGCGATTGTCGGCGGGCTTATCGTCGGTGCCGGCGAGAAGCTGGCCGAGCTCTATCTCGGCGAGCTGATCGGCGGCGGCATCGAATACTGGTTCGCCTACGTTCTGGCGCTGGCGGTGCTTCTCGTGCGCCCGCAGGGGCTTTATGGCGAGAAGATCATCGAGCGGATCTGAGAGGCACACATGCTCTACCGCGAGACTGGCCAGTTCAAGACCAGCTAATCCGCCGACATGGCGATCTTCCCGATCCGCCAGGATCGTATCGCCTTCTATGCGCTGTTGGCGGTCGCCTTCGTCGTCCTGCCTCTGATGGCCCACCTGCACGTCTGGCCGTTCGGCAGCGAGTACCTGATGCGCGCCATCCTGCTGCCCTTCCTGATCCTCGCCCTGGCGGCGATCGGCGTGAACATTCTGATCGGCTACTGCGGTCAGATCAGCCTGGGCTCCGGAGCCTTCATGGCGATCGGCGCCTACATGGCCTATAAGTTCGGCACCGGGATGCCGGAGATCGGGCTGCCGCCGTTGCCCGTGCTCGTATCGATCGTGCTCGGAGGCGTGTCCTCGGCGATCGTCGGCATCCTGTTCGGCATTCCGTCGCTCAGGATCAAGGGCCTCTATCTGGCCGTGGCGACGCTCGCTGCGCAGTTCTTCTTCGACTGGTTGTTCCTCCGTGTGAAGTGGTTCACGAACTACGCTCCTTCAGGATCGGTCAGTGCGCCCGAATTGAACTTCTTTGGTTGGGTCGTCGACGAGCCGATCGAGCGCTATCTCCTGTGCCTGACATTTCTCACCGTTATCGGGCTCGTCGCCAAGAACCTGGTCCGGGGCAACATCGGCCGTCAGTGGATGGCGATCCGCGACATGGACATCGCGGCCGAGCTCATGGGCATCCGCCCGTTCTTCGCGAAACTCTCGGCCTTCGCCGTATCGTCGTTCATCGTCGGAGTGGCGGGCGCTCTGTGGGCCTTCGTGTATCTCGGCGCATGGGAGCCACTCGCCTTTTCGATCGACCGGTCGCTGCAGCTCCTGTTCATGGTGATCATCGGTGGCCTGGGGTCGATCATGGGCTCGCTGCTGGGGGCGGCCTTCATCCTGATCATTCCGATCATGCTCAACGTGGTCCCGTCGGAGCTCGGCGTTCCGCTGTCGACGGAGACCATCTCCCATCTCGAGTTCATCATCTTTGGCTCGCTGATCTGCTTCCTTCTGATCAAGGAGCCACACGGGTTCGCACGCCTGATCGGTCTGATGAAGGAGAAGCTCAGGCTCTGGCCGTTCCCCTACTAGCCGCCACGTCGCAGACACCGGCCGCGGTCAGCGGCGCAGCCGGCCGGTGCAGACAGAAACGAGCGCGCGCAACTGTCGGCTCTGCCAGCGTGGCGGGCTGGCCACGAAGAGGAGGATGACGATGACGAAAAAACTTCTGGGCGTCGCGGCGATCGCCGCCGCGTGCCTCGCCACGGCCTTGCCGGTAGCTGCGGAGGGCGAGCAGTTCCTGCCGTCGCTATCCTATCGGACCGGTGCCTATGCCGTGAACGGTGTGCCCTTCGCCAATGGACACGCCGACTACTGGGCGCTGCTCAACGAGCGCGACGGCGGCATCAACGGCGTCAAGCTCGTCTGGGAGGAGTGCGAGACGGGATATGCCACCGACAAGGGCGTCGAGTGCTACGAGCGCCTCAAAGGCAAAGGATCGACCGGCGCGGCCTACTTCTCGCCGCTCTCCACGGGCATCACCTTCGCGCTGACCGACAAGGTGCCCGGCGACAAGATTCCGCTGCTGACACTCGGCTACGGGCGCTCGGAGAGCCGCAACGGCGCGGTCTTCATGTGGAACTTCATCGCCATGGGCAGCTACTGGACGGGCGCCGACATCGCCGTCCAGCACATCGCCAAGGAGATGGGCGGCTTCGACAAGCTGAAGGGCAAGAAGATCAGCCTCGTCTACCATGACAGCCCCTACGGCAAGGAGCCGATTGCGGCCCTCGAGGCTCACGCCAAGAAGTACGGGTTCACGTTCAAGGGCATTCCTGTCACTCACCCGGGCGTCGAGCAGAAGTCGCAGTGGCTCTCTATCCGCCAGGACCGGCCGGACTATGTCCTGCTGTGGGGATGGGGCGTCATGAACGGCGTGGCCATCAAGGAGGCGGCGGCCGTCGCCTTCCCGCGTGACAAGATGATCGGCATCTGGTGGTCGGGCGCGGAGCCTGACGTCGCCCCCGCCGGCGACGGTGCCAAAGGCTACAAGGCGCTGATGCTGCAGCACGGGCCGGGCCAGTTCGGCGTGCATGCCGAGGTCAAGAAGCACGTCCTCGACAAGGGCAAGGGCCATGGCAAGGAGGACTTCGGACAGGTTCTCTACAACCGCGGCCTCATAAACGCGTTCATCGGCACCGAGGCGATCCGTACGGCGCAGGTCAAATTCGGCAAGAAGCCGCTGACTGGCGAGCAGGTCCGCTGGGGCTTCGAGAACCTCAACATTACCGAGGCGCGCATCAAGGAGGCCGGCTTCGAGGGCATGCTGAGGCCTCTGAAGCTCAGCTGCGCAGACCACCAGGGCGCCGATTTCGCCCGCGTGCAGCAGTGGGACGGCACAACGTGGAAGGTGATCTCGGATTGGTACACCGCGGACCGCTCTGTGCTCGACCCAATGGTGGCAGAGCATTCGGCCAAGTACGCGGCTGAGAAGAAGATCACGCCACGCGACTGCTCCAAGGAGCAGTAAGGACCACTGGCGGGAGGGGGTGGGGGAAGGGCCTCCGGGCGCTCCCCCACCCGATTTCCGCAGGTGCCTTCGTTCTCCCAGAGGACCAGCCGATGACCGTCGCCGACACCGCCGCCCAGCCTGCTGCCTCGCCGATCCTGTCGGTGAACAACATCGAGGTCATCTACAATCACGTCATCCTGGTGCTGAAGGGCGTGTCGCTCCAGGTTCCTGCCGGTGGAATCGTTGCACTGCTCGGCGCCAACGGTGCCGGCAAGACGACGACGCTGCGTTCCATCTCCAACCTGCTGCAGGGCGAGCGGGGCGAGGTGACGAAAGGATCGATCTCCTTCAAGGGGGAGCGGATCGACCGGCTGACGCCGAACGACCTCGTCAAGCGGGGCTGCATCCAGGTGATGGAAGGCCGGCACTGCTTCGGCCATCTGACGATCGAGGAGAACCTGCTCACGGGTGCTTTCACGCGACGTGACGGCAGGGCTGGGGCCAATCAAGCCCTGGAGCGGGTCTACCAGTATTTTCCCAAGCTCAAGGAGCGGCGCTCCTCGCAGGCCGGCTATACATCGGGGGGCGAGCAGCAGATGTGCGCCATCGGACGCGCGCTGATGGCGAACCCGACGATGGTGCTGCTCGACGAGCCATCCATGGGCCTTGCACCGCAGATCGTGGAGCAGATCTTCGAGATCGTGAAGGACATCAACACCCGTGACGGCGTTTCCTTCCTGCTGGCCGAGCAGAACACCAACATGGCGCTCAAGTACGCGAACTACGGCTACATCCTGGAAAACGGCCGGATCGTGCTCGACGGCGACGCAGCGGCACTCAGGGAGAACTCCGACGTGAAGGAGTTCTATCTCGGCACCGCCGGAGGCGAGAGGAGGAGCTTCCGGGAGGTCAAGCACTACAAGCGCAGAAAGCGCTGGCTGGCCTGAGGCTGGCGCTGACGGGTGGGGCCCTCGCGCAGATCAATGGCGACGGCGCGGCGCGGGCCCCGTGAGGCGGCGTTTGGCGCGGGGCAGACTCGGTCCCCTCGGCACGACGCGACGCGGCGAGCTGTGCATTCCGAAAATGCCTGCCGCCGTGAGGGCAGCCGACATCAGCAGCAGCCCTACGATCGAGGACAGGTGGTTGGGCGGCAATGCATGACCCGCCGGACCGACGACATTGACTGTCGAGTACATGGCGAGAAGGACGAGACTGGTTCCGCTCACGTGCCGCCTCCTGCTTTCGGTTGCTCGAGAATGAGTTGCGCCCTCAGCGCAAACAAAGTCCTAGCAGCATTCAGCGAAACACTGGTGAGGAAGCCGCAATAAGGCTTTAGAACGCGTTACCCGATGTCCCACGGCCGCGCAAAGCGGCCGGGCCCCGCACAAGACGCCGCGGTGGATCGCCGCTCTACGGAGGAACGATGAACCAGCAATTCCTCGACAGCCTAGAAACCCGCCCTCACCCGGCGCGAGAAGCGGCGCAGCTGTCGTTGCTGCCGGCTCTCCTGCGCCGCGCCATTAGCGATTGCCCTGGGTGGGCTGCCCATCTGGCCGGGGTCGACGTCGACGCCGTGGATAGCCGCGAGGCCCTGGCGAAAATACCGCTTTTGAGGAAATCGTCGCTCAAGGATCTGCAGGCCGCACGGCCGCCCTACGGCGGCTTCGCGACGACCGAGCCAGGGCGCATCGGCCGAGTGTTCATGTCGCCCGGTCCGATCTTCGAGCCCGAGGGCCTCGGCCACGACTGGTGGCGCTCGGCGCGCGCGCTCTACGCCATGGGCGTTCGCGCGGAGGACGTCGTGCACAACACGTTTGCATATCACCTGACACCCGGTGGCTGGATCCTCGATGCCGGTGCCCGTGCGCTCGGCTGCACCGTCATCGCGGCAGGGCCCGGCAACACGGAGCAGCAGCTGGAGGCGATCGAGCGGCTCAAGCCGACGGTCTATGTCGGCGTGCCGGATTATCTCAAGATCCTGATGGACAAGGCGCGCGACCTCGGAAAGGACCTGTCGTCGATCAAGAAGGCGATGGTCGGGGGAGGTGCACTGTTCCCGTCTCTGCGCAAGGAGTATGCCGATCGCGGGGTCGCCGTGTTCCAGTGCTATGCCACCGCGGACGTCGGCTTGATCGCCTACGAGAGCCCGGCGCCCAACGGCACGGTGGAGGGTATGGTCGTCGACGAGGGGGTCGTCGTCGAGATCGTTCGGCCGGGCACGGGTGATCCTGTTCCGTCGGGAGAGGTGGGCGAGGTCGTCGTGACGGCATTTAACCGTGACTATCCGATGATCCGCCTCGCGACGGGCGATCTCTCTGCTGTGCTTCCCGGTCACTCCCCGTGCGGTCGCACCAACATGCGGATCAAGGGCTGGCTCGGCCGCGCCGATCAGACGACGAAGGTGCGCGGCATGTTCGTCCATCCGGAGCAGATTGCCGAGGTGGCGCGCCGCACCCAAGGTGTCGGACGCTTGCGGCTTGTGGTCGGCCGCTCGGGCGAGCAGGACGTGATGACGCTGAAGGCCGAGGCCTCTGGCGCGCCAGGCGGTCTGATGGAGCAACTTGCCGAAGCCGTCCAGGCCTCGACCAAGCTGCGAGCCACCATTGAAATCGTGCCACCCGGCAGCCTGCCCAACGACGGCAAGGTGATCAGCGACGAGCGGACCTACGGCTGAGAGCTCAGCATGACCACGTCCGCCGCGATTGCGCCGCGCCAGATCATCGCCGCAGGGGCAATGATTGCATTTGTCCATGCGGGCGCCAAACCCGGGCATCGGGCTCGCGTCGGCCGCGATGACAGCCTATATGATTGACGGCTTACCAAATCGGAGCGCGCCGGCCCTCCAGGGCAGGCGCACCCTGAGCCCCCTCGCCGTCACGACGGGACGTGCCATGGCCGACATCATGCCTGCGCCGAGAGGCGCCTTCGACGGAGTTCTTGCCCGCAGCGGTTCCGTGTTCGTGAGGGGCGCGGACATGCGCGCCATGCTGGAAGCGACCGGCTCGCTCGCCGACTGGGATGCGTTCGCAGCGAGTTGGGGCGATCTCGAGCTCGATACCTACATGGCGGACGGCGGTCGCTATCGCCGGCGCCGGCACGCGGTTTATGAGGCTTCGCCGGGTGGACCGATCGTCCGCCAGCCACATCAGCCGCATTACCAGACATTGGACTACAATCCGCTGAACGGCGGGCTGGACCGCTGGTTCGCCCCAGTCGTGGAGCCGATCGGCGCGGGGTCGAGCCTGACAACGATCCTTTCCTTCTGCAATCGACTGTTCAGTGGGCTGTCACCGACGGTTGCGAGGTGGAAGGCCGAGATCCACCAGTTCCGGATCGAGGCCGGCCTTGACATCACCGGCAAGCCGACGCCCGAGGGCATGCATCGGGATGGCGTCGACTGGGTTCTCGTGCTTTTAATCAGGCGACAGAATATCAGAAGTGGCACGACCACCATTGCCGACCTCAGCCAACGGCCGATGGGCAGCTTCACGTTGACCGATCAGTTCGATTCGGCTCTGGTCGACGATTCGCGCGTGTATCACGGGGTGACGCCGATCGAGCCGATCGACGCGGCGGCTCCCGCCTGGCGCGACGTGCTGGTGGTGACCTTCGCCAAGTCGTGAGCGCCGTCGGTCTCCACACCGCAACGATCCACGGGGCGATGGCAAGCGCTTCCCGGTGGACGGGCTTCGCCGCGACCGCTCGGCTCTTTATCTCGCAGCGTTTCGCCGGTAAGCGGGATGTGCCGCTGTGTCGGCTGGTGCCGATCGGATCGGCCCGCAGGAGAGATGAGCCATGCGAGTCCTCGTCACCGGAGCCGCCGGCTTCATCGGTTACCATACGTCGCTGATGCTCGCACAGCGTGGCGACGAGGTGATCGGCCTCGACAGCGTCAACGACTACTACGACGTGTCGCTGAAAGAGACACGGCTCGCCCGACTGGCGCCGCATCCCGGGTTTCGCTTCGAACGCCTGGATGTTGCCGACAGGGCCGGCATGGAGCGGCTTTTCCGTGATGTCAGGCCCCAGAGGGTTGTGCACCTCGCCGCACAAGCTGGCGTGCGGTACGCAGCCACCAACCCGCATGCCTACGTGGATTCCAACCTCGCCGGCTTTCTCAATATTCTGGAGGGGTGCCGGCATGTCGGTGTCGAGCACCTGGTCTATGCGTCCTCATCCTCGGTCTACGGCGCCAATACGACGATGCCGTTCTCGGTGCACCAGCCGGTCGACCATCCCGTCAGCCTCTATGCGGCGACGAAGAAGGCCAACGAGCTGATGGCGCACAGCTATGCTCACCTCTATCGTCTGCCCGTGACGGGACTGCGGTTCTTCACGGTCTACGGTCCGTGGGGGCGCCCGGACATGGCACTGTTTCTGTTCGCGTCGAGGATCCTCAAGGGCGAACCTATCGACGTCTTCAACCATGGCCAACACAGCCGCGATTTCACCTACATCGACGACATCGTGGAGGGCGTGGTGCGGACGCTCGACCGAATTGCGACGCCCGACCCTGCCTGGAGCGGCGCCAAGCCAGATCCGGGCACGTCGTCGGCGCCCTATCGCATCTACAATATCGGCAACAACAAGCCCGTCGAGCTGATGCATCTGATCGGTTGCCTCGAGAAGGCCCTCGGACGGACGGCAGAGAAGCGCTATCTGCCGATGCAGCCGGGCGACGTCCCGGATACCTACGCCGACATCGAGGCCCTGGCTGCAGACACGGGTTTCCGCCCCTCGACGCCGATCGAGGTCGGGGTCGAACGATTCGTGGCATGGTACAAGGCCTACTACGGGCACAACTAGCGGCCACACGGCGCCGGGGAGCGAGCCACGCATGTGCGGCATTGCCGGCTACTTCGACGTAGAGAGCCGGGCAAGACGGCCCGACTCGGCGGCCATCGCCGCCAGGCAGATCGCTGCGATCCGGTATCGCGGCCCTGACGCGGCCGGCCTGCATGTGGGACCCGGCCTGGCACTGGCCCATGCGCGGCTTTCGATCATCGACACGTCGGCGGCGGCCAATCAGCCCATGCTGGACGGGGCCGGGGATCTTGCGGTCGTCTTCAACGGGGAAATCTACAACTTCGCGTCGCTCCGGGCCGAGCTCGAGGCGAAAGGCCATGAATTCCGCACCCGCTCGGACACCGAGGTGATCATCGAAGGCTATCGGGCGTGGGGTACGGACGTCGTGCGCCGGCTCCGGGGCATGTTCGCAATCGCGCTCTACGACCGGAAAAGCGACCGCCTCGTGCTGATGCGCGACCGGCTCGGCAAGAAGCCGCTCACCTACGGCTACGTGGGCTCGACGCTCGTGTTCGGCAGCGAGCTGAAGGCCGTGCTGGCATTCCCCGGCATGGAGCGGCGGGCCGATCTCGCTGCGATCGATGCCTATCTGACCTATCAGTACGTTCCGACGGATCTTTGTGCCTTCGAAGGCCTCGCGAAGATCCCGCCGGCACATGTCGGTGTGATCGAGCGCCACGGGAGGCTTCGACTCGAGCGCTACTGGTCGCTGCCCGAACCGGCGCGCGTGCGGGCGTATCCGGAGGCCGACGTCGCTGAGGAGCTGACTAGGCGGCTTGAGGAGGCGACGCGGCTGAGGCTCGTCGCCGACGTGCCGCTCGGCGCTTTCCTGTCCGGCGGGGTCGACAGCTCGGCGGTGGTCGCGATGATGGCGGGGGCCAGCTCCGGGCCGGTGCGGACCTTCACGATCGGCTTCGACGAAGCAAGTCACGACGAGCGGCGCTACGCGCGCATGGTCGCCGAGCGCTACGGCACGGTGCACGAGGAGCTCGAGGTCAAGGCCGACGCGGCGGCGATCGTCGAGACGCTCGCCTATCACTACGACGAGCCGTTCGCCGACGCATCCGCCGTGCCGACCTACGCCGTGTCGAAGATCGCGCGCGAGCAAGTCACCGTCGTGTTGACCGGCGACGGCGGCGACGAATGCTTTCTCGGCTACGAGCGCTATCGGGCCGTCGGGCGCCTCGACAGGCTCGCTCGGCTCCCGCGATCGGTGCTCGAGGCGGCGCGGACCGTGCTGGCGTTGCTGCCGGCGGCGTCGGATCGCGTAAAGCTCGTACGGCGCGTCAAGCGCGTGGGCGAAAGTCTCGGAGGCTCCCGCAGCCAGCGTTACGGGGCGTTCATCGCCTACTTCGACGACGCTGCGAAGCGCGCGCTCTATGCCGGCGATCTCGAGCCGTTCCTGGCCCGATCGGCCCTCGAGCGGCTCGAGCCATGGCTCTCAGCGGCGGAGGCGATGCCACAGGCGGCGGCCTGGGCCGACGTCCACACGTATCTGCCCGACGATCTCCTGGTGAAAATGGACATTGCCAGCATGGCGAGCTCGCTGGAGACGCGGGCGCCGTTCCTCGATCATCAGTTGATGGAGTGGGCTGCTGGATTGCCGGTAGGCCAGCGGATGCCGGGTGGAGAGCCCAAGGGTCTGCTCAAGCGCGCTTTGGAAAGCCATCTGCCACGCGAGCTGCTGTATCGGCCGAAAATGGGATTTGCCGCGCCCATCGACGGCTGGATCGACGCTGGACTCCGGGAGCGGGTGGAGGACACGCTGCTCTCGTCGCGAGCGAGGGCTCGAGGTCTCTTCGAGGCGCAAGCCGTCGAGCGGTTGCTGGCGCGCCACCGTGCGGGACAACGGCAAGGCTATCGCATCTGGGCGTTGCTGATGCTCGAGCTGTGGCATCGCCAGTGGATCGATGCGGCCGACCCGCTGGTCGAGCCCATCGCCCGCCGGGTCCTCGAGCGCTACCGATCGGCAGAGGTAGCGGCCGACTGAGCCCGGCCGTTCTCGCCGGAGAGCAGCATCGCGAGCCGTGCCTGCACCGCGGCGTCCTCTGGAAAGTCGGCGTCGATCCACCACCTCTCCAGCTCGGCGAGCAGCTGGCCGATCCGCGGGCCAGGTGCAATGCCCGCCCTCAAGAGATCGGCACCGGCGACGGGGAAGTGCGGTGGGGGCCATTCCCGCGCGATGCGATCAATCAGGGTGGCAACAGAGCGTTGCCCGGGATCGATTCCGAGCAGGGCGGCGGCATGCCGTCGGGAGTTGGCCGGACCCTTCCGGTACACCAACCGCCGGGCGCCTGCCTCGTCCAGACCGCCCATTCGCTGAGCGAGGGTCTCATCGAGGACGAGGAGAGCGTGCCGCTCGGCGCTCGACAGCCGCAATCGGTTGGCAATGCGGGGGATATCATCGGCGACAGCCACGGCGAGCGCCGACAGGCGGAGCATTGCGTCTGGGGCCAAGGAGAGCTCCCGCTCGGCAGCGATGAGGCGGCTCAGAACGCCTGGCCGAGGTGCTGCACCGAGAATCAGTGTCAGCAAACCGATGTCCATCATCGCCGAAATGGCCGGACCGGCGCCGGGCGCAATCATCAGCTTGACCAGCTCTGCTCGGATCCGCTCCGCCGAAAGCCGCGCCATGCCCGGCAAGGCGCGCGCACAGGCGGCCATCGCCACGGTATCAGGTCGGCCGGCGGCATAGGCGGCATGGAAGCGGAAAAAACGGAGGATCCGCAGGTAGTCCTCGGCAATGCGCTGGTCGGCGTCGCCGATGAAGCGGACGCGACGGGCGACCAGATCCGGATAGCCGCCGACCGGGTCGTAGATGCGGCCCTCGGCATCGCAGTAGAGGGCGTTGATGGTGAAGTCGCGCCTTCGCGCGTCCGCCTCCCAGTCGTCGGTGAAGGCGACCGTGGCCCGCCGGCCATCGGTCTCGATGTCACGGCGCAGCGTCGTCACCTCGATCGGACGATGTTCCGCGACGACGGTGACCGTGCCGTGCTGCAATCCAGTCGGCACGCAATGGAGGCCAGCCTTGCGTGCGGACACCAAGACCTCGTCGGGTCTGGCCGGGGTGGCAATGTCGATATCGGCGACCGGCAAGCCCATCAGGGTATTGCGCACCGCTCCGCCGACGATACGCGCAGGATGACCCGCCGTCGCCAGCGCAGAGAGCACGGCGCGGGTGGCAGCCGACGCAAGCCACGCAGCTCCGGCGAGAGAGGGCAGGCCCGCGCTTGCATCTCGGCCGCTCTCGGTCATGGCAGCTCCCGGCCCGCCCTCGGCCCCTCCTAATCGATGTGCCCGGGCTCGATGTGTCCGTTCTTCAGCGACGGCGGCACGTAGACCTGACCCGGCTTGCCGCCCGAAGTGGAGCCGAACGCTACCAAAATGACTATGACGAGGCCGGTTCCGGCCATCAACAGCCACACCAGCGGCGCGTCGTCCAGAATGCCTTTCCTCGTGTCGGTCCGGGTCGCCGCCACGTAGGCGGCATAAATCACCGTCGGCAGCAGGAACAAGATGATGTTCTCGATGACGACCCTGATCATCGCGCGAACAGTCGCTGGTACATGTTCTTGAGCATACCTGCAGTGGCGCCCCAGATGAAGCGCTCGCCGTAAGGCATCGCGTAGTAGTGGCGCTGCCTGCCTCGCCAATCCCGCGAGTGCTTCTGGTGGTTGGCCTCGTTCATGAGGAAGGACAGCGGCACCTCGAATACCTCGGCGACCTCGCGCGGATCCGGCCTCAAGTCGAACCCCGGCTGGATCAATGCGACGACCGGGGCGACCGTGAAGCCGGTGCCGGTGCGATAGCCATCGAGAAAGCCGAGCGGCTCGATGAAGTCCGCAGCGAGGCCGATCTCCTCGAGGCTTTCGCGGACTGCGGCCTCCACCGGTCCATTGTCGGTCGGCTCGATCTTGCCCCCCGGAAAGGCGATCTGGCCGGCGTGTGTCGGCAGGGTATGAGTTCGCTGGGTCAGCAGAACCGTCAACTCGTCACGCGCCACGACGCCGACGAGAACGGCGGCCGCTCGCGGCGGCTCCATGACCGCGAAGTCGGCCACCAATTCCGGGTTGAGATCCCAGTCGCCGCGGCCCCAGGCGCGACCCGTCCGCGGATCGAACACGGCGTCCGATGGCGCGGAGTCGAGACGCCTGGCCAAATTGCGGAAGCCCTCCGAAGTGAAGCGCTCGTCGTGCAAGGGTTCGGGCCTGCTCACCGTGACGTCGCGCCCCATGCTGACGGCACTCCCTGCCTCATTTAGCGGCTGCAGCCAGACCGGGGCTCAACGCGCCCCGCAGCGCCCGCCTGCCTTGTGGAATGAAGACTACCATATCAGACGACGATGGGTCGAAGGCAGACCGAAGCACGTCGCTCAGGCGTTGCGGCCGGCCAGCAGCCAGTAAACCAGCCCTCCCGCGAAGCCGGCCGTGGCGAACACGGGCCAGGAGGCGGAGAGGCCGGCGATCTCGCCGCTGCCGATGGTGCCGGTGCCGGCAAGCAACGGCAGGACAGCCAGGGCCATGCCGCCTCCGAGAACGTAGTAGAGCCCGGACCGGATCCGGGCGACCTCGCCGACGATGACGACGAGGATGGACGGCACCACCGTCGCAGCCCCCACCAGGCCGACGAGCGCGCCCGCGATCTCGAAGAAGATTTCCGCGCCGTCCCCCCGTCCCGCCACGGCGTGCGTGATGCGCTCGAGCCCGAGCGTGAAAAGCACGGCAAGAGCTGTGCCCGACGCCAGCAGGAAGGCCAGAGGAACCATGACGAGCCGGCCAAGCGCCCGAAGGATCACGAGGCGGGCTCCGTGCCGGCCTGCTCCCGCCGCTGCCGGGCCGACAGCTTGAGGCTGTCCGATCGCAACTGACCACAGGCCGCCAGGATGTCACGACCTCGGGGCGTGCGTACGGGGCTGGCATAGCCGGCCCGGTTCACCACGTCGGCAAAGCGCTCAATGGCCTCCCACTCTGAGCACTCATAGCGGCTGCCCGGCCACGGGTTGAATGGAATCAGGTTGATCTTGGCGGGGATGCCGGCAAGCAACCTCACCAGGGCGCGAGCGTCGGCGGGGCTGTCGTTGATGCCCTTGAGCATGACGTACTCGAAGGTGATGCGGCGTGCATTCGACAGCCCGGGATAGTCCCGGCAGGCCTGCAGCAACGCGGCGATGGGATACTTGCGGTTTATGGGCACCAGCTCGTCACGCAACGAGTCCGTCACAGCGTGGAGGGAGATGGCCAGCATGGTGCCGGCCTCGAGGCCCCAGCGAGGTATCTCGGGGACCACGCCGGAGGTCGACAGCGTGATGCGGCGCTTCGAGAATGCCAGCCCGTCGCCGTCGGCTGCCACCTCGATCGCGGCACGAACGTTGTCGAAATTGTAGAGCGGCTCTCCCATGCCCATCAGGACGATGTTGGTGATCTTGCGCTCGGCAATTGGGAGCATGCCGCCATCGCTGGGCGTCTCGGCTCCGGGCCAGTCGCCGATCCGGTCTCTCGCGACGAGGATCTGGCCCACGATCTCCTCGGGCTCCAGATTGCGGACGAGGCGTTGGGTGCCGGTATGGCAGAAGGAGCACGTCAGCGTGCAGCCGACCTGGCTCGAGATGCAGAGTGTGCCCCGATCCGATTCCGGGATGTACACGGTCTCGACCTCAGGCGCGTGGGCCTCGTGTCCCCGCCGTGCCAGTCGAAGCAGCCACTTGCGTGTGCCATCGCTGGAAATCTGCTCGTCGACGATCTCCGGACGCTCGAGCGTCGCGGCTGCGGACAGACGGTTGCGGAGGTCCTTCGAGACGTCGGTCATGGCATCGAATGAACGGATGCCGCGAGCATAGAGCCAGCTCCAGAGCTGCCCGGTGCGCATGCGCAACTGTTTCTCGGGGACCCCCACTCCGGCAAGCGCAGCCGCGAGGCCATCACGTCCACGACCAGCCAACGTCGGCAAGGAAGGCGGGCGCGGAGCGGTCTCGGTGTGCGGCGTGTTATCGAGGACGAGGACCATGGTTCGGGACTCTGGCTATGACCAACCTATGTAGCGTCCGTTGTCGTCTGGGGGAAGACCGCGCGATAAACGACGAATGAGCCCGCGGAGCTGTCCGCGGGCTCGCTGTCGCGATCTGATCTCCTCGCCTTGGCCGGCTGGCGTCGTCGGCTCAGGGCTTCACGGTCGCTGCGACGCTGCGGCCACCAAACAGTGAGCTGATCCGGCGCTCGCGCTTGGTGTCGACCGTAACGGTCGCTGTCATGCCGGCGCGCAACGGAAGCGGCTCGGCGCCGTCTGCCGGCTTGAGCTTGAGGCGTACCGGAAGGCGCTGAACGACCTTCACCCAGTTGCCGGAGGCGTTCTGCGGGGGCAGCAGCGCGAATTCGGCACCCGTTGCCGGGCTGATGCTCTGCACCTCCGCCTGCCAAGTGACGTCGGGGTAGATGTCGAGAACGACCGACGCCTCCTGACCCGGCCGAACGTAGGTCAACTCGGTCTCCTTGAAATTTGCCTCGACCCAGGCCGAGCCATCGCTGATGAGAGCAAACAAGGGCGTCGCCGCGCGAACATGCTCGCCGGGCAACAGCTTGACATTCACCGCGAGCCCACCGAGCGGGGCGTGGACGATCGTGCGATCGAGATCGAGCTGTGCCCGGTCGCGCGCCGCGGTCCTCTCGCGCACCAACGGATGGGCCGTGACCGCAATGTTCGGGTCGCCGCCAAGCTGGGCCAACACGCGGTTCATCTTCTGGCGCACGACATTCACTCGGGCGCGGGCGGCGTCAGCGTTGCTGTCAGCCTCCTCGAACACGAACGCGCGGCCGACGCCCTTGTCGACCAGACGCTGCTGGCGCGCGCGCTGGGCATCATAGAACTGTATGCGATCCTCGGCCTCTTTCAGCTCGGCCATCGACTCTCGGTACTCGGCGCGCAGCGACTCCACTCGCGCCTTGGTCTGATCGAGCTCAGCATTGGCCCGATCGAGCGCCATCTGGTACGGCTCGGGATCGATCTTGATGAGAAGGTCGCCGGCCTTCACCTGTGCGTGGTCCTTGATGGCGACCTCGACCACTCGGCCGGAAACCTCGGACGAGACATGGACGATGTCCGCCTTCACGTAGGCGTTCTCGGTAGCTATGTAGCGGCCGCCCCACAGCCACCACAGCAGGGCACCCGCAACTGCCAGGGCCGGAACGGCAATCAGCAGTATGGGTCTAAGGATGCGCATGTCAGTCACGTCTCACTTGGGTCAGCTTCTCAAGGTCTCATTCGCTCGTTCCTGGCCAACGCCGGATCAAAGGGCGCGGCTTTCCTCGATCTGGGGCGTGACGAACTCGTCCGGCCACTCGATCTCGGCAACGGTATCAGCCTCCGCCAGATCGGCGAGGCGGGTCTTGACGCGGGACAGCAGCTCCGTCAGCCGGGCGATCTCCGATGCCGACAGGTCGACGAGCGCGTCCGAAACCGTAGCCCGGCCGATCGGCTGAATTGCGGCGTGTACCCGCTCACCCAACTCGGTCAGGAAAATCCTGTTGATACGCCGATCGTCGGGATCCGGCCGGCGTTCGATCCAGCCGCGCTCCTCGAGACGATCAACGATCTTGCCTGCGGGTGCCCGCTCGATCTCCATCATGTCGGCAAGCTCGGACTGGCTCGCACCCGGCCGCCGATCAAGGCGCACCAGAGCCAGCCATTGCGGCCGCGTAATGCCCAACGCCTTGACACGACGGTCGAAAACCGTTCGCATCAGGCGTGCGACATCAGTCGCCAGCCACCCGAAGTGCCCCTCGGCCTCAGACATTGTGCCTCGCTCAGGAGTCGTTCCGATCCCGCTTGAGATCGTATCTGTGGTTATCTTCTTCAAGGTTACAGTAGTCAAGGTTATCGAACTTCATACGAGCTATGCGCCTGCTGCGGATCTCGACGGCGAACTGTGCAGAAGCTCCCCAGCTCCGACATATCGCGCCGCCTTGCCAAACGGCTTGCCCGCCTTGAACGGCGCGTGATAGCCACCGACGACGATCATCGCGGCGAGGAGGCCGAAGGATATGAGCGACCCGGCAAGCGGCAATGGGGCTAGCGGCAATCAGACGACGCCGGCTCAGGTGCAAGTGCACGTGCGGGTGCTCGGCCAGTACATCAAGGATTTGTCCTTCGAAAGTCCGAACATTCGTAAGTTACTGGCAGGACAACAGGAAAATCCCAGTCTCAACCTCGAGCTGAACGTTCATCCGGAAAGTGTCGCGCCCGATGTCTATGAGGCCGCGCTCCAATTCAAGGCGCGGGCCGAGACCAAGTCGATCGGGACGATCTACGAGCTGGAGCTGGTCTATGCTGGCCTTTTCCGCATCGAGAACGTGCCAGCCGAGGCGATCGAGCCGATGCTGAACATCAACTGTCCGACCCTTCTGTTCCCGTTCCTCAGGCGGATCGCCGCGGACCTCACTCGGGAGGGCGGGTTTCCGCCACTGCTTCTGGATCCTGTGGATTTCGGGTCACTCTATATGCGGAAGCGCGCCGCATTGGTGGGAGCAAACACAGCTCGGGCCTGATCTGCTCAGCGCATCGAGCCGTCGAGCAACGATCTCGCCGGCGGCTGCGGCGCCTGATCAACCGGCTGCGGCTGCGGAGCCTGCCATAGCACAGGCCGCAGCGAGACGCTCGTCGATGAGCCGCAGCTCGAGCGCCACGCGCGACAGACGGGCCGTCAGGCGATGCTGAAAATGCTCGGCCAGCGCCGGGTCGTCCTGCATGAGCGTATGCAACGCCTCGCGCGTGATCTTGACCGCTCGCACGTCGCCGACTGCCACCACGCCGACAGCACACCGGTGCTCGGTCAGCATCGCCATCTCGCCGATCAGGGCGCCGGCCTCGATGAACTCCTCGGCCGAGCCGGTGGTGGGTTCCGCGCGCGTGAGGGCCTTCCCGCTGACGATCAGCACGCCGCCGTCGGCGTCCTCGCCTGCCTCAGCAATCGATTGCCCGTCACGGAAAATAATGCGGTCCGCCTCGCGAGCAATACGCCTCAACCGCTCGTCGTCGAGGCCGCGAAACATCTCCAGGGCCGCGAGTTGCCCGGCGATCCTGTCGATGGCCATGCCGTCTATCCCACCGATCCCGTTGAAAATCCCGAACGCAGCCCCCGTTGGGCCTCCTTCACGCCCGTTCAAGCAATGCGCGATTCTGCGGGCCGGCTGCAAACTCTCGATTGCGCTCTGGGGAAAAGCCATCCCGAGCCGAGAGAAGGCGCAGACAATCTCATGTCGCCGGTCCCGCCCGAATTGCGCAGTCCAGGCGGCCGGTGGAGACGGGACGGAGCGGCCAGAGGACTCAGGGCATCAGCTTGTAGCCGCCCATCTCGGTGACCAGCAGCTCGGCGTTGGATGGGTCCTTTTCAATCTTCTGGCGGAGGCGGTAGATGTGCGTCTCGAGGGTGTGCGTCGTCACCCCAGCGTTGTAGCCCCAGACCTCGTGGAGCAGAACGTCCCGAGTCACGACCTTCTCGCCCGACCGATAGAGGTACTTGAGGATCGACGTCTCCTTCTCGGTCAGACGAATTTTCGAGCCTTTCTCGTCGACGAGCATCTTGGAGGCCGGCTTGAAGGTATAGGGCCCGATCGCAAAGACGGCGTCCTCGCTCTGCTCATGCTGGCGCAGCTGCGCGCGGATGCGGGCCAGCAGGACCGCGAACTTGAATGGCTTGGTCACGTAGTCGTTGGCGCCGGCATCCAGACCGAGGACGACGTCGGAGTCGGCGGCATTGCCGGTGAGCATGATGATCGGGCTCTTGAAACCTGCCTTCCGCATGATCTTGCAGGCTTCGCGGCCGTCCATGTCGGGAAGACCGACGTCGAGTATGACAAGATCGAGGCGCTCCTTCTTGGCGATGTCAATGCCGCCGCCAGCGGTTCCCGCGGTCAGGATGTCGAACTCCTCGTGCAGCGCCAGCTGGTCCTTCAAGCTTTCGCGCAGCTCCTCGTCGTCGTCGACTAGGAGGATGGTGCGGGCCGTGCTCATGGGGGGCTCCCGGAGGTTCTCGCCGTCGGCGCACATAGTACCATCGCCACGCAGGGATGAAACAGTCTTGGCGCGCGACCGCTGGCATGCGGTCCGAAAACGCAGGCGGCAAAGCCATGGTGCTCTCGACAGAAAGAAGATTGCGGCGGAAGCCGGTCGTGATCCAAGTCCGGGCCTCGAGCCACGCCGCTCGGCGCGGCCGTGTGGAGATCGGGCCTCTGCGGCTGCCTTGCGCGCTCGGGCGCAGCGGTCTGCGTGCGAGGAAGCGTGAGGGCGATGGCACGACACCGCTCGGAAGCTGGCGGCTCGATCGCGTCCTCTACAGAAGCGACCGGGGGCTGCGGCCGCGCACGGGACTGGCCGTACAGGCGGTGAGACGAGATGATGGGTGGTGCGATGCACCAGGGGATCGCAACTACAATCGGGCCGTTCGGCACCCGTATCCTGCAAGCGCCGAGCAGCTGTGGCGGGCCGACGAGCTTTACGACATCGTCGTGGTGCTGGGGCACAACCGGTGCCCGCGCGTACGCGGGCACGGAAGCGCGATCTTCATGCACGTGGCGAGGCCGGGGTTTCAGCCCACCGAGGGTTGCGTCGCACTCAGGGCCGGCGATTTGAGACGCGTACTGGCGCGGGTCGGAACGCGGGGGGCTCGCCTGATCGTGAGCTAGAGCCAGATGGTGCTGGTCTCACCGCGGACTCGCGAGCACGCGCTCCCATTGCTCGGTCGAGAACCCGACGAGCACTCCGCCAGGGTGCTCGACGATCGGCCGCTTGATCATCGAAGGTTGCTCGCACATGAGGCTGATCGCCTTGGTCCGATCGAGGCCTGCCCTGATCCTGTCCGGCAGCTTCCTGAACGTCGTGCCGGCACGATTGATCACGACCTCCCAGCCAACAGCCTCACACCAAGACTGCAGCTTTCCGGACGTGATGGCGCTCCGCTTGTAGTCGTGAAAGATGTAGTCGATGCCCCTCGCGTCGAGCCAGGCGCGGGCCGTCCTGACCGTATCGCAGTTGGGGATGCCATAGACGACGACAGGCATGGAAGCTCCGGCGATTGCTGGCGGATCGGCGGTTGGCTCGCGCCTCAGGTCTCCTTCCCGGCGGCGGCCAGGAAGTCATCGATCATCCTTCCCGGTGCCTTGATGACGTGCTCGGCTGCCGGGAAGCGGCCGCTGCGTACGTCGTCGACGAACTCCTTGAAGCCTGCGACGCGCTCGCGCTGCATCTCCTGTTTCATCCTGTAGAGGTTGCGGTACTGCTTGGAATGGCGCGGATAGGGCGGCGCATTGTTGCCGAGAATGTCGTCGGCGAAGAGGAACTGGATGTCGCCGCCGGCACCACCGCCGATCGAGGACGTGAGCAGAGTGGTGCGCTTGGAGATCTCGCGGAGCAGCTCCTCCGGGATCACCTCCACCTCGACGGCATAGGCGCCGGCGCTCTCGAGCGCCTTGATCTCGCGATAGACCTGGAGCGCTTCGTCGAGCGTCTTGCCAACGGCCCGCAGCCCACCGGTCCAGGTGCTTTTCCTCGGTACGAGGCCGGCGTGGCCTTGAATGGGGATGCCGGCCTCCGCTGCGGCCTCGACGAAGCGCGGCGCCCATTGACACATGATGGCATCGGCCCCGAGCGCCATGGCGTCATAGCCGATCCGCACCGCCTCCGCCGGCGTCGCGGCGGCGACCAGCGGCACGGAAAAGGCCATGAACACGTGAGGCGCAGCCCGTCTGATCTCGGCTGCCGAGGCCGGCGCTTTCGGGTCAAACCGCACTTTCATCGTATCGATGCCGGCCTCCTGGGCGGCCGCCGCCTCGTCGGGCGAGAAGCAGAGGGTCTCGACCAGCACCCGCTTGCCCTTCTGGTCCCGCAGGTCCTTCACCGTGTAGTTGCGCATGCCGTAGTGGCCGCCGAGCGTCATGACGCGCTTGAGGCCCTTCTTGCCAGCGTCCCTCGGCGGAATCCCGCCGTCACCCGTCGCGTGGCTGGACATGTGTGTGCTCCCTCGGATTGGCTCTGCGGACCACTAGGAGCCTGTCCGAGTAGTCGGTGGATTTTCCGGTGCGAGTCGGATTCTGTCCAGGGGTATGAGCAAACACTATCGCCCCTGGAAGATCGACCAGACGCAGCTGCTGCCTGCGAGCGTCGAGGATTATGTGCCTGAGG
>JANRJI010000033.1:0-2424 GCA_033764055.1 Hyphomicrobiaceae bacterium
CAGGCCGATGCGCTTGGCGAAGCGTCCGACGGCGGGAGAGGCCGTCACCACCGCGAACGGGATCGCCAGCAGATAACCGGCCGTCAGCGGCAGACTCCACCACAAAACCTCGGGGGCGATGGCGTAGAGAGCACCGCACACCACCACGCCGAACAGGGTCTGCGGCCACAGGTTCTCGACGGCCGTCGCCCACGAGATGCCATAGGCGTCGCGCGACTGGCCGCCCCACACGACCGATTTGCCGAAGGCGAGACCGATCATGAAGACGGTCGTGCGGATGGTCGAGACGGCGCCCTGCAGGAAGGAAAAGACGAGCTCCGTGACCGCGCTCGCCAGGAAACGCACCGGGCCTCCGAACGTCGTCATGCCCCCCTTGGTCAGGGCCGCGTCGATCAGGCCGGCGAACTTGGGCGCCAGATACATGACGAAGTAGCCGATGTAGAGCGCGATCGCGAGGCCGGTCGGGAAGTCGGGAACGGAGGTCGCGTGCAGGGCAGCGATCGGTAACAGCGCGATCATCAGCGTCCATGCCGGGATGCCGAGGAACATCAGGATCGCCCAGGCGAGCTGGAAGCGGCTCATGGGCAGGAGACCCGGATAGTCGAGCAGCTTCACGTACTGCATGTTGCCCTGGCACCAGCGCACGTCGCGCTTGGCGAAGTCGAGCATGGTCGGCGGGTTTTCCTCCCAGCTCCCATTCTCGTAGGGCAGCACGCGGACCTCGTAGCCCGCCTTGCGCATCAGCGTCGCTTCGACCTGATCGTGGGACAGGATATGACCGCCGAGCGGTGGCTTGCCGGGCAGCATGGGCAGGTGGCAGGCCTCGGCGAAAGGCTTGATGCGGACGAGCGCATTGTGGCCCCAGAAGGGACCGCAGTCGGCGACCCACCAGGCCTGACCCATGGTGTAGGAGCGCATGCCGTGGCGCATGCCGAACTGGAAGATGCGGGCGAAGGCGCTGTCGGAGGGCATGCCGACGACAAGGCTCTGCAGGATGCCGAGTTTCGGGTGCGCCTGCATCATGCGCACCATCTTCACGATGGCCTCGCCCGACATCAGGCTGTCGGCGTCGAGCGGCAGCATCAATTCGTAGCGGGTACCCCAGCGCTCACAGAAATCGCGCACGTTGCCGGCCTTATAGCCCGTGTTTTCGGTGCGGCGGCGGTAATGGAAGCGCGCGGCGTCCGGATCGGATGCCGTCCAGGCGGCGAAAAGGCGCTCCTCCTCGGCGGCGACGTCGGCCTTGTTGGTGTCCGACAGGAGGAAATAGCTGAAGCGGGCGCCCTCGCCCGTCGCATCGACGCTCGCCTTGACCGTCTCGAGGCGGGCGAAGGCACGGGCCGGGTCCTCGTTCCTCAGCGTCATGAAGATGGCGGTGTCGATGGCGAGCGGCGTCGGAGCATCTCCGGCCGCCACATAGGGTGCCACTTGCCCAAGCGCGTCCTTCGCGCCGTGCAGCAGCCACAGGCCGATGACCGCATTCCAGAAACCGAGCACGGCCCACGGCGTACCGATCGCGAAGCAGGCGAGCATGATCGCATCGACGAGCGTCCAGCCGCCAGCCGCGGCGACGTAGGTCGCGAGGCCCATCAGGACGAGCCACGTCACGATATTGAGGCCGAGCACGAGACGGCGGCGGCGATCGAGCTCGGCCATGGACTGGAGGCCCGTCGGCACGCTAATGGTCGCGCGCACGGCGGCGGCATCCTGGAGGGATGCGGTGTCGGTCGATTGGCTCATGGTTGTCTCTTTTTGCGGTCAGCGGCCGGGTCTCTGCGGCCGGTCCAGCGAGGTCGGAAGCGTATGGCGCCAGCGAAATCCGTCGGCAAGCTCCAGGTTGGTCGCGCCCTCTGGTACATCGCGCCGGGCCAAGTGGAAGTACGCCCAGAGCGGCTGGAAGTTCCCGGGCCGGGCGATGCACTCGTCAGAACACTGTTCAGCGGCATCAGTCGCGGCACCGAGCGCCTCGTTTCGCAAGGACTCGTTCCCGAAAGCGAGTGGGAGAGGATGCGGGCCACCATGCAGGCCGGCGCATTCCCATTCCCGGTAAAATACGGCTATTGCGCGACGGGCATCGTCGAGGCGGGCCCACCTGATTCGATTGGTCGCACCGTGTTCTGCCTTTTTCCCCACCAGGACCGGTTCGTGGTCCCGCTCGAGCGGCTCGCTGCCATTCCCGAGGCGGTGCCGGCGCGTCGCGCGACGCTCGCGGCCAACATGGAAACGGCGCTCAATGCGCATTGGGACGCGGGCACGGGGCCGGGCGATCGCATCGTCGTGGTTGGCGCTGGCGTCGTCGGGCTGCTCGTCGCGCGCATCGCGGCGCGACTGCCGGGGGCACAGGTGACCGTTGTCGACATCGACGCGGACCGTCGCGACATCGTGACCCGGATGGGAGCGGCCTTCGCGCCACCCGATGCGGCT
>JANRJI010000034.1:0-9167 GCA_033764055.1 Hyphomicrobiaceae bacterium
GGTGCCGATGGCGAACGTCATCGCCGCGAGCTGGAAAGGGGGCACCGGCCCGGCCAGCGTCGTGAGCGCGGCGAGACCCGCCCACAACAGCACCGCGCCCAGCCCGAGCAGGGTCGCCTGAGGCCTTGCCGCATCGAGACGAGCCGCACCGGGGGCGGCGTCCATGTTCCTCGTCTCGCTCAACGGCCCGATGCCCCGACGGGACGCCCCTGGACGCCGCGCAGCAGCCGGCCCGGTCTCGCGCCCGTGGGCTTGTCGTCGCGGCGCACGACGACTCCGGAGAGCACCGTCGTGTCGTAGCCCGTCACCTGCTGCACGAGGCGCCGGCCGGCCATGGGCAGGTCGTGGCGCACCTCGGGCGGATGAATGCGCAGGCGGTCGTAGTCGATGACGTTGATGTCCGCCTTGTAGCCCGGCGCGAGGATGCCGCGATCCTGGAGACCGACCGAAGCCGCCGTGCGCCGCGCCTGTGCCGCAACGACGAACGGGATCGACAGCTTCTCGCCGCGCGTGCGGTCGCGCGTCCAGTGCGTCAGCAGATAGGTGGGGAAGCTCGCGTCGCAGATGATGCCGCAATGGGCGCCGCCGTCCGACAGTCCCGGCACGGCATTCGGGTGCAGCAGCATCTCGCGCACGGCATCGAGGTTGCCGGCGGCGTAGTTGACGAACGGGACGTAGAGCAGGCCGCGTCCGCCGTTCTCAAGCAGCGCGTCGTAGGCCATCGCGGCCGGGTCGAGCCCCTGCCGCCGAGCCACGGGCCCGAGCGCGTTCTCGCGCGGTTGCTCGTAGTCGGGGGGATCGCCGAGGCGGAAGACCTTGTCGTAGTTGGGCCGCCGGATCAGCGGATCGTCGGTGCGGATCGGGCTCTCGCCGAGGATGCGCGCACGTAGCTCCGGATCCCGCATCCGCCGAACGCGCTCGTCGAGCGGCAGGTGCATGATCTCGCGATAGCTCGGATGGCCGAGGAACGGGTTGCGCGACAGCTCGAGACCGAGCACGAGCCCGATCGGCCTGACGGCGACTTGCGCGTGGATCTTCAAGCCTCGCTCGGAGGCTGCCGCGAGCTCGGCCATCGTCTGCCGCCAGCGGTCGGGCACCTTTTCATTCTGCGTCACCGTCAGGTTGACGGGTGCGCCTGTTGCCTCCGCGACGCGCAACAGCATCGGCAAGTCCTCGTCCAGCGTATTGAGGTCCAGCACGAACTGCAGCACGCCGTCGCCTTCTGCCCGCATGGCGCGGACGATGCCAGTCAGCTCGTCCTCTCCGGCCTTCAGCGTCGGCGTGAAATCGCCGTCCGAGGTCCGGTGCGCGAGGGTCCGCGACGTCGTGAAGCCGCGCGCGCCTGCCCGTATGCCGTCCCGCGCCAGGATGGCCATGGCCGCGACGTCGTCAGGCGTTGCCGGATCGCGCCGGGCGCCACGCTCTCCCATGACGTAGACGCGCAGCGCGGCGTGCGGGAGCTGGGCCCCCACATCCACGTCGAAGCGGCGTTGCGACAGCCAATGCATGTAGTCGGGGAAGCTCTCCCAGGTCCATGGCAGGCCCGCCGACAGCACCGGCTCGGGGATGTCCTCGACGCCCTCCATCAGGCGGACGAGGCGATCGTGGTCCTCGGGCCGGCAGGGCGCGAAGCCGACGCCGCAGTTACCCATGATGGCCGTCGTGACGCCGTTCTGCGAGGTGGGATCGAGCACGTCGCTCCACGTCACCTGTCCGTCGTAGTGCGTGTGGGCATCGACGAAGCCGGGCGCGACGAGCTTTCCCTTGGCCTCGATCTCCTCCGCACCGCGCCCAGGGATCCGGCCGACGGCCACGATGCGCCCGTCCCTCACGGCCACGTCGGCGTCGCGGAGGTCGGCGCCAGTGCCATCGGCGAGCGTGCCGTTGCGGATGACCAGATCGAAGTCGGGCGCCGAGCCTGCGGCCATGAGGATCTCCTTCGCGGGAGGGGGTGCCGGGCAGTGGCGCAATGATCGGTGCGTGCGGCGGGGTCGTCAAGGAAGCGAGCTTGGTCGCCAGCTAACCCTCAGAGCCTGCCGACCCAGCCTTCGATGCTGCTGCGCATGACGTCGATCACCGGGCGCCCGTCGCTCGTCACGGCCTCGGCGGGGAAGAAATGCGTGGCACCCGGCACCATCGACCAGGCGACGGGCCGGCCAGCGGCACGGAACTGGCGCTCGATCTCGGGCACGAACCTGCAGACATAGTCGAGATCCCGCTCGCCGGAAATCAACTGGAGCGGCGGAAGATCGCCGCCGCGGGCGAGATAGGCCGCTGCATCGGCCGGCACCAGCGGCCCCGAGATCGACACGACCCCGGCGACGCCGACCCGCTTGCCGTAGGCCGCATACATGGCGCAGCGCCCGCCCGCCGAGAAGCCGCCAAGCACGATGCGGCCAGGATCGACACCCCAGCTCGCCGCATTGGCCTTCACGAAACGCACCGCATGGCCGACGTCCTCGAACGCCGCCTCCATGATGCCCGCCATCTGGCGTGCTCCGACCGGCGGCAGCCCCAGCTCCACGCGAACCGGGTTGATGCGGGACATCGGAATCGCATCCGGCTGCGTCAGCACCGGATCGCGGCCCGGCTCGGGATCGACCTGGGCCAGCCGGTACTGCACGGAGAACGACGGCATGCCGAGCGCCGCAAAGCGCCGGCAGTACTCTGCGACGGCCGTGCTGCGCCCGACGCCGTCGCTGAAGCTGTCATCCTCCTTCGTACCACGGTGAAACGCACCGCCGAAGGCCATCACCAGGGCCGGCGCCGGCTCACGGGACGGCACCAACGGCAGATAGGCATCGAGCTTGAGCGCTGCCTCCTGCATCGGACCCTTGCCGTGGTTCCAGCCAATCCGAGCGCGGCTGAAAACGACGTCACGCGCGATACGGATGGTCATGGTCGCGGCCTCGAGAACGATGTCCTGTCGTGCATCCTGCCAGCAGGCTGGTGGCGCGGCCAGGAAACAATCATCGTCGCTGCACAGCGCGTCGGCCCCCTTCCGGACGCCGTCGCTCGCAGCCGGCTCACGTGCTAATGATGTGCACCCCGCAAAGGCAATGGCAGGCACGCCTCCATGCGCACTCTCGTAACCCTGACGATCGGCCTCGTCGTCGCAGGCTGGTTCGCCGGCGAGGGGGCTGCTCACGCTAGCGACTATTCCCACGTCTGCCGGACCATCGACGACCAGTACGAGATCGATGACGGCGTGCTGGTCCGCAAGACCGACCGTGACCGCAATGCCATTCCCTACGAGACGCTCCGGGAGACCGTCCTCTCCCGGCGCGAAGGCTATTGCATAGCTCGCGGCCAACAGTTCAAGTTCGAGTCCCGAAGCTACGCGCTCAGAATTCGGTTCCGCGACAATGGTCGGCCTGTCGAGCTGGAGGCCCTGTGCGAGCTGGCTGCCGATGGGCTTCCGGCGGCCTACACCTGCGAGCGCGAGGTCGTCACGCGCGAGGAGACGGGAGGCGTTACGGATCGGCCCGTGCAGCCGACGAGTGGTCCATCGCACTGGAGCCACAACGGCTCCGTCATGCGACTCGAGGCAAACGGTGCCGATCGGCGCTTCGTCTACGAGGTGCCGCGTCGAGGACTTGTCGAGGCCGGCGTCAAGCCCGGTGACACGGTCTTCGAAGGGCGGCGCGAGGGACAGACCTACACGGGAGCTGCATACATCTTCACGAGGTCGTGTGGCCGTGTCGGCTATTCCGTCGCCGGCAACGTGTCGGCCGACGAGCGCACCGTCGTCCTCGAGGGCCAGGCTCCGCTGATGGGTGAGGATTGCAAGCCGCGCGCCTATCGGCGCGACCGCCTGCAGTTCGATCTCACCAAGCGTTGACAGCGACCGGATCGCGCAGCCCCGGCTTGATGCCGACGCTGCGCGTCACTCCTCAATTCAATCCGGCAACCCCCAGCGCCTGGCCGTAGCGGCGGCTCGCCTCGAGGAAGTCGCCGTACTTTCTATGCACAGCCGTATGCTGGATGCAGGCGAGCAGCAGACGATTGCGGTCGAAGCTGCGATTCTTGCCGTAGTCCTCGACGAGCAGCTGACCGAGCTCCTGGTTGTGCGGATCGTTGCCGATCCGCGTCGCGCACAACGCCACCTCGCGGGCGAGTGCGCTCGGATCGCCGCCGGCATCGAGGTAGCTGCGTGCCCAGGCGATGGCCAACGGCCCGTCGAGCGCGACGGTCGCGGCGACGACGTGCTCCAGCATCTGGCCCGTGCTCTTCGAGGTCGCCCCCGCGGGAAGCTGCGCCCGCACCTCCTTGCCGTCGCCCACCTGCTGGTTGTGCAAAGCGTTGCGATTGAGATAGCTGGTCGCGACGTAGAGCAGCTTCAGCCGCTGCGGATGCTCGAAGTTGTCGTAGAACCAGCCGAGCGTGTTCAGATACTCGTAGCAGTGCTGGGGAATCGAGAAGTTGAGCGTATCCGCCGTCTCGAGCAGCACCTGCGCGCCGCCGATCTGGAGCACGTCGAGGATCTGGCGCGGCCCCTTGCCGGCATGCAGAAGACGGCTGAGCGCCTCCTGAATGCCAGGCTCCTGGCCGTGCAGCACGACGTCTAGCAACGCCTCGCCCTCCTCCCTCGTCAACGGCTGCGTCTGGCGCAGGATCTCCGCCTCCTTTGCGGTCGCACCGCCATAGGGGATGGCCGAGATCTTCTGCTTCTCGATGTAGTGCGTGATGCAGTTGCAGGCCATCTCATAGGTCGAGTACCAGCGCGGACCGACGCCGATGTCGAGTGCCCCCGCATAGAGCACATGATGGGCGTTGTCCCAGCCGACGAAGTTGCCGAGCTCCACCGTGGCGCGGGCGCGGAACGACTTGTGACCGGTCGTATAGGAGCGGTTGAGATAGACGCGGTCCTGCAAATCGATGAGACCCGCGAAGCAGAGCTGCGCCAGTGCCACCTTGCGGTGCGCCGGCTCCTCCATGATGCCGAGGAACACGCGGTAGGCTTCGAGCACGTGGCCGCGGTGCACGAGGTCGAGCCAACGGTCGAGCTTCTCGTCGATCGACCCCTCGATGTGCTCGGCGATCTGGTCCGGCCAGTGCACGACCGGCTTCACCGGCTCCCCTTTGATCGGCTCCATGCCGCGCGAGTAGTGGCCTGGCGCCTTGTTGATCTTCTGGTTCCAGATATCTAGGCCGGTCGGGATGTACCAGATGGTTTGCGCCATCGGCAGGCCGGCCAACTCCTTCGGCATGAGCTTCGTCAGGTGCGTCGTCGCACGAGCCGACAGCAGGCAGTGGTCGTTGTTGACGAAGTTGACGAAGCCCCGGTCGATCCGCTCGTGGTAGGGGACGTGGGTCAGTGGCGCGTGGATGCGGACACCCTCGTTGACGATCTCCGGCAGCGGCCGGCCAGCCCTGACGAGACCATAGTATGCCTCGCTCGCGCCGACCTGGTCGCGGGCCAGGATGCGCTCCTCGAGCTTGTCGTAGAGCCTGCGTGTCTCGGTGGGAATGGAGGCGGCGTTCAATGCGTTCATGGCATCTGCTCCCAGCGCGTGTCAGTCTGTCTCGCGGGCCCGGGGGCCTGCGGCGCGACCGTTGCGACGGGAGAGATGGTGGCACAGTCCGGCGCGATTTCAAGCCGGAGGGCGTTCCGGACCGCGCCGGCCGTCAATGCTTGCCGTTCGGTGCCGCCAAATGGCTCAGCCGGTCCACGTAGGCGATGCCGATCGCCGACAGGATGAAGACGATGTGGATGATCGTCTGCCACATCACGCCGGCCTCGGTGAACTTGGCGCTCTGAGTGCCGAGATTTCCGGCCTCGATGAACGTCTTCAACAGGTGGATCGACGAGATGCCGATGATGGCCATGGCAAGCTTGATCTTGAGCACGCTGGCGTTGACCTGGTCGAGCCACTCGGGCTGGTCGGGATGGCCCTCGAGCCGGAGCCGCGAGACGAACGTCTCGTAGCCGCCGACGATGACCATGACGAGAAGATTCGAGATCATCACCACGTCGATGAGGGCGAGAACGATCAGCATGATCTGCTGCTCGCTGAAGCTGGCCGCGTGGCTGACGAGGTGCCAGAGCTCCTTCAGGAACAGAACGACATAGACGCATTGCGCCAGGATCAGGCCGACGTAGAGCGGCACCTGCAGCCAGCGGGAGCCGAAAATGAACGAGGCGAGCAGGCGAAGGTGAGCACGCTCGGCGGGGCCGTGCGGCCCGGGAATCTGAGGTGGTTTGGTCATCGTGATCCAGGGTCAGCTTCGACTGACGCGCTGATACCATCGAGGCTTTGCGGGAGGAAGACAGAGCAGGGAGCGACGGCGCACACCACCCCGAAGTCCGGACGGGCACGGTCCCATGCCCCACCCTCGGCAATCGCGGGCCGGTCTCCGCCCCGCATCCCACGTCAGATCACGCGGCTCTCCGCCAGCACCGAAAGCTCGCCACGAGAAAGGCCGAGCTCGCCGCAGAAAATCTCGACGTTGTGCTCGCCAAGCAGTGGCGCTCGTCGCGAGATGCGCCACGGCGTGCCGTTGTAGATCGCGGCCTCACCCGGATAGACGAAGCTGCGACCGAGCTCGGGATGCTCGACCGTCTTCCAGAAGCCGCGGTCCCGAAGGTGGCCGTCGTCGAGGAGGTCCTCCGGTGCGCGCACGGCGGCCCACGTGAAGCCCCGGTCTTGGGCGGCGTGATAGATCGCCTCCGCGGGATGGCTCGCGATGAAGCCCGCGACGAGGTCGTCGATGATGTGCGACGTGGCCTCCGCAATGGCCTTGGCGTCGCGATACTTGGGATCTGCGAGATCATGCGCGAAGCCGAAGGCGTCGAACAGCGCGGCCAGCTCCTGGACGTATTTCGGATTGAGCCGGCCGGCGACCAGCGCGCACACGTAGGTGCCGTCCTTCGCCAGAAACTGAGTGCGGGGACTCGGGCCCGGCGCGTGGTGACGTCCGGTCTGGCGCAGCAGCGTCTCGCCCCGATAGACGTAGTTGGCGATGGCCGACTCCGTCGTCAGGGCACAGGCCTCGTGAATGGAGGCGTCGATGTATTGCCCTCGGCCAGAGACGGTGCGATGGACCAGTGCCGCCATGATGGCCATGTAGGCGAAATGCCCGCCCATGTGCCACGCGTTGCCCCCGCCGGGCGCGATGGGCGGCGCATTCGGCGCGTCGGCCTCGTCGTAGCCGCAGGACGCCATCTCGCCCCCGGCCGCCATGTGCAGCAGGTCCGCCGTGGCGTAGTCGCGCCACGGGCCATCCTGCCCGAACGGTGTCAGCGCGCACATGACGAGCCCGGCGTTGCCTCTTGCGAGCGCCTCGTAATCGAGCCCCAGCGAGGCGAGGCGGCCCGGCTTCGACGTCTCGAGAATGACATCGGCTCCGATTGCCAGCTCCCGGAAAAGCCGCCCCCCATCGGCCGTCTCGATAGCGAGCGTGATGCCGCGCTTCGACGTGTTGTAGTACCAGAAAGACAGGCTGCGGTCGGGATGCGGGATGTCGTCGAGAAATGGTCCTGCGCGCCGCGTCGCCTCCCCACCGGGCGGCTCGATCTTGATGACGTCAGCGCCGAGGTCGGCGAGGAGCTTGCCGCAGAACTGACCCTTCTCGTCCGCGAGCTCGAGGTCGCGGAGGCCAGCGAGCGGGCCGGCCGCTGAGTGCGTGTCGGTCATCGCAGCATGTCCTCCATATACGCGAACCGCGCCCGCTTCGCCGGCCAGAAGGTGCCGTCGTCGAACCCGGCGCGCAGCTCCTCGTGGCTCATGCCGAGCAGTCCTTCGACGATCTCGCGCGTGTGCTCGCCGATCATCGGGCTCGCCGCGTGATTGAAGGCCGGCGTCTCGGACAGCTTGAACGGCGCGTTCTGCACTTTGTGGCGGCCGAGGGCCGGATGCTCCATCTCGAAATACATGCCGCGATGGCGGAGCTGCGGGTCGTTCTCGACCCGGTCCTCGGCGCTCTGCACCGGCATGGCGCGAACGCCGGCAGCCTGGCAGCGCTCGGTCAGCTCGTACTTGCCGAGCGTCAGGCTCCACGCCTCGATGCCGGCGTCTATCGCCTCCTGGTGCTCGAGGCGGCCCGCCACGGTCGCGAATGTCTCGGCGCCGGCCCAGCCGGGCGATCCCATGACGCCGACAAGCCGGTGCCATTCCTCGTCTGAATGGCAGACGATCACGCACCAGTCGTTGTAATCGCCGGGGTGCGTGCGGTAGGCATTGTGCGGGGCCACGGTCGGGCCGCGGTAGTTGCCGACCAGCGGCGTTCCCGGCCAGTGAGCACGATTGCCCGGCGGAAAGCCGGCGCGCCTCGAGCCGCGTCCGTTCACGGTGAAATCCAGCAGTGCCGGTCCGTTGAGCGGCACTGCGGAGACCATCTGCGACTGGTCGATGTGCTGGCCCTTGCCCGTCATATTGCGATGATAGAGCCCGGTCAGTGCACACATCGCACCGTACATGCCGCCGGTGTCGTCCATGTAGGACCAGCCCCAGCCTGCCGGGGGCTTCTCCGGCAAGCCGGACAGGAAGGTCAGGCCGGAGGCCGCCTGCGCCACCGGGCCGAAGGTGGTGTAGTGGTGATTGCGCCCCGTGTGGCCGTAGCCCGACATCGAGACGTAGACGATGTCCGGCTTGATCCCGGCCAGCTCGGGGTAGCCGAGCCCCCATTTCGAGAGCACGCGCGAGGAGAAGTTCTCGATCACCACGTCGGATTTGGCGATCAGCCGCTTGACGATCTCGAGGCCCCTCGGCGAGCGCACGTTGAGCGTCAGGCTCTTCTTGTTGACGTTGGTGTCGTTGAAATTCCCTGACGTGTTGAGGTTCACCTCCAGCCCCTTCGGGGTCGTCGAGCTCGGCAGCCGGCCGCGCTCGCTCTCCGGCCACTCGATCTTGATGATCTCGGCACCGAGCGCACCCAGCCAGCGCGTCGCCCACGGACCCGCCCTCACCCAGCTGAAATCGACGACGCGGATGCCGTCGAGCGCGCGCCGCGGCGGCGTGGTCTTCATGTCCGTCATGCCTCTCGTCCTCGAGCCGGCGCATGCCACGTGCGCCGAGGTTTTCCGGACTAGGAGCCTGTCCGAGTAGTCGGTGGATTTTCCGGTGCGAGTCGGATTCTGTCCAGGGGTATGAGCAAACACTATCGCCCCTGGAAGATCGACCAGACGCAGCTGCTGCCTGCGAGCGTCGAGGATTATGTGCCTGAGG
>JANRJI010000035.1:0-1833 GCA_033764055.1 Hyphomicrobiaceae bacterium
GGCGACCTCGTGGTCAATCTCGACACCAAGACGGTCGAGGTCGGCGGCCAGCGCGTGCACCTGACGGGCAAGGAATACCAGATGCTGGAGCTGCTCTCGCTCCGCAAGGGCACCACGCTCACCAAGGAAATGTTCCTCAACCACCTCTATGGCGGCATGGACGAGCCGGAGCTGAAGATCATCGACGTCTTCATCTGCAAGCTGCGCAAGAAGCTGGCCAACGCCTCCGAAGGCCGCAACTTCATCGAGACGGTGTGGGGCCGCGGCTACGTGCTGCGCGAGCCGCACGAGGCCGACGAGCGCATCCCGGCCTGACCACGGGTGTCACGGCGAGCTGGTTAGCTCACTCCTCCCGACTGGACCCCGCCGCAAATGGCGGGGTTTTTGTTTTTGGAGCCGACGCAACACGGCTCATTTGCTTCTCTCGGGAATGAAACCCGCTTCCCGTTGTCTCGTAGCTGACTGAATTGTCCGCAAACGGGAGGGAAGTCATGAAGAACGTCAGGCTGGCTGCCGCAGTCGTGCTCGGATCGGCATCGGGGGCGCTCATCGGCTATTCGGCGCTCGCCGGCGGCGACAAGGTCGCGTTCCCGGAGAACTTCGACAAGGGCACGCTGTACGCCACGGTCGATCGCCACGACATCAAGCAGTACCGCGAGCTCTATGCGACGCCCGCCGCCGTCGACGCCGTGCGCAAGGGGCAGCCGATCCCGAGCGGCACGGTGCTGACGCTGGTGCAATACAAGGCGCAGCTCGATGCCGCCGGCAGTCCGGTCAAGGATGCCAATGGCCGATTCCAGAAGGGCGACCTCGTCGCCTACACGGTGATGGAGAAGCGCGACGGCTGGGGCAGCGAGTACAAGGACGACATCCGCAACGGCGAATGGGAGTACCAGGCGTTCGGCCCGGACAGGAAGGTCAACGACAAGGCCAACCTGCAGACCTGCTTCACCTGCCACAAGCCGCATGCCGGGCAGGATTTCGTGATCTCGCTGGCGGGCCTGAAGGGCACGCCGGAGGGCGCCATGGCCAAGCCGGCGCCCGGGCCCGGCGTGGTCTCGATCGCCGATTTCAAGTTCGGCCCCGAGACCGTCGTCGTCAGCAAGGGCCAGACCATCACCTGGCACAACACCGATTCCTCGCCGCACCAGGTGACCATCGCCGGGCCGAAGGCGCAGCGCTCGTCGATTGCGCTGAAGGGTCAGACCACCCAGCTGACGCTCGCCGATGCCGGCATCTACGACTACATCTGCGGCCTGCACCCGGCGATGAAGGGCAAGATCGAGGTGAAGGAATAGCCGATTCCGCCAAGGCTGCGATGAAAGACTTGCAAACCCCGCCGAGCGGCGGGGTTTTTGTTTTGGATTGAACCCGCGCTCGGCTCGCCCCGACCAATGGGCCGTGCAAATCTGGCCGCCAGAGGCAGATTCGGGGTGACGTGATGGTTCTGCAATCCCTCGCCGGGCTACCGGCGTTCCTGGTCTATTTCTGCACGGCGATCGTTGCCGTCGTCAGCTATCTCTTCGTCTATACCCACGTCACGCCCTACAATGAGCTCGAGGAGATCCGCGCCAACAATCCGGCGGCCGCGATCGCGCTCGGCCTGTCCCTGCTCGGCTTCTCGCTGCCGCTGATCAGCGCAATCGCGCATTCCGCCAATGTCTGGGACTGCATGATCTGGAGCCTGATCGCGCTGATCGTGCAGATCATCGTCTTCTTCATCGTCCGCATCCCCGTGCCGAACCTGCCGCAGCGGATCGCCGACGGCGAGCTCGCGCCTGCGATCTGGCTCGGGCTGTCATCGCTCGCCTTCGGCGCGATCAACGCCGCCTG
>JANRJI010000036.1:0-9863 GCA_033764055.1 Hyphomicrobiaceae bacterium
GTAGTGCCGGTTCGCCGTCGCGTACTCCACGTGGCTCGTCGCGATCGTCAGGATCTTCGTCGGGTCGCGGCGGCCCTGGCTCTCGGACGCCTTCGCAACCTCGTCGTACGCGATCGCAGTCTTCGTCCAGCCACGGTCCGCAGACACCTTCGTCAGCGCAGCCGTCAGCGTCGTCTTCCCGTGGTCGACATGGCCGATCGTGCCCACGTTGCAATGCGGCTTGCTCCGATCGAATTTTTCCTTGGCCATCTTTGGCGCCTTTCTCTCCAACTGCCTATCACGAGAGCCCGTACGAGCGGCTGGGATAGGGCCCTTTCCGTCAACCTTCAAGGCGGAAAATGCATGGCGGCCGGCTCCGCGTGGCCGGCATCAACCTCCCGCCGTTTGCGCTGCAAGCCGCGCCGCGTCCGCGAGCCCGGCGAGCCGCGCTGCGGCGACCGCGAGGCGAGCGACGCTCATCTCGCGAGCACCGGCAATTGCCGACAGGTCGCTCTGGGCCCGAGCCGATATGGGGCCGAGACCAGCGAGCCACGCCTCGACGTCGACTGCGGCTGCCGGCCCCCTCGCGAGGCTGGCGGCTGCAAGCCGCCTGTGGGCCTCGCCGAGGCCGGCAATCCCGCCGCTTATCGCGAGCCGCTCGTAGTCGTCCACAGGCGCAAGCTCCTGCGCCCGAGCCACGATCTCGTCGATCCTCAGCGCCGACGCGATCGCCAGATAGGCCTTGGCAGCCTCCGCCAGACCGCCACCCGCCCCGGCCGCGGTGGCCGCGATCGACGGCACCTGCACCAGAACGTCCAGGCGAGCGATGTCGTGCGCGATATCGGCCGGCACGCCGCGCGCGACGAGACGATCGGCCTCCGCGCCGAGGCGTGCCATCAGCTGCGCCGGAGCGAGCCGAGCCAGCTCGGCTGCCACGGCGGCGCAACTGGCGCCGAGCCGCTCGATCGTCTCGCCGAGCGGGCGCGCGGCCACCGCATCGCGCAGGAAATCCGTGGTCGCGCTCACAAGAACACGGCGGACGCGCTCGTAGAGATCGAGTTGCACGGCACCGGACACCTTGCCATCGAGCGCATCGATGCGCTGCCAGATGTCCGCGAGACCCAATGTGCCCCGCGCTGCCATGAACGCGAACGCCACCTCCGCCACCGGCCGACCGGCCGCGTCCGCGAGGGCTAGCGGCATGGCAGGCCCGAGCCGGTTGACGAGACCGTTCGTCATCGTCGTGGCGACGATCTCCCGCATCAGTCGATGGGTGGCGATCTCGCCGCCGAACCGGTCGCGCATGGTCGTCGGGAAATAGTCGGACAGCAGCACCCCGAGATGCGGGTCGTCGGGCACTCGGCTGGCCAACAGGTCCTGCAGCAGGGCGATCTTGGCGTAGCTCATGATGATGGCGAGCTCGGGCCGGCTGAGCCCCCGACCGAGACGACCGTCTTCCGCCAGCTCGTGATCGGTCGGCAGGGCCTCGAGGTGCCGCTCGACCAACCCCCGCACCTCGAGATCCCGGATGAGGCGCGCGATTGCACCGAGATCGTGCGCCTGCCGCCGCTCCGCGAGGCTCAACGCCAGAGACTGCTGGTAGTTGTTGCGCAGAACCGCCGCAGCCACGTCGTCCGTCATCAAAGCGAGGAGCTGGTTGCGCTCGTCGATGGCGAGGCGGCCGGCGCGAATGGCCGGCGCCAGCGCAATTTTGATGTTGACCTCCTGGTCTGAGGTGTTCACGCCAGCCGAGTTGTCGATGAAGTCCGTATTGAGCCGGATGCCGCGGCGCGCCGCCTCGATGCGCCCGCGTTGCGTCATGCCGAGGTTGGCCCCCTCGCCGACGACCTTCGCCCTGAGGCTCGTGGCCGCCACGCGGATGGGATCATTCGCCCGGTCACCGACGTCGGCGTCCGTCTCGGTCGCGGCCCGGACATAGGTGCCGATGCCGCCGAACCAAAGGAGATCGGTCTCGGCAGACAGAATGGCCCGCATCAGGTCGTGCGGCGCCATCGACCCGGCTTCGACACCGAGCCTGCGGCGGACCTCCGGCGACAGCGTGATGGACTTCGCCGAGCGCGGGAACACACCGCCTCCCGGCGACAGCTTGGTGCGATCGTAGTCGGCCCAGCTCGAGCGCGGCGTCTCGAACAGGCGCCGGCGCTCCGCCAGACCAGTGGTCGGGTCCGGATCGGGGTCGAGGAAGATGTCGCGATGATCGAAGGCAGCGACGAGCTCGATCGCGGGCGACAGCAGCATGCCGTTGCCGAACACGTCACCCGACATGTCGCCGACGCCGACCACGCGGAACGGCATCGTCTGGATGTCGTGGTCCATCTCCCGGAAGTGGCGCTTGACGCACTCCCAGGCGCCGCGCGCGGTGATGCCGATGCCCTTGTGGTCGTAGCCGGCCGAGCCGCCAGATGCGAAGGCGTCGCCGAGCCAGAAGCCGCGGGCCACAGCGATGGCGTTCGCCGTATCGGAGAAAGTGGCCGTCCCCTTGTCGGCGGCGACGACCAGATACGGGTCGTCCTCATCGTGCCGCACCACCCGGTCGGGCGGCACGATCCGGCCGTCCACGATGTTGTCGGTAAGGTCCAGCATGGCCGAGATGAACGTCCGATAGGCGGCGACCCCTTCTGCGTGAACCGCCTCGCGGCCGCCCCCCCGAGGCAGCGCCTTCGGATAGAAGCCGCCCTTGGCGCCCGCCGGGACGATCACCGCGTTCTTGACTTGCTGTGCCTTGGCGAGCCCCAGCACCTCCGTCCGGTAATCCTGGGACCGGTCCGACCAGCGGATGCCGCCGCGCGCGATCGGCGCGAAGCGCAGGTGCACGCCTTCGACGCGCGGGCTCATGACGAAGATCTCACGGAACGGCCGCGGCGGCGGCGCCAGCGCCAATCCCCGACCGTCGATCTTGAAGGCGATCGCAGACGGCGGGCTGCCGTCGGGGGATCGCCGGTAGTAGCTCGTCCTGACGATCGCCGTGAGCAGTGCCAGCACCTGTCGCAGGATGCGATCCTCGTCGAGGCTCGCCACCGAGCCGAGAGCGGCCTCGATGCGAGCCAGCAGCGGCGCGGCCTCGGCTTGGCGCACGGCCACCGGCAGACCCGGGTCGGGGTCGTGCCGGAGGTGGAACAGGGCCACCAGGTCTCCGACGATGGCGGGATGGCGAGCGAGCGTATCAGCGATGTAGCGCGGCCCGAACGCCGAGCCGAGCTGACGCAGCCACGCCGCCAGTGCCCGAAACATTGCAGCCTCGCGCCAGCCGAGCTTGGCGGCCATGATCAGGCGGTTGAAGCCGTCGCTTTCCGCGTGGCCGCCGCTGATCGCAATGAACGCCTCCTCGAGGCGTACGTCGAGCGATTGACCGAGGTCGAGCGGCTTGCCGTCGAAGGTCTCGAGCAGCATGTCGTGGAGGACGACGGTGCGCCGCCGTCCATCCTGCCTGGGGCTGAGGCGCCACGTCCGCTCGTCGATGACCGTGAAACCCAGGTTTTCCATCAGCGGCACGCGCTCGGAGAGCAGGATCGGCTCGTCGAGACAGAAGATCGCCGCCCGCACGCGACAGCCCCCTTCGGCCGCATCTGGATGAAAGTCGATGGCCACGGGCCGGCCGGGCCCGAGCCGCTCGATGCGCGCGATGTCCTCCATGGCGCGCGTCGGCGGGAATGCTTCCGCATATCCGGCCGGGAAGGCGTCGAGATAGGTCGACGCCAGACGCGTGGCATCGCCGCCGCTCGCGCCGATCGCGGCCAGAAGGTCGTCGCTCCATGTCCGCACGATGCGAGCGACCTCAGCCTCGAGATCGGCTGGCGGCACCACCGGCAATGGTCCTTGCCGCCGCGCGACGATGAAGTGCACGCGCACCAGCGGACCGTCGTCGAAGCGCGGGTAGAAGGCCGCGATGTAGCCGCCGAAGCGCTCGCTGAGATGCTCGCCGATGCGCTGCCGCACGCTGGTCGAGAAGCGGTCGCGCGGCACGAAGACGAGGGCAGACACGAACCGGTCGAACCGGTCGTAGCGCGCGAGCAAGCGCACCCGCGGGCGCAGCTCGAGGTCGAGGATCCCGTCAGCCCAGCGCACCAGGTCCTCGATGCCGATCTGGAACAGCTCGTCGCGCGGGAACGTCGCGAGGACGTTGGCGAGTGCCTTGCCGGCGTGGCTGTCTGCCGGGTATCCCAGTCGTGCCACGACCTCGCCTGCCTTGCGCCGGAGCACCGGGATCATGACGGGGGACTGCGTGTAGGCCGACGACGTGAACAGGCCGACGATGCGAAGCTCCCCCGCGACACGTCCGTCGGGTGCATACCGTTTGACGCCGACGTAGTCCATGTGCACGCGCCGATGGATGCGACTGATCACGTTGGCCTTGGTGATGATGAGCGGGTCGGGAGAGAAGAAGAACTGGCGAACCTCCGGGGTCAGGGTGACGAGCTCGCTGCCGCGCCGGAGCACGCGCACCTCCGGATCGCGCAGGAGGCCGAGGCCCGCGCTGTCGCTGGTCACCAGCTCGCCGGTCTCGGGCGCCCCCTCGAGTTGATAGTCACGAGTCCCCAGGAAGGTGAAGTTGCCTTCGGCAAGCCAGGCCAGGAATGCCAGCTGCTCGTCGAGAGCGTCCGCGGTGACCGTGACCGGTGCCTGGGACAGCTCCTGGATCGCGCCGCTCAAGCGCGTCAGCATGGCCTTCCAGTCGACGACGACGAGCCGCACATCGTCGAGGATGCCCGAGACCGCAGCGGCCAGCTCCTCGCGGCGGGCCTCGCTCAGGGGACCACCACGCGGCACGAGGTGGAGCGCGATGTAGCTCTCCTGCCGCCCGTCACCCCAGCCGGCATCGCCGGCCCCGGTGACCGCAATCAGGGCGCCGTCTTCGCTCCGCTCCACCTTCAGGATGGGGTGCAGGACGAGCGCAACGTAGAGGCCGCGCGCTTGCACCTCCGCCAGCACGCTGTCGAGCAGAAACGGCATATCCTCATTGACGATCTGGACCACGACCCCGCCCGCCACGATCTCGGAGGTGCGCGTCGTCACGGCGTGCTGGCCTCGCGGCCGCATCGCCATCGCGGCGAACGCGGCCGCCGCCTCGCGTGCCAGAGCGACCGGCGGCACGTCCGCCAGACTGTCGGCACCCGTCGACGCCAGCAGTAGCCGCGCGAAGAGGTCCAGCCCTCGACGTCGCTCCTCCCCGTCGCCGATGAGAGCCGCCACCGCATCAAGGAGCGACGGCGCAAGCGGCTCTGAGACGATCGACATCGGGGGCGCTCCTTCTCAATGGCGCGGCGCTCGCAGTCGGGCATGCGCCAGGCGTCAGGATCGGTCCATGACGGTGCCGGTTCAATGCACGATGTCGACAACCGCCAGCAGGCTCCGGGCACGCAGCATGCTCAGATCAGCAGCGCCTTGCCGATCACCTTGCGGTCAACGACGAGTTGCAGCGCCTCCGCGGCCTTCTCCAATGGTAGGGCATGGGAATGATACGGGTGGATGCGCCGGGCACCGAGCCAGCCCACCAGCACCTCGAGGTTGCGCCGCGCCCACCGGGGATCCAGCCTGCCGAGCGCCCCGATGGTGAACCCGATCACCTCGGCATCCTTCACCAGCAAATGGTTGGTCTTCGCCACTGCCGGCCGGCCGCTGGTGAAGCCGACGATCAAAATGCGACCAAAAGGAGCGATGCAACGCATCGATTCGTCGAATACGTCGCCGCCCACCGGATCGAGGATCACGTCGGCGCCACGCCCACCTGTCAGCTCGAGCACTTTTTCGCGAAAGCCCCCGCTGTAGTCGACCACGTGATCCGCCCCGAGCTGCCGGCACACGTCGAGCCGCTCGGGGTTGCGGGCCGTGGCGATCACCCGCGCACCCATGAGCTTCGCCACATCGACCGTCGCCAACCCGACGCCACCGGCAGCACCGTGCACCAGCACGGTCTCGCCGGGTTGCAGCCGTCCGCGCTGCATCGCGTAGTAGGCCGTCGTGTAGTTGGAGCGAAAGGCCGCCGCCGCCTCGAAGCCCACCGTCTCCGGCAGCTTGATGACACTGTCCGCCGTCTGCACGGCTTCCTCGGCATAGCCGCCGGTGCAAAGCACGCGATCGCCGACCGCGACCCCAGTCACGCCGGCGCCGAGCTCGACGACCTCGCCCGCGGCCTCGCCGCCCGGAATGAACGGCGGCGCTGTCTTCACGTGATATTGTCCGGCGATGCGCAGCACGTCGGCGAAGCTGACGCCACGCGCCCGGAGGCGGATCTTCACCTCGCCGGCGCCCGGCGACGGCGACGGCGCCGACTTGACGACGAGGCTCTGCGGCGGCCCGTAGGCCTCACACATCACGACTTGCATGGCTCTGGCCCTCCCAAGACATCGCCGGCATTCTGACCACCGCCGGGGATCACGCAAGAGCGAGCGACGTCGAGCGGCGCGGGAGACCAGGCTCCCGCCCCGGCGGCTTCAGTGCCGCAGCGCGCCGAACGCGCTGTCAAGCCTGGCGCACGGCGTACAGAGGATCGCCGAAATGCAGGTAGTTTGCCCAATCCCTGGGGCCCAGCGCCATAATTTCCCGGCGGCCGGCCCTGAGCGCCTCGCCCATCGGCAGGCCCGATAGCAGCCCCTGGTAGAAGGTGGTCGAGAAACGAAGTGCGGCGGCGTCGTTGACCGGCCAGTAGGTACCAATGAAGTTGGCGACGCCGCCGAGCAGGAAGCCTTCGGCGAGCCCGACGTTGGTGCCGAGCAGGCTGCCGCGGTCGTCAGCGTCCGGCGTCGACTTGCGCAGTCGCCCCGATTCGCACGCATTGAGGAAGATGAGCTGCGGCACCCGGCCGACCTCGCGCAGATCCGCGGTGGTCAACCGTCCATCGGAGCACAGCAGCCCGCTCGCTTCCGGCCTGCTCTCGTCGAAGTCGGCGTGCCCGGCGTAGTGCAAAAGGTCATAAGTGCCCGATGTCAGCTCGCCCAGGATACCGTTGCGCGACGCCTCTGCCCCCTTCAACACCTTCACATCGCCCTGTCGCGAGGCGAACAATTGCGCCAGCGCGGCGCCCTCGTTGCTCGCTCCCGCAAGGTCTCCCGTCGGGTTCTCGACGACCAGCATACGCATCGTCGCTCCGCGCAGGAGTGGTGGGCGGGCGCGGGCGCGCTCGCGCGTCCCGAGCCGGTAGAGCCGGCTGATCCCCTGCTCCAGCGCGGGACACTGCCCGTCCAGATAGAAGGTCTCCCAGGGGATTGCCGAGCTGGCCCGATCATGAATGATGACCAGGTGCGAGGCCCGGCTGCTCAGGCTGAGCTTGATCTGCTCCTGCAAGGCCGCCGGAAGATATGTGGCGGCGAGCTGCCCCCCCGTGGCGGCATCGAACCGCGGGGCCTTGGCGGCATTGACCGCCATTGCGGCGAGCGTCGGTGCCGGGATCTCCAAGCGGTGCGACGGGATGGCCGCCCCCAGCGCGGCAGACAGGATGAAATAGTCGAACACCCCGTCCGACGGCGAGCTGACCTGCAGATAGATCGGCGCCAGCTGCTTGGCGTCGGGCCGCGGCGCAGCGGCCCGCTCCCCGGCGACACGGCCATGGTCGTGCATGATCAGCTTGACGCCGCTCTTTGCGAAGGGGTCCGACGTGGTCAGCTCTTTGAGGGCGCTCTCCAGCGCATCGAAACGGTCCCTGTCCACCTCGCAGAGCCTTACCTTGCGCAGACGCCTCCCCTCCTGCGATTGACTGAGCCCCTTGAGGAGGCCACTCAGGAAATGCTCGACGAAGCTGCGAACGGGTATGCCGGCGTTGCCCCCGATCGGCACCGTGGCGATCTCGTCGATCTTGGCCGCCAGCAGCGTGCGGGCCACCTGCTCGCCGACGATCTCGAGCGAGCGCGCCGCGAACGTGCTCAGCGCACCGAGCCCTGCCAGCATGATCAGCTCCATCACGCCGCGGTGCCGGGCATACGGCAGCACAGACACCTCGCCGAGCTGGGCGCTGAACGTCCCCCCTTGCGCCATCAGCGACACCACACCGCCGAACTGTGCGTCGATGGCACTGCAGGCGCCGCGGCTCGACAGCGGATTGATGTTCTGGAACACGCCCAGCACGTAGGCGGGCGCACGAACATCCGCGATATTGGCGTGGATGACCTCGATCTCGACCCGCGGCTGCGGCGTTACTGCCGTCGCCTGGGTGTCGAGGCCTTGGCCGGCCGTTCGCGGCTCGTCGCCCGCCTCGGGCATCGGCTGCAACCTCTCGGCGCGGCGGGGCAAGGCAATCTCCATGCCGCCGTCGCCCGTCTCCCTGTAGGCCAGCGACAGCACCTGCGAGCCTATGCGCAGCTTCTGCCCCGGGCGCCAGGGCGCCATCGTGATCTGCGCGCCGTCGATGTAGGTCCCGTTCCGGCTGTCCATGTCGTCGACCTGGACCAGAGCAGGCCCCACGTTGAGGCGGGCGTGCCGCCGCGATGCCGTCTCGTCCGTGACGACGACATCGCACTCCGGGTTCCGTCCGATCATGACGGTCGAGCCGACGGGAAACGACAGCCTGATTGCCTGGGACGTCGGCTCCCACTCACGGCTGACGGTGACCTCGATCGTGCGTCCGACCGTACCGCGCTCACCACCAATGCCATAGGCAGCATTGATCGCCGCCCGGAACCTGTCGGCGACGCGCGAGAAGCCGGCGTTGTTCGGATGCAGCTCGTCGAACCACTCCGGGCCGTCCCCGACGATGCCCCGGACGTCGACCACGATCAGGCGCTCGCCGATCAGCTGCTGCAGCCCGAGCAGCATGTCATAGTACCGGTCGATCATGAGCTTGAGGATGGCGGGCTGGGCGTCGTCCCGGATCTGCAGTGCCGTCATGGCGGGCGCCAGCCAGTGCCCTCCGGCCCTCGGCCTGGGCCAATCGTAGCCATGGCAGAAAATTCGCAGCTCCGGTTGTCGCCCCATCAGCTCCGAGAAGAACACCCGCAGCCGATCCCGAGTCTCATCGAGGAAATCGTCGAAGGCATGCCCGATGTAGGCCGAAGGCTCGGCCCCCGCGTCGGCCACCGCCTCGAGGTAGCGCCGCAGCGGCTCGCCCGCGATGTCGTTTCCGCCCGCGCTGAGCAGCATGGCGTGCACCTGGTGCTGATCGATCAGCTCGGCCAGAGCATCGAGACCGCCCAACATCCCATCGAGCGTATCACCGGCCGCCGCGTCGGAGAGAATCGCATAGTCCTCCTCGAGGTTGTCCACGACGTCGCGCAGCAGCACCGGATAGAGGAACCAGGAATCGCCTTCCGCGAGCAGCCGCAGCCCCTTCCAACCCGCGTCGATGCGCTGCTTGAAGGCTGCCCGTCGCCGCCGGTTCGCCCGATCGTTGAGGCTCTTGACCGTCAACCCGATGATGCCTCTCGTCGGCGGCAACTCGACCAGCGTCTCGTCGACGGCGACGGTCGGCACGAAAGGCAACGAGCGCAGATGCGAGGGCATCAGGTAGGTCGCGATGTCCTGGTCGGGGACCGTATCGTCCGCCAGCATGCGCTCGAGCTCTGAGTACTTGATACGCGCGACCACGCCAATTCACTCCCGAATGACGATCCGAGATCCCTGATCAACGACACCGAGCCAGCGCAATCGGCGCAGACCCACGGAATATGTTTACCATACTAATCAGTTGATCGCGGCGGTGTCGAGGCGTGGTCGTAACAGCCCCTGAAAAGCGGATCGGGCCCGCGGAGGGGCCCGATCCTGTCATTGTCGATGGGTTCGAGGGTCCGTCTCAGCGCGCCCCCACCATCTCCGGCGCCAGCTGCTTTTTCAGATCCTCGATCTCGTCCTTCAGCTGCATGTCGCCACTGACGACCTTGTCGATCTTGCGAATGGCATGCAGCACCGTCGTGTGATCGCGTCCCCCGAACCGACGG
>JANRJI010000037.1:0-178917 GCA_033764055.1 Hyphomicrobiaceae bacterium
ACGCGGATCGTGCACGACGGCAAGGTCGTGCTGAAGGAGCGCATCGTGGTCGGCAAGCCGAACACGCCCACCCCGGTGTTCTCGGCACCAATGAGGTTCGTCATCTTCCAGCCGTCCTGGGGCGTGCCCGAAGGCATCAAGACCAACGAGCTCGCGCCGATGCTGCGCCGCGCCCAGGCAAACTCCTCGGGCTGGCTGTTCGGCGACAACGGCGGCGCCTCGCGCGCACTCGCCCGCCACGAGCTGCGCGTCTATCGCGGCGGCCGGGAGGTCAACCCCGACAGCATCAACTGGTCGTCGGTCGACGTCCGCCAATTCAGCTTCACCCAGCCGCCGAGCGCCAAGAATGTCCTCGGCGTCGTCAAGTTCCGTTTCCCGAACAAATTCGACGTCTACATGCACGACACGAGCGAGCGTCACCTCTTCTCCCGCTCGCCACGTACCTTCAGCCACGGCTGCATGCGGGTCGAGAACCCGCTGCGCTTCGCCGAGACCATCCTGGCCTACGACAAGGGTTGGGGCCGCGAGAGGATCCAGGCCCTCGCCGCCAAAGGTGGCACAACCGACGTGACCCTCGAGAAGAACGTGCCGGTCCACATCGTCTACTTCACGGCCACCGTCGACGAGGCCGGCAAGCTGGCGACGCACAGCGACGTCTACGGGATGGACAGCAGGGTGGCGACCGCTCTCGCTGGCCGGCAAGTCGCCGTCGCCAGCGCGTCGCCGACCAACGACAGCGAGCCTGGCTCGGCGCAGGCCAAGGGCGAGAAGGGCAACAGGAAGTCCGCTCGCACGACGCAGTCGGCCGCCAAGTCCGGCAGCAGTGGCGGTACGTTCGATCCGTTCTCGTCTCTGTCGGCGAATTGACGCGAGGGGCGGCTGCCGTCTGAGGTGCATGTCGGCAACGCTCGTCGACGGCGCAGTTGGCTGTCGGACACCAGCAGCTTGTCCCCGGCGGCCGATCGGGAAATAGTGCCGGCGCGTTCGGGCTTTGGGGGGTTCTGACAGATGCGACCCGGAATTGGCGGGCATCTTGCGGCCGTTGCGACGCTGGCCCTGTGCCTGATGCGAGTGGCGCCAAGCGGCGCCGAGGCCAACCCGGTCATTCTGTTCGAGCCGGCGACCGGTCAGGTGCTCTACGCCGAGGACCCCGATCGCCTTTGGCATCCCGCCTCCGTGACCAAGATGATGACGGCCTACTTGACGTTCGAGGCCGTCAGATCGGGCAAGATCGCCTGGGACGCGGAGGTGCCGATCTCTGAGTATGCCCGCAGCCAGCCGGCGACCCGGATCGGTCTCCGGGGAGGCATCAAGATCAACGTCGAGCAGGCGGTCCGCGGCCTCATCCTGCGCTCCGCCAACGATTTCGCCACGGCCATCGCCGAGCGCATCGGTGGAACCGAGGGGACGTTCGTGCAGCAGATGAACGAGACAGCGGCCCGTCTCGGCATGTCACGCACGCGCTTCAAGAACCCACACGGCCTTCCGGACCCGGAGCAGGTCACCACGGCCCGTGACATGGCGATACTCACGGCTGCCCTTCTCAAGGATTTCCCCGACCGTGCCGAGGTGTTCTCGACGCCCACGGTGCAGATTCACAAAGGCACCTTTCACAGCCAGAACGATCTACTGCGCACGCTCGAGGGCGGCGACGGCATGAAGACCGGCTTCACGTGTGCATCGGGCTACAACGTCGTCGCCAGCGCCACCCGCAAGGATCGCCGGCTGGTTGCCGTCGTGCTCGGCGCCGCCAACCGCACCACCCGGTCGGAGCGGGCGGCCCAGCTGATCGAGGCCGGCTTCGCCCATCTCGAAGGCAAGAGCGATCCGCAACCGGCAGGCGGCGCTGCCGGCAACGGCCTGCCCGTACCGCTGCAGCCTGTCGCTCTGAAGGATCTCCCCGTGTCGCCTGCGGACCCGGCCTCGGCCTACGACATGTCGCGGGAGACAAGGACACGCAAGTGCGGCAACTCCGAGCGCATCGTGCGCCGCGCGCCCAAGGCACTCGTCAAGGCACCGGCCGGGGACGGTGGGCGGACGGCGCAGCAAATCGTCACCGGCTCGGTCGCCCCGCCGCGACGCAAGCCGGTGGCCAAGTCGGCTGAGCCGACCTCCCGCGCCCCCGTCATCGCCCGCACGCCCGTCAAAGAGGAGCAAGGCGACGGCCACTGAGCGCAATGACGAGGCAAACGTGAGGCGTGGCCATATCCACGCCAACGGCTGTGTGGATGGATCGTCGAATTGACACGCCCGAGATCGGATTTCGTCGGGCTGCCGACCGATACTCACAATTCCGATTGTCGCCATGGGAGACAGTGCTGCCATGCAGGACGAGCCCTCTTCGAGGCCATCATGGTTCCCCTCCGGGCCGAGGGGCCAAGCACCCGATCCCGCATCGCCGTCCGTCGAAGGCCGGCATATCGTCGAAGCCCTGTCGATCGTCCTCGCCCCCCTCGTCGTCGGCTTCATCGCCGCCTTCGCCCTCTCGGTGCCGGAGCAGACGCGGGAGATCTATCGCGTTTTCGCCCGCGACTACGCCTATGGCGGGCCGCAGCCGACAGACGCCGACTGGCCGGCGGTGCTGCAGTGGGCCTGGCAACGCCTCGGCCTTGCTCCGATCGATCTCGGCTGGATCGGGGCCACCGCCGCTGGCGTTCTCAATTGGCTTCTCGCCCGCAACCTGACGCTGCTCTTCGCTCGGCCCCATCTGGCCGAGCGCAACGTCCGCGGCTTTGCCCTGCGCTGGCTGCCTCGCCTGTGCGGCGCGCTCATCCCGTTGGGCGCCGGCACCGGCCTGCTTCTTGCCGCCGGCGAGGTGCACAAGCTGCCGTTCGACGTGCTGGCGGCGCCGTCGGTCCCGCGCCAGGACGATGCCGCGACCAACCTGCGTTTCATGGGCTATTTTTTCTACTTCTTGGCCTTCGTCCTGGTCACCTCGGCCTTTCTCCGGACACGGGGCAGTCGCCAGACCAAGTACGTGGAGGCCAATCGCTGGCTGTTCTCGACGCCGGCCGTAGTGGTCATCGTCGCGCTGACGCTGAGCCTCGTCTGCCTGTTCTCGGCGACCTGGAGCGGCGGCCTCGGCGTCGGCGTTGCCTGGACGCTTGGCACGCCGGCACTGTTCTGTCTGTTCGCGATGATCATTGCCTACTTCACGACAGGGCTCGCGATCGTAACCCGTGTACGCGGCATCCCGATCATTCCGATCATCGCGATCTACGTGGCGCTGCTGGCACTCGGCGATCTCAACGACAATCATACGGTGACCGTCAGTCGCTCGCCCGCGGCGTTCAGCCGACCGACGACGCGGGAGGCATTCCGAGCCTGGTACGAGAGCCGCGCCGACCGCGAGCTCTACCAGCGGACCGCGAGGCCCTACCCTGTCTTCCTGGTGACGGCGGCGGGCGGCGGCCTTTATGCCGCCGACTTCGCGGCGACGGGCCTCGCGCGCCTGCAGGACGGCTGCCCGGCCTTCGCCCAGCATACGTTCGCGATCAGCGGCGTCTCTGGCGGTAGCTTCGGCGGCGCCTTGTTCGCCGCGCTCCTCTCGGGCACGCCGCAGGTGCGGGCGGCCGACGCCGTAGATGGCGACCCGTGCCTCGCCGGACCGACGACGGCGGGCCCCTCGGTCGAATCCGAGGTCAGCGCACTCGTCCACCAGGACTACCTGGCCCCGGTCGTGGCCGCCGGCCTGTTCACCGACTTCCCCCAGCGGTTCCTGCCGTGGCCGATCGGTGCGCTGGACCGGTCGCGCGCCTTCGAGGCGACGCTCGACCGCGTCTGGCACCGCACACACCCCGCCTGCCGGGAAAAGAGTTGCATGCCCTTCTCGAGGCTTTTCCTCGATACCTGGACTCCGGGCGACCGGGCGCCCGCCCTGGTGCTCAACACGACCAACGTCGACGTCGGCTACCGTACGACCATCGCACCTTTCGTCATCGCCCGCGACATCCCCGGCGAGTACTCCGCCCTGCAGAACTTCCACGAGGCCCTGTCCGGTCGCGGCACCGGCCCCGACGGTGGCGACATCACGCTCGCCGCGGCCATCGGCCTGTCCTCCCGCTTCCCCTGGCTGATGCCGGCCGCGACGATCCGACTGCCCGATGGCAAGCCGAAGCTGAGGCTCCTCGATGGCGGCATTTTCGAGAACTCGGGTGTCGACACGCTGGCCGATATGCTGATCGACCTCGCCGGTCTCGAGATTGAGCCGTCGCAACGCAAGAGCGAGGAGGCGAAGCGCGAGCCCTGGGTCGTCTTCCACCCGATCGTGATCAGCGGCTACCAGCTCAACTCCGATTCGCGCGACACGGGGCTGCGTGGCGAGGTGCTGTCGCCCGTCTCGGCCATGCTGTCGGCCCGCGTGCAGCGAGCTGGCATGTCGTCCTACCGCCTCTTCCGCGAGCGCGGCTACCACTGCGGCAAAGCCGGCCAATCCGAAAACTGCACCCGGGGCGGCCTGCGCTTCCTGGTGCTCAACCACGAGGATTTCCGCCTGCCGCTCGGCTGGCAGCTCTCGACCTTCACCCGCGACGTCGTGCGCCACCACGTAGGGAGCGCAGAGGATTGCGACCCGATCCCGAAGATCCGCGACATGTTCGGCGCGCCGTCGTCCTATCAGCGCCAGCAGTACACGGTGCGCGAGAACACCTGCACCGCCTGCGCTGTCCGCGTGGCGCTACGCGGTGCGACTCTCGACAGCAGCAACTTCTGCAAGACCAAGAGATGAGGTCTGGGCTGCCTGGCGATGGCAGCCCCGGCGCTCTGCGACAAGCGTCCCTCTTGGGGCTCGGAGAACGCCTTTCGCCGCGGCGAGCGCCATCGGGCGTCCGACGGCCGGCTATCCCGCGCGCCGTACCAGACGGGCGGCGTAGAAGCCGTCCATGCCGCTGGCGGCGGCGGGGGCCACCGCCCCGGATCCGTCCACGCCGTCCGGAGAATGATACGGTAGCGTTCGCAGATCGCCCGGCGCCACAATCCACTCGGGAGCCCCCCCAACCTCCTCGGCTTGCACCGGCATCCGGACGAAGTCTCGCCCCATTGCGCCGGCCAGAAACGCCTCCACGCCCCCCGGGCCTTCCTCCGGCTCGAGCGAGCACACGCAATAGACGAGCCGTCCGCCGGGCTTGACCAGCCGCGCCGCCTGTTCGATGAGTTGCCGCTGCAGGCTGGCGAGACGGGCGGCGTCCGTCTCGCGCTTGAGGTGCAGGATATCCGGATGCCGCCGGATGGTGCCGGTCGCCGTGCACGGCGCATCCAGCAGCACGCCGTCGAAACGGCGCCCAGGCTCCCACGTCGCAGCATCGGCCTCCACCACTTCGACCCTTTCGCCGAGGCCGAGCCGGGCGACGTTCGCCTTGAGCCGTTCGAGCCGGGCGCCCGATGCATCGACTGCAACCACATGCGCGCCGGCCGCAGCCAGCGCAGCCGTCTTGCCGCCAGGTGCTGCACACAGATCGGCAATCTCGCGTCCGGCGACCAGCCCGAGCAGCCGCGCCGGCAACGCAGCGGCTGCATCCTGCACCCACCACGCACCTTCTGCGAACCCCTCGAGGTCCTCGATCCGGCCATGGTCGCCGAGCCGCACGGTGCCCGACGTCAGGACCCGCCCGCCGAGTTTGGCGGCCCATGACGACGCCTCCGACGGGACCTTGACGGAAAGATCGAGCGGCGCCTCGGCCAGGCTCGCGATCGCGATCTCGCGCGCACGGTCCTCGCCGTAGGCAGAGCTCCACCGTTTCAGCATCCAGGCAGGCACATCGAGCTTCTCGATGGCCAGATCACGCAGAATGGCTGGCCCATCCGCGGCCACCCGCCTCAGCACAGCGTTGGCCAACTTGTCGTAGCGCCGCGCCGCGCCGTCGCGCCGGCATTGCTCGACGGCGAGATTGATCGCAGCGTGGGCGGGCGTTCCGATCAGCAGGATCTGCGCCGCCGCCGACAGCAGGATCGACTTCGCACGCGAGGCCGTCTGCGGCAATGGCCGCTCTATGAAGCGGCCGAGCACCGTATCGAGCGATCCCGCGCGGCGCAGCACCGTCGCCGCGATCAGGCGCCCGAAGCCGCGGTCGCGCGGCTCCAGCGCTGCGAGCGAGGCATCATGGCCGAGACCGTCCAGCGCATCGTCGAGCGCGCGATGCTGACCAAGAACCGCCTCGATCAGCCGGGCCGCGAGCCGGCGCGCGCCGAGACCAGCCGGCTCCGGCGGCGGCGCCTTGGCCGGGCGCTCTGGCTGCGTACGTGGTCTTCCTGCCCGCCGCTCATCCGGCCGGCCCCTGGGGCGAAGCTGCCGTTCGCCTAAAGGCCGGGTGCTCCCGCGCCCTCGGCCGGTCTTGTCACCTGTCATGCATCCCGTCCTGCAAGCTCCAGAGAAGCGGCTGTCAGCCCCACGGCCCCCGTGACTTCTCCCAGGGCCCGCCACCTAGCCCCTGATCGGCGATCGCGCCACCCCTTGCGGACGGCAACAACGTACCGGCTGCCGCCATCTCCTGGGCAAGCTTCTCGAGCTCTGCGATCCGGTTCTCCGTGCTCGGGTGGGTCGAGAAGAAGTTGTCGAGCCCCCGGCCCGACAGTGGATTGACGATGAAAAGGTGCGCCGTCGCCGGCACCGACTCGGCCGCCTCGTTCGGGATGCCGCGCACCAGCTCCTGGATGCGGGCCAGCGCAGAGGCGAGCCACAGCGGGTTGCCGCAGATCACCGCCCCGAGCCGGTCGGCCTGGTATTCTCGCGACCGGCTGATCGCCATCTGCACCAGCATCGCGGCGAACGGCGCCACCACCATTGCGATCAGCGCCACCACCCAATTCGAGCCGTTGCGCCGCTGCCCACCGAACAGAGCCGAGAATTGCAGCCACTGCGCGAGCATGGAGATGGCGCCACCGATCGTCGCCGCCACCGTCATGGTCAGCGTATCCCGGTTCCTGATGTGGGCGAGCTCGTGCGCGACGACGCCTGCCACCTCCTCCGGCGTCAGCGCATCGAGCAGCCCCGTCGAGGCACAGACCACGGCGCTCGACGGACCACGGCCGGCAGCGAACGCATTGGGCTGCGGGTGGTGCATCAGGCAGACCCGCGGCATCGGCAGCTCGGCCCGCGCCGCGAGGTCACGCACGATCCCGTAGTAGCCCGGCGCCTCCTCGGGCCCGATCTCCTGGGCGCCGTGCAGCTTCAGGACGAGGCTGTCCGAGCGCCACAAGGCCAGCGCGTTCATGACCAGGGCGACGAGAAATGCCACGACCAGACCGTCGCGGCCACCTACGGCCGACCCCATGGCGACGAAGATCAGCGTCATCAGCGCCAGCAGGAGGGCGGTCTTGGCAAAGTTCGTCGGCATGGGCATCTCCGGTGCGACAGCCGCGATCCGAGTCCGGCGCATCGTCGTTATGGTATATGGGAACGAGCGCCGCAATCCGCAGGCCGAGCCGCAGAAAGGAGCCCCGTGAGCCGCGAAACGACGATCGACCCGACGCCCAGGCAGGAAGCCGAGGCTTCGAGGCGGCCTTTGACTCCGGAGGCCCAGCGTGCTCTCGCCGAGGCCGAGGAGCGCCGACGCCAGCGCGCTGCCGACGCAGCAACGACTCCGAAGGAGCTTGGCGGGCGCTCCGGGCCCGACCCCGTACGCTACGGGGACTGGGAGAATGGCGGCATCGCCTCGGACTTCTGATGCGACGTGGGGCCTCGCCCCGATGCTGGACGCAGACCTTCTCGCCCGTGCCAAGCTGGGACAGCGTCCAGCCGACGCTCCACTGTGACTGTAGCAATTGGATAGACCAGCTGGCGATCGCGTATCGTGCCGGCCACTGCGGCCGACCCCGGGGGATAGGATGGCGGCTTGAGGCGACGCCTGAAGAGCCGCCGGCATCGCGATCTCCACCGATCCGGAGCGAACCGGGCCTCCCCTTAACTCCTCGCTAACCGCATCCTGTCGTTGCAGGAGCTGCCGGCCGCTGCCCTCCGTAGCGGCATCACCATTGCAATCGGCCCCTCACATCGCGCCAGCGACACAGGGAGTTTTGCAATGCCGGCCATCAGCGCCACCTCGATCACCCAAGCCGCCGACGCCGCTCGGCGCGACGAGAGCGGCTCCGTCGCCATCATCTTCGCCATCTCCTCGTTCTTCCTGATGATGGTGACGGGCCTCGCCATCGACGTCGGTCGCGTCATGCACGTCGAGCGCAGCATGGCGAGCGCCATCGACGCCGCAGCGCTGGCCGCCGCCAAGAGCATGCGCAGCGGCCTCGGCGACGCAGCCGTCGAGGAGGTTGCCCAGCGCTACTTCGACGCCAACATGGCCGGGCGCGGCGGCACCTACGGCAACATCAAGAGCTTCTCGGTCTCGGTCGATCGCGCCGCCAGCTCGGTCAGGATCGACGTCCAGAGCGACGTGCCGACGATCTTCGCCAACATCGCCGGCATCACCAAGGTCTCGGTGCCGAAGTCGTCGAGCGCCGTGTTCGAGAACAAGAGCATCGAGGTCGGTCTGCAGCTCGACGTCACCGGCTCCATGTGCCAGCCCTGCACCAAGATCGACGCGCTGAAGGATGCGGTGGCTGGTCCCGATGGCCTGCTCGATATCCTGATGCCCGACAACGGCTCGACCAACAACGTCCGCGTCGGCCTCGCGCCGTTCGCAGCGGGCGTCAACGCCGGCCGCTATGCCGCCGCCGCCAGCAATGGCCGCGCCGGCGCCAGCGGCTGCGTCTACGAGCGGCGCGACCTCTCCCTGCAGAATTCGGACGTCGCTCCGACCGGCGCCGCCGCCCTGAAGGTCCGCGCTGATCTCCCTGGCGCCTCGGCTTGCCCCGGAAATGCCGAGGTCGTGGCTCTCTCCGACGACAAGAGCATGCTGCGCAACGAGGTCAACAGCTGGCGCACGGGCGGCTCGACTGCCGGCCATCTCGGCGCGGCATGGGCCTGGTACCTGGTTTCCCCGAGCTGGGCGACGGTCTGGGGTGGCACGGCGCCCGCCAACTATCGCAGCGGCACCGAGAAGTACGTGATCCTGATGACCGACGGCATCTACAATACCGTCGGCGGCGTCAGCCGCGGCGACACGGGTCCGACGGCCGCCCAGTCGAAGCGCTTCGCCGGAGACACCTGTGGCGCCATGAAGGACAAGGGCATCGTCGTCTACACCATCGGCTTCCAGGTTCCTGCCTCGGTGAAAGGCGACCTGAGGGGCTGTGCCAGCGCCGCCTCCAAATTCTACGACGCCAACGATGCCGACACTCTCCGCGACGCCTTCCGCGCCATCGCCAGCGAGATCAACAGCCTTCGCCTCTCGAGCTGATACCCCCGCTGCGGCGCAGGCCATGAAAAAGGGCGGAGCAATGAGCTTCGCCCTCACATGTTTCCCTCAGCCTCGAGCCGCCCGATCAGCGGGGCGGCTCGCCGAGCACCCTCACGAGCGCCCGCCCGCCGAAGCCTTCGCGCTTGCGATACACCATCTCGATCTCGCGGATGTAGCTGCGCCGCCCGCGCAGATCGAGGATCAGGTCGCCGCCGGCCCGGATGAGCCGGTCAACCGCGTAGTCCTCCGCATGTCCATTGAGATAAACGATGCGGACGCTCATCATGTGGACGTCGTTGTTCTCGGCTATGAAGTGCAGCTTGTCGAAGCCACGGTTGCGGAACCAATCCTCCGACTGGCCGACACGGATCACATCCCGATCGACGCGGAAACCGACGTCCGCCTGACCGAGGGGAACGAGATCGCCACGCCCGGGCCGGCCGGGGCCACTGCGGACTCCACCGGCGAGCCCGAGGATCTCTGATCCGGGCCGCCGCTTGGGATCCAGGTTGACGATCACACGCTCGATGGTCCGGGCCTCGCCCTCGAGGTCGAGCGTACGCGTGACCTCCTCATGCGACAGGTCCTGGTTGAGACGGAACGTCTGGTTCGTGCCGTTGGCAAAACGCACGTTAACGTCGCGGATCGTCACACTGCTGCCGGCCAGCTGAAAGCGGATCACCTCGTAGCGCCCCTTGTCGCGACCGATGCGGAACTCGACCCGCTCGTCACGACGATCGAAACGCTCGCGCCCGAGCGTGTCCCATTGCACACCGCTGGCGGCGGGCGGCGGCGGCGTCGGCCGGGGCGGCGGTTGCACGCCACCACGCACGTTCTCGCCAAATACCTTGATGGTCGGCTGCGCTATGCGCAGCCCCCCACCGCCGATCGACAGGCCGAACTTGGCCTTGTAGTTCATCTCGATCTGGCGGAGATAGCTGCGCTCGCCGCGCAGGTCCATGTCGATCTCCTGGCCTGGCGCCAGGTTCTGCTCGAAACCGAATTCCTCCGCGTGCCCGTTCAGGTAGACGAGACGGATCGACCGCATCCGCACCTCGCCACCCTCGGCGACGAACCGCAGGCGCCGATAGGACTTGTTCCGATAGAAATTCTCGTCGTTGCTGAGCCGGATCACGTCGCGGTCGGCACCGATGCCGACACGCTCCTCGCCGAGCAGCTCCCAGCCGCCGCCACGTTGCGCGGCAGCCGGCAAGGCCGCCACCAGCGCAAGCGCGACGCCCAGCGCAATTGCCTTCAATTTCATGATGGTCTCCCCTTGGGTGCCTTGCGTTCGCCGCAACCGCGCGGTGTCCGGCGGGTAGGCGGTTAGCATAGAACTGCGACAAAGCGCATGAACCGTCTGTGAACACATTTGTGCTCCACCGCCGAGCCGCTTTGATTCCCCCGGTCCGGGCAACGGCCGAAACCGGAACGACCCGCACCGCCCCCGGCATGGGACGGCGAGCCGGAAGCGTGGCGCGGGGTTGTCAATCGGCGCTGCGTCCGGCAAGCAGGAACCAGGATAGCGGCGAATCGGAGGCCGGGGCGCCATGACAGGCGAGCGTCTATTGACCGGCGAGCGCAAGGAGGCCGATGCCTTCGAGGCCACGATCCGGCCCCAGTCGCTCGACGACTTCGTTGGCCAGGAGCAGGCGCGCGCCAATCTCAAGGTGTTCATTCAAGCCGCCAAGTCACGGGGCGACGCGCTCGATCACGTGCTGTTCGCCGGCCCACCCGGCCTCGGCAAGACGACGCTGGCCCAGATCATGGCCAAGGAAATGGGCGTCGGGTTTCGCTCGACATCGGGCCCCGTCATCGCGAAGGCCGGCGATCTGGCAGCGCTGCTCACCAATCTCGAGGAGCGCGACGTCCTCTTCATCGATGAGATCCACCGCCTCAATCCGGCGGTGGAGGAGATCCTCTACCCGGCCATGGAGGACTTCCAGCTCGACCTGATCATCGGCGAGGGTCCGGCCGCTCGCTCGGTCAAGATCGACCTCGCCAAATTCACGCTCGTGGGTGCGACCACCCGAGCTGGCCTACTCACCAACCCGTTGCGCGATCGATTCGGCATTCCGGTCCGCCTCAATTTCTATACCCACGACGAGCTTGAGCTGATCGTCTCCCGTGGCGCCCGCGTGCTCGGGGCACCGATGGCCAAGGACGGCGCCATGGAGATCGCGCGTCGCTCGCGCGGCACGCCCCGCATCGCTGGAAGGCTGCTGAGGCGCGTGCGCGACTTCGCCTCGGTCGGCGGTGCGAGGATCATCGACGCCGCCGTCGCCGACAAGGCGCTACGCATGCTCGAGGTCGATGCGGAAGGCCTTGACGCGCTCGACCATCGCTACCTGTCGTGCATCGTGCGCAATTACGACGGTGGGCCGGTCGGCATCGAGACCATTGCGGCCGCTCTCTCGGAGCCCCGCGACGCGCTCGAGGAGATCGTCGAGCCCTATCTTCTCCAGCAGGGCTTCATCGGTCGCACGCCGCGCGGCCGCATCGTCACGCTGAAGGCTTTCCGGCACCTCGGCGTCGCGGCTCCGTCGCGGTCCTCGACACCGGAGCTGCCTCTGTTCGACGACAGCGATCGCGAGTGACGGCACGCCGGCCGGCGGCTAACCTCGAGCTGACGCATCCCCTGCCCGAGGAGCACCGCCATGCCCGAAATTCGCGAGATTGCCCGCGGACTGCGCTTCCCTGAAGGTCCGATCGCCCTGCCTGATGGTGGCGTGCTCCTCGTCGAGATCGCGCGTGGCACCCTGACCCGCATCGAGCCCGACGGCTCCACGCGCGTCGTTGCCACGCCCGGCGGCGGCCCCAACGGCGCGGCGATCGGCCCCGACGGCGCCTGCTACATCACCAACAACGGCGGCTTCGAGTGGGTCGAGGGTCCCGACGGCATCCGGCCGCATATGCAGGCTCGCGACTACACGGGCGGTCGCATCGAGCGGGTCGACCTCAAGACCGGCAGGGTCGACGTGCTCTACACGAAGGGACCCAACCACAAGCTGAATGGCCCGAACGACCTCGTCTTCGACCGTCACGGCGGCTTCTACTTCACCGATCTCGGCAAGGTGCGCGATCGCGATTGGGATCGCGGCTGCGTCTACTACGCCAAGGCCGACGGCAGCTCCATTAGAGAGGTCGCTTTTCCCTTGACGACACCCAACGGCTGCGGCCTGTCGCCCGACGGCAAGGTGCTCTACGTGGCCGAGACGCAGACCGGCCGTGTCTGGGCCTACGACATCGTCGCACCGGGCGAGGTGAAGAAGCTGCCCTGGCCGTCACCGTCCGGCGGGCGAATGCTGGCAGGCGTCGGCGGCTATAATCTCTTCGACTCGCTCGCCGTCGACGCGGCAGGCAACGTCTGCGTGGCGACGCTGTTCAATCCCGGCATCACGGTCATATCGCCGTCGGGCGTCTACCGGCACATCGCCATACCCGGCGACCCGTACGTGACCAACATCTGCTTCGGCGGACCGGGGCTGCGAACGGCCTACCTCACGCTCTCCATGTCGGGCCGTCTCGTCGCGCTCGACTGGGACGGGGCGGGCTGTCCGCTCAACTATCTCAATGCCTGAGCTCGCATTTCGCGACAATAACTGGGGGAGCCACACCGCGTGATCGAGATCGCCGGCCTTGCGATCCATGCTGGATGGCTGGCGCTGGTCGTCGTGGCCGCCTGCGTCGGCGGATTCATGCGAGGCTTCGTTGGCTTCGGCGGCGCGCTGGTGCTGGTGCCGGCGTTGAGCCTGGCCCTCGGGCCGAAAATGGCGGTGGCCATCGCCGGGCTCGTCGGCCTGCCCCCGGTGCTGCAATTGATGCCGGAAGCGGTGCGCCACGGCGACCGCAAGCTCGTGGCGCCGGCGACGGTCACCGTTGCGGTCGGCGCGCCCATCGGCTCGCTGCTTCTGACGGTCGTCGATCCGCGCCTGATGACCGGCGTGATCGGCATCGTTGTCGTGCTGATGGCGCTCGCGACCCGATACGGTCTGTCGCCGCGCATGGCAGCTCCGGTCTGGGTGCCTTACCTGGCAGGCGGCATCGGCGGGATGTTGCAAGGTGCAGCCGGCATCGGTGGCCCGCCCGTCGTTGCCGTCGCCATGGCGCGGGGCGGCGAGCCACGTCGGCAGAGGGCCAGCGTCCTCGGCCTCATGGCGGCCATCTCGCTCCTCGGTGCCGTCTCGCAATGGAGCTTCGGACTGTTCACGCCGCAGACCTTGGGCCTCTCGCTTCTCCTTGCCCCGGTCTACCTTGGTGCCACGTGGACCGGCAGTCGGTTCTTCGCGCGCGGCGGCCAGCGCCACTTCCGGTCAGCGGCACTCGCCCTCCTGATCGGCATCGGTTGCGCCGCGATCGTCGGCGCTTTGCGAGGTTAGGCCGCGACAACCGGCTGGACATCAGGCGACGCCCAAATTTCGCTCGACTTCGAGAGCGAGGCTGCACCCACTCGAATGCTTCGGGTAGTGTCGTTCTGCCGGCTGTGAGCTGCCGGCTCTTGCCGGGAGTAGGGGTTCGATGTCCACGTCGACGAGTGCCACAGTCCTCGCGCTTGTGCTGGTCATGTCATCCCCCGCCGCGCGCGCCCAGTCCGCCGTTTCGCCAAGCCCACCGCCCGGCATCCCCGGCGTCGTGACGGAAGGCGCCGGTGGCGTCACAGTGGGTGGAGCCGCCGCCGCGCGCTCCGGCGATCGCACGAGCGAGGGCAGCGCCGTCACCAAGGGATCCTCCAATGTGTTCATCGGCGGACGGCCCGCCGCGACCGTCGGTGACACCACCGGCTGCGGTGGCATCGTCGTAGGCGGCTCGAGCAATGTCTTCATCAACGGCAAGCCCGCGGCCCGAGCCGGCGATGTGACCACCGGCTGTACATCGGCAGCGGGCAAGTAGCCGGCTGCGGCGCGCGCAATGAAAGACGGTGGGAGCTTTTCCGGCATGTGGTCGATCGATGCCAAGACGAGGCAGGGCCTGACGCTTGCGGCCAGCATTGCGGCGTCGGCATTGGTCGTCCTCCTCGCGCCTCCGCTGCCCGTTGCCGCCCAGACCAAGGCAGCGTCCCGCCCGCCGTCACCCGCCTTGAAGCATCTGCAGGAGGACGCTGCGGAGCTCTTCCGCCGCCGCCAATGGCCCGAGGCCGTCGCTGCGGCCGAGCGTACGCTCGCAGCCGCCCGCGCCGAGCTCGGCCCGGATCACGAGCAGGTGGCGATCCAGGCCTACGGCCTGGGCCTCGTCGCCGAGCAGGCGGGGCGCCTGGATGTCGCCGAGCGGGCGTTCCGCGAGAATATCCGCGTCGGAGAGGCCGTCTACGGCAAGGACAGTGCTGCCATCACGCAGGGGATGGAAAAGCTCGCCGAGATCCTGGTTGCCGCGCGTCGCTCCGCCGAGGCCGAGCCGCTGCTCCGCCACGTGCTCGCCATCCGCTCCGGTCTCGTCGGCGCCGGCCATTCCTACAACGCCAGCACCCATGCCGGCCTCGGTGCGGTGAGCCTGGCACGCGGTCAGCCGCAGGCCGCGCTGGCTGCCTACCGCGAGGCCGTCCGCCTTCTGACCGGCAAGCGCGAGACGCAGACGGTGGCCGCCCATGTGATGGACAACGAGATCCGCCGCCAAGTGTCGGCATTCTCCGGGCTCGTCGAGGCGGCATGGCGCGTCTCACGCGTCGGCGGCGGTGCGTCGGCTCTGGTCGACGAGAGCTTCGCTGCAAGCCAGCGTGCCTGGACCACGTCGGCCGCGTCCGCGCTGCAGCGCATGTCCGCCCGGCTCGCCGCGGGCGACACCGACCTTGGACGCCGCGTGCGCCGTCAACAGGATGCCGTCGAACGGGTGCTCGCACTTCATCAGGAGGACATGCGCGAGCTGACCCGCTGGAGCGAGGTGCAGCGCAAGGATGCCACGTACTCCGGCCTGCTCGAGCGCTTCCGTGCGGCCAGCATCGCGCAAGGCCGGGACAATGCACCGACCGTGAAGCGCCAGACCGAGCTGGTGGCGCAGTTGCAGGAGCATCTGGCCCGCTGCCCACCTGGACAGAGAAAGGCCGGTTGCGAGAAAGCCGAAGCAGAGCGCGGCGTCATTACGAAAGAGCTCGGCCAGCTCTCGGCGGTCGCCTCGAAGGACGCTGGCGCCATCATGGCGATGCACCGCGAGATGGAGGCGGCTGAGGCGCGGCTGCCGGGTCATGCCGAGTTCCAGGCCGCCCGTAAGGCACGCATCGACGAGCAGACGCGGCTCGAGCAGGTGGCCACCGCGGAGCGCAACGCCATCCTCGCCCGGTTTCCCGACTACGTGGCGCTCACCGAGCCCGAGCCGCTGTCCGTCAAAGCGACGCAAGCACTGCTTGGTCCCACGGAGGCGCTCGTCACGCTGCTTGTCGGCCCAACCGAGAGCTTCGTCTGGGCCGTCACGGGCGAGCGGGTGGAATGGGCAAGAATAGATGCCGGCAGCGCCGCGCTCGCCGCCCACGTCTCGGCGTTGCGCCACGGACTAGATCCGCTGGCGGCGCCCGATCCGGCCAGCGGCCAGCGACCGAGCTTCGACATCGAGCGCGCCGCGGCCTTGTACCGGCTGCTGCTCGGCCCCGTCGACCACATCATCCGGGACAAGCCGAGCCTCGTTCTCGTTCCGACAGGGCCGTTGACGAGCCTGCCGTTCCAGGCGCTGGTCACCGGTCCGGTTCGGACAGGCTCGTCTCCGGCAGAGGCTTTGCGGGAGGCGCCGTGGCTGGCGCGGCGCCACGCGACCAGCGTGCTGCCCTCCGTGCCGTCGCTGGCGGCGCTTCGACGCGTCGGCGCACATCTCTCCGCAGCCGAGCCGTTCCTCGGCATTGGAGATCCGTCGCTGACCGGCCCGCCCGGCCAGTCGCGCTCGGCGCGGATCGGCCAGACCGCCCTCGCCGCGATCTACCGCAACGGCGTCGCCGATCTCCGCGCACTCCGCGAGCTGACCCCGCTGCCGGAAACCGCTGCCGAGCTGAAGGCCATCGCGGGCGCGCTCAAGGCACCGGCCGATGCACTGCTGCTCGGCCACGACGCCACGGAGACGCGGGTGCGGCGGACGCCCCTCGACCGCTATCGCGTCATCCACTTTGCCACCCATGGACTGGTCGCCGGCGAGCTGTCGGGCTTGGCCGAGCCGGCGCTCGTGCTGACGCCGCCGATCCGCCCGTCTGAGGCCGATGATGGCCTGCTGACGGCCTCGGAGGTCGCGGCTCTCAGACTGAAGGCCGATTGGGTGGTGCTGTCGGCCTGCAATACGGCGGCCGGTGCCGATGTCGGCGCCGAGGCGTTGTCGGGTCTGGCTCGCGCCTTCTTCTTCGCCGGTGCGCGCGCGCTGCTCGTCTCGCACTGGGCCGTCAACTCCGAGGCGACGGTCTGGCTCACAACAGAGACGTTCGCAGCGCTATCACGAGAGCCGCGGATCGGGCGTGCAGAAGCATTCCGGCGCACCATGATCGCGATGATCGATGCCGGCCTGCCACCGTCGATGTGGGCCCCGTTCATCATCGTCGGCGAGGGAGAGGCTGCGCGATGAGATCCGCCGGGCATGCCGGACGAGCGGACGGGCGCCGCCACAATGGCCGGGCGGTGCGGTAGCGATGCTGCGACGCTTCTCGTTTCCTCAGGCGGACGACCTCGTCGACCGCGAGTTCGTAAGCATTCTCGCCGAAATGGAGCGCAGGTCGAGCTGGCTCGACGACCGCTTTCGTGTCCCCTGGACAAACATCCGGTTCGGCATCGATCCGATCGTCGGCATGATCCCCGTCGTCGGCGATCTGGTCATGGCGGGCGTGAGCTTGCACCTCGTCGCGCAGGCACGGCGTCTCGGCGCCGACAGCAAGCTGTTGCGCCGGATGCTGAGCAATGTCGGCGTCGATGTCCTCCTCGGCCTGCTGCCCTTCGTCGGGGTGGTCCTGGATCTTTTTTTTCGCGCCAACAACCAGAACATGAAATTGCTGATCGAGGCGATCCGGACCGAACGGGGGCGCGACGCTGCGGCTGATCGCTGAAAAGCAAGGCGCGACGATCTACCCGGGATCAAAGCAGACCGCTACGGCCGGGAGTTCGCGCATCAGCAGCAGCGGGGCGAGAGAACTAAGGGTATTGTGCAATTGTTCTCTATATGTTCTAGTGATTCCATCATGACGCCCGACAACGAGCCCCGTCTCCGCACCGACGACGCCCTGGCCTTCGATATTGGCTACGCACTGGCGAAGGCCGGCGTTGTGGTCAAGGACCGCAGGCGGATCGAGGCCCTGCGCAGCATCGCCACGGACATTGTCGCTCATCTGCGGCTGTGCCGATGGACCTTCCGGCAGCTTCCGCCGCCCGAGTTGCATGGCAGCAGCCAGCCGCGACCTGAGGATTGAGCCTCCGACCGGGGAGCCGACGGCCTTTGCGTCGGGCATGCCACGTGTGGCGAGCGCAAAGCCGCATCGCAGCAACAGCTTCTGGAACTTCGTCTTGGAGGCCGCGTTGACCTTCCACCTCGAAGCGAAGGCAGGAGAGTGACTATGCGTAAGCAGACGATAATCTTCCTACTCGCGCTGACCGTCGGCTCGGGCGCAGCCTGGGCGCAGGCCGGTGGTGGCGCGGGCGGTGGCGGTGCAGGCGGTGGCGCCGGTGGTGGCGCCGGCAGCGCAGCCGACGGCGCAGGCGGCAGTGCGGGCACGGGCGCGGGCAGTGGCAGCCAGGGTGGCGGCGTCCCGAGCACCGGGCCGAACGCGGCGAGCGGCAGCTCGCAGACGCCGACGGCAGCCGAGTGCTCTCGTGGGTGGACCTCGAGCTCGGCCTGGACGCAGAGCGAGTTCCGGCGGCTCTGCGGCTCCTAAGCGGATGACCGAGAGGCGCGGCACGGACTCCGGTCCGTGCCGTTCTCATGCCATCTTGGTTCAGTTGACCTGGCGGGGCTTCGTCCGCTCGGATTCGATCGCCGCCCGGATGACATCGTCGGGCTCCATGGGCTTGGCGGCTGCGCCCTGCGGGCGGGCCGGCCCGGCGCCGGCCTTGGCGCTTGTGAGCGGTGCCCAGGCTTGCGCCGGGGCGCTGGCCTTCAGCACCTGAGCAGGTGCGGCCGTGGCCTCGCGTACGAGCGGCGCCTGCGCGGCGGCAACGGAATTGGGCGCATCCTTGCCTTTGCCTTGCAGGTCCAGCACCAGAGCGAGATTCTGCGCCACACGTGGATCGTTCGTCCCGGTCTGCGCCGCTTGACGCAACAGCTCCTCACCGCGCGCGGCCTGCCCATCCATCGTATAGGCCATTGCCAGATTGTTGAGCACCGAAGGCTGCCCCGGTGCGAGTGACAGGGCGCGTTGGAAATACTCGATGGCCTCTTTGTATTGCCCCTGCTTGGCGAGAACGGTGCCGCGCGCCGAGGTCACACGCCAATCGGGCTTGGCAGGATCATCCGCGCGCGATAGCAGCTCACCGGCCGTCGAGACCTGACCGTTCTCGAGCGCGAGACGCCCGTATTCCGAAAGGAACTCGCGGTTGTCGCCGTTGAACATGTAGCTCGCCTGGAGAGTGGCAAGCGCCTGGGCCTTGCGGCCCAGGGCCTTCAGGTTTTTGGCGTAGGCGATCGCCGCTTTGCCATCCCGCGGGTTCTTGGCGTGCTTCTCGGCCCAATAGCTGGTGGCTTTCTCCAGCTCGGCCTGGCTCGAAGAACCTGCACTCGCGGTGGCGATGTCGACCGCCTGGGGCTTGTCTGAGTTGAGGCCCAGCTCGATGTCGCCGCCATTGGCGCAGGCACCCAGTAGGAGGGCTGCCGTAAGCACCGCGATCCGTGCAGCCGGGCGCCCTGGTCGGACGTCACGTCGAAATGCCGAAACGCCGAGAGTACCGTCGCTCATCGCCAGCTCCATGACGCGCGGCTCGGGCCGCACGAATCGATCACATCCCTGCACGCAGTTTCGAGGACACAGGTCAACAAAGCTTTAATCAGTGAGCCACGGTGGGACACTTAATCGCTTCATTCGGCTGCCGGGTCACGCTAAGCGCAGAGCGACGCCCCGAGCGTCTTCACGTTGCCAGCGGACTTTCCATGACCGACATCCGATCTTCATCCCGGCTGACCGACGCCGCCTACGTGCCGGCCGGCGCGTCGGGACCATCCCGACCGATCTGGCTGGTGCGGCCGTCCGATCTGGCAACAGGTGCTGGCCCTGCCGGCCTGGGTTCCCGCGAGCGCGGCTGGCTCGAGGCGATCGGGTTCAAGGCCACGGCGCGACGGCATGCCCTGGTGCCTGCAGCGGACGGCGGTCTCGGCGGAGCCGTGCTGGGCCTCGGTGAGCCGGCGGATCGCCCCCCTTACGAGCCGGCCGAGATCCTGGTCGGGTTGCTGCCCTCGGTCCTTCCGGCGGGCGACTGGCATCTGGCCGGTGAGTTCGGCGACATGGGGCTCGCTGCACTCGCCTGGGGTCTCGGCGCCTATCGCTTTCGCAACTACAAGTCCGGCAGGTCCGACCCGCAGCCGCGGCTCCTGATGCCGGCCGCGATTGCGCGCGACGCCGTGTTGGCCCGCGCGGCGGCGGTCGCCCTCGGCCGCGACCTGATCAACACGCCGTCGAACGACATGGGGCCTGCGGAGCTCGAGGCCGCTGCCCGGTCGCTCGCCGTCGAGCACCGCGCCGAGGTCAACTCGATCGTCGGAGACGACCTGAGAACGGCCAATTTTCCGCTGATCCACGCCGTCGGCCGGGCGAGCCCCAGGCTGCCGCGCCTGGTCGACATCCGCGCCGGTCGCCCTGATGCACCGAAAGTCACCATTGTCGGCAAGGGGATCTGCTTCGACACGGGCGGCCTCGACATCAAGCCGTCGAGTGCCATGCTGCTGATGAAGAAGGACATGGGTGGCGCCGCGGCGGCCCTGGCGCTGGCCCACATGATCCTGGCGCTGCGGCTCGACGTGCGGCTGCGCGTGCTGCTTCCGATGGCCGAGAACAGCGTCGCTGGCAACGCGTTTCGCCCCGGCGACGTGATCACGAGCCGGGCCGGCCGCACGGTCGAGATCGGCAATACGGACGCGGAGGGTCGCCTCGTCCTCGCCGATGCCCTCACCCTTGCCGACGAGGAGGCGCCGGAGCACCTCTACACGTTCGCCACGCTGACCGGCGCCGCCCGCGTCGCACTCGGACCTGAGATCGTGCCGTTCTACACCAGTGACACGCCACTTGCCGCCAGCCTGGCGGCGGCTGGCGAGAGCATCGCGGACCCACTCTGGCGCATGCCTCTCGCCACGCCTTATGACGGCTGGCTCGACAGCCCGGTGGCGGACATGAACAACGTGTCGGAGGGCGGGTTCGCGGGCTCCATCGTTGGGGCAATCTTTCTCAAACGCTTCGTGACGCGCGCCCGCCGTTTCGTCCATTTCGACATCTACGGCTGGCGCCCTCAGCCGAAGCCGCTCGGCCCCAAGGGCGGCGAGCCTCAGGCGGCTCGTGCCGTGCTCGAGGTGCTGCGTCAGAGCTATCCCGCACGCAACACCGGATGATCGAGATGACGACCAGCAAGCCGGACGCCCGTATCAACGCCTGGCGCGACGACCTCGCCGCCGACGAGTTGCGTGGTGTCGTCGAGGCGCCGCGCTACGTGGTGGGCGAGGCCGCCCAAGTCGTCGTCGGGCAGGCCCCTCTGCGCCGATCGCCGGCGGCAATGGCGCCGCTCGACACCGAGGCCCTTCACGGCGAGCGGGTCCGTGTTCTCGACCGTGATGTCCACTGGGCTTGGGTCCAGCTCGAGCGTGACAGGTACGTGGGCTATGTCCCGGCCGCGGCCTTGTCGTCGCAAATTGTCGAGGCCACGCACCGTGTCCAGGCACTTGCCACGTTCGTCTACCCGTCAGCGGACATCAAGGCGCCGCCGCTGCTGGCCCTGCCAATGGGCGCCGAGATCGCGGTTGCGCGCGCCGACGAGCGCTTTGCCGAGCTGGCAACCGGAGGCTTCGTCATCGAGCGCCATCTTTCGCCCAATGGCCGCCATGCCCGTGATTTCGTCGACGTCGCGGAGCGCTTCATCGGCACGCCCTATCTCTGGGGCGGCCGGACCCGGTCCGGTCTCGACTGCTCGGGACTCATTCAAATCGCGTTGCTGGCAGCGGGGCTCGCCTGCGCGCGGGACAGCGACATGCAGGAGAAGACGCTCGGCGAGAGCGTGCTGGTGCCCGACGGGCACGAGGGCCTGGAGCGCGGCGATCTCGTCTTCTGGCCTGGGCACGTCGCCGTGATGGTCGACGGCGTCATGCTGCTCCATGCCAACGCCCATCACATGGTGGTCGCCGTCGAGCCGCTGAAGGCGGCCGTCGACAGAACGGCGCGTGCCGGCGGTCGGATCAGCTCGGTCAAGCGTCTCCCGGCCCTCGCTGCGAGCTCGTGAGGCGCGAGCTGTGGCCACGCCGGCCATCCGACTGGCCGTCGTTCATCCTGGTCATGCAACGGCGACCGCAGGAGGCACATCACGCGGTGGACCGGCTGCGGGATCACGCTATGGTGGCGCCCAACCAACTCGCGCGAGGATTGTGCACGTGGCAGACCCGTCGACCGTCACCGTCATGAGCGGCCTCGCCCTCGAGGTCGCCGTCAATCGCTGGCTCAAACCCAAGTTCGAGGCACAGACCAGCTATCGACTCGACATCGACTGGCGCCCGACGGCCGCCATCATGAAGTCGATCGGCGAGGGGCAGCGCGCCGATGTCGTCATCGCCATCGCCGACTCGATGGACAGGCTGTGCTCCGCCGGGATCGTGCGCCCAGCTACGCGCACCACCCTCGCCGATTCTATCCTCGGCGTCGGCGTCCGGCAGGGGAGCCCGAAGCCGGACATCTCGACTGTCGCGGCTTTCAAACGAGCCATGGTCGGCGCCCGTGGCGTCGCCTACTCCAAGGCCGGTGCCAGCGGCATTTATTTCGCGGGCCTCGTCGATCGCCTCGGCATCGCCGCCGAGGTCGCGGCGCGGGCGGTCATCATTCCGATGGGCTTCACCGCAGAGAAGGTCGCGAACGGCGAGGCGGAGCTCGCCATCCAGCAGGTCAGCGAGCTGATGTCGGTGCCGGGCATCGAAATTGCCGGCCCCTTTCCACCCGAGATACAGACGGTCTCCACGTTCGAGGGCGCCGTATTCGCCGATGCGGCCAACCCCGACGGGGCGGCCGCGTTGATGGCCCTGCTGGCATCGCCGGCCGCCGCCGAGGCGTATGCCGGCGGCGGCCTCGTATCGCGTCTCCCCGCCCACTGATCGGCCCCCTCCCCAGAAAGAGCTGCAATGGCCATGAAGACCCGCATCGTCCTGCTGCACGGCACGCCCGTGGCGGTCGAGCCCATCCAGCGCGCCTTCGCGAGCCGCTGGCCGGAGGCCGAGACCGTCAACCTGCTCGACGATTCGCTGTCCGTCGACCGCGCCAAGGACCGCGACCTCACGCCCCGCATGTTCGAGCGCTTTCTGGAGCTCGGGAGCTACGCCCATCGTATCGGCGCCAATGCCGTTCTGGTCACCTGCTCAGCATTCGGGCCGGCGATCGAGCGCATGGCGCGGGAGCTGCCTGTGCCGGTGCTCAAGCCCAACGAGGCCATGTTCCGCGAGGCCATCGGCAAGGGCCGCAGGATCGGCATGCTTGCGACGTTCGCACCCTCGCTGCCGACGATGACTGAGGAGTTCGAAGAGTTCGTACGGGAGACGGGCGCGCAGGCAACGCTGCGGACCATTGTCGTGGATGGCGCCATGGAGGCATTGCGGCGAGGCGACGCCGGGCGGCACAATCAACTCGTGGCCGCCCGCGCTCCCGAGCTCGCCGACTGTGACGCCATCATGCTCGCTCACTTCTCGACGTCACGGGCCGCCGCCGAGGTCAGCGCCGCCATACGGACACCGGTGCTCACGGCGCCTGATGCCGCCGTCGACCTGTTGAAGTCCGTCGTGAGCGGCAAGAGCCCCGGGGCGTCCATTCGCTCCCGGGGGATCTGAGACGATCGCCGCCAGGGACTTGCGGGAAGCATGCTTCTCGCAGAGCGCGTGGTGGTCCTGGCGCACAGGACTCGCCGGAGAGGACTTGGCGGAGGGCCCCGGCTCGGCCGCAGACGATGGCCGGGACGCGAGGCCTGGGATGCCATTGAAGTGCCCGGTGGATTGAGCCCATACTGGGACGTCATCGTCATCCTGGGCTTCCAAGAACATGAGCGTCGCGATCCAGATCGATCCTTCCACAGGCCGCAAAATTTTCAATACGCGGGCGGCAAAGGCCAGTGAGAGAATCGCCGGCAAGGGCTATTCCATCGTCACCGACAAGACGCTCACCAGCCTTCCGCCGCCACCGCCCGGCGCAGCCTTCAATGCCGAGGCGCAACGCCGCTACCGCGAGTTCAAGGAGGCCCGCCAAGGCGCCGCCGACTACATGGCGATGGACGGCGAGTTCGCGAAATACCTCGAGGACGTCTATTCCGAGCCGCCGGTGCCACGCGACGCGCTGAACGACGATTGCGAGATCCTGGTCATCGGCGCGGGCTTCGGCGCACTGTTGCTCTGGTATCGCCTCATGCAGGCCGGCTTCACCGACGTGCGGTTCTGCGAGAAGGGCGGCGATGTCGGCGGCACCTGGTACTGGAACCGCTATCCCGGCATTGCCTGCGACGTCGAGAGCTACAGCTACCTGCCGCTGCTCGAGGAGATGGGCCACATCCCGGCAATGAAATTCGCGTCCGGCTTCGAGATTCTCGAATACTGCCAGGCCATGGCGGAACGCTTCGGCTTCTACGAGCGCTGTCTGTTCCACACCACCGTCAAGGAGACCGAGTGGGACGAGGCCGGCGCCCGCTGGATCGTCAGAACGGACCGAGGCGACGCCATGCGGGCACGCTTCGTGGTGCTCGCCAACGGAATCCTGACGACCCCCCGGCTGGCGCGGATCGATGGCATGGAGACGTTCAGGGGCGAGGCATTCCATACCTCGCGCTGGAATTATCATGTCGACCTGACGGGCAAGCGCGTCGGCATCATCGGCACCGGCGCCACGGCCGTTCAGGTCGTTCCGGAAATCGCCAAGATCGTGAAAGAGCTCTACGTCTTCCAGCGAACTCCGTCGTCGATCGACGTGCGCGACCAGCGGGCGACGACTGCCGATGAGTATGCGACCTGGCCGAACGAGCCCCACTGGGCGGTCAACCGTCGCGAGCGGCATGCGCTGATCTCAGCCGGGCGCTCTGCGCTGCAGGCCAACGACGACTTCCTTTCCGGCCGAGTCGATGCCTTGAAGGAGCGCAAGCAGCACGAGCGCCAGCTCTCGCCGAAGGAGATGATCGCCGCTCAGCTCAACGCCAATTTCCGCATCATGGAGCAGATCCGCGGCCGCGTGGACGCAATCGTCAAGGATCCAAAAACGGCCGCCGCGCTGAAGCCCTACTATCCTTATGGCTGCAAGCGCCCGACCTTCCACGACGAATATCTGCCGACTTTCAACCTGCCGCACGTTCATCTCGTAGACACAGCGCCGACCGGCGTCAGGCAGATCAACGAGCGGGGCGTCGTACACGAGGGCAGGGAATATCCGCTCGACGTATTGATCTACGCGACGGGGTTCGAATGGATGGGCACGGGCTCGTTCAACATGATCCGCGGTCGCGACGGTCGCACGCTCAAGCAGAAGTGGGAGGAGGAAGGCACGCGGACGTTCCTCGGGATGCATTCGAAGGGCTTCCCGAATCTTTTCATCATGAACGGCCCGCAAGGCGGCGGCGGCCAGTTCAATTTCACCCGCGTCTCCGAAATGCACGCAAAATACATTGCCTGGGCGCTCGAGACGATGAAAACGCGAGGCGCCCGCACGATCGATGTGACGCAGGAGGCCGAGGACGAGTACGCCCAGCACTGCGCGGAAATGGATCTTCTCTCAGCGCCGTTGCGCGACTGTGTCTCCTACTACAACGGAGACGGAAAGGCGAAGCCGGGCAGCCTAGCCTATTACGGTGGAGGAGAGCGCTGGCATCGGCGGCGCATGGCCGCGCAGGAAACGATGGCGCCTTACGTTTTCGACTGAGCAAAAGAGTTGGCGACCGCCGGTCGCACCAGGCGGGGAATGGGCCTGGTCGCTCGAGGTCCGTCACAGCCATAGGTGCCGAACGAGCCGGAGAGCATGACCACGCTAGCGCAAGGGGACTAGGCATGAGCACCGACACGCTTTCCGTTCTCATCACCGGAGGAGCTTCCGGGATCGGCGAGGCCACCGCCAGGAGAGTCGTCGCCGGCGGCGGCCACGTTGGCATCGCGGACCGGGACGAGGTTCGGGCCGCAGCGCTGGCGACGGAGCTCGGGTCTCGGGCGCACTGGGTCGCCTGCGACGCATCGAGCGAGGAAAGCGTCGGCTCGGCCCACGCGACCCTATCGTCGAGAATGCCGCCCTTCAACGGCCTGGTGGCCTCTGCAGCCATCACGCCAAAAGCCCGGTCTGCCGCCAAAGTCACCGCCGATGCGTTTTGGACCGTGGTGGACAGCCATCTTCGCTGGACCTACGTCGCGAACCGCCTCGTTGGCCTCGAGATGGCGAAGCGGGGCCGCGGCTCGATCGTCAACATCGCCTCGGTCCTCGCCTACCGGCCCGGTCCGGTGACCGGCTACAGCGAGGGCAAGGCGGCCGTCGTCAACCTGACGCAGGCGCTCGCCGTCGAATGGGCGCTGAACGGAGTGCGCGTCAATGCCGTCGCGCCGGGCTGGACCGACACCCCGTTCCTGGACGCGCGCCGCGCCAAGGGCAGCTTCAAGGAAATTACGGACGCAGTCCCCCAGGCACGCATGATCGCGCCGGCAGAGATCGCAGAGGTCATATATTTCCTTCTGTCTCCGGTGTCGTCGGCGATAACCGGAGCAACCATTCCCTGCGATGCGGGCTATATTGCCGGCACTGGCTGGGCGCCGCACGGCGGATTGGCGAAAGCAGATTAAATAGACCTACCGGTGCTTTCGACCGATCGCTCTCGGCAGTGGCACCTGGAAAAAAGGGGCCGATACGGCCCCCCTTCGAACGTCGCCCCTGAAGCTGCGATCAGACCAGGAAGCTCTCGAGCTTCTGACCTTTCTTCTGCGCGTCGACGAGCCAGTTCGGCTGGCGGCCGCGCCCCGTCCAGGTTTGAGAAGGATCCTTGGGGTTGCGATATTTGACGGCGACCTTGGTGCCTTTCGTCGAGCCTTTTCCAGTGCTGCCACGCCCCCCCAATACCTCGGCGATGGTCAGGCCGGCCCTTGCGGCCAACGCCTCGATTTCCTCGCGAACGGCCTTCTTCTCGGCTGCCTGCGCTGCAACCATCGCTTCGTCCACGCGGTCACGGAGTTCACGCAACTCGGCATAGGACATCTTGTCCAGCCCGTTGATCTTGGCCATTGTTTCCTCATGATCATGGGAGTTCTGACGGCATGGAAGCCCATCAGCGGCGGTCTATAGCGCATTCTTTGTTTGCGAATCCATAACAAAATTCCCAGAACCCGGAAATCACCCGCACATCATAACCGCAGGCATTGGCAGTGGGCATCCTGGCAGCACACCCCCCGCAGCCCGCGTGCGAGCGCACCGGCTCGCCGGGTTACCGAAATGCGCAGCTGCCAAGCCCCACCGCCGACAATAGCTTCTCGAGGATATTCAAGCGCGACCGGCGCGCCCTGCACCTGCGGCGCGCGATCCGCGCCACCTCGATTTGCGGCCGATCGGGTCCGGCCTGGCCGGCCGGGACAAGGTGACGCGATCGCCGCCGAGCACGGAAGAAAAACCCAGCACTCTTGCCGGGCGCCTGGCGCCGAAGTTGGCGGATTTTCCAGACCGGACTATCGCAGTCGCCGCCTGGAGCGCATCGAAAGCCGGCGGGAATTGCTGCCGGCCAGGCAATTGTCGCGCGCGTCTCTTCAGCCGCTTGTTGAGAGGGCACCCCGGGCCGGCGGGTCGTCGCCCGCCCCGTGCGTATGGAAAGCGGCTTACTCGATACATCCAATAATCCGTTGCGACGAATGCGCCGACAATCAGCGCTCGAATGCTCATTCCCATGGCTCGCCACACATGAGCACGCAACCACGTGCGCCGGCGCGGGGAGCGGACGCACCCGGCGACCGGAAACCATTTTTTGACCATACGGGCTTACTCTCGGACCAGACCGGGCGCGAATATCGTCGCCCAATCGGGATGTTGGAGGGTAGCGTGCAGCATATCGAGATGTGCATCGACGAGATCCTCGCGGAGATCGATGCACGGCTTGCCGATACGTCTTGCCTGCGCGCGCTCGCGCAGCTTGACGAGCGTGAGGCGAACGGCGAGTCGATGGACGCGCTCGACGGCGCCCGGTTCCGCGCGCATCTCACGGCAAAGATCGCGGCGCTCCCCCTCGTGCAGGCCCGCGCCAAGATCGTCGAGGCGCGGACGCTGCTTGATCATTCGGCAGTGGCCACGCCAGACGCTCCTCCGGCTGCGACCAATGTCATCCGCCTTGCGGACGTCGGCGCCGCCCGCCAGCGCGAAGCGAGCAAAGCCGAGCCGGTATCGGTCAAGACGGCGGCATCGCCACGCCCTGGGCCGCAGTTCAAGTCGATGCGCGAGCGTCTCGCTCAGGCGACCGGCGTCGGCATCACGGTCGCCAGCATCGCGCTGGCCGGATGGCTGGCGATCGGGCCGCTCGACGTCGTCGCCCACACCAAGCGTGTCCCGGTCGATCATCCGGCCGTCCCTTACACGATGGCTCCTGTCGATGAGAGCGCGGGTGCGAGGTGGCCGCTCTGGCAGACCGCGGAGCGCCTCGTAAGGCGACTGGTCGACTAGCGACGCGGTCACAGGCAGGCAAGCTCGACGCTCCGTTTGCGATTCAGCAACGGACCGCCGCTACCGTCGCCAACCGGAGTCTTCGGCATGGACCGACCGCCAGGGCGCTCCCTCTCGAGGCGCGACCGGCGGCGCGTCGCTACATCCTCAGGAGGATCGCGTGGCAGCACTGAAAAAGGCCGTCAAGGAGCTCGCGGGCTCACTCGGCTACGACGTCATCCGCAAGAACGGCGGCGGCACCGCCGATCTCACCCGTGGCGTAGTGGCCCGCTTCCGCAAGCACGGCCAAGACATCGCGCTCTTCGTCGACGACGAGTGGGACTATATCCAGGGCCACCACCTGAAGGGGCATTTCTACGAGGAGGAGGAGCTGGGTCTCATCGGCCGGCACCTTCGGGGCGGCGTGCTGGTCGATGTCGGAGCGAACATCGGCAACCATACCGTCTATGCCCTGAAGCTCCTCGGCGTCGACAAGGTGATCGCGTTCGAGCCAAACCCGGCCGCCGCGCGCCTGCTGCAGATCAACTTGGCGCTCAACGGCCTTTCAGGAAAGGTCGATCATCGCCTCGCCGGCCTGTCCGACCGGTCGGCGGTGGGCCAACTCGTGGCACCGGGCCACAAGGATCTCGGCAGCACGCGGGTCACGGTCGGTGGCGGCGCCAGTGCGCCCGGCGATCGCGCGTGCCGCGTCATGACGGGCGACGAGGCGCTAGCCGGCGAGCCCCGCATTGACATGATCAAAATCGATACGGAAGCCATGGAGCTGAAGGTGCTGGCAGGTCTCCAGCACACGCTGGAGCGCCACCGGCCGAAGCTCTTCGTCGAGGTCGACGACGCCAACCGCGCGACGTTCCTGGCCCTCGCCCAGCGCCTCGGCTACGAGGTCGCCGATAGCCACCGGCGTTATGCAACCAACTGCAACTATCTGCTCACCCCGCGATCGTAGCCGAGCCGATGTCCGTCAAGAGCCTCGTCAGATCGACGCTGCTGCTCGGCTCGTCCTCGGCCGCCAATACGCTGATCGCAATAGTGAGGGTCAAGGCCCTGGCGCTGCTCGTCGGACCGGCGGGACTGGGGCTCCTCGGAGCGCTATCCGGCATCGCTGGCACGGCCACGACGCTGTTCGCGATGGGCGCCGATACCAGCGGCACACGGCGCCTGGCGCTCGACCGTGAAAAGCCCGGCGCCGTCGCGCGCCTGCGACGCGCCCTTCTGCTCCTTGGTGCCATCCACGGCGCCGTCTGCATGGCCGTCTTCTGGCTGGCGCGCGAGCCGATCTCGCGGTGGGTGCTCGGTAGCGACGACTACGCGTTCCAGGTGGGGCTGCTCGGGCCTGCCGTCGCGGTCTCCCTGCTGGCCGGCCTGCAGATCTCCCTCCTGCAAGGGCTTGGCCGAGTGGCCGACATCGCCCGTGTCGGCATCGCCTCGAGTGCGCTCGGCACCATTCTCGGGCTGCTGGCCGTGTTGACCTGGGGCGTCGCCGGCCTGATCGTCCTGATTCTCGCTCAACCCGCCATCGCTGCACTGATGGCGGCGGCGTCGTCGCCGCCGCGCAGCGAAGGCGATGCCGGGATCGGATCGGATCGCAGCAGACTCCTCGCCGACTGGCGCGACCTTGTGGGCGAAGGCTCGGCCTTCATGTTGAGCTACCTGATGCTGGCGCTCGTTCCGCTGGCCGTCCGCTCGCTCGTCATCCAGTCGGCGGGCCTGGAGGCGGCGGGACATTTCCACGCGGCCTGGACGATGTCGGTCGTCTACGTCGGTTTCCTGCTCAACGCGATGTCGGCCGACTACTTCCCGCGCCTGACCGGCCTCATCGGCGAGCGCACGGCGGCATGCCGCCTCGTCAACGACCAGCTGCAGGTGGGTCTCGCCATCGGCGGGCCGATCCTCCTGATCATGCTGGCAGGGGCACCATGGCTGGTGACGCTGCTCTATTCACCGGCCTTCGCGCCGGCTGCCGGCATCGTCGAATGGCAGGCGCTCGGCAACCTGATGAAGATCGCGGGGTGGCCGATCGCGTTCCTGGCGATGGCACGCGGCCGGTCGGTCCAGTTCATGGCCCTCGAGGTTGCCTGGACGAGCATCTTCCTCGTTCTGGTGTGGCTGCTCCTGCCACACTTCGGCATTGCTGCCACGGGAATCGGCTTCGCTATCGCCTGTGCGGCATTTCTCGTGATGCAGACGGTGGCTGCGGCGATCACCTACGGCTTCTTCCTGAACAATCGCTCGATGGCGATGCTCGCGACGTTCGCCGGAGCGGGCTCCGCGACGCTCGCCGCGTCGCAGCACTCGGCCCTGCTTCAGGCGGGCATTGGTGGCTCGCTGGCACTGGTGCTCGGCGTCACCAGCCTCCGTCACATCCTGACGGAGACCGGGGCGGACGGACGGATCGGCGTACTCGGCCGGCGCGCATTCGCCCGGGCGGGATGGCCGCTGCCTGGATCCCCAACGAAAGCGAGCGCGGCATGAGGATCTCCGTTGTCATCCCCACCTACAATCGCGCCGTCCCTGTCGGCGAGGCGATCGAGAGTGTGCTCAGTCAATCGGCACCGCCGCACGAGGTCATCGTCGTCGACGACGGATCGACGGATGGTACCGCCGCCACCCTGCAGTCGTATGGCGACCGCATCGTCGTGTTGCACCAGAGGAACTCGGGCGTCAGCTCCGCCCGCAATGCCGGCATCGCCCGTGCCACCGGCGATTGGCTGGCATTCCTCGATTCGGACGACGTCTGGTTGCCCGGTCGACTTGCGTTGTTGCAGACGGACGTTCCCCGATGCGGGGCGGGCGTGCACGTCGCGGATGTGCTTCTCGAGGGCCCAGGATATGCGGAGCGCCTGCTGGCCCTCAGGGGCCTCGGCTCCCTTCCGGCCGGGACCGCGACGCCGATCGCGCGTCCACTGCGGCACGTGGTCAGCGGTCTCTCGTTGATGTCGGTCGCTTGCCGACGGGACTGGGTCACGGCGGCCGGCGGCTTCGACACCGATCTGCGGATGTACGAGGATCTCGATCTCCTGACGCGCCTCGCCCTGATGGGTCCCTGGCTGTTCAATCCTGAGCTCGTGTGCAGAGCACGCCGGGTGGCAGAGCCGGACGGGCTGGCGCTGACCAGCCGTGCCGCGCGCGACACCGTCCGCTCGATCGGAAACCTGGCTCGTATCTTCGATCGCCTGCTGATCAGCCAAGATCTCGAAGCGGTTGAACGACGCATCGCCCAGCAGTCGCTCAGCGGTGCGCTTTTTAGACAGGCCCAAGCCCTGCTGACCGCCGGCGAGTGGTCAGACGCGTTGCGTCCGCTGGTGCGGTCGGCCAGGCTGCACCCGGTTCCGGCCAAGGGTGTCGGGAAGGCTGCCGCTCTCCTGGCACTCGGCACACGCGGTTACCGGGCCCTTGCGGCAGGGCCACGCGGCTTCTATCGCGAGGACTACGGCGCCTGAGCATCAGTCGCTGTGCTGTGCCTGTGGATTGCGGTGAGGGAAACGGCCACCGGTCGGTGTCGCAACCCGTGACTCCGAGAATCACTTAGCTTCCGCGCATGCGGTTTACTCCACAGCTCCTGGATGAGATCAGGGCCCGGCTGCCGGTCAGCCAGGTAGTCGCACGCAAGGTGCAGTTGAAGAAGGCCGGTCGCGAGTGGAGAGGACTCTCCCCGTTCAAGACCGAGCGAACGCCATCCTTCTTCGTCAACGACCAGAAGGGCTTCTATCATTGCTTCGCCTCGGGCTCGCACGGGGACATCTTCAAGTTCGTGATGGAGACCGAGGGCCTGAGCTTCATGGAGGCGGTCGAGCGGCTGGCCGGTGAGGCTGGGCTGCCATTGCCCGCGGCGGAGCCACGGTCTGCCGCCCAGAGAGAGAAGGTGGACCAGCTCTCGCGCCTGACGGCCCTGCTGGAGGCTGCCACCGCCTTCTTCGAGGCGAGTCTCGCCGGTCCGGGTGGGGACGAGGCGCGCCGCTATATCGCGAGACGCGGCCTCAAATCCGAGACGATCGCGGCATTCAGGATCGGCTACGCCCCCGCGGGACGCAGCTCGCTGCGGGAGGCGCTGGCCGGAAGGGGATTCTCGGTCGAGGAGATGGCGCGCTCCGGCATGCTGATCTCCGGGCCGGACATTCCGGTCGCCTATGATCGCTTCCGGCATCGCGTGATGTTCCCGATCACCGACGCCAAGGGCCGCACGATCGCCTTCGGCGGTCGCGCACTCGACAAGGACGCACCGGCCAAGTACCTCAACTCGCCCGAGACGCCGCTCTTCCATAAGGGCGCGGTGCTCTTCAATGCTGCGCGTGCCCGTCCGCTCGCCTTCGAGCGTAGCCGGATCATCGCGGTCGAGGGCTACATGGACGTCATCGCCCTGGCAGAAGCAGGCTTCGGCGAGACGGTCGCACCGCTCGGCACGGCCCTGACGGAGGCGCAGGTCCAGCTGCTGTGGCGGATGGCTCCCGAGCCGATCTTGTGCTTCGACGGCGACGCCGCCGGCAAGAAGGCCGCCTATCGCGCCGTGGACACGGTGTTGCCCCACCTCAAGCCCGGCCTCACCGTGCGCTTCGCCTTCCTCCCCGACGGGCTCGACCCCGACGATCTCGTTCGGGCGCGGGGGCGCGAGGCTTTCGAAGCCGTCCTCGCCAGCCATGTGCGGCCGTTGTTCGACGTGCTGATGGAGAAGGAGGAGCTGGCCGACAGTGGCAGCCTCACGCCGGATCAGCGCGCCGCGCTCGAAGTTCGACTGAAGTCTCTGGTCGGCCGCATCGGCGATCCTGTCGTACGCGGCCAGTACGAAACGGAGCTGCGGCAGACGCTATGGGAGCGGAGCCGGCGGGAGGTCCGCGCGCTGACGGGGGCAGGCGGCCGCCGCAGCGCCTCCGCCATCGGCCGGCGCCGCGACAACACCAAGCTCGACTGGCGCATTCGCGACCGGGCGGTGCTGGAAGGTCCTCGCTCGCGCACGAGCCGGCCGCCGCCTCCGGCGGTTGCCAGCAACGAGCTCGTGGCGCGGGCGCAGCAGACGGCGCCACGCGAGGCCCTGCTGATGCGGACCCTGATCAACCACCCCTGGCTGATCGAGGAGCACGCCGAGGCGATTTCCACCCTGACCTTTGCCGAGGCGGGGCTGGCACGCCTTCGGGACGCGCTGCTTTCGGCCACGATGGACGAGAATTTACTTGACAGGGAAACGCTTGCTTCCCATCTCACGGCTCAAGGCTTTGCTCCGGTCCTTGCCCTCGTCCAGCGTGCGATCACGCATAAAGGCGACAAGTTCGCCGAGCCAGAGGCAGACCGGGCCGCCGTCGAGACGGGCTGGCATCACGCCGTCGCACTCCATCGCAAGACGGAGCTGCGGCGAGAGCTGGCGATTGCCGAGCAGGCTTGGCACGAGGAGGGCAGCGATGACGCGTATGCCCGAATCTGCGAAATTCAGGCCGAGCTGATGAGGACCGACGGCACAGAGCCAGGGTTCGAAGGCGTCGCAAGCTGATCCGACATTCGCCGCAACTGCGGCGCAGTGTCGGGACCGTGTGTGCAGGCGGGGATAGACATCCGGGCTCTACGCAAGCAGCGCGGAGCCGGGCGGCTTGGGACGGGACCGAATGACGATAGCGTCGCGCCAGCTTCGGCGGTCGTACTGCGCGCTTGCCGCGCATTCATCCTGTCGTTTCGCTCACCGCCCTGCGCCCCGTCCGGCATGAACATCAGCGGCCGATCCGCAACTTGAGCTTTGCCGACGCGGGCGCGGCCAGGTGGACGGATGCGTCCGCCAGAACGATATACCTGAGATAGATCCCACATCGAGGATGCACATGGCGCAGAAAACCGAGGACCAGGCTGGTGCCGCCACCGACACGGTCGAGAAGGACAGCCCGCTCCTCGATCTGACCGACCAGTCGGTCAAGCGACTGCTCAAGCTCGGCAAACAGCGCGGCTACGTCACCCATGACGAGCTCAATGCGGTGCTGCCGTCAGAGGAGGTGACCCCCGACCAGATCGAGGACACCATGGCGATGCTCAGCGAGATGGGCATCTCGGTCGTCGAGCAGGAGGAGAGCGACGAGGCCGCCGCGCCCGACGAGGAGCCGGACGAGGAGGATGGCCGCGCGCTGGTCGCCAACAACGTCCCGGCCAAGGCCGAGGTGCGTGCCGAGCCGACGGAGCGTACCGACGACCCCGTGCGCATGTATCTGCGCGAGATGGGCTCGGTCGAGCTGCTGTCGCGCGAGGGCGAGATCGCCATCGCCAAGCGCATCGAGGCCGGCCGCGAGGCGATGATTGCGGGCCTTTGCGAGAGTCCGCTGACCTTCCAGGCCATCATCATCTGGCGCGACGAGCTGATGGAGGGAAAGATCCTCCTGCGCGACATCATCGACCTCGAGGCCACCTACGAGGGGCCCGAGGCGAAGGCGGCGCCGATGGCCGAGCCCAATGGCGCCATGCCCGTCGCGCCGAACGGCGAGGCCGACGGCGAGGCGCCAGCGCCCGAAGGCGAGATGGACGACGAGGACGAGTACGTGAACGCCCTCTCGCTCGCCGCCATGGAGGCCGAGCTCAAGCCGAAGGTGCTCGAGACGTTCGAGAACATCGCCGGCACCTACAAGAAGCTCAGGAAGCAGCAGGACAAGAAGCTCGAGCAGCAGGTGGCCGGCGAGCAGGCCAACCGGCGCGAGCAGAAGGCCTACGAGAAGCTCCGCGACGAGATCATCGCCGACGTCAAGAGCCTGTCGCTCAACAACAACCGCATCGAGAGCCTCGTCGAGCAGCTCTACGCCATCAACAAGCGCCTCGTCGGCCTCGAGGGCCGGCTGATGCGGCTCGCCGACAGCTACGGCGTCTCGCGGCCGGACTTCATCGCCGAGTACTATGGCAACGAGCTCGACCAGACATGGCTCGACCGGCGGGCGACGTGCGGCGTCAAGGGCTGGGAGCGGCTGGTCAAGGCGGAGCGTGCCGCCATCGAGCAGCTGCGCGAGAACATCCACAATCTCGCGTCCGAGACCGGCCTCGAGATCCCCGAGTTCCGCCGCATCGTGAAGGCGGTGCAGAAGGGGGAGCGCGAAGCCCGGCAGGCGAAGAAGGAGATGGTCGAGGCCAACCTGCGCCTCGTCATCTCCATCGCCAAGAAGTACACCAACCGCGGCCTGCAGTTCCTGGACCTCATCCAGGAGGGCAACATCGGCCTGATGAAGGCGGTCGACAAGTTCGAGTACCGCCGCGGCTACAAGTTCTCGACCTACGCCACGTGGTGGATCCGCCAGGCGATCACCCGCTCGATCGCCGATCAGGCGCGCACCATCCGCATCCCCGTGCACATGATCGAGACGATCAACAAGATCGTGCGCACGAGCCGGCAGATGCTGCACGAGATCGGCCGCGAGCCGACGCCGGAGGAGCTGGCCGAGAAGCTGGCCATGCCGATCGAGAAGGTGCGCAAGGTGCTCAAGATCGCCAAGGAGCCGATCAGCCTCGAGACGCCGATCGGCGACGAGGAGGATTCACACCTCGGCGACTTCATCGAGGACCGGAACGCCATCCTCCCGATCGACGCCGCCATCCAGTCGAACCTTCGCGAGACGACGACGCGCGTCCTCGCCTCCCTCACGCCGCGTGAGGAGCGCGTGCTGCGCATGCGCTTCGGCATCGGCATGAACACCGACCACACGCTGGAGGAGGTCGGCCAGCAGTTCTCCGTCACCCGCGAGCGCATCCGCCAGATCGAGGCCAAGGCGCTCCGCAAGCTCAAGCACCCGTCAAGGAGCCGGAAGCTCCGGAGCTTCCTGGATAATTGAGTTCACGATCGACCATGCCGAGTGACAGGGCAACCGACGGAATACCTCGAACAGAACATGCCTTCACGGTCGTCGTGGAGCGTGATCAGGAGGGGTATTTCGTGGCCTCTGTCCCGGCCTTGCCCGGCTGTCATACACAAGCCAGGTCACTGGATGAGCTGATGGCACGCATCCGCGAGGCCATCGAGCTGGTGCTCGAGGACCAGGACCATCCGGTGCCTGCCCTCGAGTTCGTCGGCGTTCAGCGGGTAACGGTCGCCGCATGAATCCGCGGGCCGCGCGGCCGACCGGCGGAGAGCTGATCTCCGCCTTGCAGCGGGCCGGCTTTACGGTGGTGCGGACCAAGGGAAGCCATCATCGCTTGGCACACGCCGACGGCAGGAAGACCACGGTTCCTGTCCACGGCACAGAGACCATCGGTCCCGGACTGCTCTCCAAGATCCTGCGGGACGTCGAGCTGACGCGCGAGCAGCTCGAGGCGCTGCTGCAGCCTACGGAAGCGATGTGGCCTTCACCGGCGGCCGGCATTCCCCTCTCGCGCCAGCGAGCGCCCCGTCGCGTTCCCACCACAGCCACGCCGGACGCCACACTTCCGACCACAACGCATTCGATTCTGAACAGGATATGAAAGGATGCGCTGATGGCCGACGCAGAGCAGGCACCGTCCAGGAAAATCGATACCGAGGGAGCGAACGCCCCTGTCGTCGTGCGGATTGCGGACAGCGACGATACAGATACACCGGAGAAAGCTTTCGCCGCTGCCGAACGCGCGATCGCAGAGGCGCAAGCTCGCCGTGCGACGGAATTACGTGTTCAATTACGTTTGCTGGAGCGATTGCCGCCGTCGATCGCCGGCCTCGTCGCCCTGCAGCGCCTCTCGCTCGACCGCACGCGAGTCGCCGACCTCGCCCCGATCGCCGGCCTCGCCGCCCTGCAGCACCTCTCGCTCGACGGCACGCGAGTCGCCGACCTCGCCCCGATCGCGACATTCACGGGACTCGCAGACGCAGCCATGCTCAACGAGTACGATGGTCTATCAGCTGCACGCTCGGCTGCTGTAGCGGATCCCAGGCTCGCCCGCCTCATCCGGTTCGGGAACCCCAAGCGAACTGTCGACGTCCTCAACGTCCTTCGTCGGGAAAATAATCTGCCACCCTACTATCCCGCCGGATACCTGGAAGAGCCAAATGGACCTGACGGTAACGGCACCGACGGCGAGATCATCATCAAGCAACTGCCGCCACCACTGGCAGGAGGCTTCGATTTCGCGGGTGGCGACGACGGCCCGTTGCGTCGTGTCAGCGCCGAACCCGACGCCCCGATCGACCAGCAGCGACATCTGCGCGAGGAGCTGCGGTGGAGCGTCGATCATTTGATCGAGTTGTGCCGGCGCCGCCCCAATCAGCTCAAGCACCTGATGGATCATGGCGAGCGCTTCCGCACGACGCTCGACGGTGACTGGGACGCAGAGGCGCTCGACATCTTCTGGGCGCGCGGCAACACCCTGCGCAATCTCTTCGAGCACGACGCGACCGAGCGCAAGAAACCCGATCCCGACCCGGCGCCCTATCCCGCCGACGTGGCTGCAACGCTCGCGACGGTGTCCGGCACTTTTGAGAGGATCACCAGTCGCGAGCGCGGCCTGCGCCCGCATGAGCAGACCATCGAGCCGCTGATCACGGACGAGAAAGCAATTGGCGCGCTGAAGGCTGCCGAAGCGCTGTTGGACGCGGCCAAGGAGAACTCGCGCATTGTTGCACCGGGGGAGCTCGAGGACGTCGAGGCAACGGCATCCGATGCTGCCGGCAACACTCTATCGGCCCGGCGCGCCCGCGCCTTCACCGTGCGCTCGGCACTCAACCTGGGTCTTGCTATCATCAAGGGGGCCGTCTCCGTGGCTTGGAAAGCCACCGCCGGCACAACGATAGCGGTATCGGTACTGAACAAAATTCCCGAAGTTGTCGAATTCGTCGCCCGCAACAGGGCGCTCCTCGAGGAGCTGTTCTCGCTATTGCCGGGCGGCGATAAGGTGTTCCGTGCGATCGAGTACATCCTCAAGAACTGGCCATTCTGAAAGCCGGCTAGCGGTGGAGGGCGTGCAGCCACGTCCACTCCGCTCTTGGTCTGGCGACACCCACCGCGAGACCGCCGTCTCGCACACCGCCGCACCCTTTGCTATCCTCCCCGCCATGAACGAGCTTCTCCGCCAGTCCCGTCCCTCGACCCAGGCCGCCGAAGGCGTGCCGCGGTGGCGTTGGACCACAGCCGAGCTCCAGCGGCTCGTCGAGCTCGGCGCCATCGATCCCGACGAACGGTTCGAGCTCTTCGGCGGGGAGATCGTGCCGACGTCGCCCAAGGGACGCCGACACGAGGTGGTTGCCGACGAGCTGGCTCGCTATTGGGCACCGCGCCTGCCTGCCGATATCTGGGTCAGCGTCGAGCGCCAGCTCAATCTCGACGAGGCGACCTACACCGATCCCGACCTGATCGTGAGGCCGGCACATATCAAGACCTACGATCTTCGCGGTCCGGACGCTCTGCTGGTGGTCGAGGTCGCCGCTTCGAGCTGGGAGAAGGACATCGGCCTCAAGGCGCGCACCTACGCCGCGTTCGGCGTGCGCGAGTACTGGGTGATCGATGCTGCATCCCATGCAACGCGGGTGCATCGGTCCCCGACGGCGGAGGGCTATGCCGCCGTCTCGAATCATGCCGCAGATGCCGTGCTGACACCGACCCTCGCCCCCGGGCTCGCCGTGCGGCTGCCCGATCTCGACCTCGCCTGAGCCTTGGAGCTAGCGCTTCGTGCTATCGCGGCGCGCTGTCAGGCGGGCGGCTCGCCCGGCCTGGCCCGGCCCCGCCTACCGCTCCCCTCACCCCTCCACGATCAATCGTCCGATCCGATCCTTCTGGATCTCGTTGGTGCCGTCGGCAAAGGCGGCGATGCGGGCGGCAAGCATGTGGCGGGCGAGCGGGTATTCCGACTTGAGCCCATTGGCGCCGAGGATGGCCATGCACTCGGGCAGCGTGCGCGCCGCCATCTCCACCGCCATCTTCTTGGCGATGGCCGCAGCCGACATGGCATCGCCCGCCTGCTCGACCAGATCGGCCGCATGGTAGGTGAGCTGCCGTGCGGCCTCGATATCGCTGGCGATGTCGGCGAGCTTCCAGCGCAGGCCCTGGTGCTCGATCAGCGGCTGGCCGAACGCCTTTCGCTCGCGCGCATATTGGTTGGCGATCGCCAGCGCCTCGCCGACGACGCCGCAGCACATGGCGGCGACGTGCGTGCGCGCCGCGTTGATCGAGCCGAGCGCCTTCGCGAACGCCTCGCCGGGCTGCATGAGAACGTCGCGATCGGACACGAGCACGCCCTCGAGCGCCAGATCGCAAATGCCCGCCACGCTGCCGGCTTCCAGCGCGTACGGCGCCGACATGGTGCATTCCTTCGCGGCAAGATCGACGAGAAAGCAGGCGATGCCCTTGCCCCGGCGCGCCGGATCGGTCTGGGCGTAGACGATGCCGAGGGTGGCAAGCGTTCCGTGCGTCACCCAGGCCTTCCGGCCCGTGAGCCTCCAGCCTCCATCGACCCGCTCGGCGCGGGTTGCCGTCGCCGCGAAATCGCTGCCGGATTGCGGCTCGGTCAGGCAGAGCGCGATGATCGTCGTGCCCGCCACCAGGCCCGGCAGATAGCGCGCCCGCTGCTCCTCCGTGCCGTTCTGGACGAGCCGGAGGGGACCGTTCAGCAGATTGACCAGGGCGAACGAGGAGACGATGCACTGGCGCGCGATCACCTCGACGATGCCGATCTTGGCCAGGAACGAGGCACCGCCGCCGCCGTGGGCCCTGGGCACGCAGGCAGTGAGGAGGCCGCTTTCCGCCCAAGCCGCGACGACCTCGCGCGGCAATCCCGGCTGGCGCCCCCGCTCCCACGCAGCGGCATTCGGCCCAATGTATTGCGCGGCGAACCGCTCGGCGCGCGCGATGTAGTCGCGATCGACATCGGACAGCGTGCGATGGTCGCGGATGTCGGCTCTGGCTTTCATGATGGCCTCCCGGTTACCGATCGATCTTGGCAGCCCAGCGCGCGATGATCCAGGCGTCGCGCTCGCGTCGCTCCGGCGTGGCTCCGGCGTCGTGCCTGCCGCAACGGTGTGCTATCGCTTGGTGACGTGCTCGTTCCGCTGCTGATGACGGCGCTGGCCGTACGGCTTGCCGACCTCGGTCTCACACCGGAGGCGGCATAAGGGAAGCTGCTCACACCGGTCGCTCCGGTCCCAGTTTCAGAGAGGCGCACGGCTCATGCCGCAGGCGACGGTCACGATAGCGACGCAGGGGCCGGGGCTCTACGAGCTGACGCGGGAAGCGGCCACCTTCGTGCAGAAGGCCGCTGCGGAGAGTGGCCTCGCCTCCGGACTGCTCACCGTCTTCGTGCGACACACCTCGTGCTCGCTGCTGATCCAGGAGAACGCCGACCCGGACGTTCGGCGCGACCTCGACGCGTTCTTCAACCGGATTGTGCCCCCCGCCGACGATCCGAGCATGGGCTGGATCGTGCACACCACCGAGGGCCCAGACGACATGCCGGCGCACATCAAGGCGGCCCTGACCTCGGTATCGCTGTCGATCCCGGTGTCGGGCGCACGTCTGCTGCTCGGCACATGGCAAGGCATCTATCTGTTCGAGCATAGGACGCGGCCGCACCGGCGCGAGATCGTGCTGCATCTGTCGCCATGACGGCGACTGCCGGGCGTGGTGACATGCCCGGCGCGCATCGAGGATCCCCCTCGTCCCGACCTGACGCGCAGCCGGCACCCAGTGGGTCGCATCCGCCGCGGCCCTCTGCTATGCCTTGTGCATGATCGAGGACACCAGGAAGCTCGCGCTGTCCTTGCCCCTCGGCGACTTTTCCGTGGGCCGCTTCTCGATGTCGCCACCACCTTATCGCTCGACGGTGATCCCCATGTCTTTCTGGAAATCCCTGCTCGGTGGCGGCAGCGCCAAGAGCCCTGGCCCCGGCAAACCCGTTCGTGAGATCGAGCACAACGGCTATCGCATCGCCGCCACGCCCTATCCCGAGGCCGGACAGTTCCAGGTCGCGGGCGTCATCACGAAGGAGGTCGCCGGGGCCGTCAGACAGCACAAGTTCGTTCGCGCCGACAGGTTCGGCTCGCTCGAGGAGGCGGCCGACTTCGCGATCATGAAGGGGCGACAGATCATCGACCAGCAGGGCGATCGGATCTTCGGCTGAGCTACGCCGGCACGCAGCCTGCGCCGTCAGGCTGCCTTCGTCATGCGCTGCGACAGGTCGAGGACGGCCAGCATGTAGCCGACACGGTCCTCCACGGCCTCGGCCATCAACGAGAAGTAGTCCGGCGTGTCGGGCACGATCTCGCCCACGACCTCCCCATACTCCATGCGAAGCACCGCCTCGTGATGGCGGGCGAGCGCCTGCATGCGGGCGTTCTCGGCGAGGCAGCTCATGTAGATGAGCTGCACGCCGCGATTGCGGGCACAGCGGATGAGGCGGCCCATCAGCTCGCCCCCGAGACCCTGATCCTGGTGCTGCGGCTCTACGGAGAAGGCGGCCTCGGCCTCGCGCCCCCAGGTGTCGCCGAGCTTGCGTAGCTCGCCGGCCGCACGCAACTCGCCGGCGATGAAGGCACCGATGACGATGCCCCCCATGTCGCCCATGCGAGCAGCATAGTCTTCGATGAAGGCGTCGGCTACGGCATGGGCGAAGCGCAGGCGCCGGCTGTCCTTGTCGAGCCGCAGCAGATGGTCCCGGAAGCGCGTGGCCTCACTGGGCCACAGCTTGCGGAATACCGGGGCGTCAGTTGCAGAGATGCTCACGATCTATCCTTCCGTCAGGCTTGCCAGGTCCGCCTTCGGCGCCGTCCGGGCTCGCCATCGCCACCTAAGCACTGATGTTGCAATGCACAAGACGACGAGGAGCGCACGACCCATGCAGTGACGGACTACAATTGAATGGATTTCAGAAATTCCGTATCGGATCGGCTGCAAGCCCGAGCCGTTGTTGCGGCATGGCCACCCGAAGCGCGCTGCCAGGCCGCGGGGGCGACGCTTGACCGTTGCACCGGCCGCCGCTAGCCGACAAGATCGATCCGCCCGTCCCGCCGCGATGACCCAGTGCGCCGCACGTCAACGCACACCCTTCCGCCCCGGATGCCCTCACGATGCTGCAAGGCCCGCTCGAGACCCTGAAGGCGCGCGTCGCCGCCGGAGAGATGGACGCCGATCCGGCACAGCTGGCGGCAGCCGAGCGGCTGGGTGCGCTCGGCGACGCACTGGCTGCCTGGCGATCCGGCCGGCGCTGGAGCCTCGGCGGGTTGCTCGGGGGAAAAAAGGTGCCACCACCGAGGGGACTTTACATTCACGGCAAAGTTGGCCGGGGCAAGACGATGCTCATGGATCTGTTCTTCGAGGCGACCCGGTTCACCCCAAAGCGCCGGCTCCACTTCCACGAGTTCATGGCCGAGACCCACGACCGCATAGGAGCCGCCCGCAAGCGCGTGGAGGGAGATCCGATTCCCGTCGTCGCGGCCGAGATCGCGCAGGGCGCGGGGCTGCTGTGCTTCGACGAGCTGCACGTCACCGACATCGCCGACGCCATGATCCTCGGCCGGCTGTTCAAGGGGCTGTTCGAGCGCGACGTGGCGATGGTCGCCACATCCAACGTGCCGCCGTCGGGCCTCTACAAGAACGGCCTCAACCGGCAGCTCTTCCTCCCGTCGATCGCCTTGATCGAGCAGAACATGGAGGTCATGGAGCTGGTCTCGGCCAAGGACTTCCGCCTCGAGAAGCTCGAGGGGCAGCGGCTCTATTTCACGCCCGCGGACGCCGCGGCGCAGAAGGCGCTGAGCTCGGCCTTCACCCGTCTCACCGGGCTGCTTCAAGGCCGGCCCACGGAGATCGACGTCAAAGGCCGCTCGCTGCGCGTGCCCGAGGCAGCGCGTGGGGTCGCCCGCTTCACCTTCGACGAGCTCTGCGACCGGCCGCTCGGGTCGCTCGACTACCTGGCGATCGCGCATCGCTTCCATACCCTCATCCTGTCTGGCATCCCGCGGCTGGTGCCGGAGCGGCGCGCTGCGGCCCGCCGGTTCATCAACCTGATCGATACGCTCTACGACGCGCGCGTCGGCCTGATTGCCTCGGCTGAGGCCGAGCCGGACGACCTGCACCCGGCAGGTGACGAATCGTTCCTGTTCGAGCGCACCGCCAGCCGCCTGATCGAGATGCGCTCGGCAGCCTATCTCGAGAGCCGCATGGAACGGATCGACGCAACACGAGAGTCAGAGGCTACAGACGCCGCCTCACATTAAGGCATCCATTCGAGATCTACCCGAGGGAGACACTGATGAACGACATGGCCACCCCAGCGATACTGCCGTCCAAGACCGCTTTGCTCACAGAGCGGTATGGGGCAGCCGCAGCGCCTGCCGCTGGCCCCTGGAACGACGTGATCGGCTCGCTCCTGACGCACCGCTCGGTGCGCGGGTTCAAGAGCGATCCGGTGCCGGCGGGAACGCTCGAGACATTGATCGCGGCGGCCCAGTCCGCTGCGACCTCGTCCAACCTGCAGACGTGGTCGGTCGTGGCCGTCAACGACCCGGCGACGCGGGCCGAGTTCGCCAAGATCGCCAACAACCAGAAGCACATCGTCGAGTGCCCGCTGTTCCTGTGCTTCCTGGCCGACGTCTCGCGCAATGAGCGCATGGGGCAGGCGGAAAAGACGCCGCTGGAGGGATTGCCGTATCTGGAGACGTTCCTCGTCGCGGCCATCGACGCGGCACTTGCTGCGCAGAACGCCGTGGTCGCTGCGGAGTCGTTGGGTCTGTCCACGGTCTACATCGGCGCCATGCGCAACGACGTGCAGACCGTCGCCAAGCTGCTCGGCCTCCCGCCAGGCGCAATGTGCGTTTTCGGCCTTTGCATCGGCTACGCCAAGCCCGGCGCCGAGAGCTCGATCAAGCCGCGGCTGCCGCAGCAGGCGATCCTCTACCGCGAGCGCTATGTCGCATCGGAGGACAACCGGCATCGTGCCGCCTACGACGCCGAGCTGTCGCGCTTCTCGAAGGCTCACGAGATGAGCCAGTATACCTGGACAGAGCGCGTGCTGAACCGCCTCGGTCCGATCAAATCGCTGAGCGGCCGCGATAAGCTCAAGGCGGCCATCAACGCGCTCGGCTTCCCGCTACGTTGAGCCGGCAACCCGCCGTCTGCCTGGGCCGCCCGGACGATGCGACGTCCCGGCGGCTGCATTTTCTTCGTGCAGCCACGGGGCAATCAACGAGCGCAAGGCCATTGCGCCACATCGAAAGCCCGGCTAGCCTCTCACGCAGCGCGATCAAAAATCGCGCAGCAGAATGTGGGAGGAACAAGAATGAAAAAGTGGTTTGCCGCCCTCTCGGCGGCAGCGTTGGCTTGTGCATCTCTGGTGGTTGCTCAGCCGGCTGATGCCCAGGAAAAGAAAGTCCGGGCGCAAATGGCCGGCGCCTTCCCGAGCAACATGCTCATCCTGGGCGCCGCCGAGCTTCGCACCGTCGACTACATCAAGCGACTGTCCAACGGCACGATCGACATCAAGTTCTTCGAGCCCGGTGCGCTCGTGCCCGGCAGCCAGTATTTCGACGCCGTCGGCAGCGGCTCGCTCGACATGGCCTACACGGCCGCCGGCTACTTCACCGGCAAGGACATCGCCTTCGCGATGTTCACCACAGTCCCGTTCGGTCCCGACGCTTCCGAGTTCTTCGGTTGGTTCGAGTACGGCGGCGGCAACAAGATCATGCAGGAGTTGCATGCGAAGTACGGGATCGTCGCGCACAACTGCGGCCTCATCCCGCCCGAAGCCTCGGGCTGGTTCCGCAAGGAGATCAAGACAGCCGACGACTTCAAGGGCCTGAAGATGCGCTTCTTCGGCCTCGGCGCCAACGTCATGCAGAAGATGGGCGTCGCGACCCAGCTGCTCCAGGCAGGCGAAATCTTCCAGGCGCTCCAGCTCGGGACGATCGACGCCACCGAGTTCTCGATGCCGACCATGGACCTGTCGCTCGGGTTCCATCAGGTGGCGAAGTTCTACTACTTCCCCGGATGGCACCAGCAAACCTCTATCGGCCAGCTCTACATCTCCAAGAAGAAGTGGGATGAGTTCTCGCCCTGGCAAAAGGACGTCGTCGAGCTGGCCTGCAAGGCACAGATGCTGCAGGAGGTGGCCGAGGCCGATGCCAAGCAGGCGGCAGCCATGAAGGAGCTGCAATCGAAGGGTGTCCAGATCAAGAAGTGGGATCCGGCGATTGTCAAGGCTCTGGAGGAAAAGTGGCTTGAGGTCGTCAAGGAAGAGTCGTCCAAGAGCGAGAACTTCAAGAAGGTCTGGGAGTCCTATTCCAAGTTCCGTGCCGACTACGCCATCTGGCGTGAGCACGGCTACATGAAATAATGACTTAGGAGGGGTGGCCTCGCACGATCGAGGCTGCCCCTCGGCTTGCCTTCGCCTATCAAACTCGGAGCAGAGTGAACCTCATGAGAAAGGCCCTAGTCCGCGCGCTTCTCGCTGCAGCGACGTGCTTCAGCGTATTCGGCTCGGCCGAAGCCCAGGACAAGAAAGTGCGCTTGCAGGTGGCTGGCGCTTACGCCGGTACGCTACCCATCATCGGCGAGGGTCAGCTCACAACGGTCGACCGAATTCGCAAGATGTCGGGCGGCTCGATCGATGCCAAGTTCTTCGAGCCGGGAGCCCTGGTGCCGCCAAGCCAGTATTTCGATGCGATCGGCGCCGGGTCGCTCGACAGCGCCTGGTCGAGCCTCGGCTTCTTCACCGGCAAGGAAATCGCTTTCGCACTCTACTCCACCGTGCCGTTCGGTCCCGAGGTCAGCGAGTTCCTCGGCTGGATGAAGCATGGCGGCGGCGAGAAGCTGATGCAGGAAACTGCGAAGCGGTACAAGATCGTCGTCTTCAACTGCGGCATCGTCTCGCCGGAGTCGTCCGGCTGGTTCCGCAAGGAGATCAAGACTGTCGACGACATGAAGGGCCTGAAGATGCGTTTCTTCGGGCTTGGCGCGAATGTGATGCAGAAGCTCGGCGTATCGACGCAGCTGCTCCAGGCCGGTGAAATTTTCCAGGCGCTGCAGCTCGGGACGATCGACGCCACCGAGTTCTCGATGCCGCTGCTCGATCTCAACCTCGGCTTCCATCAGGTGGCCAAGCACTACTACTTCCCTGGCTGGCACCAGATGGCGTCCTTCACGCATCTCATGATTTCAGAAGCTAAGTGGGCCGAGTTCTCCGAGGCGCAGAAGGAGATCGTGAAAGGTGCCTGCGAGTCGACCATGCTCCAGAGCATGGCGGACGAGTCGCGCAATGCGGCGGCGCTGAAGCAGATCAAGGAAAAGGGCGTCACGGTCCACTACTGGTCCAAGGAGCTCCTCGAGGCCTTCCGCAAGGCGTGGGACGAGGTTGCTGCCGAGCAGAGCGCGAAAAGCCCGGATTTCAAGAAGGCCTGGGACTCGCTGACGGCATTCCGCGCGGATTTCAAAGTCTGGCGGGACAATGCCTATCTGAAGAACTGACGTGAACTGGCGGCCCGCTCGATGCGGGCCGTTCTGTTTCAGGCACCGAGCAGGGATCTGCAGCGACGGTTAAGCAAGAGGGGGAGACGGAGGACCAGACGATCAAAAAGCGGAAGGCACCCGACCACCTTCCGTACTTCGAGGAAGCGAAGGCGCCGATGCAAAACTCGTAGCCCGTTCACGGGCACGCGGCGCCACTCTGAAAAGAGAGGGAGAAATCATGAAGGGCTTATTGCGTCTCAGCGACGCGATCGATGCCGTGCTGGGCGCAATCGCACGCTTCTTCGCATGGGGCTTGCCGATCCTGGTGATCGTCATCGTGTTTGATGTCATCAGCCGGAAATTCGGCTTCCAACTCAACATTCTTGGAGTCGATTTGGGATCGACACGCCTGCAGGAGCTCGAGTGGCACCTGCATTCGATCGTCTACCTCACGTGGATCGGCTTCGCCTATATCCGCAACACGCATGTCCGCATCGATGTGGCCACCGGCCACCTCCCGCCTCGGAGCCAGGCAAAGCTCGAGTTGCTGGGCTGCCTGATCTTCGCGGCTCCCTACATCCTCACCGCATTGCCCTACGCCCACAACTTCTTCGTGACTGCACTGCTCCAGAACGAGGGGTCCGCTGCTCCGAACGGCCTGCCATGGCGGTGGGTCCCCAAAGGCTTCCTCTACTTCAGCTTCGTGTCGGCTGGACTGGCTGTGCTGTCGGTTGCCATTCGACGGATCGTGTTCCTGTTCGGGCCGCCGGACCTCGCCGAAGAGGCGATGCCGACGCCGGCCACGATGGCTCATTGAGAGGGGACGCATCATGATCGAATGGATTGGCGATCATCTCGCCGTCATCATGTTCCTGGTGCTCACGTTCATCATGTTCGTGGGCTATCCGGTTGCCTTCGTGCTCGGCGCCGTCGGAATCGCTTTCGGATATCTGGGTGTGGTGTTCGGGATCTTCAACGTCGTACAGTTCTCGAACCTGCTGCCGCGCGTCTACGGCCAGGGTGTCGAGAACGCGACCCTCGTCGCCGTGCCGATGTTCATCTTCATGGGCACCGTGCTCGAGCGAAGCGGAGTCGCCGAGGAATTGCTGAAGTGCCTGCAAATCCTGTTCCGGCGCATCCCCGGTGGCCTCGCGTTGGCCGTGGTGCTGCTGGGCACGATCATGGCAGCGACGACCGGTATCGTCGGTGCCTCGGTCGTCATGCTGACGCTGATCGCACTGCCAGTGATGATCGAGCGCGGCTACTCCAAGGAGCTGTCGCTCGGCTCGATCGCAGCCGCCGGCACGCTCGGCATTCTCATCCCGCCCTCGATCATGCTCGTGATCATGGGCGACCTGATGCAGATCTCGGTCGGCACGCTGTTCGCCGCCGCCATCATTCCCGGCCTGATCATGTCGGGCGTGTACGTGGTCTACATCATTATCCTCGCCTTCCTCAAGCCGGGCCTCGCCCCGCCGCTCGGCGCGCATGAGGGCCCCCAGACGTCCGCAGAGCTGTGGAAGATGGTGGTGGTGACGTTCGCCCCGCCGGCATTCCTCATCTTCCTGGTGCTGGGCTCGATCTTCGGCGGCTGGGCCACGCCGACCGAGGCCGGCGGCGTGGGCTGCTTCGGCGCGCTCCTGCTCGCCTGGCGCGCCGGCAAGCTCAGCTTCGCCTCAATCAAGGAGATGTCCGAGAACTCGGCCATGACGTGCGGCGTCGTGTTCTTCATCCTGTTCGGTGCGACGCTCTTCTCATACGTGTTCCGGGCGCTCGGCGGCGACGACGTGGTGATCGAGATCCTGAAGCACTTCGGCATCGACTCCGGCTGGGAGGTGCTGATCTTCGTGATGGCGATGGCGTTCGTCATGGGGTTCTTCTTCGACTGGCTCGAGATCTGCCTCATCCTGCTGCCGGTCTTCACGCCGATCCTCGCGAAGTCGGCATTCCCCGGCTACATCGAGGAAGCGAAGCTCATTCCGCTCTACTTCGCGATCCTGCTCGCCGTGAACCTGCAGACGGCGTTCCTGACGCCGCCGTTCGGGTTCGCGCTGTTCTACATGAAGGGGGTTGTGCCGCCGTCGGTGACGATGATGCACATCTATCGCGGCATCGTCCCGTTCATCCTGCTGCAGCTGTTCGCGCTGGCGATGGTGATGATCTTCCCGGAGACCATCTTCTGGCTGCCGCGCCGCTGGGGCATGCTCGACTGACGGGGCTTGCGCAGCCAGAGGACTTCGAGAAACTGCCGTGGCCGCCTCCGGGCGGCCACTGTGCTTTTCGCGTCAGCCATGGAGGCGACCCATGACGTGGCTCGGGACCATTCCTGCGATGCGCCACGAGCGCCATCTCGATGGTCGGGTCGTGCGCTGCTTCGGTGTGCGGCCGGCGAGCTTCAATGCGCTTCTCGCCGACGCATTGGGCCGCAACCCCGGCGGCGAGGCACTGGTCTGCGGCACCATGCGGCTCGACTATCGCCGTCTGGACGCCATCGCCGGCTCGGCCGCTGGCGGTCTCGCACGGCTTGGCATCGGCAAGGGCGACCGCGTTGCCCTGCTCATCGCCAACTCTGCCGAGTTCGTCATCGCGCTGCTGGCCATCGTCCGCATCGGCGCCATCGCGGTGCCGCTCAATGTACGCGAGGGGACACGAGAGCTCGCTTATGTGCTGGCGGATTGCGGGGCGGTCGCGCTCATCCACGACGCCACGCTCGCCTCGTCCATTCCACCAGCTTTCGCCACGCCGGCACTGGCGACGCGGGTCACGGTCGGTGGTGCCCGGCACGGTGCGGGGGCTTTGGCCTGGGAGGATCTGCTCGGCGGAGCCGCGATCGAGCCTTGCCCGGTCGGCGAGGAGGACATCGCCGCCATCCTCTATACGTCGGGCACGACCGGGCGACCGAAGGGCGCGATGATCACCCACCTCGGGCTCGTGCACGCGGCCATGATCTACGAGGCCTGCATGGACCTTGGTCCCGTCGACCGATCGATTGCGACGGTGCCGCTGAGCCACGTCACGGGCCTGACGGCCGGCATCGCCGCCATGCTGCGCGCGGGAGGCACACTGGTCGTCATGCCCCAGTTCCGGGCCGACGCCTTCCTCGCGCTGGCCGCCGCGGAACGCATGACGCACACCGTGATGGTGCCGGCGATGTACAATCTCTGCCTGCTGAGCCCGGCCTTCGGTACGGCAGATCTCTCGAAATGGCGCATCGGCGGCTATGGCGGAGCGCCGATGCCGGCGGTCACGATCGAGCGGCTTGCGCAGCGCCTGCCTCGATTGCAGCTCTTCAACGCCTACGGCTCGACCGAGACGACGGGCCCGGTCGTCCTGATGCCGCCATCGGAGACGGCACGCCGCGCGACCGCCGTAGGCATGGCGACGCCACCGGCCGAAATCCTCGTGATGGACGAGAACGGCTGCGAGGCACCAACCGGCGAGAGCGGCGAGATCTGGCTGAAGGCGCCCAACGTGGTCGCCGGCTACTGGGGTAATCCCGAGGCATCGGCCGAGAGCATCGTCGCCGGCTACTGGCGGTCCGGCGACATCGGTCGGATCGACGGCGACGGCTTTCTGACGCTGCTCGACCGCGCCAAGGACCTCGTCAACCGCGGCGGCTACAAGGTCTACTCGGTCGAGGTCGAGAACGTGATCGCGGCGCATCCTTCGGTCGTCGAGGCGGCCGTCGTCGCTCGGCCTTGCCCGGTGCTCGGCGAGCGCGTGCATGCCTTCGTCTCGGCCCGGGACGGGTTTGCCGACGCCGACGCGATCCGCGTCCATGCCGCGCAGGCGCTCGCAGACTACAAGGTGCCCGAGGCCATCACCTTCCTGGCGGATCCGCTGCCGAGGAACGCCAACGGCAAGATTCTGAAGCGTGAGCTGCGCGCGCGGCTCGGATAACGGACATCCCGCCGGTCAGCCCAGCGTGCGGCGGAAGTCCTCGTAGCCGAAGCGGCGCACGACACGATAGGTGTTGTCCTCGTCGAGCATGGCGAGGTCGGGCTTCGGCGTGCCGTTGAACGTGGTGTTCTTGACGAAGCTGTATTGCATCATGTCCGTGAAGATCAGGCGGCTGCCGACCTTCAGCGGCTCCGCGAAGGAATACTCGCCGATGACGTCACCGGTCATGCAGGTCTTGCCGCCGAGAATGTAGTTGTGCGGCAGCTCGCCGGGGTTGGCCGAGCCGATGACGCCGGGACGGTAGGGCACCTCCAGCACGTCCGGCATGTGGCAGCTCGCGGACGTATCGAGGATGGCGATGTCCTTCACGTTGTGATGGAGGCCGATCACCGTCGAGACCAGCCAGCCCGTGTCGACGACGATGCCGGCGCCCGGCTCGAGGATGACCTCGACACCGTGCTCGGCGCGGAACGCCTTGATGGTGGCGATCAGCCTGTCGACGTCGTAGCCTTCCTTGTTGACGAAATGGCCGCCGCCGAAGTTCACGGCGGCGACTTTCCGTACATAGCCGCCGAGGTGACGGCCGACGTGCTCGATGAGGCCCGTCGAGCCGTAGTCCATGCTCTCGCAGAGCGTATGCACGTGCAGGATGTCGATGTCGTCCCAAGGCAGCCGGTCGATCTCCTCGCGCGTGGTCCCGAAGCGGGAGCAAGGCGCACAGGGATCATAGAGCGAGCCGCCGAGCGTAGCGTTCGAGAAGCCGGGGTTGATGCGAATGCCGATCTTGCGCCCCGCCGCCTTGGCGATTGGCCCCAGGCGCGCGATCTGCTCGGGCGAGTTGAAGTAGATGTGCTCGGCGATGGCGGTCAGCCGCTCGACCTCGCCGGGAGCGTAGGCCGGCGCATAGACGTGCACCTCCTTGCCGAACTCCTCGCGACCCAGACGCGCCTCGTACTCGCCCGAGGCGGTGGTGCCGTCCAGGTGGTCTCGCATCATCGGGAATGCGGCCGGCATGGCCCAGGCCTTGCTGGCGAGCAGGATCTTGCAGCCGGCCTCGCGGCGGATGCGCGCCACGGTCGCGAGGTTCCGCTTCAAGGCCGCGACGTCGAGCACATAGGCTGGGGTGTGGATATCGTCGGGCAGCTTGGGCGGTGTCACGGGCTTGCTCTCCTCGTCTGAGCACATGTCCCGGCTGCGGCCGGCTGCGCCTATATGGCATCGCTCGAACCGGATGCAACCGGAAAGGCGGTAGCGCCAACGGTGCCAGGGCTCAATCGCGCGCGAGCTGCTCGATCTCGCGCGCCTGCGAGAGCAAATGCCAGACCTTCTCGACGACTGGATCGCCGGGCAGGTGCCTGTTGCGGCCGAGCAGGCGGTCGGACAACGACCTCCGCAGGTCCAAGGTCACATGGCCTTCGCGATGGTCGGAATCGGAGTCCTCGATGGTGCAGACGCAAAGATAGACCCGCTTCCCGTCCTGGATGTCGAAGTCCCAGCCGTGGTCCTCGACCCAGGGCTCGCCGGCCTCCAGGCCGCCGGCACGCAGCGCACCCGACAGCCAAACCGCCAGTGCATGCCCGCCGATCTCGGCGTTGACCCGCTGCTCCACCGCCTCGGGCGAGTCGGCGAACGCCTTGGTCATGAAGCTGAAATGGGTGCCGTCCATGCGGAATCCCGTGCTCGCGCAATCAAAAGGAGAAGCTGAGCTGCACCGGTGCCGCCGCTTGCTTCACGCGGCGCCGTGGCTTCTTGCGCGGCGGCGGCTCCTCCGGCTCGTTGCGGGGCACGCCGGCCATGGCGTTCCAGCTTCGCACGTCGTAGCCGAGCGACACGAGAACCGTCTCGACGACCTCGCAGCAATGGTTCCGGTCCGCGACCGACCACGCGGTCCGTCCCGCCTTGCGCATGCGCCGGTTGGCGGCGTCCATCCCCGCCGCATTCGCAAGCCGCAAAGCCTCTGTGTAAGACTTGACCCGCACGAGTCGCCCCACCCGTTTTTCTGTCACGTTGTACCCCTTGCGTTCTCGTCGTCAAGGGTGGATTGTGCGCCCGCTGCGGTTATCCCGGCGAAAGCCCGGGGATCGCGGCGCAAGATGTTATCACCCACATAACTCCACTAAATAATGTTGCAGCGGAACGCCTCGGCTACCCCACCCAAAAACCCGTCGCCCTGCTCGAGCGCATCATCTCCGCGTCGTCCAACCCCGGCGACGTGGTGCTCGACCCGTTCTGCGGCTGCGGCACCACCATTCACGCGGCGGAAAAGCTCGGCCGGCAGTGGATCGGCATCGATATCACGCATCTTGCGATCTCGCTGATCGAGCGGCGGCTCTAGGATGCTTTCGCAGGCATCCAGTTCGAGGTTCACGGCCGACCCAAGGACCTCGAAGGCGCGCGCGATCTCGCACGCCGCGACAAGCACCAGTTCCAGATCTGGGCGACGACGAAAGTCGATGCGCAGCCCTATCGCGCCGACAAGAAAGGCGCCGATGGCGGCATCGACGGGCTGATGTTCTTCCGCTCGGGCGCGAGGACGACCGAGAAGGCCATTGTTCAGGTCAAAGGCGGCAGCAACGTCGGCGTCAAAGACATCCGCGAGCTCAATACCGTCGTCGATCGGGAGCCCGCGAAGATCGGCGTTTACGTCTCGCTGGAGCCGCCCACGAGTCCCATGATCACAGAAGCTGCTGCCGCCGGCATCTATGACGGCCCCACCGGCAAGGTGCCGAAAATCCAGATCATCACAATCGAGGAGATATTCGCGGGCAAACGGCCGCGGGTGCCGCTGATGGAGCGCGGCTTCAAGCAGGCCGCGCGCGAGGAGCGCGACGACCAGCCGGAGCTCGACTTGTAGGCCATCAAGGATCCCGTCCCCTTTCGACGGCGAGCGGCGTACGCACGGCCCGCTCCCCTCGACCGGCAAGCGCCCGACGTAGCGGGCACCGCAACCGATGACTCGAGGGAGAGGAGCGGGACTCCGTCCGACAGTGGGTGCCAGACGTGGCAGATCACACGCGGCTGAGCAGCGTCCTCGCGTCCTCGATGGCTGCAAGGGCCGCAAAGCGCGACAGGCCGGCGGCGGGCTTCTTGCTCAGCGACAAATGTCTTCGCCAACGATCGAGCGCAGCCAACTTCTGGCCACGCGTCAAAAGCACCTCGGCGACGAGCTCACGTGGATGACTGAAGGTCGTCTCGGGACGCAGACGAGCACTGGTAATGCAAAGCTTCGCAATCTCGGACATCCCTAGTCCCCCTAGGTTTGTCCCTCCCCGACTCGGAATCTCGGCCGAAACTGCGGCAATAAAGAGACATGCCAGCGTTATTCTTTGGAAATGCCGTTCGTATCAATGCCTTTTTCAAGCGGAGCCCATGTGCAAGCCTGCCAGCCCCGCCGCGAAGGCCGCCTCGTCGTCGAGGCAGCGCAGGTCGAGTAGCAGAGCGCCCTTGTCGATGCGGCCGATGACCGGGATCGCCAAGCCGCGGAAGGCCGCCGCCAGCGCCTCGACCCGACTGCCGGCGCTCTTCCGCTCGACCGGCGTGATCGCGAGACCCATGCTCGCAATCGCCTCGAGCGGCAGGGCACCCGAGCCGATCTGGCTCGTGCACGACCGCACCTCGACGACGAAAGCTTCGCCGACCGCAGCCGCCACCGGAGGCACGAGTCGCTCCGCGGTAGCGGCGAGCTCGGCCGGCGTGCGCGTGAGCAGGCGCAGCGTCGGCAGTGTGTCGGCGAGCCGATCAGGATTGCGGTAAAGGCGGAGCGTCGCCTCGAGCGCGGCAAGGCGCACCTTGTCGAGGCGCATGGCCCGCTTCATGGGGTTTTTCTGGCAGGCCTGGACGAGATCGCGCCGTCCGACAATGAACCCCGCCTGGGACCCTCCCAGCAGCTTGTCGCCGGAGAAGGTGACGAGATCGGCGCCGTCGCGGATGGCGTCCGTCACCGTCCGCTCGCGCTTGAGGCCCCAGCGCGACAGGTCGACCAGCGTGCCAGAGCCGAGATCATCGACGAACGGCACGCCGGCCTCGCGCGCCATGGACGCCAGCTCCGCCGGAGCAACCTCGGCAGTGAAGCCCTGGATCAGATAGTTGGACGTGTGCACCTTCATGACGAGGCCTGTCGCCGGGCCGATGGCGCCCTTGTAGTCCCTGGCATGCGTGCGGTTCGTGGTGCCCACCTCGATCAGCCGCGTGCCGGCCCGCGCCATGATGTCGGGCATGCGGAAGGCGCCGCCGATCTCGATCAGCTCGCCGCGAGAGACGATGGTCTCCTTGCCGCCGCCGAGTGTGTTGAGCACCAGCATGACGGCTGCCGCGTTGTTGTTGACGACAATGGCGTCCTCGGCGCCGGTCAGCTCCGTCAGCAAGGGACGGATGGCGTTGTCGCGCTCGCCGCGCCCGCCGCTGGCGAGGTCGAACTCGAGCGCCGCCGGGTGGCGCATGGCGGTTATCGCCGCCTGGATCGCGGCTTCGGGGAGCACGGCGCGCCCGAGGTTGGTGTGGAGCACTGTGCCGGTGAGGTTGATCACGCGCCTTAGCCTCGGCGCATCATCGGCAGCGAGACGCCGGCCTGCCTCGGCCGCCACGGCAAGCGCCACCGAGGTGCGGGGCAACGCCTCGGCGAGGCCCGACCGCACCGACCGGCGGTAGCTGTCGAGCGCCTTGCGTACGGCATCGACGGTGGCGCCGCGACCGTATTGGACGAGGGCCGCCGATGCCAGCGGCTGGCGCAGGATCTCATCGACGGAGGGCAGATCGGGCGATGGCTTGGACATGCTCGGCTTTCAAGGATCTCGGGGGAGGCGCCGGAGAAAGGGCCCTGGACACCTGGCGAGCGAAGCTCGTGTCCCGGGTCGCAACTGCCGACAACTTTGCGGCAACCTCTCCGGGCAATTGCGATGGGCCACATTAGGAGACGTCGCCGCCATCGGCCCGCGGCAACACGAGCGGTGGCACCGACGGGACGAGGTCGTCCGGCACCTTCCGGGTCGGATCCTCGCGGAACTTGTTGGTGATCGGATAGCGGCGGTCGCGCCCGAAGCTGCGCGCCGAGATCTTGACGCCCGGCGCAGCCTGCCGCCGCTTGTACTCGGCGAGGTAGAGCAGGCGCTCTACCCGCCTCACCGTCTCCACCGCATGTCCCCGGGCGACGATGGTGGCGAGCGGCATCTCGTTCTCGACGAGGCAATTCAGGATGTCGTCGAGCACGTCATAAGGCGGCAGCGAGTCCTGGTCCTTCTGGTTCTCGCGCAGCTCCGCCGATGGGGCCTTGGCTATGATGCTCTCCGGAATTACGACGCCGGCAGGCCCCTTGCCACCTCGGGGCTGGTTGGCGTTGCGCCATCGGCAGAGACGATAGACCTCCATCTTGTAGAGATCCTTGACCGGATTGAAGCCGCCGTTCATGTCGCCGTAGATGGTGGCGTAGCCGACCGACATCTCGCTCTTGTTGCCGGTGGTGACCAGCATCGAGCCGAGCTTGTTGGAGATCGCCATCAGCGTGGTGCCACGCACCCGGCTCTGGATGTTCTCCTCGGTGAGATCGCGCTGACGGCCCCGGAACATGGGCTCGAGCATGCTGTAGAGGCCCTCCACGGCGGGCGCGATAGGCACCGTGTCGTAGCGGATGGCGAGCGCATCGGCACAGGCTGCGGCGTCCGACAGGCTCTCGCTGGAGGTGTAGCGATAGGGCATCATCACGGCATGCACGCGCTCGGGGCCCAGCGCATCGGCGGACATGGCGGCCACCAGCGCCGAATCGACACCACCCGAGAGACCCAGGACAACACCCGGGAAGCCGTTCTTCTCGACATAGTCCCGGAGACAGAGCACCGCCGCGTGATAGGCGGCGGCGTCGCCCTCCTCGACCAGCGCCATCGGTCCCGGAGCACATCGCCAGCCCTGCTCGGTGCGCTGCCAATCCGTGACCACGAGCGCCTCCTCCCAGGCGGGAAGCTGGAGCGCGAGGCTGGCGTCGCCGTTGAGCACAAACGAGGCACCGTCGAATACCAGCTCGTCCTGACCGCCGACCTGATTGACATAGGCCATCGGCAGGCCGGATTCAGTGACCCTGGCGACCGCCACGTTGAGGCGCACGTCGACCTTTCGCCAGTCGAACGGCGAGCCGTTCGGCACCAGCAGGATCTCGGCCCCGCACTCGGTCAGGCACTCGACGACCTCCTCCTGCCAGATATCCTCGCAGATCGGCACGCCGAGGCGGACATCGCGGAAGGCGAGCGGACCCGGCAGCGGTCCGGCATCGAAAACACGCTTCTCGTCGAAGGGGCCGTAGTTCGGCAGATCCACCTTGTAGCGCACACCCGTGATGGCGCCGTTGTCGAGCAGCGCCATGGCATTGTAGACGTGCCGGCCCTCGGGCCACACAGTGCCGACGAGGATCGCGGGCCCGGGACCCATGCGCCGGGCAAGCCCCTCGACGGCAAGCCTGCAGGCTGCTGCGAATGCCGGCTTGCGAACGAGGTCCTCGGGCGGATACCCGCAGACGAAGAGCTCGGGAAACAGCACGAGATCCGCCCCCTGCTCCGCAGCATCCGAGCGGGCGCGCTCAAGGCGGCCGATATTGCCGGCAATGTCGCCCACGACTGGATTGAGTTGGGCGAGCGCGATGCGAAGGCGGTCGGTCATTGAGGGCTCTCGGGCGGCGTCTCGGTGCGTCGATCGGGGACGAGTCTAGCGACCGCGCCGGGCGAGGCAAGGCGACGCGTCAGGCTGACGAGCCTGCCTCGCACGTCGATGAGAACACGAAGGCGGCTCCGCCGTTCACCCGCCAATTGTGTCCATCACGTACCAAAATCAAGGGCTGAGCCCGGTCCCATTGCCTGCGAGGTGTGCCCAGAGCCGGCGGCGGGGCTGGCACCACCGTTCCTAGGATTTCAGCATCTGTGCCGACCGGGCGAAATGCTCGACCAGCGACCAGGCTGAGAAGGCCACCGCCACAACCAGCAGCGTGAAGGCGAGGGGCCCCTGCGGACCAAGACCAGGCCCCCAGTCCTCGAATGCCATCGCCACCACCCCGAGCTGGGCCACGGCATGGGCAACCGCCGCCAGACGATCGCCAAGTCCGGCTGTCAGGTCCTGTGACCGTTGGCGAACCGCGGCCCTGAGATAAGGCACCACCAGATCCCGGGCGAAGATCACGATCAGCATCCAGGCCGGCAGCCAGCCGTTGGCGAGGAATGCCGCGCTCACTGTCAACCGATAGATGCTGCCCGACAGCGGCTCGGCCAGCCCGTCGTTGCCCGGCGGCCCCTGCCGTGCCAGACTCCAGTGCAATAAGGTCAGCCCCTCGAGCGCTGCCATCACGAACAGTGCGGCCGCCAGGCTTGACGCTTGCCGCGATGTCAGCGCGACCACGAGGAACAGTCCGGCCAGGAGACGGGCTCCGGCCAACAGTGCGGGTGCGTCCGGCCTTGCTCCCTGCCGGCCCATCGCCCCGGTCTCCTGCTCCAGTGTGTTCTTGGCAGCCTGCCGATGCGCGGTCGCAGCGTTCCGGCCGGCAGCGCTCGTTCAGGCCCGTCGCCTGCGGCTCAGCACATCCATAGCATAGTCGATGAGGGATATGGCGGTTATCGCCGTCGCCGCAAGGAGCACGAACCAGAGCCAGCTGACGCCCGACGATGGCGTCGCCGCGCCCGACACCGCATAGACGAGCGCAACGAGCAGCTGCGCTCCCCCCTGGGCCACGGCCTTGAGCTTGCCACTCTGACGCGCCCCCAGCGTCTCCCGCGTCTGCTCGGCAATGACGCGGAGGTAAGCGACGCCGATATCGCGCCAGACCATCACCAGCAACATCCAGATCGGCATCCACTCGTTCGCGGCGAAGGCCGCAAAAACGGAGACGCGATAAAAGCTGTCCGCAAGAGGGTCGAGGATCTTGCCGATATCAGAGACCTGCTGCAGGCGTCGGGCCGCATACCCGTCCACCGCATCGGAGACCTCGGCGACGACCATCAGCACGAAGGCCACCCAGAGGGCATGCGGCGAGCCGCTCACCAACAAGAGCACGATCGGAGCTGCAACCACCACGCGATAGAGGGTGATGAGGTTGGGCAATGTCGTCAGCTCCGACAGTCTCATCGCCCCGTCTCTCTGCATCCGTCATCACTCCCAGCGGCCTTCGCGCAACGGCGACAGACACCGTCGCTCGCAGTCATGTACGCAGTGCGCCACCTATGCTGCAACAGCCGAACCGTGCAACGCCACTTTTTCTATGCCACGGTTGCTCGTGCCGCGACAACCGGCGGACATCGCCATCCGGAACGTTATGACCCAGGAGACGCCGGAAAGCCAACGTCCCGTCGGGCGCCGACGTGCCGACTGCGCCGCGGGCCGGACGCCGTGCGCCTGTGGCGCTCCTGCTGCAACCGCCCTATCGCGCGCAGGGCCATGGGGGCTCCCCGGTTGTCCTACTGTCGAGCTCCGGACCTCCAGGCGGCGTCCTCATGGCGGGACGAGACGACAGAGAGCAGATGGCACTGGCCCATCACCGGGATCTTTCGCCTATGCCGGAACGCGACGCAGCCCGCCTCCTTGCCGCAAGCCTCCTGGCAGGCGGCGGGGCTCGGGGAGCGGAACGAGCGGATCGTATCGCCGTCGATGCGGACGTTGTCCGCAACGTCGAAACCTTCGCCGAGCGGCGCCGCACGGGCCTTCGGCTGCACGGGCGGAAGTCCTGGCGCGGGTCGATGGTCTGTCTCGACATTTGCCGTCAGTGCCGTGCCGGGGGCGGGCGATGCCATCGTCGCAATCTCGTCCTTCAGCCGGCGCGCGTCGAGCGAGGCGCGCGTCATGTCCATCTGGATGCGCATTGCGGCCTGCTGCAGGCGCTGGCGCTCTGCCGGATCGGTGGCCTGGCCTTCGACGCGTCGCGCATCGAGTAGCTTGAGTTGCAGATCCTTCGCCTTGTCCTCGGCCACGGCGAGGCGGGCCCTGGCCTCAGCCAGCCGCATGATCTCCGATGACGTCGGAGGCTTCGCATCGCGCTGATCGCTCGCAGCCGCTTCGCGACGGCGATCCGCCTCCTCCTCGAGGGCCTTGAGGCGCGCCCTCAGCGCCGCGACGTCGTCGCCTTTCGCGGATGGCGTGACGCCGCCGGCGACCGCCCCTGCTGCGGGCACGAAGTAGAAGTCGCCGGTCAGCGCCGAGTGGTCCCAGGGCACCTGCCGGCCGTTGGTGGCCCCGATCACGGCCTTCCGGACCTCGATCATGGTGGCGTTGAGGTTGCGGCCGGTGACCGCGAGGTTCGACAGCAGGGCGGCAGTGAACGGCGAGTTGCGGCCGGCGCCGTCGAGCGCCACGTTGCCAGGCTGCGTCGAGTAGGCGATGAACGTGCCAACCCCGGTCGCGGCAGGCGCAAGACCTTGTCCCACGGCCGTCGAGCGCGTCCCCATCGAGCGCGCGAGGTTCCGCGTCAGCGGATTGTCCCGGCACGCGTCGAGCATGACGATGGTGGTTTTTCCGTCCCGGTCGATCTCCATCTGGCGCAGGACGAAGTCGAGCTTGACCGCCTCGAACTCGAGGTCGCGCTCGCGCGCCAGCCGGGCCTCGACAGGCACGAGAAAATTCTGGTTGCCGACTTGGAGGCCGTGTCCCGCATAGTAGAAGAGTGCGACATCCGCCGAGGCGACCTTGTCCGCGAAAGCCCGCAGCGCCCGGTCCATATCGGTCTTGCCGGCATCGAGCGCGACGATCACCTCGAAGCCGGTGCGCTCGAGGGCGCCGGCCATGTCGCTGGCATCATTCCTCGGGTTCGCGAGTGCGGCCGTGTGCTGATAGGCGCTGTTGCCGACGACGAGCGCGACCCGGCGCCCCAGCGCCGCTGGCAGCGCGCGCTGCTGTGGAGGAAGGAGCTTCTGCTCCGGTGGCGCGCCCCGCTGCTCCGGGGGAGGGGGCCCCGCCGCCGAAAGCAGCACTGAGCCTGCGACCGCTAACGCGATCCGCCCGAGCCAACCGATCCCGACCGTCATCGCCAAGCCCCGAGCTGCCACTGACAGACCATATCGCCATCTAAACCGAGCATTATATGACATTGTCCCGCCGCGGTCCCCTCTTCACGCCTGTCCGTGGTCCGAGATGCGCTCGAACGGCAGCACGCGGCGAGATGCGATCCAGGACGACGCGATATCGATGAAGCCCTTGTAGTGCGGACTGTCGATGTGGACCTGATGGGCGGCGAGATCCTCGAAGACCGCATAGACGAGGAAGCTCGACGGCTCCAGCGGGTCGACGGAGACATCGTGCTGGAGGCAGCCGGCCTCGCGCTCCCGACTGATGCGGGCAAGGTCCAGCAGCGCAGCCCGGAGCGCTGCGCTGCGGCCCGATTTGGCTTCGACGAAGGCAACGATCGTATACATGGCGCAAGCCTCACATGCTGGACCGGCGCAGGCCAAGCTGTCCGGTCTTGCCGATGGCCACCGCGGGCGCTGCTTGCCGGCATTGGCGGCCAAGCCTAGGCTCGGACATGAGCTGCATGTCGGCTCGGCGACCCGGCCACATGCTATCCATTACGCATCTGGAGCCATCCATGATCAAGAGCATCTCCCTGCTCACGCGCAAGCCCGAGATGACCGCAGCAGCCTTTCGCAAGGTCTGGCTCGAGGAGCATGCCCCGATGGTCCGCAGCGTGCCCGGTGTGCGGCGATACACTTTGTCATTCCCGCTCTCCGAGCCGACGCGGCCCGACGTGCCGACGCTCGGCGTGGCAGGCGCGATCGATGCCATTGCGGAGCTCTGGTACGACGACCGCGCCACCCAACAGAAAGTCGCGGCGAGCCCCGAGATGAAGCAGGTCACCGACAACGGTGCGCTCTATCTCGGCGCGATCAAGACCTACATTTCCGAGGAGATCGAGATCATCGCATGACGGCCTCGCCTGCCGTCAGAACGCGCCACGCCAGCCCATGGCTTTGATGACCATCTCGCCGATCAGCACGCAGCCGACGGCGATCAGCAGCAGGCCAGCGACCTTGTTGATGTGGCCCATACGCGTCTCGTCGAGACGGTGGCGCACCCTGTTGATGAGATGCGAGGCGACCAGCCAATAGATGAAGCTGCCGCCCATCACGGCGAGCGTCAGCGCGATGGCATCGACGTGGGACGCGACCTCCACGAACGTGCTGGCGCCGCCGAGAATGGCGATCAGGCTCAGAACCGCACCGGGATTGGTGATGGTCAGGAACAGGTGCTTCGGGATGTCCCAGGCATAGTCCGCCAGCGTCGTGCCGGCCGCATCGTGAACGCTCGCGAACGACGTCCGCGTGAAATAGAGCTTTGCCCCCGCTCCGACCAGGGCCAGCCCGCCGATGATCTGGATGGCGCTCCGGTAAAGACGTAGCGCCCCCGAGACGGCATTGACGCCCATGGCCGCCGCGAGCGCGATCAACCCGTCGCCCAGCATGATGCCGATGCCGGCAGCGAGCCCGCCGAAAAAACCCCGCTCGGCAGCACGCTGCAGCGCCAACAGGTTGATGGGCCCGGTCGGCAGTGCGATGAGGATGCCGATGACGAGACCAACCGGGATGATGAGCGGATTCGGCATGAAGCCCATCAGGCGACACGGCTCCGGCCGCCCGCACTCGCGACGCGCGTCATGCGGGCGGCCGGGAGCCCCATGGCTCTCGGCGTTACTCTGGCGCCTCGGCAATCCCGGCCGTGCTCGATGTCGCCCGCTGACAACCGTCCGGCTCCCGCTGATGTCGCGCCGCCGGCTGACGACGCCCATTCCGGCGCTAGTGCTACTGACCAACGCGTGGCTTGTCCATGCGGCCTTGCCGGGGCTTGCACAGGCTCCACCCGGCGCTCCGGCACAGACAGCGGAGGCCGCCGCCGACCGGGGCGGCCTGGGGTTGCCGCCACCGGCTGCCGAGATGCGGGAGGTGATCCTCGAGGCGGCACGGTCGGGCAGGCTGGAGGAGCTGCGCAACGCGGTCGAGCTCAACGAGATCAAGCCGACCCTCGGCGACGCAGCGACGGGCGACCCTATCGACAATCTGCGCCGCCTCGCCAACGAGCCCGATGGTCGGGACCTGCTGGCCGCGCTCGCCGCCATTCTCGATGCGCGCTGGACGGTCGTGCGTCGTGGCCCCGACCACGAGAACAACCGCGTCTTTGTCTGGCCGCGATTTGCCGAGAAGGATCTGAGGATCCTGTCCCCGGCGGACGAGGCCGAGCTGCGGAGCCTCGCGCCGCCAGACGCGCTGGAGCGCATGCGCGCAAGCGGCATCTACGACTACTGGCGCATCGGCATTGGTGCGGACGGGACTTGGCATTACCTGCGCAAATAGGGCGTCAACGACAGGCTGCCCCGAGGCCCGGTAACCATGTTGCCGACCTGCACTGGCGACACCGATCGCTCGCACCGTACCTCTCTCGCTTGTCGTTGGAGGGTAATAGACCGATGCAGCGTTTCCTGATTGTGGCCGGACTGGCGTTGGCGACAGCAGCGCCGGCGTCGGCTCAGAGCTGGGTGCCGTGGCACCAGTCCGATCTGCTCACCCTGTACGGCGAGCGCGGCCGTCCGGCGCCGGCCGCGACGAAGCCGAAAGCCACCACCGGCTCCGTGCCGGCTTCGGCCGTGAGAACGGCACTCGCGGCGCGGCCCGGCGACCCCGACGACGATGACGAGGCACCGACCGCGGCCGCCCAGCCCAGAGCTCGGGCCGTCGTCGATGGTGGACCGCGCCCTGAGATCGACCCGAAGCCGCCGGCGACCGTGACCTACGACACCGGCCAGTCGCCCGGCACCATCGTCATAGACACGGCCGCACGCCGCCTATACCTGACCCAGGGCGGCGGTCGCGCGCTGGCCTACCCCGTCTCGGTGGGTCGCGAAGGGTTCACCTGGAGCGGGACCGAGAAGATAAGCCGGGTCGCCAATTGGCCCGACTGGCACCCGCCGGCTGAGATGCGCGAGCGGGATCCGAAGCTGCCGCTCAGGATGACGGGCGGACTGAGAAACCCGCTCGGCGCCAAGGCGCTCTATCTCGGGAGCTCGCTCTATCGCATCCACGGCACCAGCGACGCGCGCTCGATCGGGCAGGCCGCCTCCTCTGGCTGCTTCCGGATGCACAATGCCCACGTCGTCGACCTCGCACAGCGCGTCGGCATCGGCACCAAGGTCGTTGTGATCAATGCCCCGGCGGCCAAGACGGCCTCGGCTGCGGGCTCGCGCTCGACCAGGCGGACCGCTCGATAGGGTTTGCCATTCCGCCGCGCCTCCGGCCCGTCGAGCTGCATGGCTTGGCGGGCGACGCTCAGTCGATTAGACTGGCACGGACATATTCCAGGCGAGGTTGGCAATGGGCATACTCAAAGTAGAGGGCACGATCGCGCTCGATCAATTCTGGCCCACGGGCGAATCCGACGCGGACACAACGAAAATCCACGTGAACGTCTCCGGTGACTCGTTCATTTACGCCGCCGACGGACAGAATTTCGTCGTGACCCACGTCTTCGACGGCGCCAGGGTTGTCGGCAAGAGCAACGACCTAGTCATCGAGAATGGCAGGATTACGGTGCGGCTGCAGGGGGTGGACGCGCCCGAGCTGCATTACAGGGCGGCGGCCCTCCCCCGCACGAGCCCGGCGACGCCCGGCCAGCGGGCAGCATTCAACCAGGCGAACAGGACATCGCGCCGGCAGCACTGGGCCGAGTCGGCGACGCTGGCGCTGAAAGATCGCTTGAGCCTCGTCGATCCGCAGACTGTCCCGTGCCAGGTCCTCTCATTCGTGGATCACCCTTACGAGCTCGTCGATACCTACGGCCGGGTGGTCGGAAACATCAGGATCGGACGGCAATTCGAGACCGACATCAACCTGTGGCTGACCGAGGAGGCGTGGGTCGTCCCGACGTTCTACTCCTCGATGACCGAGGACGAGATCGAAGCGTTGCTCGAAGCCATGCGCCGCGGCTTCGGCAAAGGCCGCGTGCTCGATGCCATCAGCAGCGATACCTCGGCCTTCGACGACCGGCTCGTCTATCGCCGCAATGGTCCAGCACACCCAGGAGCCGATGCAGGACCGGTGCTCATGCCAAAAGTGTTCCGTCGCCAAGTGGCCTATGAGCTGCAGAAAAAGACCGGCATCGTCAGCGGCACCTTCAAGGCATTTCTTTCAGACTCGCCCGACTTCTGTTTCGAGCTCGAGGATTTTCTTCGATCTACGGTGCACTCGGCGACCCCGCGCCGCCTGCACGACTTCGTGACCGGAAGCCGGCTCCGGGTGGCGCCGCACGAGATCGTCTTCAAGGAGAAGTTCTCGTCGGTCGTCGATGCCGACGGCAGACGTCTCGACGCGTTCTGACGCCTGCACAGCCGTTCCATCCCTCCGGGTGCGCCAACGGCTAATCGCGACTCAGTCCCGCATGACGGTTCGGAATGACTTCGAGACAATGCGCCAGTTGCCCCCGGTCTTCAGGAGCAAGAGGTAGTCGGTGAAATAGCGGGGCGGGATGGCGCACTCCACCTTGACGAAGGCCGTCTCCGGCCCGCTCTGGTCGATCGAGACGATCCGATCGGAGCGGGGCAAACCCTGCGCCTTCGCCGACGGCCGGCTCGCTACCAGCTCGAACCATTTCGCCCGTGGCAGATCGGCTACTCCGTCAGCGCCGGCCGAGTACAGATGGCTGACCTCGTGGAACGCCTGGGCGAGCTTGATCGTATCTCCCTCGTGCAATCCGTCGAGATATGTCCACACCACCGTCTCGATGGCGGCAAGCTCGTTGGGGGAAGCCTCGGCAATCATGGTGATCTCCTATTCTGGCGCCACAGACCGTTGCCGTGCCACAGTTGTGGGCACAATGCTGCCTGTCGCCGGCAAACGAGAGGCTCGGCCGGCGAAGGAGGAAAGTCAAAGGCTGCCTCTTCCATTGCTGAGCGGCATCCCTATATCGCCTGAGCAGGGAGTCGAAACATCATGATCCAAAAAGTAATTCTGGCTGCCATGTCACTTCTGCTCGTGACCGGCTCGGCCGAGGCCCAGAGCTGGCGGTGGAGTGAGGAAGGCCCTATTTTCCGGGAGCCCAGGGCTCGCAGCTACTACGGCTATGATCAACCCTATTGGGGCCCGCCGCCACCGCGCTACCGTGATTACGGTCCGCCGCCGGGATGGCAGCCCTACCGCCGTGGAACAACGTCGTTCCTGGAGCCCGAACCTCCTCGGAGGCGTGGCGATTTCGATGACGGGGAGCCGATGCCTCGGCTCGCTGATGGTGGTCCGAAGCCCGCGATCTCGCCCATCCCACCGGAACGCGTCGCCTACGGCAGCCGGCACACCCCCGGCACCATCATCATCGACACGGCCGGCCGCCAACTCCTTTTGATCGAAAGCCCGAGCACCGCATTGCGCTATCCGATCTCTGTCGGCCGGCAAGGCTTCACCTGGACCGGCGAGGAGAAGATCAGCCGCATCGCCGATTGGCCCGACTGGCATCCGCCTGCCGAGATGCGCGAGCGCGACCCGAAGCTTCCCGAGAAGATGACCGGCGGGCTCCGCAACCCCCTCGGTGCCAAGGCGCTCTACCTCGGCAACACACTGTATCGCATCCACGGCACCAATGACGCCAGGTCGATCGGGCGGGCGTCGTCGTCGGGCTGTTTTCGCATGCTCAACGGCCATGTCATCGACTTGGCGAGCCGCGTCAGCGTCGGCGCCAAGGTCGTCGTGTCGTCGAGCCTGAGGCAGGCCGAGAGCAGCGGGCGCAAGGGCTGACAGCGCGGGACCCGCGATCGTTTGGTGCCGATCCTGCTCGCCTCGGCTTAAGGACGGTCTACGAGATCGAGTGGGAGCGCCAGGCCCTCAAGGCGACTTCGCCGGCGTCGCAAGATCGAGCGACCCGGTGGCGAGAGCGATCATTGCAGCGGCGGGCTGAACGGACGCTCGAGGCGTGTCAGGGCACACCTTCAAGAAAGCGGACCGGCTCGCCGCCCGCCTGAGCCTCGATCTCGCCTTGCCACATCGCGCGACGACCGCGCACGAACGTGCCGACGGGCCAGCCCTTGACCTTGACGCCATCGTAGGGGGTCCACTGCGAGCGTGACTGGATCCAGCCGTTGGTGATCGTCTCGGTGCGGCTGAGATCGACGATGGTGAGGTCCGCATCGTAGCCGATGGCGATGCGGCCCTTGCCCCGGATGCCGAAGATGCGCTGGGGGCCCGCGCTGGTGAGATCGACCAACCGGGCGAGCGACAGGCGGCCCGCGTTGACGTGATCGAGCATCAGCGGCACCAGCGTCTGCACGCCCGTCATGCCCGAATGGCTCTCCGGGTACGGATGGTGCTTCTCCTCAGCCGTATGCGGCGCGTGATCAGAGCCGATGACGTCCACCGTGCCGTCCGCGATCCCGGCCCAGATGCCCTGGCGGTGCGAATCGTCGCGCACGGGAGGGTTCATCTGGGCGAACGTGCCGAGGCGCTCATAGCAGTCCGGCGCAACGAGGGTCAGATGATGCGGCGTCACCTCGCACGTCGCCCAGTCCTTGTGCCCCCGCAACCAGGCGATCTCGTCGGCGGTCGAGATGTGCAGCACGTGGACGCGCCGCCGGTGCGTCTCGGCCAGGCGCACGAGGCGCTGCGTTGCGATCATGGCGGCCTCCGGGTCACGCCAGACGGGATGCGTGGCCGGGTTGCCGTGCTCCCGCAGGCCAGCCCGGGCGCGCAGGCGCGCCTCGTCCTCGGAATGGAATGCCGCCCGCCGCGAGGTGCGGGCTATGATCTTGTCGAGCGAGGCCTCATCCTCGACCAGCAGGTCGCCGGTCGAGGCTCCCATGAACACCTTGATGCCAGCGGAGGCCTCGAGCTTCTCGAGCGCCGGAATGTCGGCGATGTTCTCGCGGGTCGCGCCGACGTAGAAGGCGAAGTCGCAGTGCATGCGCCCCCGCGCCCGGCGCACCTTGTCGGCGAGCGCTGCGGCATCGGTCGTGAGGGGCTTCGTGTTCGGCATCTCGAACACAGCCGTGACGCCACCCGCCACTGCGGCACGGCCGCCCGTGTGCAGGTCCTCCTTGTGCTCGAGCCCCGGCTCGCGGAAATGGACCTGGCTGTCGATCACACCGGGAAGGACGTGCAGGCCGCGCGCATCGAGAGCCTCCGAGGCTTTGGCTGCGCCAAGCGCGCCGATTGCCGCGATGCGTCCGCCGCGGATGGCAATGTCGCGCTCGCCGGTGCCGTCGTGGTTGACGACGGTTGCGCCGCGAATGATGAGATCATAGGTGTCTGACATGGCGTCGAGCCTCGCTTGGCCGGCGTCCGCGACGGACGCGAAGGTCTGCAGCGGCCGACGTAGCGCAGTTTCCGAATGACGAGAAGCTCCGCCTGACTGGAGGTCGCCCTTGAGCAAATCCCATTTAGCGGTGCTGCCGGATCGCGGCGTGGTGTCGGTAACGGGCACCGACGCCCGCGGCTTCCTTGACAATCTGATCACCAACGACGTGGACCTGCTCGACCGGCAGGACGCCATCCATGCTGGTTTGCTGACGCCGCAGGGCAAGATTCTGTTCGCGTTCCACGTCGTCCGTCGGCCGGACGGCTTCCTGCTCGAGACGGCGCGCGCCTCGGCGGCTGACCTGGTCAAGCGGCTGTCGCTGTATCGGCTGCGGGCGAAAGTGGTCATCAACGACCTCTCGGCCAGCCATGCCGCCGTCGTGGCGTGGGGCGGTGAGCCTCCGGCATCGCCGCTCTACGTCGCCTTCGCCGATCCGCGGCACCGCGACCTCGGGTGGCGATTGCTTATGGCTCCGGCGATGGCGACCAAGCTTGCGGGCGAGGACGAAGGCTCGGCGGCGTGGGACGGTCATCGCATCGCGCTCGGCGTGCCCGAGGCCGGTGCCGATTACGCCCTCGGCGACACCTTCCCGCACGAGGCGGACTTCGACCTCTTCGCTGGGGTGTCGTTCACCAAGGGCTGCTTCGTGGGCCAGGAGGTGGTGGCGCGCATGCAGCACAAGACCGTGGTGAGGAAGCGCGTGGTCCGGATCGGAGGCGCCGGCACCCTGGCCAGCGGCGCCCCGGTGAAGGTCGGCGATGCCACCATAGGCATGGTGGGCACAGTCGCAGGTCGAAACGGGCTGGCCCTGCTGCGGATTGATCGTGCAGCAGAAGCGCAAGAAAAGGGCCAGCCGTTGACCGCGGGAGATGTCGCCATCACGGTCGATGCGGAGATGCTCGACCGCTATGCGACCGCAGCCCTGCAGAAGGCGTCGGCGCCATGAGCGATGCGCAGGCACTGGTGCGATGTCCGTGGCACGGAATTGGCGACCCCGAGTATCAGCGCTATCACGACGAGGAGTGGGGCGTGCCCCACGCCGACGACCGGAAGCTCTTCGAGAAGCTCGTTCTGGAAGGGTTCCAGTCAGGCCTGTCGTGGCTGACGATTCTGCGCAAGAGGCCCAATTTCCGTGCGGCATTTGACGACTTCGACGCCGAGCGGATCGCCAGATACGACGCCACGGATGTCGCTCGCCTCATGGCCGACGCCGGCATCGTTCGCAACCGGTCGAAGATCGAGGCGACCATCTCCAATGCGCGCGCATACCTGGAGTTGCGCGAGCGCACGCCGCTCGCAAGCTTTCTTTGGGGGTATCTCGACGGGCGGCCTCTGATCCACCAGCGCCGGACGATGAAGGACATCCCACCCGAGACGCCACTGTCGAGGACCATCTCGAAGGCGCTGAAGGCGCACGGCTTTCGCTTCGTCGGACCGACGACAGTGTACGCCTTCATGCAGTCGTCCGGCTTCGTGAACGACCACCTCGTGGACTGCCACCGATATCATCCCTGCGTCGAAAGCCAAATGACGTTCAAGATTTGTTGATTGTCTATCCACTACTTTCGTGACATCGTTTCTGGGAGCAAGCGTCCCGTATCCTTCAGCGGCGTAACCACCATGTCCATGCGCAAAGTAACAAGTCGCGAGCCTGGCAACGTTCTCGGCGTTCTCGCCGAGCGAGCGATCATCAGCGGGGCTACCGCTCTGATCGATACGGACGACGCCAGCGGCCATGGGCCAGCGACCGAGAACGAGGCTTCGTCAAGCCTGCTCGCCCTCGGTGCCCGTCCGTCCCTCTGCCCGAAGGTCGCGGCGATGCTTGCCGATCTCACTCCGGACGAGCTGGAGTTGGCATGGGGCTTGGACACGATCTGGTCATCCGACGAGACGGACGAGTGAGCCTGCCGAAACGCTTGGCCAGCAACCACCACCAGGATTTGTGCGCGGTTTACGGCTGGCGCGTCTCACCAGCGGCTCCGTGTCGGCGTCCGCACCCCGCGCGATCGTGGTGATGCTGGGCGGAGAATTGCATCGACCGCGCCATGAGCGACGACACTCCAATCCGGACAACCGCTCGCCCGCGCGCCTGGCAGCGTATGCTGTCCGGTCGACGTCTGGATCTGCTCGACCCTTCGCCCGAAGACATTGAGATCTCGGATATCGCTCACGGCCTCGCACGTGTCGCCCGCTGGAACGGCCAGACCGTCGGTGATCACGCGTTCTCTGTCGCGCAACACGCGGTCATCGTGGCAGATATCGCCGCCGCGCTCGATCCGACGTTGGCGCGAGCTTGGAGGCTCGCAGCCCTGCTGCACGATGCCCCCGAGTACGTCATCGGCGACCTGATCAGCCCGTTCAAGGCGGCCATCGGCCTCGACTACAAGGCCTTCGAGCACCGTCTGCTGGCAGCGATCCATTTGCGCTTCGGCTTACCCCACCCGCTACCCGAGCCCGTCCGGCGCGCGATCAAGGAGGCGGATCGCATCGCTGCCTACTACGAGGCGACGCGCCTGGCCGGCTTCGAAGCGAGCGAGGCCCAAGAGTTCTTCGGCCCCTCCGTCATCGTCCCCGAACCGGTCGGCCGAGCACTGGCGAGCCTCGTCCCCATCGCCGTCGGCGAAGCCCATGCGCTATTTCTCGCACGCCACGCTGCGCTATATGCCGAATAGTGGCCAAGCCGCGGCCGCTTCTCGCCGACGCCCTTGAAATTCCCTTAGATTCGCCAAATTTGTCAGGGACTTTCCTGCCCAGGAGAGAGCCCATGCATGATGAGTTATCGCGTGGGGCAAATGCCCCGATCGAAGCGGGGGGAGAGGCCTGGACGGTTGGCGACGGCGGGGGCCGCTGCGACAGGACCGGCCCCGGAGAGCAGATGACGGTCGAGTTGACCGCCGTCGTGGTGTCCGTACAGCGCGAGCAGCCGCTCGTGCTGGCGACCGGCGGTGTCGGGGCGTCGGCGTTGCCGACGGCACGCTTCAATCCCAACGAGCAGCCGAGCCTCGAGACCGCTCTACGGGAGGCCGTGCTGGCCGCGACGGGTCGCGAGACCGGTTTCCTGGAGCAACTGTCGACGCACTACGAGCCGAGCGCCTCTGCCGGCGATGCCCAGGATGGGTCGGACAGCTGTCTCCTGGTCAGCTATCTCGGCCTGGCGAGGGCCGACGATACGCAACTGGCCCCGGGCGCCGGTTGGATCCGGTGCTACGACCTCCTGCCCTGGGAGGATTTCCGCAGCGGCCGGCCGGCCGTGCTCGGCTCGCACATCATGCCGGCACTCGCAGCTTGGGCCGATGCCGGGATTGACCCCGAGATCGCGGCAGCGAGGCACGAGCGACTGCACATCGCCTTCGCGTTCGGCGGTCGAACCTGGGACGATCAACGGGTGGTGGACCGCCTCGACCTCATCGTGGAAGCAGGCGTGACACTACCTTCCATGCCGGCACAGCTGAGCCCGGCCCATGTGCGGCTAGTTGCCGCTGGATTGGGCAGGCTCCGGGCCAAAATCCGCTATCGTCCTGTAGTATTCGAGCTGTTGTCGTCGGAGTTTACGTTGTTCGAGTTGCAACGGACGGTCGAAGCGGTGCTTGGACCTACGCTGCATAAGCAGAATTTCAGGCGGCTGGTCGAAGGCACCGGTTTGGTCGAGCCCACCGGGGACGTCCGAACCAATACCGGTGGACGGCCGGCCAAGACCTTTCGTTTCCGCCGTGAGGTGCTGCTCGAACGGCCGGCGCCGGGTGTCCATGTCAGACCGGGACGTGCCGCCTAAACGCGAGCCGCGCCACGGTAGGGATCCGCGTTAGACGGGCGGGGTCGCGTAGTGGCTCGGGCTGTCCTGGGAGGGACGGGGATGCCGGCGGCGGTGCGGAGCGCTCTGGCGCTGGTGATGTGTCTGCTCGCTGGCCTCGGCAGTGCCGTCGGGCAGACCGCCATCAGGGCGGCGGACGATCTGGGTCAACTGTTGCTGCAATCATCGAACTGGACCTACCAGCTGCAGGGCGTGCGCCCGGCCGAGCTGGCGGTAACGCGCTTCGACGTCATTGTGATGGACGCATTTTTCGGTGGAGGCAGGCGCGAGATCGAGCGGTTGCGCACGTTGCCGTTCGGCCGGCGGCGCCTGCTCCTGTCGTACCTGTCGATCGGCGAGGCAGAGGTCTACCGGTACTATTGGCAACGTTGCTGCTCAGGTGGCAAGCGACCGCCTTGGATCACCACGGAGAACCAGCGCTGGCGCGGCAACTGGCGGGTACACTTCTGGGACCCGGAATGGAAGAGCATCATTTTCCAGGAAGATGATTCCTATCTGAAGCGGATCATCGCTGCCGGCTTCGACGGCGTCTATCTCGATCGCATCGACGTGCACAGTGAGGTGTCGGCACCCGGCATCGCACCGCGGGCGGAGATGCTTCGCTTCGTGCGGGAGCTCTCGGCAACGGCCAAGGCGATGCGACCCGGCTTTCTCGTGATCGCCCAGAACGCCGAGGAACTGGCCGACGACGCAAGCTACCTCGCCGCCATCGACGGCATCGCCAAAGAGGATTTGCTCTACGGCGTTGCCGGCGAGGGCAAGCGCAACGAGCCGGGTATGATCAAGGAGAGCACGGCCTTGCTCATGCGCGCGCACGCAGCCGGCAAGCACATCATGGTCGTCGAGTATCTGAGCGAGCCGGCGACGATCGAGCGGGCGAGAACGGAAATCCTCGAGTTAGGGTTCGTCCCCTATTTTGCGCCCCGCAGTCTCGGCAAGCTCCAGGTCGAGAGCCTGGAGTTGGACGACTCACACTGATTCCGTCTCGGGCAGGGTGAGGCCCCGACTCCTGCGGAAGGCCGCGAACGCCGCCACGATCTGAGCAGTGGGGAGCCTACGCTCGCCCTCCGCCCCGCCCTCCATCGCAAGCTTCGGCTGGGCCAAGCCGTCCGCCGATCCAGCGGCCTCCAGCGACTTGAGCGCCGCGCGATGCTCGACCGCGGCTGCCTCCACGACCCCCTGGATGCCACACGCAACCTCGGCGGGCGTCCAATGCACCACGGCATCCGCATACCGCGCAGCCTTGCGCGTCGAGGCTGACGGAGACGCGGGCAGCGCGACGGCAACGATCGGCAGGCGCTGGCGCAGACCCGACCGGGCGACATCGATCTCGAGCTCGGTCCAGGGGTCGTCAGGCGCAGGTGCCGCGACGGGCAGGACGAGAGCATGCGCCTGCGTCATCGCCATGCGCACGCAGGCACGCCGCGCCTCCGGCGTATCGGCGGCGGCAGCCTCCTCGATCGACACGAGACTGGTGCGGTAGAGGAATTCGGGTACGGCATCGAACAAGCTGTGCAGGTCTCTTGCCTGTCCATTCGCCTGCCACGCCTGGCCCAGATAAAGTCGAAAAACGCCGATCATGGCTCGCGCTGCCCGTACACGACACGCCTCCTCTCCGAAGAGGCCGCTGTCGAATGATGATCGCGAGGCCCTTAATTGCACGTTAAGCGGTGCACGCTCCGCAAGCCCGCGCCGCTCCACGAACCATGCATGCGTGGCTGCCGCATGGCTGTGCCTCAGTCGAGGTCCACGACGGCCTTGACCAGGAACGTCCTCAAGGCGCCGTCCTGCTCGCGGATCGAGACATACTCGCCGGGCAGGAACTTGTGCGCGTCGAAGCGGTAGCCGGCCTCGTCGTGCTCCGCGTCGCCGTGGATATCATAGTGGAACGCCCAGCCGCCGCCGCGCTTGTGCACCAGGTGGCCGACCTCGCTCGGAGTATCGCCCGCGACCCGCTTCACCCGGCAGCGCTCCCTGACAAGGCGCCAGGCTTCCGCCACGATATGACCATCCGTGTCGAGGGGGGCGATGAACTCGTAGCGATGACGGGAGCTGCCGACAGGGTGCTCCCGATCACGGGCGAGCTCGAGATGGACATGGCGCAACAGACGCTCCGCCTCCGACTTGGTCATCGCATGGGCCGTCATGATTCTTTCCTCGTGGTCGGCGAAACTCGCCGCTACATGCTGCACGAATGGGAGTAGGCGTAAAGTAGCGCGTTGACTGCGATCAAGAGTGGTCGTCAATGCTCGCCCGGACAGCTGCCGCCGGTCCGCCGCTCGAGCAGCCCAGCAGGACGGAGCCGATATGAGCGAGCGCAACGGGGCTCGGGACAAAGCCGCAGCCCAGGCGCCGGACGGCGCCGTCCTGAGGCGGGCGCTCGGCCTCTGGCTGCTGGTCAGCTATGGCCTCGGCGTCACCATCGGCGCCGGAATCTACGTGCTCGTCGGCCAGGCCGCCGCCCGCGCGGGCGTGCACGCTCCAGTCGCCTTCCTGATTGCAGCCACCGTGATGGCCTTCTCGGCAGCGAGCTTCGCCGAGCTCTCGTCACGCTTTCCGGTCAGCGCGGGCGAGGCAGCCTATGTCGAGAAGGGACTCGGCTCGCGACACCTGGCGCTGGCCGTCGGTCTCCTCGTGGTCTTCGCGTCCGTCGTGGCCGCGGCCGCCATCGCCCGCGGCGCGGCTGGGTATATCGGCGTGTTCGTCCGCCTGCCGGACACCGTTCTCGTCACCGGGGTCGTTCTCGCGATGGGCCTCGTCTCGGCCTGGGGCATCACGCAGGCGGTGGGCCTCGCGGCCGCCATGACATTGATCGAGGTCGGTGGCCTCCTGGTGATCATCGGGTCGGGGCTCTGGCACCATCCTGAGATGTGGTCGGAGATTCCGGCATCCTGGAACGGCCTGCACACGGCAGCGCCCTGGGCCGGCGTCCTCGGAGCGAGCCTCATCGCCTTTTTCGCCTTTATCGGCTTCGAGGGGATGGTCAACGTCGCCGAGGAGGTCCGAAGGCCGGAGCGCACGCTGCCACTGGCCATTGCGATCACCCTGGTGCTGAGCACGTTGCTCTACATCCTGGTGGTGTGGGTCGTTATCCACGCAGTTCCCGCGGCGGAGCTCGCAGAATCGCCAGCCCCCCTGAGCCTTGCCTTCGAGCGTTTGACTGGCGCATCGCCGCTGGCCATCTCTGCGATCGCGATCTTCGCCACTATCAACGGCGTCATCGTGCAGATCGTGATGGCCACCCGCGTCATCTACGGACTGTCGCGGCAGGGAAGCCTGCCGTCTCGTCTCGGCACCGTCAGCCCGACGACGCAGACGCCGCTCGCCGCAACCGTGCTGGTGGTGGGCGTCGTCCTGGTGCTGGCTCTGGCCGTGCCGATCGACCGGCTCGCCGACATGACCTCGCGCGCCATGCTGGTCATCTTCGGTCTGGTGAACGCGTCGCTGCTGGCCTTGAAGTTGCGCAGTGACGAGGGGACGACGGGTGTGCACGTGCCGGCTGCGGTACCGGCGCTCGGCGTAGTGACATGCGCCGGCCTGCTGGTCGCCGATCTCCTACGCTGATGCGACGCTCGAACGGCAACCCGCCGTTCGAGTGCGACTTACCATGCGACGCGTAGCGCGAAGCAGCGTCTCAGTGGGACATCAGCACCGGCACGGTCATGTGCTCCAGGATGTGCCGGGTGACGCCACCGAACACGACCTCGCGGAATCGCGAGTGGCCCCAGGCGCCCATCACGAGCAGATCCGCGCCATCATCCGAGAGGCCTGACAGCATGACGTCGCCGACCTGGATATCGGTCGCCACCGATGTCGCCGTCTCGCAGCGGACGCCATGTCGCGCCAGCGTCGCGGCGATCTCCACACCGGGCAGATCGCCGGCAAGGGCGCGCTCCTTCTGCGGGTTGATCCAGATGATCCGAACGTTGTCGGCCGCCGTGAGCAGCGGCATGGCGTCGAACACGGCCCGGGTCGCCTCGCGCCGCGTGTTCCAGGCAATCGAGACACGCTTGCCGATGACCGGGAACCGACCGGCGTTGGGAATCATCAGGACGGGGCGACCGCTCTCCATGATAATTCTCTCAGGCACGTCCAGCACCTGCGAGAAATCGAAGCTGCGGTCGCGCTGCCCGGCGATGACGAGGTCCGAGCAGCGGGCGTGAGCGATCACGCAGTCGGCGACGGATGCCTCGCCGGGGTCGACAAGCACCCACTCCGGCACAATGGTGCGACCCTGGCATGCCCCCTCGAACGCCTTGTGGACGCGCTCGGCCTCCTCGCGGAATGCCTTCAGCCCGGATTGGATCATGCCGGCGCCGAAGCCGGTCGGCCCGTAGGTCGGGACCGGGGGCATGACGTAGAGCGCGATCACATGCGCGCCGAAGCGCTCGCCAAGCTGGCAGGCCGCATCGACGAGACCGGCCACCCGCCGCTCGTCGTTGATGTGAACGAGAATGGTCTTGTAGGTCATGTTCGGCCTCCCTGGGCGCGGCACCGGCATCCGATCAGCCGGGCCGACGACCGCCCGCACGAGCTTGCGGCTCAGATTGCGAAAGTTGCTGGTGGCCCCCTTGATATCGCTCAAGCGTCGCCAAGCCCAGTGCAAGATTGACGTGGGGAGCTATCGCAGCAGCCGCGCGGCCGGCCTCAGAAACCACCGTTCCGGAGCCTCCGGACATCGGACACGATGAAGGGGGGCGCCATGTCGCCCCCCTTTCGATACCTTACGCTCGCCTCTGGCGGCGCCTGTCAATTCGGCTTCTGGCCGTTCGTCGCCACCAGCACCGGCCCGGCGCCCTTCGGCCGCGGATTCTCGGTCAGCACGCCGAGGCGGCGAGCAACCTCGGTATAGGCCTCGACCACACCGCCGAGGTCGCGCCGGAAGCGGTCCTTGTCGAGCTTGTCGCCCGAGGTCATGTCCCACAGGCGGCAGCAGTCGGGGCTGATCTCGTCGGCGAGGACGATCCGCATCTGGTCGTTCTGCTCCCAGAGGCGGCCGAACTCCACCTTGAAGTCGACGAGCCGGATGCCGATGCCGAGGAAGAGGCCGACCAGGAAGTCGTTGATGCGGATGGCGAGGCTCATCACCTCGTCGATCTCCTGCGGGCTCGCCCAGCCGAAGGCGGTGATGTGCTCCTCAGAAACCATCGGATCGCCGAGCTTGTCGCTCTTGTAGTAGAACTCGATGATCGAGCGCGGAAGTTGCGTGCCTTCCTCGATGCCGAGACGCTGTGACAGGGAGCCGGCCGCGACATTGCGCACGACCACCTCGAGTGGAATGATCTCGACCTCACGGATCAGCTGCTCGCGCATGTTGATGCGCTTGACGAAGTGCGTCGGCACACCGATCTCGCCCAAACGCTGGAAAATGTACTCGGAGATCCTGTTGTTGAGCACACCCTTGCCGTCGATGAGGGCGTGCTTCTTGTTGTTGAAGGCGGTCGCGTCATCCTTGAAGTGCTGGATGAGCGTCCCCGGCTCCGGCCCCTCGTAAAGCACCTTGGCCTTGCCCTCGTAAACGCGACGCCGCCTGTTCATCTCTTCGATCCTCGTAAGGAATTCTTTTTCGTAGAGCCCCGTGTCCATCCCCCAGCCGTTTGATCGGAGTACGGCGTGCTTCCAGCCTCAGCACGTCGAGGGACGCTTGCGACACGAAATCATCTCGATCGCATGAGACTCTAGCCGAATGAGGGCCGTGAGACAATGTAATGGGCTGTCAGTGGCCGTCTGTCGGCAATCCGCGTGGTTGCCGCAACGGTTGATCTACCCCTACGGGCCGGGCTATGCGAGGGCGAAGGTCTGCCTCCGCTGATCCGGGTGCACTGATCGCGAATGCAACTTATGATGGCGAGGATCACATGACGACGTTCGACGACCGGGAGAAGAGCTTCGAGAAGAAGTTCGCCCATGACCAGGATCTGAAGTTCAAGGCGGAGTCGCGTCGCAACAAGATGATCGGGGAATGGGTCGCGGCCAAGCTGGGCCTCACCGGCAGCGCCATGGACGACTACGTCAAGTCGGTCCGCCGGGCTGACCTCGCCGAGAAGGGCGATGATGACGTCGTGCGGAAGATTCTCAAGGATCTCAAGGACAAAGGTGTCTCTGCCAGCGAAGCCGACGTGCGCCGGCAGATGGCCGAGTTCCTGGCCAAGGCGGTCGGGGAGATCGAGGCCGGTCGCTGATCGCTGATCGGCATTCAGTTGAGTGAGCCGAGCCGCTTCAGAAACAACCCGAAGGTCAGCAGACCTTCGGGCCAGGGGCCATGACCCGATTCGGAGTTGATGTGCCCGGCACCGGCGATGATGGAGACGTCGGCGCCCCACGCGGCGCCCATAGCTTGCGCACGCTCGACCGAGCAGTAGGGGTCGGTGGAGCTGCCGACGAGCTTGGTGGGGAACGGCAAGGCCTGCATCGGGACCGGCGAAAAACCACCCCCGATCGCGGGGCAGACGCCGCCCCCCTCTGGATCAGCCGGCGCGACAAGGAAGGCGCCGGCCAGCCGATCGGCGATTCGCGTTGCAGCAGCCACCGTTGCGATCACGCCAAAGCCGTGTGCCACGATCACGGGCGGTCGGCTCGCGGTGGCGACGGCTGCTGCAATGCCCGCGACCCAATCGTCGCATCTCGGCTCATTCCGTTCCACCTGCTCGATCCGACGGGCAGTCGAAAGCTGACGCTCCCACCTCGATTGCCAATGGTCGGGCCCCGATCCGGACCACCCCGGGACGATCAGAATGTCGATCTCGCGCACGCGCATGCGCTATGCTCCTTCGGTCCGCCGACGGGGTCAGCGCGGTGAGTGATCGGAGAGGCTCCCGATGAAGCTCTATATCACACCGACGTCGCCTTACGCCCGGGTGGCGCGCATCGTCGTGCTGGAGAAGCTGCTGTCCGACAGGGTCGAGATCGTCGAGGCAAGGACGCGCACTCCGGACAGCCCGTATTACAGGGTCAACCCTTCGGGTCGCGTGCCGTTCCTGGTGACGGACGACGGTGTCGGCATGGAGGACAGCGGGCTCATTGCAGCCTTCCTCGACCGCCTCGACGGACGTCCCTCCTTGACGCCGCCGCCCGCTGACGCCGCATGGGCTTATGGTCGCCTCGAGTCCTACGCGCGCTCGCTGACCGACGGCATATCGGTCTGGGTACGCGAGATGCGCCGGCCTGAGGGCGAGCGGTCGCCGACGATCCTCGCCCATGAGCTGGCCCGGGGCACCCGGCTCGCCGATTTCTGGGAGCGCGAGATCGGCCACCCGGCGATGCAGGGCCCCTTGAATCTCGCGCAGCTCCTCCTGCTCGTGGGCCTCGACTTTGCGGCCGCCTTCGGCATGGCCGAGCTCGAGAAGGGCCGGCCGAAGCTTGCAGCGTGGTGCCGCGCGCTGCGCGAACGGCCGTCGGTCGCGGCCACCGCGCCGTCATCGGCGAGGAAACAATGAGGAGAGCGCCTCAGTCGTCGGTTGTCGTGATGCCGCGATAGATCTCGGCCAGCGGCAGCGCTATGCCGCGTCCCGTGAACTCGATCGACCGGTCGCGGCCGTCGATCCGGAGCGGTCTTTCAGTGAAGCTGCGGGTCGTCGCATCGCGCTGCCAAAGCCAGCAGATTGCCGCGTCCTGACTTGCCACCACGTAGGCCTCCAGCGGTGCCAAGGACAGGTACTCCTGTGGCTTCTCGAGCATGTCGGTATCGACGGACGTCGGCGAGAGGACCTCGAACAGCAGGACCGCTTTGTCCGTGCGCCGGGACGACATGTCTCCGGCGTCAGCCGGCTCGACGAGCACGTCGGGGAAACGCACGAACCCCTGCCCTTCGACGCCAAAATCGGAAGCTACGATCCGCCACTTCTCTCGATCCAAGCGCGCGGCGAGCGACAGAGCGATATTCATGACGATGCTCGCATGCCCCCGGGTGACATCCGTCATCTGCACGACGCGTCCCTCCTTCCACTCGTACTTGCGCTCCTGGTCGAGGAGCCAGTGGTCGAAGGTGGCCTTGTCGAGCGTGAGGTCGAGGCGGGCGTTCATGCGAGGTCTCCGGAGCGCAGATTAACATCGCCCCGGACCGATTGCACCCCCAGGGGCGCTCCAGCGGCTCACGCCGCCCCGAGCACGCGCCGGAAGATCGTGTCGACATGCCTGGTGTGGTAGCCGAGGTCGAACAACGCCTCGAGCTCCGCCGCCGACAGAGCCTTGCTCACATCCTTGTCGGCCTTCAACAGCTCCAGGAAATCGCCCTGTCCGCGCCAGACCGGCATGGCGTTGCGCTGCACCCAGGCGTAGCTGTCCTCGCGAGAGACGCCCTTCTGCGTCAGCGCCAGCAGCACGCGCTGCGAATGGATGAGCCCGCCGAGCCGGTCAAGATTGCGGCGCATGTTCTCGGGGTAGACGATCAGCTTCTCGATCACCCCGGCGAGCCGGTTGAGCGCGAAGTCGAGCGTCACTGTGGCGTCAGGCCCGATCATGCGCTCGACGGACGAATGCGAGATGTCGCGCTCGTGCCAGAGCGCCACGTTCTCCATGGCCGGCATGGTGTAGCTGCGCACCATGCGCGCGAGGCCCGTGAGGTTTTCGGTCAGCACAGGATTGCGCTTGTGCGGCATGGCCGAGGAGCCCTTCTGGCCCTCCGAGAAGAACTCCTCCGCCTCCAGGACCTCGGTCCGCTGCAGATGGCGGATCTCGATCGCCAGCCGCTCGATCGACGAGGCGACGACGCCGAGCGTGACGAAGAACATGGCGTGCCGGTCGCGCGGGATGACTTGCGTCGAAACGGGCTCGGGCACGAGGCCCATCGCCTTTGCGACGTGCTCCTCGACGCGCGGATCGATGTTGGCGAAGGTGCCGACCGCGCCCGAGATGGCACATGTGGCGACCTCTTTGCGGGCGAGTTGCAGCCGCTCCTTTGCTCGCGCGAACTCGGCATGGGCCTGCGCCAGCTTGACGCCGAAGGTGGTCGGCTCGGCATGGATGGCATGGCTGCGGCCGATGCAGACCGTGTGCTTGTGCTCGAGTGCCCGCGTCCGCAGCGCCGCCAGGAGGCGATCTACGTCGGCGATCAGCAGATCGGCGGCCCGCACGAGTTGCACATTCAGACAGGTGTCGAGGACATCCGAAGAGGTCATGCCTTGGTGCACGAAGCGCGCCTCCGGCCCGACATGCTCTGCGAGGTGGGTGAGGAAGGCGATCACATCGTGCTTCGTCACGCGCTCGATCTCGTCGATGCGAGCGACGTCGAAGGTGGCGGCCGAGCCCTTCTCCCAGATGACCCTGGCGGCTTCCTTCGGGATGATGCCGAGGTCGCCCATGGCGCTCGCCGCGTGCGCCTCGATCTCGAACCAGATGCGGAAGCGGGTCTCCGGCTCCCAGATCCGGACCATCTCTGGGCGGGCATAGCGGGGGATCATCGGGCGGGCCTCGGTCGTTCGGGGGTGCTGGCCGACGCCTAGCAGAGGCCACCCGACGCCGCAACGCATGCCTGCTGTGCACCCTACTGGGGCGTGAGGATGCGGAGAGCCGCTGACGAGGCCGCGCCGCCGATCACGCACGGCACGGCGATCTCCGGGTGGCCGAGCGTGCCGGCGACGACGCAGCCGAGCGCCAGCGCCGTCTGGCCGGCCATACCCCAGAAGGTGAGCTTGCGCACGTTCTCCGGTCCCTTGCGCTTGAGCTCCTCGAGCGCCGCCTGGGCCTCTTTGCGGATCCTCGCGGTCTCGAAGGTCTCGGCCGCCTCGACCACCTCGTTGAGCTCCTTGGCCACCTCCTTGGGCCTCCGGCTGGCCTCATTCCTGAGATGGTCCAGCAGCTCCTTGTCCAGCTGGGCGTTGTTCGCGAGCGTCCACTTGGCCATGTTCCCGGCCGTCAGTCTGTCGGCATCGTTGCCGTCCTTGACCCAAGCGAGGGCATCGACGATGCGGTTGACCTCGGCCGGCCTGCCGGTCGCGAAGTAGTACCCCCAGAGCGTGTCGAGATTGACCGGCGCGCCTTCGAGCTTGAGCTTGTCGCGGGTCGGCAGCTTGCTCTCGAGGTGGCGTTGGATGAGGACGCGGCGCGCCGGCATGCGCTCGGCGAAGCGCTGCAGCAGCCCTTTCCAGTCGTCAAGACCAGAATATGCGATGGCGCGAACAATGGCCACCTGGTCCTCCGGCGGCATCGGAAACATGGCGGCGACGAGGCGGTCGGCCTCGACCGGATTGTCGCCCAGCACGCCCGCCATGAAGCCGACGTAGACGCCGCCGGCATCCAGGTCGCGGAAGAGTGCTAGGCGGCTCATGGCCTTGACCGCCTCGGGCAGCACCTTGGGATCAGGTCTGCTGCGGTAGGCGTTGATCCATTGCAGGATGGCGGGAGGGCTGCCGAGCGCTGGCGCCGGCTGCTTCTGGTGCGATTGCGGCCCGCGCCGAGGTGGCGGCGCGGAAGCAGCCGGGTCCGGCGCGACGAGGCCGACGAGCGCGAGCAGCGCGATGGCAAGCATGGGCATCCCAGTCCCCTCCTTTCAGGGTCGCAGTGGAGCGGCAGCGCCATGACCTCGGTGTGGCGGCAATCGGTCGATTGCTGGGCAAGCGCCACCGTCTGGCGGAGCGACGGCAAAAATGGGGCTCGAATGGACTTGTGTCGTCGTCGTCAATTGTTTCGCAATCGGCTGGTGATGTGATCGCCCACGGCGTGGCCCCCCGGGGAAGCGAAAGAGCCGAGCTGATGTCGCTGCTAGTGATCGATGATCAGGGAGAGCTGTGGCGCGGTGATTCCCGCCAGCTCCGGGCCAACTTCGACTCGCCCTACTCCGGTGGCGAGTTCATCGAGTACGCCGCGAAGAATCTCGGGTTCATCGCCATCAACCTCTACACGTCGTCGTGTCAGCTGCGTCTGCGGCCGTCGTTCGTGACGGCGCGGACCGCCAACGGCCTTCTCAATTGGATGAGAGGCCACAAATTCGAGCGCGTGGTGCTCACGATCTACGAGTCGGGCTGGCGGGACACGCTGCTGAAACCGCACGAGGTCGAGCAGCGGATCGAAGGGCTGGCTGCGACACAGGCCGGCCAGTTCGAGAAGTTCATGTCGCGGCCCCTCCAACCTCCGCCGCTCGAAGGACAGACGATCCTCGCGGACGTGTTCTCCAACTGGAGGCATCTGGCCGCCACCTACGATACCGACACCCTCGTGCGTCTCTTGCGCTCGGTTTTCGATCAGCGCTACGCCGTGATGCTGAAACAGGCCGGGTCGGGCCGGCTGGTGTTCAAGGAATTCGGCCACAAGATGTTCCCCCAATACGACATCTGGAGGACGTGCGCCGTCGGGGCTCCGGTCGAGGAGCAACCGGATCGGGCCTACGGCAAATGGGTCGCACGCACGTACCATGAGGCCCTGGAAAGCGAGGTGCCGCGGTCCGAGGCTGTCGATGCCATCACGAACTGCCCCGTTCGCGGCCACGTGCGAATGCGATACCGCCGCATAATCTTCCCGCTGAACGAGCCGTCAGGCAGTCAGCTTCTGATCGGCGGCTCCTTTGACGACCGCTCCATCGACCTGCGCGTTCCCGCCCGCTGAGGAAAGGCCCAGATAGTCCTCGAAATGAAGGGCTTGCTGCTCTGCGGTAATCCACACCAACGCCGCGCGCAGCGTCGCCCCGCGCTTGGTCGGCGTATTGGTCATCAGAACCTCCCAGTCGACGTTGAGACGCGCCACCTTGGCAAGTCCGTTGTCGATGACCTTCGACAGCATCAGGCTGAAGATGACCCCTGGCCCCCAGCGCGTCAGGATCGTGCCTCGGGAGATCTGGACCGTCGACGGGACGAGATTGAGCCCCCGGCATTCCGGATGCAGCCATAGGCCGCCATTGTAGCCGACCCGGCCCCGGATCGTCTCGGCGATCGGTGCCGTGCACGTCATGGACTCGCCGGGCCAGGCCTTCTCCTGCGGCTCCTGATAGAAGATCCGCAAGCTTTCGATCTCGTCCTTCAGCGTGCGGTCGCCGAGATCGAACATGCGGCCCGATTGTGCAAACACCGGCTTTCCGCTCGCATTGCGTCCGATAAGAATGAGGCCGTTGGCCTCGGGGTGTCCGCTCTGGGCCGGATCGAAGATCGGGAGCAGCGGGGTCCAGGTGTCCAGGTTGGCCTTATTGATCGCGCGAAGCTCGTCGTAGTCGCCAAAAGAGACGAAGATCCCCTTTTCGCGGAGCGCGGTGTCGGCTTTGAGGAAGACCCGCCCCAGGAGATCGCGCGGCCCGTGCTCGATGGCGACATCGGAGAGAAAGCTGCGGCGCTCGGGGCTGTCCAGCATGCCCGACCTGACGACGGATGGGGCGGAAGCAACGTGCTCGTCCTTCAATGGCAAACCGGTCATGAAATCACTCCATTCGACCAATGTCGTCTCGGATCTGAACGATCGGCCACTTTTTATTAATGCACAAGCCCCGTCTCGTCAGGGACGCGCCGGTTTCGACCGGGAGCGGTCCGGCCCGGTCTGAAGCCTGCGAAACCGGCGATGGCTGGCCTGTCGTCACGGCCGCCGGGGCGGTCGCCGGCTCGTGCCGCGAGAATTCCATCGGCGGCCCTTGACCTGCGGATGGGTCGTGCCGACAAGAATGGCCATGTCGATCGACGAGACGAAAGCCGGATCAGCCACACCGCCGTGCGCGCAGCCCGCGACCTGCCCGCCGCCGGCTCCGGCCGAGGACGAGACCACGCACGCCACGGAGGTCGTCGTCGCCGGCCGCGCCGACGGGCGCCCTGACGCGGTCGATGCGCCGCGCACAGGTCCCGAGGTCGTCGCCGCCTATCTGCGGACGCTGACATCGGCGCCAGGCGTCTATCGCATGCTCGATGCCGAAGGCGCCGTCATCTATGTGGGCAAGGCCCGCAGCCTGAAGGCCCGCGTCTCGAGCTATGCGCGCATGGGTGGGCACACAAACCGCATCGCGCGAATGATCGCTGCCACCGCGTCGATGGAGTTCGTCACTGTCCGCACCGAGGCCGAGGCGCTGCTGCTCGAAGCGAACCTCATCAAGCGCTTTCGACCCCGATTCAACGTGCTGATGCGGGACGATAAATCGTTCCCCTTCATTCTGATCCGGCGCGACCACAGAGCCCCGCAGATCCTGAAGCACCGCGGTGCGCGCGCGCCGAAGGGCGACTATTTCGGCCCCTTCGCGTCGGCCGGCGCAGTGACGCGCGCCATCAACACGCTGCAACGTGCGTTCCTGCTGCGAACCTGCTCCGACAGCGTCTACGAGAGCCGCACGCGGCCCTGTCTGCTGTTCCAGATCAAGCGCTGCTCTGCCCCATGCACAGGCGAGATCGAAGAGGTCGATTACGCCCGCCTGGTCGAGGAGGCTTGCCGATTCCTGCGCGGCGAGAGCCAGGAGGTGCGCACCCGCCTCCAGGGAATGATGATGGAGGCCTCTGACAGGCTCGAGTTCGAGCGCGCCGCCGGCTTCCGCAACCGGTTGCAGGCGCTCGCCCACGTCACGGCTGACCAGGCCATCAACCCCGACGGCGTCGAGGAGGCAGACATCTTCGCGGCTCATCAGGAGGGCGGTCAGACCTGCATCCAGGTGTTCTTCTTCCGCAGCGGCCAGAACTGGGGCAACCGCGCCTACTTCCCGAAGGCCGACCGCACGCTCGCCCCCGAGGAGGTGCTGGAAAGCTTCATCGCCCAGTTCTACGACGACAAGCCGGTGCCACGGCTGATCCTTCTCTCGCACCTGGTGCCGTCGATGGAGCTTCTCGCGGAGGCACTGTCGCTCAAGGCCGAGCGCAAGGTCGAGATCCGCGTCCCCCAGCGCGGATTGAAGACGGGGCTCGTCGAGCACGCGCTCTCCAATGCGCGCGAGGCGCTCGGCAGGCGTCTGGCCGAAAGCTCGTCACAGCGCCGGCTGCTCGAAGGCGTCGCCGACCGTTTCGGCCTGGCTCGTGTGCCGCGGCGGATCGAGGTGTTCGACAACAGCCACATCATGGGCACGAGCGCCGTCGGCGCCATGATCGTCGCAGGGCCGCAGGGATTCGCCAAGGCGCACTACCGCAAGTTCAACATCAGGAATCCCGACGCCGCTCCCGGCGACGACTACGCCATGATGCGCGAGGTTCTGACCCGGCGCTTCAAGCGGCTCGTGGTGCGCGACGAGCCGGGTGATTCCGATACGATCGTCGACGCCGCACCCCCTCACCCTAGCCCTCTCCCCAAGGGGAGAGGGAACGCGCAAGCGGCAAGGCACGGCACGGCCACTGCGGCGATGCATCGCGGCCAATCCCTCGAAGGCGCCGAGTCGGAGCCAACCGGCGGACCCGATGCCCAACGCCCCGAGGCGTCCAATCCGGACCCGCAGGCGTCGTCGCCGAGCGCCACTTCCCCCTCTCGCCCTGGGGAGAGGGCCGGGGTGAGGGGTCCGGGAACGCCGGGCGACAAGACATCGTCACGCATCCAGTCTCCGGCGCCGCCGCCGCGCGGCGAGCGCGGTGCCGACGCCATCGCCTTCGGCGTGCTGCGGACAGACGAGCCACCGTCGACCGATATCGGCCCGAGCCTGCCCGAGGACGTCGATGGCGAGGAGGACGACGACGTGGAGGCCGACGTGCTCGGCGGCGACGAGCTGCCCGACCGGCCGGACCTCGTGCTGATCGACGGCGGCGCCGGCCAGCTCAAGATCGCACGCGAGGTGCTCGACGGGCTCGGCATCACCGACATTGCGCTCGTCGGTGTCGCCAAGGGCCCGGACCGCGACGCGGGCCGCGAGCATTTTCACGTCCCCGGCCGGGCCCTGCCGTTCATGCTCGAGCCGCGCGATCCAGTGCTCTACTTCGTGCAGCGCCTGCGCGACGAGGCGCATCGTTTCGCCATTGGCACGCACCGTGCCAAGCGCTCGAAGGCCATCGCCGCCAATCCGCTCGACGAGATCTCTGGCATCGGCCCGACGCGCAAGCGTGCGCTACTCTCTCATTTCGGCTCGGCCAAGGGCGTCTCGCGCGCCTCCGTCGAGGATCTCGGCGCCGTCACGGGCATCTCGGCCGAGATGGCGCAGCGCATCTACGACTTCTTCCACGAGCGGGGGTAGCGCAGCCGGCATCGGATCAGTCCCTCGGTGCGATGGTGTCACCCTGGACAGCGGTTCGGGGACGAGTTCAGAATGCAGACGTGGCGCGCCTCGAGCTGCGCCGATGGCGAGGCCCCGGATGAACGATATCGATACCTCTTTCCAAGAGGCACAGCAGGCGGAGCAGGCCCGGTGCGCGGCTTCACGCTGGCTCGCTGCCTTCGAGACGGCCCTCGTTGCGCGGGACGCCGCGCGGATCGGCGCCCTGTTTCATCAGGATGGCCATTGGCGCGACGTGCTGGCATTCACGTGGCACCTGACCCCCGTGGCCGGCCGTGAAAGCATCGCGGCGCGGCTCGCCGCCGAGCAGGGACACACCAAGGCCCACGGCTTCCATCTGCCGCGCGGCCGCAAGCCGCCCCGCCATGTGCGCCGCGTCGGAATCGATTGCATCGAGGCGATCTACGAGTTCGAGACCGCCGTCGGTCGCGGCGCCGGCATCGTGCGGCTGTCCCCGGAGGGCGAAGACCGCGGTGAGCTGAAAGCATGGCTCGTCTCGACGACGCTCGAGGAGATCCGCGGGCACGCCGAGAAGATCGGCGCGAACCGGCCGACGGGGGCTGCCTACTCGCGGAATTTCGGTGGTGACAACTGGGATGACGTGCGCCGGAAAGCCACGGCCTATGCCGACCGCGAGCCGACCGTCCTCGTCATCGGCGGCGCCCAGGCCGGCCTGTCGATCGCCGCCCGCCTCAACCAGCTCGGCGTCGATACGCTGGTCGTCGAGAAGTGGCCGCGCATCGGTGACAGCTGGCGCAAGCGCTATCATTCCCTGGCCCTGCACAACTCGATCCACCTCAATCATCTGCCCTACATGGAGTTTCCGCCGACCTACCCGAAATACATTCCGAAGGACATGCTCGGAAACTGGTTCGAGTTCTATGCCGATGCCATGGAGATCAACTGCTGGACGGATGCCGAGTTCGTCGGCGGAGCGTGGGACGAGGCGGCCAAGTGCTGGACGGCACGCCTCAGGCGCTCCGATGGCACCGAGCGCGTCGTCCGTCCGAGGCATCTCGTCTTCGCCAACGGAGTGAGCAGTTATCCGATGTTGCCGAACGTGCCGGGACTCGAGGACTTTCGGGGAGCAGTCGTGCACTCGGAAGGCTTCACGAGCGGCGCGGAGTGGAGCGGCAAGCGCGCGTTCATCCTGGGAACGGGCAGCAGCGCCAACGATATCGCGCTCGACCTGCACAGCCACGGCGTGAATACGACGCTCGTCCAGCGCGGCTCGACGACCGTGGTCTCGATTGATCCGAGCGCCCGGCTCAACGAGGCGGTCTGGGACGAAGGCCCGCCGCTCGAGGACTGCGACCTGATCGTGTCGTCCGCGACGCCGCCCTTGATTCTGAAGGGCTATAAGATGGTCGCACAGCGCATGCTGGAGCTCGACCGGGAGCTCATCGACGGACTTCAGAGGATCGGCTTCAAGCACGACATGGGCGAGGACGGTGCCGGCCATCAGATGAAGTATTTCCGGCGCGGCGGCGGCTACAATCTCGATGCCGGCAGCTCCGCCCTGATGATCAAGGGTGAGATCGGCTTGCTTCAATACGACCGCATCGAGCGCTTCGTGGCCGAAGGCGCACGCCTGAAGGACGGCTCGACCGTGCCGGCCGATCTGCTGGTGCTCGCCACCGGCTACTACCCACAGGAGGAGCTCGTGCGTCGCGCGCTCGGCGCCGAGATGGTCGAGCGCATCGGCCCGGTCTGGGGCCTCGGCGAGGACGGCGAGCTCAACAACATGTACAAGCGCACGCCGCAGCAGGGGCTCTGGTTCATCGCCGGGGGCCTGTCCCAGTGCCGCATCAACTCCAAGTACCTGGCCCTGCAGATCAAGGCGATGGAGCTCGGAATGCTAGCGCCGCTGTGAGGCGGACGAGAAGCCGTCGCAAATCGGCGGTGCCGTTGCACCACTCGGCCGCCAGCGCTCGCGAGAAACGCCCGGAGGCGCAAGCCAAGCCGGTGACGTCGACGGAGCAAAGCACTGTCGGGCCACTGTGCGTGTGCAGGCTTTGCCTCTCACCTCGCCGGTCGCGGCGGCATCTTCGTCGTCGAGCCGTAAGCCGCATTCCAGAGCCCCACATCGTGGGTGATCATCAGGGGTGGCTCGACGAGGCGCCAAGACAGGTCGCGGCCCGCGAGCGTCCACTCGAGGTACCCCGGCCGCGGAATGCCTCGTCCGGCCTTCTGCTGCTCGACGATGTTGAAAAAGCTCGTTGCCGGCGCCCAGACGATCTCGATGCCTTTGTGCTCCATGCGGCGGTGAATATGCACATGGCCACAGGCGATCTTGCTTACGCCGCCACCGACGCACACGTCGAGGAGGCGCCCCCGGACGGTGTGCGGCACCGCCAGGGTTGTGAAGGCCATGTCCTCCGGGGTCGTGAGGAATGGCGGCATGTGCTGGAAGAGAAGCACCGGGCGGCCGTCGCGCGACGCCAGGGCCGTCTCGAGAAACGCCCACTGGGCTCGAGCCTCGGAACGATCGCTGCCAAGCAGTGCCGTGTCGATACCCACGATGCGCCAAGCGCCGATGTCGCGGTACCACCATTGCGGCCCGACGAGCTGCTGCCATCGCGCGATGCGGACGTCGTCGATCGGCTGGTCCAATCGCACGGCGAGCGGCGATTCGCCGATGTCGTGATTGCCGGGAACGGCGATCCATGGCGCCGGCAGGAGATCGTGCTCCGCGCGAGCGAAGGCAAGGTCGTCGCCGTCGGCCGCGCCGTCGAACGACAAATCGCCGGTCGCGACGACGAGGTCCGGCGGCGCAGCCGCCAGCTCGTCGCGGAGCACCCGCCAGTTGTCGAGGAAATAGGCCCGCTTCCGGCTGAGGTGCGTGTCCGAGACCTGGATCAGTCGGTACGGCGTTCCTTGCGGCATCGATGCTCCCTCTCCCCCCGCCCGGCTCCACCGCCCTGAGATCATCGGCTCGTGGGATTGACGGTTGGCCGGTCAGCCTCCTGCACGGAAACTACGTAGCTGTGACACCCAACCAATCGCGAAGCACGCTGGCTCCCTTCGGGGTCACAGCCACCGCTCTGCTGCCGCGCGTGCGCCGGATCCAGCCCTGATCGAGAGCGAGCGAGCAGAGTGCAGCCCCGAGGGCACCTGCGATGTGCGGACGCCGCTCGCTCCAGTCGAGACAGGGCCGGCACAGCACCCGCCCGCGTCCACGCTGGCCCCCACCCCCCGCCAGCGCAGCGATATCGAGACCGACCTTGGCGAGTGCCGTCCGACCGCTCGCCGTGACGATGCCGCCGTCGGCTCCGAGCTCGACATGGCCACGCGAAGTCATGGCGTCGGTGATTGCGACGCCGAGACGCCCAGCCAAATGATCGTAGCAGGTGCGCCCGGCCCGCAGCGCCGCATCGCGTGGCCCGACGGTCAGCGTGCGTGCCGGCGGCGAAAGCTCCGCTGCCACCTGCATGATGCTCTCGAGCATTTGCGCGACCGAAGCCGACGCCAGGCGATGATAGCGGTGGCGGCCCTGGCTCTCGACGACGAGCAGGCCGGCATCGGCCAGCCGCGCGAGATGACCGCTGGCCGTCTGCGGCGCTACACCGGCGAGACGCGCCAGCTCGCCGGCGGTCAGCGCACGCCCGTCCATCAGGCCCGTCAGCATGGCTGCCCGGGCCGGATCGCCGGCCAGGGCCGAAATCTCGGCGAGTCGATTGGGGGTGGCCATCTTCTGCCGTCTCCGTTGGCTCGTCGGCTTTGGCGCCCGACCTCGAAGCGTGTTCGAGTGGCGCGCGAAGCCATCGCACACCCCGGGGTCGCCAAAGCTTCGGCGATCACCGTACCATCGGCGCCACAGCACTGTCAGGCTTCGGGCACCAGAGGCTAGCAGCAGCGGGGGAGAAAGCGATGCCGATCGAGGCCAAGGCTCGGGCATTCTTCGGCTGGCGGGTGGTCGGCGCCGCATTCGTGCTCGCCTTCTTCGGATGGGGGCTCGGCTTCTACGGGCCACCAGTGTTTCTCCATGCCGTGCGCGAGACACGTGGTTGGTCGGTGGCACTGATCTCGGCGGCCGTGACGGTGCACTTTCTGGTCGGGGCCATGGTGGTGGCCAACCTGCCAGCGCTGTACCGTCGCTTCGGGCTGGCCCCGGTGACCCGCGGCGCGGCCATCTCGCTGGCATCGGGTGTCGTCGGATGGGCAGTTGCGCAGGAGCCGTGGCAGCTGTTCGCGGCAACCGTGCTCAGCGGAGCCGGTTGGGTGGCGATGAGCGCCGCAGCCATCAACGCGATCGTCTCTCCTTGGTTCGTACGCAACCGCGTCGGTGCGCTCGGCATGGCCTACAACGGCGCCAGCATCGGTGGTCTCGTGTTCTCGCCGCTCTGGGTCGGCCTCATTGCGCTGTGGGGCTTTCCGGCCGCCACGGGAGCCGTCGGCGCCGTCACGGTGCTCGTCGTCTGGGTGCTGGCCGGACTCTATTTCGCACGCTCTCCCGACGACCTCGGGCAGGCGGCCGACGGCGATGCGCCGGGCATGACGACTGCGACCGTGTCGGCTCCGTGGGTGGCTCCTCTTCCGGGCACCTCGCTTCGTGCGAGCTGGCAGTTCCGCACGCTCGCGGCCGGCATGGCGCTCGCCCTCTTCGCCCAGATCGGCCTCGTCGCTCATCTGTTCTCGCTGCTGGTGCCCGCACTCGGCGCCTCGACCGCAGGCCTCGTCATGGGGATCGCGACCGGCCTCGCCATGGGCGGCCGGATGGTAGTCGGGTGGCTGATGCCGCCCGGCGCCGACCGGCGGATCGCCGCCTGCCTCAACTACGCCATGCAGATCGCGGGCTCGTTGGCTCTGCTCTCCGCGGCGGGGCGGGATGTGCCGCTGCTGCTCCTCGGCACCGTCCTGTTCGGGGCCGGCATCGGCAACACCACCTCCATGCCGCCGCTGATCGCCCAGGTCGAGTTCACCAAAGAGGACGTGCCGAGGGTGGTCGCGCTGATCGTCGCCATGTCGCAAGCTGCCTACGCCTTCGCCCCTGCAACCTTCGGTGTGCTGCGCGAGCTATCGGCGACAGCCGGAGCAGGGCCAGGCGAGGCGCCGTGGGTGTTCCTCGCCGCCGCTCTTGCCCAGGGATTGGCGATCGTCGCGATGCTCGTCGGACGGCGGAGCGCCTGACGCACGAGCTGCGCAGACCAGCGGTTCGGGGGGGCTACCCCCGTGGCCCCGGGACCCGCCCCAGAACGCAGTCCGGGCGGAGGGACCTCGGCCAATCAGCCGGGAAATGGCCTCGCCGTCGCCGCCAGATACTGCATCGCCGCTGCCACGCCGCCAGCCTTATGCAGCACCTTGGCGATGCCGAGCCCCATCTCGACACCAGCCAGCGTGCCGAGAATGGTCAGATCATTGGTGTCGCCGAGATGGCCGATGCGGAACACCTTGCCCGCCACCTTCGACAGGCCCGTGCCGAGAGACAGGTCGAAGTGATCCAGGATCACCTTGCGCAGGGCATCCGCGTTGCAGCCTTCCGGCACGCGCACGCCGGTCACCACCGGCGAGTAGTCGCGCGGCTCCTTGCACTGGATCTCGAGCCCCCACGCCACCACTGCCCGGCGCGTCGCCTCGGCGTGACGCATGTGGCGGGCGAAGACGTTGTCAAGGCCCTCCTCATGCAGCATGTCGATCGCCGTCGACAGCGCGTAGAGCATGTTGGTCGCGGGCGTATACGGGAAATACCCGGTCTTGTTGTTGGCCAGCATATCGTCCCAGCCGAAGAAGCTGCGCGGCAGGCCGGCCGCCTTGCTCGCCGCCAGTGCCTTGTCGGAGATGGCGTTGAACGACAGTCCTGGTGGCAGCATCAGCCCCTTCTGCGAGCCGCCGATCGTGACATCGACGCCCCAGTCGTCGTGGCGGTAGTCCATCGAGCCGAGCGACGAGATCGTATCGACCATCAGCAGGGCCGGGTGGCCGGCCGCGTCGATGGCCTTGCGAACCTCGTCGACGTGGGTCATGGCACCGGTCGCCGTCTCGTTGTGCACGACACAGACGGCCTTGATCGCGCGACCGCTATCGGCCCGCAGCCGCGCCTCGATGCGCCCCGCATCCGCGCCCGAGCGCCAGTCGCCCTCGATGAACTCCGGCTTCAGCCCAAGCTTCACCGCCATGTTCTTCCACAGCGACGCGAAATGACCGGTCTCGTACATCAGCACCGTGTCGCCCGGCGACAGCGTGTTGACGAGCGCTGCCTCCCACGCGCCCGTGCCGGACGCGGGATAGATCACCACCGGTCCCTTGGTGCGGAAAATCGACTTGATGCCAGCGAGCACCTTCAGCCCGAGCTTGCCGAACTCGGGCCCACGGTGATCCAGCACCGGCATGTCCATGGCGCGCAGGATGCGGTCCGGCACCGGCGACGGCCCCGGAATCTGCAGGAAGTGGCGGCCGGCGCGGCGCGGCTCGTTGGACATGTTGACCTCTGGGACTGTTTTTGGACACGTCGCGAGCTGCGAGTCCCTTTGGCGACCACGGCTCATGAGCGCCTCTTGAACAACAGCAGCACGGCAAACGCCTTGCGATCGAGCCGAGGGGCGGCCCGCAGGCTGCGGATTGCACGCTCGGCCATATCGACAGCCTGTAGCGCAACGGCTCGCGACAGTCGATAATCAGGATCGTAATCCGCGCGATGTCGCATCTCCTGCAACTCGATGAAGATCGCGCAGCAGATTTTGATCTCATGCGGAAAGCCGAGATTGCGCGCTTGGTGGCACGCCGACTTGGCGTCGCCATGCTGCAAGGAGCGATGCACTTGCGACCACGCCTTTTCTGGGCGATCACGACCAGCACCGACCAGAAGATCGGCTGAATCCTTGGCAAGGCTCAGGAACAAGGCATAGTAGGCCGTGCTGACGGCCCGTCTCAGCTCGGATTGGCAAGGGCGCAGCCGGCTTGCATTGGCGAGCTTCCTCGCCGTCACGATCACCGCACCGCTCTCCGTGCAGGCAGTCGTCGAACCTGCTGGCGTTCGTCGAACTTGTGCCTGACGTGGGGGAACCTCTCCTCTCCCTCGTTCCAGACCCTGTCCCGAAAGCGAGCAACAGGTCCGTCATGACGGAAGGGTCTATTGGATCGCCCCTGTTCTCGTACTCGGCCTCGATCCAAATAACCGGATCCCCGTCGTGGTCTACGCCCGGGAAGGACCGCACCCTCGCCACCCCGTAGTGCTCCATGAACTCCGAACCGTCCGTTCGATGAGCTCGGCAATGGCCGGGTCGAGGGGCTGTAGAGACCGTTCCATGTGGCTATGCTACCGCAAATGCCATTCAGTCGAAAGCCGCCACATGCCGCCAAGTCCGACCGCCGTTCCTGCCAACCATCGGCTCGCCAGCCGCCTTGCACGGGAGATCGAGGGCGAGGTGCTGTTCGACCGGGCGAGCCGGGGCCGGTATTCCACGGACGCATCGATCTATCAGATCGAGCCGGTCGGCGTGGTCGTGCCTCGCTCGCTCGCGGATGTCGAGGCCGCCCACCAGATCGCCCGAGAGGAGGGGGTGCCCCTGTTGGCTCGCGGCGGCGGCACCTCGCAATCGGGCCAGACGGTCGGCCGCGCCCTGGTCATCGACTACTCGAAGCACGTCAACCGCCTGCTCGACACCGACACCGAGGCGGCCACCTGCCTCGTCGAGCCCGGCATCGTCCTCGACGAGTTGAACAGGCAATTGAAATCCACGGGCCTTTGGTTTCCGGTCGATGTCTCGACCTCGAGCCGCGCCACCATCGGCGGCATGACCGGCAACAACAGCTGCGGCACGCGCTCGATCCGCTACGGCATCATGCGCGACAACGTCATCGCCATCGATGCCATGCTCGCCGACGGGACCAGGGCGCATTTCGGTGAAGTGCCGGCCGACTTCACCAAGGTCAACGCCCCCGACGCCGCGCGCGATCTCTTCCGTGACCTGCTCCGCATCGGCGAGCGCGATGCCGAGCACATCCGGCAGGCCTTTCCCGAGGTGTCGCGGCGCGTCGGGGGATATCTGATCGATGCCTTGCTGCCGGGAAAGAGTACGCGCAACCTCGCGACCATCCTCTGCGGCTCCGAAGGCACGCTCGCGCTCTCCGAGCGCATCCGCCTGAAGCTCTCGCCGCAGCCGAAGAGCAAGGCGCTCGGCCTCTGCCATTTCGCGACGTTCCGCAAGGCCATGGAGGCCGCCCAGCACATCGTCGGGCTCGGACCCGTGGCCGTCGAGCTCGTCGATCGCAACTTGATCGAGCTCGCCCGCGATATCGCCATGTTCCGCCCTGTCATGGAGGCTCACGTTCGCGGCAAGCCCGATGCGCTGCTGCTCGTCGAGTTCGCCGAGGACGACCAATCGGAGAACCTCCGCCGCCTCGACCGACTCGAGGAGCTGATGGGCGATCTCGGCCACCCGAAAGCCGTCGTGAAAATCTCCGATGCCGCCCAGCAGCGCGCCGTCTGGGAGGTGCGCGCCGCGGGCCTCAATATCATGATGAGCATGAGGACGGAGGGAAAGCCCGTCTCGTTCATCGAGGATTGCGCGGTGCCGCTCGAGCATCTCGCCGACTACACCGAGCGCCTCACCGCCGTCTTCGAGAAGCACGGCACCACGGGAACCTGGTATGCGCACGCCTCGGTCGGCTGCCTGCACGTGCGCCCCGTGCTCAATCTCAAGCTCGACGAGGACACGCGGAAGATGCGCGCCATCGCCGAGGAGGCCTTCGCGATGGTGCGCGAGTACAAGGGCGCGCATTCCGGCGAGCATGGCGACGGGCTGGTGCGCTCCGAGTTCCACGAGGCGATGTATGGCCGCAAGACGGTCGAGATCTTCGAGGCCGTGAAGGACCGCTTCGATGCCAAAGGCCTGATGAACCCGGGCAAAATCGTGCGTGCACCGCGCATGAGCGACCGAACGCTCTTTCGCTACAAGCCCGACTATCGCGTGCCCGAGATGCCGACCGCGCTCGATTGGTCGGCTTGGCCCGGCTCCGGCCGGGGTTTCCAGGGCGCCGTCGAGATGTGCAACAACAACGGCGAGTGCCGCAAGCCCCAGGGCGGCGCCATGTGCCCGAGCTATCGAGTCACCCGCGACGAGCGCGACGTCACGCGCGGGCGCGCGAACACGCTGCGCCTCGCCATTTCCGGCCAGCTCGGGCCGGACGCCCTCTCGTCCGATGCCATGCTCGAGACGATGGCGCTCTGCGTCTCGTGCAAAGCCTGCAAGCGCGAGTGTCCGACCGGCGTCGACATGGCGCGCATGAAGATCGAGGTTCTCGCCGCGCGCAACGAGGCCCGGCACGGCTGGCTCTCTTTCCGAGACCGTCTCGTCGCCTATCTTCCGCGCTATGCCTCGACGGCACGCTGGCTCGCGCCGCTCCTGAACCAGCGCAACCGGTCGCCTTTCCTTGCCCGCCTGCTCGAGCGCACCACAGGCATCTCTGCAAAACGCAAGCTGCCCGCATGGCGGTGGCGGACGTTCGATGCTCGCAGGGGGCTCTCATCTGGCAATCCCGCGGCGCCGAAGGCCGATCCTGCGACGCTCGACCGAACCTCCACTTCCCCCTCTCCCCTGGGGGAGAGGGTCGGGGTGAGGGGGCCTGCCGCCGTCCGATCGGTCGCGCTTCTCGCCGACACCTTCAATTGCACCTTCGAGCCAGAGAACCTGGAGGCGACAGTCGAGGTGCTCGCCCGGCTCGGCTACGACGTGCACGTGATCGAGCCCGAGGGCGGCGGTCGCCCCGTCTGCTGCGGACGCACGTTCCTCGCCACCGGCCAGGTCGACGAGGCCCGCATCGAGGCGCGCCGCCTGCTCGATGCTGCGCGGCCTCATCTCGAGGCCGGACGCACAATCATCGGCATCGAGCCCTCGTGCCTGTTGACGTTGCGCGACGAGCTGACTGTGATGGGGCTTGGGGCCGAAGCCGACCGCCTCGCTGAGCACGCGCTGATGCTCGAGGAATTTCTCGTCGCCGAGGCGACAGCCGGCCGCATCGCCACGCCCATCGGCCATCACGACGGCACCGTGCATCTCCACACCCACTGCCACCAGAAGGCACATGGCGTTGCCGGCGCCGTCGAGCAGGCGCTGCGGCTCGTCGATGGGCTGACGGTGAAGCCGATCGACTCCGGCTGCTGCGGCATGGCCGGCAGCTTCGGCTACCAGGCCGAGACCTACGACACGTCGATGGCCATGGGCGAGCTGGCACTGCTGCCGGCCGTGCGCAAGGCCGCGCCGGGCGACATCATCGCGGCCGACGGCTTCTCCTGCCGGCATCAGATCGCTGATGGCGCGAAGCGCAAAGCCCGCCACGTGGCCGTGGTGCTGAGAGACGTACTCGAGACGGCAGCGACCGGCAGCGGCACGGCATCGATGCCCCGGTGACCCCGGCAGCATCAAGGGCTCGCCGGATTCTCAACCAGCAGCCCGAAGGACGCTGCGGCTGCTGCCAGCGTCTGCCAGAACGTGCCTGCTGAGCTGCGCGCCATCGCCAGCTCGAAGGTGCCGGCATCGTCCGACAGCCATACGTGCACCGTAAGCTGCCCCGCCAAGGTGGACGCGGCGGACCCCGGCCCGAGCACGCGCGGGTGCAAGTCGATCGGTACGAACTTTGCGAGGGCATCACGCACGTGGGGTCCAGCGAGCCGGAGCACGACGAGTCCATGGCTCTGGTCGACGACGGCGGCGAGCCCCTTCGTGGCGGGAGCCAGGAAGGCCTCCATGCCGGCGCAAGGGGCCGGCCTCGCGACCGCCAGCCAACGGCCCGGCCCGAGACCAACGAAGGCGACGGACCCACCGTCGACGTAGCGTGGCGTGGCCGGCAGCTCGACACCGAACGAGCCCGCGATCGCCCTGGTCAGTGCAGCAGCCTTTCCCCGCCCCGCCGTGACCACCGCCAGGCCGCGATTTTGCACCACGGTTGCGACGACGCCAGGAGGACCTTCGGGCCGGCCGTAGCGAGCCGAGGCCACCTCGTGTCCCGGCGCGTCGTTGATGATCGGCCCCGTCTCAGCCATGGAGGCGTTCTCCGGCAGGATCGTAAAACACCGGATCACAGACCTCGACCGCGACGTCCCCGTGGCGCACCGGATCGAAGGCGCGGACGCGCTGGCCGTGGCGCGCCTTGCCGCCTGCCAGCAGGCCGAGCCCGAGCCAGTGCCCGAGCGTCGGCGAGTAGGCGACGGAGGTCACGTAGCCTTCGTCGCTGGCCGCGATCGCCTCGGCATGCTCGCCGATCATATGGGCGCCGGGCCGGAGACGCTGGTTGCGGTCCACGGGCTTCAGCCCGACGAGCGCCGGCCGCTCGGGATCGACCAGCGCCGGTCGCCCGGCCATGACCCGGCCGATGCAATCCTTGTTGCGCGAGACCAGCCGGGCGAGGCCGAGATCGCGCGCCGTGGTCTGGCCATTGATCTCGTTGCCGGCGACATGACCCTTCTCGATGCGCATCACCGCCAGGGCCTCGGTGCCGTAGGGCGTGATGCCGAGGGTGCTGCCGGCGTCCATCAGTCGTCGCATCAGCGCATCGCCATGACCGGCGGGCACGGCAATCTCGTAGCCGAGCTCCCCCGAGTAGGAGATCCGGAAGAGGCGCGCCGCGACCCCCCCGATCACGGTGACGGCTCGTGCCGCAAGATGAGGGACAGCAGCGTCGGATAGGTCGTGCTGCGGGTCGACGACGCCGCGCAGGACCAGCCGCGCACGGGGCCCGGTCAACGCAATCTGTGCCCACTGATCGGTCACCGATGCGAGCTGCGCATCGAGCCCCGGCCACAACCACTCGAGCGCATGCTCCAGATGTTGCAGCACCTTGGCGGCATTCGCCGTTGTCGTCGTGACGACGAAGCGCTGGTCGTCGAGCCGCGCCACCGTCCCGTCGTCCAGAACGAAGCCGTCCTCGCGCAACATGAGGCCGTAGCGCACCCGGCCAACCGGTAGCGTGGACATCGTGTTGGCATAGACGAGGTCGAGGAAGGCGGCGGCGTCCGGCCCCTGCACATCGATCTTGCCGAGCGTCGATACATCGCAGACGCCCACCCTGGTGCGGACGGCGCGGACCTCACGGGTGACACTCTCGAGCCAGTCGGCCTCGCCGCCATTCGGATACCACTGGGCGCGGAGCCACGCTCCCGCCTCGACGAGCACAGCGCCCTGCTCCAAGGCCCAGGCGTGGGTCGGTGTGAGGCGCGTCGGGCGGAACGCCTTGCCACGGTGATGGCCGCCGAGAACACCGAACGAGACGGGATCGAACGGCGGTCTGTAGGTGGTGGTCCCGGTCTCCGCAATTGTCTCGCCCTTGATCTCGGATAGCACGAAGAGGCCCGAGAGTGCCGAGGTCTTGCCCTGGTCGGTCGCCATGCCGAGAGTCGTGTAGCGCTTCATGTGCTCGGCAGCGGCAAAGCCCTCGCGATGGGCGAGCACGATGTCGGCCGTCGTGACGTCGTGCTGCAAATCGATGAAGGCCTTGCCTCGCCCGGCGACCGCGACCCGCGGCACCGACTGACGGACGGTCTCGGCGTCGGTGGCCGGGATGTCGACGGCATGGCCAGCGAACCCGCAATCACCTGCTGCGGCGAGGCCAGCCGTCGCCCCGGCCATGAGCGCACCCCCCAGGCTCGGCTCGCCCGCTGCCGCCCCCGCGACGGCCAGGCCCGGCGGCAGCTTGCCCGGGATGAACGCAGCGAGCGCCTCGCTCCAGAGCGGCCGATGTCCCTGGTGGCTGGCGAGGTGGATCGTGGGGTTCCAGCCACCCGCGACGGCCACCACATCGCAGTCGAAGCGAACGCTCCCCATCGCGCCGGTGCGCACGTCGACGGCCTGGACGGCCCGTCTGCCTTGAACGCGCTCGACGGCCCCGCCGGTGACGAGCCGTGAACCGGCCCGTGCCGCGGCCGAGGCGAGGACCGGGCTCGCTTCGCCCCGTGCGTCGATCACCGCAGCGACCTCCGCGCCGGCACGAGCGAGTGCTGCGACAGTTTCGGCTGCATCGTCACTGGTCGCATAGACCACGGCTCTGCTCCCGGGAAGGACGGCAAAGCGGTTGATGTAGGTCCGCACCGCGCCGGCCAGCATGACCCCGGGGCGGTCGTTGTCGACGAAGGCGAGCGGACGCTCGATGCTCCCGGCAGCGAGCACGGCGCGTCTGGCGACGATGCGCCAGAGCCGCTGGCGGGGCTCGAAGGGAGGCGGCACTGGGAGATGGTCGGCGACCTTTTCGACCGCGGCATAGGTGCCGTGGTCGTAGGTGCCGACCACCGTCGTTCTCGGCAGAAGGCGGACGTCTGGGAGCGATCTGAGCTCGGCCTCGACGGAGGCGGCCCACGGCGAGGCCGGCTCACCGGCAACGAGGCGCGCGTCCGCGAGCAAGCGCCCGCCCAGCCGGAAGTCCTGCTCTGCGAGCACGACGCGCGCGCCGGCCCGGCCGGCTGCCAGCGCGGCCATCAGCCCCGCCGGCCCCGAGCCGATCACGAGCACATCGCAATGCAGATGCGACTTCTCGTAGGTATCCGGATCGGCCTCGCCCGCGGCCCGCCCGAGCCCAGCCGCTCGGCGGATCAGCGGCTCGTAGACCTTCTCCCAGAACGAGGCAGGCCACATGAACGTCTTGTAGTAGAAGCCCGCAGCCAGCATCGACCCGAGTGCGCCATTGAGCGACAGGAGGTCGAACCGCAACGACGGCCAGCGGTTCTGACTGGCAGCCTCGAGACCGTCGTAGAGCTCGGCCGTGGTGGCGCGCGTGTTGGGCTCGCGCCGGGCACCGGCACGCAGCTCGACAAGGGCGTTGGGCTCCTCGGGGCCAGCGGTGAGGACGCCTCGCGGGCGATGGTACTTGAAGGACCTGCCGACGAGGCGGACGCCGTTGGCGAGCAGAGCCGAGGCGAGCGTATCGCCGGGGTGGCCGAGATAGCGCGTGCCGTCGAAGGAGAACGCGATGGTGCGCGACCGGTCGACGAGCCCGCCCGAGCCACGGCGGAAGAGGGCGCCGTCGCTCGCAGCGGCAAGCGGCGGTGAGCCGGCGTCGTCGATCATCGCAAGTCGTCCCGCGCCAAGGCCACAGTACGCGCCGGCTCGACGCGAAAGATCTCGTGGGTGCGCGTGTCCCTCGTGACGACCAGCCAAGCGCGACAGCCCGCGATGTGCTGCCAGAGCTCCTGATGGGCTCCCGACGGGTTGTCCCGCAGGTAGATGTAGTCGTGCCAGGCAGCGCTGGTTGCACCGTCGGTCGATGCCAGCTCCCCGGCAACCGGTCTGCGCACCGTCGCATCGCCCCGATAGGCGAACTCCTCGTGACCACGCTCTCCGCAATAGCTGCAGGCGATCCGCATCGCGGGGGCTCCTCAGTGCAGGTTGGGCTGGGCGCCGGCGCCCTTCTCGTCGATCAGGCGCCCGCTCGCGAAGCGGTCGAGGCGAAATCCGGCGTTGAGCGCATGAGGCGCCTCGCGCGCGATGGTGTGTGCGAAGCACCAACCCGAGGCCGGCGTCGCCTTGAAGCCCCCGTAGCACCAGCCGGCATTCAAATAGAGTCCATCGACCGGTGTTCGGTCGATGATCGGCGAGCCGTCCATCGACATATCCATGAGCCCGCCCCAGCTCCGCAGGACGCGCAAGCGGCCAAGCATGGGCATCAGCGCCATGGCACACTCGGCGACGTCCTCGACCATGGCGAGATTGCCGCGCCACGCATAAGAGTTGTATCCGTCGATGTCGCCGCCGAAGACGAGCCCGCCCTTGTCCGACTGCGAGATGTAGAAGTGGCCGGCGCCGAAGGTGACCACGGTGTCGATCAGTGGCTTCACGCCCTCGGAGACGAAGGCCTGGAGGACGTGGCTCTCGATGGGCAGGCGCAGGCCGGCGAGCGCCGCGACGCGCGACGAGTTGCCGGCGACGGCGAGCCCGACCTTGGGGGCCTTGATCGGGCCTCGCGTCGTCTCGACGCCGGTGACACGCCCCCGGTCGATGGTGATCCCCGTGACCTCGCAATTCTGAACGATGTCGACCCCGCGCAGGCTTGCCGCACGCGCATAGCCCCAGGCCACGGCATCGTGGCGTACGGTGCCGCCGCGCCGCTGCATCAGCCCGCCCTGGATCGGAAAGCGGGCGTTGTCATAGTCGAGATACGGCAGGAAAGCGCGGACCTGCTCCGCGTTCCACAGCTCGGCATCGACGCCGTGAAGGCGCATCGCATTGCCGCGCCGGGCATAGGAATCGCGCTGGCCATCGGAATGGTAGAGGTTCAGCACGCCACGCTGGCTCACCATGGCGTTGTAGTTGATGTCCTGCTCGAGCCCCTCCCAGAGCTTCATCGACCATTCGTAGAAGGCCGTATTGGGGGGCAGCAGGTAGTTCGAACGGATCAGCGTCGTATTTCGGCCGACATTGCCTTGGCCGATCAGACCCTTCTCCAGCACGGCGATGTTGGTGAGGCCGTGCTCCTTGGCGAGATAGTAGGCGGTCGCAAGCCCGTGTCCACCGCCACCGACGACGATCGCATCATAGGCAGGCTTCGGCTCGGCATCGCGCCAAGCCGGCTGCCACCCCGAGTTGCCGCGAAAGGCCTCGGACAGGATCGAGAGGATCGAGTAGCGCACGGGGGACATGTCTCGGCTGGCGGTGGGCTTGCGCCGAGACTAAGGCAGTCGGCGGCGTCGTGCCAGTCAATGCACGGGTGGGGTGGACGACGACGCGAGCAGGTGGGCCAGCAAGAGGCATTGCCCAGCCTAACTGTCGGGGCCGGATCACCCTCGACCACCCTGCCGATTGCCCCTTCGACGATCACGAGCTCAGATGCGGGCCTCGGCCATGACCGGCCTCGTGCTGGGATGTGCTGTGAAGCGCCCCCATTGGCCGTCTCGTGCAAAGCTGCTTAGGTGGCCGTCCAAAATCCGGGAGGGCGCAGGTGGGCTGGCTGATCGGCGTGGACGTGGGCGGGACTTTCACGGACCTCTATGCTTTCGAGACGGCGAGCCGGCGCATCGTCGTGCACAAGGTACCGTCGACGCCTGCTGACCCATCGCAGGCCATCGTCGCAGGGCTCCAGGGCCTCGAGAAGCGACTTGGTGTCGACCTCGCCGCCATGGAGCGCTTCGCGCATGGCACGACCGTCGCCACGAACGCACTGATCCAGCGCCGCGGCGGCAAGCTGGCGCTGGTCACGACGAAAGGCTTCCGTGACCTCCTGGAGATCGGCCGCCAGATCCGGCCGAAGGTCTACGACATCCAGACCGACTATCCGCCGCCCCTGGTGCCGCGCGAGCGGCGTTTCGAGGCGGCCGAGCGGGTCGGCTCGCGGGGCGAGGTGCTGTCGGAGCTGACCGACGCGGAGGTCGCGCGGGTCGCCGCCGAGGTGACCGCGGCCGATGTCGACGGCGTCGCGATCTGCCTCCTCTTCTCGTTCCTCAATCCGTCGCACGAGCGCCGCCTCGCCGAGGCGATCGCACAGGCACGGCCCGACCTGCACGTCTCGGCCTCGTTCGAGGTGCAGCCGGAGTTCCGCGAGTACGAGCGCATGTCGACGACGGTCCTCAACGCCTACCTGCAGCCGCAGGTGACGCGCTACATGGAGCGGCTCGGCGCGGCCGTCCGGGGCCTCGCGCCGAACGCCGCCATCGGCATCAACCAGTCGTCCGGCGGGCTGATGTCGATCGAGCGCGCATCGCGCTTTCCGGTTCGCACCGCGCTTTCCGGCCCGGCGGCTGGTGTCGTCGGCGCCGCAGGGGTGGCGAGCCGGGCAAACGACGGCGACGTCATCACCTTCGACATGGGCGGAACATCGACCGACGTCTGCCTCGTCCGTGACGGCAAGGCCGAGATGACCACGGGACGGGACGTGGCCGGCTTCCCCGTGCGCCTGCCGGCGATCGACATCCACACCATCGGCGCCGGCGGTGGCTCGATCGCGTGGTTCGGCCCCGACGGCCTTCTCAAAGTGGGCCCGCAGAGTGCCGGCGCCGATCCCGGCCCCGCCTGCTACGGTCGCGGCGGCAACGAGGCCACCGTTTCCGACGCCAACGTCGTGCTCGGCCGCCTGCCGACGTCGCTTCTCGGTGGCGACATGACGCTCGAGCGCGATGCCGCGTTCCGTGTCATCGAGCCCATTGCCGCGCGCCTCGGCCTCAGCGTGGAGCAGGCGGCCCTCGGTATCATCCGGATCGTCAACGCCAACATGATGCGCGCCATCCGGGCGGTGTCGATCGAGCGTGGGCACGACCCGCGCCCCTTCGTCTTGATGCCGTTCGGTGGCGCGGGCGCATTGCACGCGGTGGAGCTCGCGCGCGAGATCGGCATGCGGGCGATCCTGGTTCCGCCCTCGCCCGGCATCCTTTGCGCCGAGGGACTGGTCGCCGCCGATCTGAAAGAAAGCCTCGTTGCGACCTGCCGCACGCCGCTGTCCGCCGACCTCACGCCCGTCGAGCGGGAGCTGCATCGCCTCGAGAGCGCTGCCAACCAATGGTGGAAGGGCGAGCGGATCGCCGAGGCCGACCGTCAGAGCCAGCTCGTCGTGGACATGCGCTACATCGGCCAGAACTACGAGCTCGGCGTCGCCGTGCCGTCGGACACAGGGCTGAAGCTGCCGCCACGCGAGGCTCTGGCTGCCCTGTTCCATGCCGAGCACGATCGCAGCTACGGCCATCACGATCCCGACGCCCCGATCGAGGTCGTCAACTTGCGCGTCACGGCCATCGGACGGCTCGCCGACATCGGCGCGCCCCAGTTCCAAGGCCCACCCGCCGCCGAGCCGGTCGGCTCGCGGCCCGTCTGGTTCTCGGGCGAGGCGGCCCTCGAGAGCCGCATCTACTGGCGGCCGGATCTCGCCCCCGGAACGACCATCGAAGGGCCCGCAGTGATCGAGCAGCTCGACGCCACCACACCGATCCCGCCGGGCTATCGGGCAAGCGTCGACAACGGTCTCAACCTCGTCATCGGAGTGCAGTCATGAGCACCCCCCTCGATCCAATCACGCTCGAGATCGTCTGGAACGGCCTGCTGTCGGTCACCGACGAGTGCTTCATCACGCTGATGCGCTCGGCCTACTCGACCAACATCAAGGAGCGCCACGACCACTCCATCGCCATCGCCGATGCCAAGGGCCGGCTGATCGTCCAGTCGCAGGGCTCACTGCCCGTGCACATCTCGTCCATGACCGGCCTCGTCTCGACTCTTCTTGCAAAGTACGGAAGCGATATCCACGAGGGCGATCTCTTTCTCGCCAATGACCCGCACGTCGCGGGCGGCACGCACCTGCCGGATCTCAACTTCGCCATGCCGGTTTTCATCGGCGGGTGCTTCGTCGGGCTCGTCGCGAACATCGCGCATCACGCGGACGTTGGCGGCGCGGCGGCCGGATCGATGTCGGGCGGGCTCAACGAGATCTGGAAGGAGGGACTGAGGATTCCCGTCGTCCGCCTGATGTCGAAAGGCGTGATGCAGCAGGAGCTGATGGACATCATCCTGCTTAACATGCGCCTGCCCGAGGAGCGCAAAGGCGACATCAACGCTCAGATCGCCGCCTGCCGCCTCGGCGTCGATCGCATCAAGGCGCTGAGCGAGCGCTATGGCCTCGCTGTCCTCGAGCAGTCCTTCGACGAGATCGTGTCGCGCTCGCGCATGCGCATGGAAGCGGAGATCGAGAGGATCCCGGACGGGCGCTACGTCTTCGAGGACGTGCTCGACGACGACGGCCTGGAGGCCAAGGACGTGCGCTTCAAGCTCGCCATCGAGAAGAGCGGCAAGCGGATCGTGTTCGACTGGACCGGCTCCGATCCGCAAGTGCCCGGCAACGTCAACCTGACGTTCAACGCCACGCAATCGTGTGTGTTCTTCGGCCTCAAGGCCGTGCTCGACCCGGACCTGCCGAACAACCAGGGCGTGCTCGACGCGGTGGAGATCGTGGCGCCGCTGGGCAGCGTCGCCAATTGCGTCTCGCCGGCGGCCGTCGCGCTCCGAGCCAACACCTGCCAGCGCGGCATCGACGTGGTCCTCGGCGCCCTGGCGCAGGCTCTGCCAGACAAGGTGATCGCCGCCGCCAATGGGGCCAACACGTCCGCCGTGTTCGCCGGCAACGACCCGGTGACGGGCCGGCCCTACGTCTATCTGGAGACGCTCGGCGGCGGCATGGGCGCGCGGGCGACGAAGGACGGCAAGGATGGTGTGCAGGCCGGCATCACCAACACCTCGAACCTGCCGGTCGAGGCGATCGAGATGGAGTACCCGCTGCGTGTCCTCGCATACGGCTATGTCGAGGATTCGGGCGGTGCCGGGCGCCATCGCGGCGGGCTGGGCATTCGCCGGATCGTGACGCCGGTTGGCCACCGGTGCGAGTTCTCGGGCGTCGGCGAGCGCTTCGTCCACCAGCCATGGGGGCTATTCGGCGGCAATGCCGGCGCCACCGGGAGGTTCCAGATCGTCGAGAAGGACGGCAGCCGGCGGCGACTCGCCAACAAGGTGCGGATGTGGCTGCGGGAGCACGAGAGCGTGATCGTCGAGACGCCCGGTGCGGGCGGTTATGGCAATCCGGCGGAGCGGGCGAAGGCGGCGATCGAGGAGGATGGTGCGTCCGGCAAATTCTCGTCCGAGTTCATCGCCACGCACTATCCGGAGGCTATCGGCGGCGGCTGACGGGCGAGGGCTCGATACCGGCGACACTTCCGGTCTAGGCTATCGGCAGAGGAGACAACCCGGAGGAAACCCCCATGCTCGTGATGGACGCCATCGCCGACATCCTGAAGCGCGAAGGCATCTCGACGCTGTTCTGCTTTCCGACCACGCCGATCATCGAGGCGGCCGTCGCGGCGGGCCTGAAGCCCGTCATCTGCCGCCAGGAGCGGGTCGGCGTCGACATGGCCTCGGGCTTCGCGCGCACCGCCAACGGCCGCCCGCCCGCCGTCTTCGCCATGCAGTACGGCCCGGGCGCGGAGAACGCGTTCCCCGGCATCGCCAGCGCCTTCTCCGATTCGAGCCCGGTCCTGTTCCTGCCGCTCGGCCACCCGCGCGACGTGGCGCACGTGTTCCCGTTCTTCAATTCGACCCGCACCTATCAATCGATCACCAAGCACGTCGAGCCGCTCACCGGCCCCGGACAGGTCGGCCCCGTCATGCGCCGCGCCTTCAACGCGCTGCGCAACGGACGCCTCGGTCCCGTCATGGTCGAGGTGCCGAACGACATCGTGAAAGCCAAGCTCGACGCGGCGCCGCCCTACAGCAACGTCCGGGAGGTGCGATCGGCCCCTGATCCGCGCGACATCGAGGACGCGGCAAAGCTGCTCGTCGAGGCCAGGGCGCCCCTGCTCTATGCAGGCCAGGGCGTGCTCTATGCGGAGGCGACGGCGGAGCTCGTCCGCCTCGCCGAGCTGCTGCAGGCGCCCGTGATGACGTCGGGCGACGGCAAGAGCGCCTTCCCCGAGGACCACGCGCTCGCGGTCGGCACGGGCGGCATCGTCTTCACGAGCCACGGCCTCCAGGCCCTGCGCGAGGCGGACGTCGTCTGCGGCATCGGCTGCTCGTTCACGCCGCACCGCATCACGAGCCCGGCCATCGCGCCCGAGAAGAAGGTGATCCACGCTACCAACGATGCCAGGGATCTGAACAAGAGCGTCACGGCCGAGATCGGCATCCTCGGCGATGCGAAGCTGGTGCTCGAGGCGCTGGTCGAGGCCGTCAAGGATCGCATCGGCAAGACTAGGCGCGGCCCTGAGACGGCCGAGCGCATCGCCAAGGTGCGGGCCGCATGGCTCGCCGAGTGGCAGGCCAAGCTCACGTCGCAGGAGCGGCCGATAAACCCCTATCGCGTCCTCGCCGAGTTCATGCGCGTCGTCGATCCGAAGGACGCCATCGTCACGCACGATTCGGGCAGCCCGCGCGACCAGATCCTGCCGTTCTATCGGGCGACGCGGCCGCGCGGCTACATGGGGTGGGGCAAGTCGCACCAGCTCGGCACCGGCCTCGGCCTCACCATCGGCGCCAAGATCGCCGCGCCCGATAAATTCTGCGTCAATTTCATGGGCGACGCCGCCTTCGGCATGACCGGCCTCGACTTCGAGACGGCCGTGCGCGCTGGCGTGCCGATCCTGACTGTGGTGCTGAACAACTCGACCATGGCGATCGAGATCCCGCACATGAAGCTCAGCCACGAGAAGCACAAGGCGCGCGACCTCGGCGGCAACTACGCCGATCTCGCCCGCTCGCTCGGCGGCTGGGCCGAGCGCGTCGACGATCCCGAGCAGGTGGCCGACGCTATTCGGCGCGCGCGCCGCGCCACTGAGGACGGCAAGGCCGCCCTCCTCGAGTTCATCACCAGCGAGGAGACGGCGTTCTCGCACCGCCTGCCGCCAGCGAGCTGAGCTACGCGCTCACCCTCGCGCCGGTGGCGTCGGAGCTGTGCCAGGAACGGGTTACGCCGAAGCCGACCCACGACCCGCACGCGTCCGGTCCTCATGCGGGCTGGCCAGCCCAGATCCATTGCAGCGGCCTCACGAGAGGCCGCCCTGCGACCGGAAAATGGTTCGTCGGCATGTGTACTTTCGGCACCACTGTCCGACAACCGAGCCGTGGAGCGCCCCGCGGGACCGTCTTTCAATTGCAGTCCACCACAATTCGTCGGCAGGGTGATTATGTGCGAGCAATCGCGCAGGCGCGTACGCGGGGAGGCGATTTGTGCGCTGCAGTCTGGCGTTGACATTGCTAGTCCTCATTTTCACACGGGAGACCCTCGCCGAGACGGATTGGCCTCCGCGACCGGTGGTCGTCGAGCCGCGCGAAAGCTCGCGCGAAGGCAATACCCGAAGGCCGGTCGCTTCACCGCAACGCGCGCCTGCGGCGAAGCCCGCAAGGACGGCAGACGCCGATACCGGGGCCAAACAGCCCGCCAAGCCTGAGGAGGCTCCGCGTCCGAAGCTCGGTTCATCGCAGGGCCGATGGCGCTGGCGGGTCGAGCGCACCGAATGGTCGTCGGACGACGAGCGCGATTTCGAGGCTTTCGTCGCGCGGATCGGCGAAGATGACTGCGATAACGTTCACCGCTGCCTGACAAGTCCGACCGCCAACCCGCGCTTTCACGACAAGCATCCGCCTGCGATGCGGTTCTTCGCGGATTGCGCCGACTTGCCGTTCATGCTGCGGGCCTACTTCGCCTGGCAGCGCCAGCTCCCCTTCTCATTCTCGGTCCGCTACGCCTCTCACCCGCCCATGCCGGGCCAGAAAGGCAAGCTCCACGGCAATCGCATTGCCGACCGTTACGACATCGTCGGCCCTGGCCCCGATCCGCGGCTCGCACTCCCGGCGGTGCACCAGTTCGTCTCCTCGGAGCATTTCCGCACACCGCCGCTCTATCAGGGCGATCACCTGCCGGATCATTACCCTGTTCAAATCTCCAGGGAGAGCATTCGGCCGGGCACGGTCATCTTCGATCCGGATGGGCACCTCGCCGTGGTCTACAAGGTCACGGATGACGGTCGAGTCCTCTACATCGACGCCCACCCCGACAACACGCTGACTCGGGGGGTGTTCAACCGCGAGTTCTCCCGGGCGGAGCCGGCCATGGGAGCCGGGTTCAAGAACTGGAGGCCGCAGAAGCTCGTCGGCGCGAGGCCCGGCAAGGATGGGCTGGTCGGCGGCAAGGTGGTGCTTTCACGCGACAGCGAGCTTTCGGACTGGTCTGTCGAGCAGTTCTTCGGCACGGGATCACCGCGTCCCGCAAGCTGGACGGATGCCGTCTTCGAGCTCGGCGGCAAGACGCTCGAATATCACGACTACGTGCGGCTCAAGCTTGCATACTCCGGGTTCAAGTACAAACCGATCGAGGAGATGCGGACGGCGATGCGCCAACTCTGCCGGGACCTCGAATATCGCGTCACGGCCGTCAATCTCTCGATCAAAGCCAACATCCATAAACGGCCGGTCCCCGACCGGCTGCCGCCGAACATCTACGCGACCAAAGGCGACTGGGAGACCTACTCGACGCCATCGCGCGATGCGCGGATCAAGACGGCGTTCGAGGAGCTGCGCGACGAGACGGCACGCTTTCTCGCTCTGTCACGGGAGAAAAACGACGTGCTCGATTACACTGGCAGCGATCTGCGCAGCGATCTGCTCGCCGTCTACCACCAGGAGGCTGCGGCCTGCCAAATCACCTACACGAGGAGCGACGGCAGCCCGATCCGGCTCGGCTTCGAGGAAATCAAGCGCCGCCTGTTCCGACTGTCCTTCGATCCGCACCATTGCGTCGAGCGCCGCTGGGGCGCAGATGATCCGGAGGAGCTGCGGACCTGTACCGACGACCGCCTCAAGTCCGACTGGTACGCGGCCCAGGATCGCCTGCGCAATCAGCTCGTCAGGACCTACGGCGAGGCAATGGGCTGGAACCTCGCTCAGATGCAGGATCAGGCCCTCGACATCGGCATCGCAGAGCCCCCGGACGTCGACACGCTGAAAGTGCTCCTCGGCGACGAGGTCAAGGCGGTCACGGCGACCACGGGCCTGAGACAGGCAAGAGCCGCTCGACGACAGGAGCCCAAGCGATAGTTGGGCGGCACCCGGCGACAGCCGGGCACGGGTCTTGGCTCCGGGCGGGCTTCAGCATCCACTTGCGAGCGGCAAGGCGGATGCCGGCCGGGGCCGATGGAAAGTAGCGCAGATGCCGGGGGGCATCGCGGCAGTGCGGAGTAGGGGGCGTTTGCGTCATGCGTTCGTGCAATGAGCCGGCCGTGCATCTGGCCGGGGAGGCTCGCCCAGACCTGCTGCGCAACGAGACGCTGGTCGACATCGTCCAGGCCACTGTCGCGCGGACTCCGGCCGCGCCGGCGCTGGCCATTCTCGGGGCGCACGACGGCCTGGACTTCCGGGAGCTCGACCGCCGATCGACACGGATTGCCGAAGCGCTGGCGGCGGCCGGGGTCCGGCGGGGCGATTGCGTAGGCCTGTGGCTGCGCCGCTCGCTCGATGTGCACGTCGCGATGCTGGGCATTGTCAAGGCCGGCGCTGCATTCATTCCCTTCGATGCCGAAGCTCCGGCCGCACGTGTCAGCCGGTGCCTCGCCGACTGCAGGGCCCGCATTCTGGTGACCCATGAGGCGCTTGCCACGGCCGCGGCTACGCTGGCCGTCGAGGCGCTGGACGTCGACGTGCTGCTCGGCGGGGCCCCGGGCATCACGCTCGACCCGCCCAGGCCAGACGATAGAGCCTACATCATCTACACCTCCGGCTCGACCGGGGAGCCGAAGGGCGTCGCGATCTCGCACCGCAACGTCTGCCACTATCTGCGCGCCGTGAACGAGGTGCTCGGCATCCGTGCGAGCGATGTCGTGCTCCAGCAGGCCTCCGCGGCCTTCGACCTGTCCATCGAGGAGATATTCGTTCCGTATCTCGTCGGCGCATGCCAGCGTGTCGCCAGCGAGCTCGACCTCCGAGAGATCGACCGGCTGAGCGAGCGTCTCGAGCGGGACCGCGTCAGCGTCATCGACGCGGTGCCGACGCTGCTCCAAATGATGGACCACCTGCCGACGACCCTGCGGCTGGTCGTGGTCGGCGGAGAAGCCTGTCCCCAGGCTCTGGCGGACCGCCTCACCGGGGCCGGCGTCAGGCTGGTCAACAGCTATGGGCCGACCGAGACGACGGTCGTGGCAACAGCCTGCGTCGTCGAGGCGGGCGATACGATCACCATCGGCCGGCCCATCGCCAACACCGTGGCCTTCGTCGTCGACGAGACCCTGACGCCAGTCGGTCGCGGCCAGACTGGCGAGCTGCTCATCGGAGGACCTGGCGTCGCCGCCGGCTACGTCAATCGGCCGGAGCTGACCGCGGCCAAATTCCTGGTCAATCCGTTCCCCGAAGCTGCCCTGGCGCCGGTCCTCTACCGCACCGGCGATGCCGTACGCATAGACGACGCGGGCCGGCTCGAGTTTCACGGTCGCATCGATGCCCAGGTCAAGATCCGGGGCTATCGCATCGAGCTCGGTGAGATCGAGGCGCTGATCGCCTGCCAGCCGGGCATGCGCCTCGCCGCGGTCACTGCTACCGCGCAGGGCGCAGGCAACCAGGTGCTCGTCGCCCACGTGGTGGTGGATTCAGATGCCGATATGGCGGCCATACGCCAGTCGCTGGTGGCGCAACTGCCCGACTACATGCTCCCGACGTTCTGGCATGCCCACCCAGACCTTCCACGCCTGGCCTCGGATAAGATCGATCGCAAGGCGCTCGCAGCACTGCCTTTGCCGACGACGGCCTCGACCCGCGAGCAGGAGCTCCCCTCGACCGTCACCGAGGCTCATCTGCTGAAGGCGGCGCGCGAGATTCTCGGATTGACCGTCGTCGGCTTCGACGCAGACTTCTTCCGTGAGCTCGGTGGCAATTCGCTGCTCGCCGCCCGTTTCGTCTCCGAGCTGCGCAAGGTGCCGCACCTATCGGGCCTGGCCCTTCACGACGTCTACACGGCACGCAGCCTGCGCAAGCTCGGGCAGATGCTGGACGAGCGCGCCCGCCGGGGCTGCAACGAGCGCGTCGACCTGTCGTTCGTGCCGCCACCCGCTCTGCGCCGCTTCCTGTGCGGTCTGGGGCAGGCCCTGGCGCTGCCGTTCATCATCGCCATCGTCACGGCACAGTGGATTGGGCTCCTGCTCGCCTCGATCTACCTCGTGCGTGACGAAGCCCCCTGGTGGAGCGAGGTGGGCATGCTCTGCCTCGTCTACGTCTCCTTGAACCTCGGCGCCAAGATCCTGGTCGTCGCACTGAAGTGGCTCGTCATCGGGCGTACGAGGCCCGGCGTCTATCCGTTGTGGGGTGGCTACTACTTCCGGATCTGGCTGGTGCAGCGGCTGGTGCACCTGACCGCCCACAAGTTCCTGCAGGGCTCCCCGTTGATGCGCCTGTACCTGCGCGCCCTCGGAGCACAAGTGGGTCGCGACGCCATCATCCAGGAGTTCGAGGAAGGTGCGATCGATCTCGTCCGTGTCGGCAGCCGGGCCAGCATCGGCTCCAAAGTCCGCCTCGCCAATGTCGAGGTCATCGGCAACGAGGTGCATGTCGGGCGGATCGACATCGGCATCGGGGCGACGGTGGGCAATGCCGCCGTGATCGCCGGCGATACCGTGATCGGCGACCATGCCGAGATCGGTGATTTGACGGCCGTTGCTGCCGGAGCGCGCATCGGCCCAGGCGAGCGGTGGGACGGGGTTCCGGCGCGGCTTGTCGGTCACGCGGAAGCCTGGCATCTGCCACCTCATCCGAAGTTGGGCCGGTGGGCGCGCGCGGCCCAGGGCATCGGCTATTTCGCCGCGTACAATCTCGTGATGATGATCGGACTCCTCCCGATCTTTCCGGCCTTCTATCTGTTGACCCACCTCGACGCGATGGCCTTCGGCGACCGAGACAACGTCGTGCCGTGGGAGTGGGTGCTGCTGCTCGCCTGGCCGGCCGCGCTGGTCCTGGTGTTCGCCTCGATGCTGGTGCTGATCATCATGCGCTGGGTGCTGCTGCCGGGCCGCGTCGTGCCGGGCCGGCACTCGATCTATAGCGGCTTCTACTTCCGCAAGTGGTGCGTCTCGCTCGCGACGGAAGCTTTGCTCGAGACGCTGAACTCGCTTTATGCGACCGTTTTCATGCGCAACTGGTATCGCCTGATGGGGTCGCGCATCGGACGTGGCACGGAGATCTCGGCCAACTTCAACGGCCGATACGATCTCGTCACGCTCGGCGATGACAACTTCATCGGCGACGAGACGATTTTCGGCGACGAGGAGGTTCGCGGCGGTTGGATGACGCTCGAGGCCGTTCGCACGGGCGACCGCTGCTTCTTCGGCAACTTCGCCGTCGTGGCCAAGGGTGCCGTCGTCGAGAGCGACGCGCTGCTCGGCGTCAAATCGCGGCTGCCCCCAAGCCTCTGCATGCGCTCCGGGGAAACCTGGTTCGGCAGCCCGGCGTTCGCCATCCCGAATCGCGAGCGGGTGCAGCTCGCGGCGCAGTGGACCTACCGTCCCCCGGCCTGGAAGCGCGCCGTGCGAACGGTTTTCGAGGCCCTGCATACCTCGCTTCCGACCGCGGTGCTGATCTCGCTCGCCTACATCACGGCGGACATCATCGAGTACCCGATCAACGAGCGTCGATGGCCTACGGTGGCAGCTATATTCTTCGCTGCGGGCATCGTCGTGTCGCTCGCCATGGCGCTCGTCTCGATCGTCTTCAAGTGGCTGGTGATGGGCATCTACCGACCGATCCAGCGTCCCATGTGGTCCTGGTGGGCGATGCGCACCGAGGCCGTCGCCGTTCTGTACGGCGGCCTCGCCAGCAAGGTGATGCTGGACTATGTGCGCGGAACTCCATTCCTGCCGTGGCTGCTGCGGCTCTACGGAACCAGGATCGGGCGCGGCGTCTGGATCAACTGCACCGACTTCACCGAGTTCGACTGCGTCAGGATCGGCGATTTCGCAGCGATCAACATGCACGCCGTGCCACAGACCCATCTCTACGAGGATCGCGTGATGAAGGTGGGCCGGATCGACATCGGCACCGGCGTGACCCTGGGCTCGGGCTCCGTCGTCCTCTATGACACCGTCATCGGCCCGTGGTCGCGGATCGACCCGCTTTCGGTGGTCATGAAGGGCGAGACCATTCCAGCAAGCTCCCGCTGGTCCGGGGCCCCGTGCCGGCGCGTGGCGGTAACGGAGCCGACCCCGGCAGACTTGGGGGGCGGGAACGTGCGGCAAGCCTGCGACGAGCAGGCGTCGGTGGCCTGAGCTGCAGGCGGTGCGACAAGCCCACCAGTCTGCGACCGGCCCCTCCCGCAGCGAGGCGATGACGTGATGCTACATCGAAGGTGATACGGCATGGCGTGCAGCAACTCGGCTTCGATCCGCTTCCAGCCGACGCTGCACCTGGGATCCGCAATTGCCGTCTTGATCCACGGCGCGCCGTCCGAGGCCGGCGCTCGCGATGCACTCGCCTCGACTGCCCTCCGCCACGCCACCGGCCGCCCCGACATCGCCATCGGTCGCCGACCGAGCGGCCGGCCGAGCCTTGCTCCACCCCATTGCAGTCTCGGCGTGTCTCTGTCCCGACGCCGCTCGCTGCTGCTCGCCGGCTTCTCTCCCGAGAGGGCCGTCGGTGTCGACCTGGAGATCGCTGACGAAGGCACCTCGGTGGATTACACGCGACTCTCTCGCGACCACTTCGCGCGTGACGAGGCGGAGATCTGCGCAGCGCTTCCTGTCGCCGGCGCCCGCGACCTCTTCTTTCGCCTCTGGGTCGCCAAGGAGGCAGTCTTGAAGGCGACGGGACGCGGCATCGTAGACGGCATGCACTGGCCTGACCTGGCGGGGCAGGTGACGGCCCTTCGCGAGGGGGGTGCCGTCATCGAGCACCTAGGGAGCCGCCGGATCGCAGTGGCAACGGACAGACGCTGCATCGCGGCCGGCCTGTCGGCGTATTGCGCCTTGGCGGTTCTCGATATCGCTCCATAGATCCATGGCAGCTGCGACAGGGAAGGGTTCACCCGCCCCATATCAAGCGCCGTTTGAAGCTCCCGCCGGACTGGCGTATAGCGTGCCGTGTCGGCCACGTCCGCGCCGTCTGGACCATCGAGACCCGCATCCGAGAGCCCATGAAAGCCCGCATCAAGATCACCCTCAAGTCCGGCGTCCTCGATCCCCAGGGCAAGGCCATTCAGACGGCACTGGCGAGCCTCGGCTTCTCTGGCGTGGACGAGGTCCGCCAGGGCAAATACCTTGAGATCGACCTCAACGAGACCGACGAGGCCAGGGCGAAGGCGCAGGTCGAGCGCATGTGCCGCGAGCTGCTCGCGAACCAGGTCATCGAGAACTACAGCTATGAGCTCGGCACCTGAGCCCGCGATGCGGCAGACCGATCCCCACGACGATGCTGTCCGAGCCATCCGATTCATGGCCGTCAAGGCGGCCATCTTCATCCTGATACCGCTGATTGCCGCGCTCGTCGCCGTATGGTGGCGGTTCGGGTGATTGGTGCGAGGAGACAACCGAATGCGCGCAGCCGTTATCGTCTTCCCGGGCTCCAACTGCGATCGTGACGTCAAGGTGGCGCTCGAGGCCGTCACCGGCCGGCCCGCCCACATGGTCTGGCACGGCGAGACGACGCTCCCGGCCGTCGACGTGATCGTGCTGCCGGGCGGCTTCTCCTACGGCGACTATTTGCGCTGCGGCGCCATGGCCGCCCACTCGGCCGTGATGCGCGAGGTCGTCGCACGCGCCACGGCCGGCACGCCCGTGCTCGGCATCTGCAACGGCTTCCAGATCCTCTGCGAGACCGGCCTGCTGCCGGGCGTGCTCCAGCGCAACGCATCGCTGCGCTTCGTCTGCCGCGACACGTTCCTGAAGGTCGAGCGGAACGACACCGTGTTCACGCGCGCCTACGGGCAGGACGAGATCGTCAACATTCCCGTGGCCCATGGCGACGGCAACTATTTCGCCGATGCAGCGACGCTCGATCGTCTGGAGGGTGAGGGCCGCGTCGTATTCCGCTACGTCGACCCGGTGACTGGTGCAGCCACTCCCGAGGCCAACCCGAACGGGGCGCAGCGCAACATCGCCGGCGTCTGCAACGAGAGCCGGCGCATCGTCGGCCTGATGCCGCATCCCGAGCGCCACTTCGACAAGATGCTCGGCTCGGCCGACGGCCGACGCGTGTTCGAGAGCGCGATGCAGAGCGTGGCCGCCTGATCGGCAACTGTACGCAAATCCTCGGTCGGTAAGATTGGGGCTCCACTGAAGCCCCGAGGTTGCCGTGCTTTGCGCAAGACGGTAGCCGCCACGACACTGGCCTTGGTTGCCGGCCCGGCGCTTGGTCAGGATCTCGGCTCCTGCCACTTCCCGTTGCCGCGGGACGCCGAAACGGTCCTGGTCGGCGTCTACGAGGGCGGGCTCAAGACGAGCGTGCGGCTCCCGTCCGGCGACGACGACATGAAGTCGGTGAAGGTGCAGGTAGCGCGGTGGGAGATGCCGATCTTCCTCGTGTTGTCGTCCTACCGGTCCGTCGCGTGGGACCTCCGCATCGACAAGGGCGCCGAGATCGCCGGCGTTCTGGTGCTTGGGTATTACGCCCAGGCCGTCATGAACCTTCCGGCCGAGGTACAGCTCGCCTTCTCGGTTTTCGAGAACGGCACCGGACACGACTGCCCGAGACCGGTGCAGTATCCCTACAAGGATGGAACCAGGGAATTGTCCGCCGTCCGCGATATGCTCGACCGCGAGTTCAGCCGCGACATCACCGAGTTCCACGGCGCTTACAAGGGCGAATGCCTGCCTCTACCGTGTGCTGCCGTGACAGCGGCTGGTGCCTCGGGAGATCGACCCAGCTGGTGGTCGTGGCTGCTCGGAACGGCGTCGACGCCGCCAGCGGCTCACCCGATCCGCGCATCGACCCGCCTCTTGCGGTGAGCCGCTGCCGGGCCGCCTATCTTCTTGGCCGCTCGATCCGCATCACCCAGACCGGACCGAGCGCTGCATCGCCTGCGATCCGCTCCCAGCGGAAGCCCACCCCCTCGACGGCGCGCGCGGCCGCCTCGCTACGCACCGGGACGCGAATGACGCAGGCCAGCGCCAGCGTGGTCGAGAACACCTCGGCGACCAGCAGCGCCAGCGCCCGACCACCGAGGCCTCGGCCACGGTGGCCGGCCGAGGCGATGAATACGGCACAGTCCCATGTCGCAGGCGGCAACGCTGCCGCGTGGTCGCCGCCGAGCAGCACGCAGTCCAAGGCGTGAGCATAGCCGACCGTGGCGCCGTCGATCTCAATCATTCGGCAGATGGTCCCAGGCCCCGCCAACGCCAGCGACACCTCCGCCTCCGCGGCGGCCGCGGAGCCCCAGAACGCCTGCACCTCTGGCATCGACAACCAGCGGCGCACCTGATCGCGATCGGCGGGGCCGATCGGTACGAGGTGCGGCGCGCCCGTCATGGCCTCGTCAGTCCTTGCACCCGTCACGCCGGGGCTGGCGCCGGGCACGCCGGTTGCGGCATCTGGGCCGCCCGGCGCCACTGGAACGTCTCGCTCAGGAATTTGAAGCCCTTGTAGCCCTTCACCTGCAACACGTCCGGGGAGCGCAGGCGCAGCTCCACGTCGAAGCTTTCCCCCTGCTCGGGATCGTAGATCCAGCCGCCGTCCCAGGAGCCGTCTCGCATGGGTTGCAGGTTGCCGATAACCTGCAGGCCGCAGATCAGCCGGTCGCGCAGCTTGCGGTTCTCGTTGAGCTTGTCGCGCAGCGGCTGGCCCGTCTTGTCGAGTGGTTGCTGCATCCAGACGATGCGGCCACACAGACCGGGGCCGCAGGGGAGGATCTCCACGGCCCCGCGCCCGGTGTGGTCGATCCAGACGCCGAGCGGCCCCGGCACCGGTGCGGGTGCGGCAGGCGCAGGTGCTGCCGTGGTGGCACGCTTCGGCTGCGGCTGCGGCTGCGGTTGCTGTGCGAGCGCGATGGCGCCCTGGCCGAGCAGCAATGCCAGCCCGGCTGCAAGACCGAGCCATCCCAGCCTCGCGCCATGCCTCGTTCTGTTGAATTGCTCGATCATGACCTGCCATTCCATCGATTGGACCAATCCGGGCCCCGGGCGCCACCTGCCAGCAGCGCCGATTCACCGCCTAGCAGCACCCCGCCTGCCCGCCGTCAAGCCCACGTCGACTGTGAGAGGCGTCACCGGCAGCAGCCCGCCGGCCACGGCGACGTTGACAAAACGCGAACGGCGCTCCAATACGCCTCAAACCTTGGCATCGCCAAGGCGATCGAGTTGACGCAGGTGCCCGGGCTGACGGGACCTTTACCCTGACAGGTGCCACAACGGGCATTCGGCCCGCGGTGACGTATATAAGGATCGCGCGCCACGCAGGCGAGGTGGTCGCGGGGCTCACGAGCAGTGACCCGGCAGCCAGCGACGCGAGACCGACGCCGGCACGGGTCGCCGGCGGCCCCCAATTCGCCGAAAATAGTGGGTAGCTGGCGTACCGATGGTCCTCACACTCGCCTTTCGCAACCTCTTCCACGACCGCATCCGTTTGGTCGTGACGCTGGTTGGCATCCTGTTCTCGATTGTTCTGGTCGCCGTTCAACTCGGGCTTTACCTCGGCGCGCGCAAGATGATCGTCGGCATGATCGACAACGCCCGTGTCGAGCTGTGGATCACAGCGTTCGGGGCCAAGAGCTTCGAGGAATCCGGGAGCCTCAACGGCGGCGAGCGCTACATCGCGCTGTCGGTGCCTGGCGTCGCCTCGGTCGAGCCGCTGGTGGCGGCATTCAACGAGTGGCGAAAGCCTGCCGGCGGGACTGCCCTCTCGGTCGTCGTCGGAACCGATCTGGCAGAGGGCAGCCTGAAGCCCTGGAATCTGGTCGCGGGCAACGATGCCGACCTCTTCGGCCCCGACGCGGTGATCGTGGATCGCACCTACCTGAAGGAGCTTGGCATCACCGGCCTCGGCGACGCTGCTCAGATCGACGTGATGCGCGTCAAGGTGGTGGCGATGACCGAGGGCATCCGGTCGTTCACCACAGCACCTTACGTTTTCATGACACTGGATCGTGCCCGTCAGGTGCAGGGCATGACCGGCAACCAGACCACGTTCCTGCTCGTCAAGCTGGAGCCGGGTGCCGACAGGGATACGGTCCAGAAGGCGCTCGCCGCACGTCTGCCAGACGTCGAGGTGCTGACGACGGAAACCTTCCGGCAGCGCAGCCTGGCCCACTGGCTGTTCTCGACCGGCGCAGGCGTGGCACTGATCGGTGGCGCTTTCCTCGGCACATTGGTCGGCACGGTGATCGTGGCGCAGACACTCTACTCGAGCACCAAGGACCATCTGAACGAGTTCGCGACGTTGCGGGCGCTCGGATCGTCGGCGGGCTATATCCACCGTGTCATCCTGTTGCAGGCGGCGCTGTCAGCGGCCATCGGCTACGGCCTCGGCATGACGCTCGCTCTCGCCATCATCGAGGCCAGCAAGAACACCGCCTTGCCGATCATCATGACACCCGGCCTCGCGGTCGGTCTGCTCGTCCTCACCGTGTTCATGTGCGCCATCTCGGCCTTGGCCGCCATCATGAAGGTGACCCGCATCGACCCTGCCATGGTGTTCGCCCGATGAGCGCTCGGACCATTTTGGAGGCCCGCGGCATCGTCAAGGAGCTGGGCCATGGCGCGGGCAAGGTGCTGGCGCTCAAGGGCGTCGACATCACCCTGCATGCAGGCGAGCTGACGCTGCTGATGGGCCCGTCCGGCTCGGGGAAGACGACGCTGCTCTCCATCATGGGCTGCATCCTGGCGCCGACGGCGGGGAGCCTGTCCATCCTCGGCGAGCCGACCGAGAATCTCGATCCGGAAGGGCTCGCCGACCTGCGCCGTCGTCACATCGGGTTCGTGTTCCAGTCCTACAATCTGTTTCCCACTCTATCGGCGCTGGAGAACGTCCGCCTTGGCCTCGATGTCCGCGGTATCCGGGGCGCGGCAGCAGCGGCCGAGGCCCGCGCGGCTCTCGTCGCCGTGGGCCTGGAGCATCGCTTGCGCAACTACCCGCGAAACCTGTCCGGAGGCGAGCAGCAGCGTGTAGCCATTGCTCGTGCGCTCGCCGGCTCGCCCGCTCTGTTGCTGGCCGACGAGCCGACCGCAGCACTCGACGCCGACAACGGCCAGAACGTGATGGCGCTGCTCTCAGACCTCGCTCGCGACAAGAGCCGCGCCATTCTCGCCGTCACCCATGATCACCGCACACTGCCGCACGCCGACCGTATCGTCCACATCGAGGACGGCCGGATCGTCGGCGAGGAGCGCCAGACGCCGGAGCGCCGAGCGCGCGCAACCGGCCGTGCCAAGGAGAAAGCCTGAGTCTCATGTCGAGCACCCCGTCCCCCCTCGTTCCCCTGATGCTCGCGGCGCTCACTGCGGTCGGCGTCGCGATCGGCATCCAGCATATCGGCTCCGAGACCAAGAGCAATCCGCCCGGACAGACCCAGGTGCAGGCGACGATCCGACCGAAGTGGACCGCCTCGGCGCAGGGTCGTGTCGAGCCCAAGGGCGGCGAGATCCGTCTCTCGGCTCAGACGCCCGGCCGAATAGAGAACGTGCTCGTGAAGGTCAACGATACGGTGCGTGCGGGAGATCTCCTGATCCGCATCGACGATGCCGATGCGCTGGCCCGTCTGCTCGGCGCCGACGCTGAGGCCGGCGTCAGGAAGCGCGAGCGCGACAGCGAGACCGGCGTGCCCCGCCTGGCCCAGGATCGCCGGAATGCGGAGGACCGCCTGAACACGACCGAGCGCGCCATCGCCGTGTCTCGCCTCGAGCTCGACCGCCTGATGCTGGCCCGCCACGCCAGTTCCACATCGATCCGGCCCGAGCAGATCGACGCCCAGCGGAAGGTCCTCGAGGAGGCGCTGAAGCGCCTCGACGAGGACAGGCAGGCCCTGCGTCAGAGTCAGCTTGCGACCGGTGTTCCGTTGCCGACGCGGCTCGAGGCCGGGCTGACGGCCTCCCGCGCCGAGCTGTCGCTGGCCGAGGCCGCGCTCGAGCGCACCCGCGTGCGTGCCCCCTTCGACGCGACCGTTCTGCAGGTGATCGCGCATGTCGGCGAGAACGCTGCGGCCTCTCCGGAGCAGCCGCTCGTCATCGTCGGCGACCTCGCGGCCTTGCGCGTGCGCGCCGAGGTCGAGGAGCGGGACGCAGCAAAAGTCACGGTCGGCCAGGAGGTGGTGCTCAAGACGGACGCCTTCGCCGGTCGCGAGTTCAAGGGCCGGGTCGCCACCATCGCCAGGGCCATGCGTCCCCCGACGCTCGCCCGGAAGGGCCCGCGCCGGCCGAGCGACCTCGACACGCTCGAAGTGATGATCGATGTCGACGCGGGATCGAGCCTGTTGCCGGGCATGCGGGTCGATGTCTACTTCGCCGTGCCACAGCCCGGCGGCACGGAGCCACCGAAGGCGGAATCGAGCTCTCTCGCACCCCCTGCTGCTGCCCCGGCCGGTGGACCGGCTGCGGCCGCGCCAAAGGCGCAGGGCGCGACTGGGGTCATCACTCCGGCATCGGCCGTGCCGGCGGCCGGGGCACCTCAGGTGCTCCCGCCGCTCGAGCAGCCGAAGGGCAACTGAAGGATAACACCGCCCGGCTCATCAGCCCTTCCGTTTCGGACCTCTCACCGCGCGGATGATCTCGGCCATCACCGACACGGCGATCTCGGCCGGCGTCTGGGCGCCGATGTCGATGCCGATGGGGGCGCGGATGCGGGCGAGCTCCTCCTCGGTGATGCCGGCAGCGAGCAGCCGCTCCCGCCGCTTGGCGTGATTGCGGCTGGAGCCGAGCGCGCCGACGTAGAGGCAGTCCGACTTGAGCGCGAGCTTCAGCGCCTCGTCGTCGATATGGCCGACGTGGGCCAGGGCGACCACCGCGGTGTAGGGATCGAGGCCGATCCTCGGCAGCACGTCCTGCGGCCACTCGGCATGAATCGTGATGCCCGGGAAACGCTCAGGTGCCGCGAACGCCGAGCGGGGATCCACCACCTGCACCTCGTAGCCGGCGAGCTTCGAGATCTCGGCGAGCACCTGGCCGATGTGCGAGGCGCCCACCACCACGATGCGCGCCGGCGGCACCAGCGCGTGGAGGAACACATCGCCGTCCGGCGTCTCCTTGAGCTGGCTCTTGGCCGTCGAGAAGCGCTGGGCGATGTCGTCCGGGACACCCTTGTCCTCGCGTGCGAAGACTTTCTTGGCACCGTCCGCGAGTCGCGTCTCGATGACGAGGCCGTGCCGCTGCTGCTGCGCCTCGACCGCCTTGGCGACCAGCTCGGCGCCACCGCCCTCGGCCTCGATTCGCTCTACGTAGACCTTGACCTTCCCGCCGCACGGCAGACCTGCCCGCCACGCCGTTTCGTCGGCGACACCGAATTCCAGCAGCCTGGGCTTGCCCGTCGCCATGATCTCCTCGGCCTCGGCGATAACGTCGCCCTCGATGCACCCCCCGGAGACCGAGCCCTGAAAGCGGCCGTCCTTGGCCACCGCCATCTGCCCGCCGATCGGCACGGGCGCCGAGCCCCAGGTGTCGACCACGGTGGCCATGGCGACGGCGCCGTCCTTGTCGAGCCATTCACGCGCGGCCTCGAGAACGCCGTGGCCATCGCGGGCGGTGTGGGGACGGGGTGTCTCGGCCATGGCTGGCTCCAGGTCAGGTTCATCGGCTTGCGGGCGGGAGAGTACCGGGCCGGGCTACCATCGGTAAACAGCCGCGGCGACGCGTCCCGCCGTAGCTTGCGTCAGAGATCGCGTTCCCAGGTCTCGCCGACGAGATCCTGACCGAAGCCACGATAGGGCTCGGTCGCCGTCATCTCGAAGCCGAGCCGCTGATAGAGCCGGCGCGCCGGCACGAGCACGTCGTTGGTCCAGAGCGTCATGCGGGTGTAGCCCGCACCGCGCGCGAAGCTCATGCAATCCTCGACCAGCAAGCGTCCGAGCCCCGTCCCGCGCTGGCCGGGCTCGACGTAGACCATGCGCAGCTTGGCGACATGCGGCGTGTCGCTCCGGACAACGAAGGCCGAGCCGACGGGACGTCCATCGCTCTCGGCGATGCGGCAGCAGTCGCGGGCCGGATCGAACCGCTCGATGAAATCCGCGGCCACCTTCGCGACAAGCGCCTCGAACGTCCAGTCCCAGCCGTACTCGGCATGATAGAGCGCGCCGTGGCGGTGGACCACGTAGCCGATGTCGCCAGGGCGCGGTTGACGCAGGATGTGGCCGGGGCGAGCCGGTCCCGAAGCGGGCGGCTCAGGCGCAGTAGGCATGGGGCTTCACCACGCGCTCACCCGAGGCCGGGAACCGCGCCAGCTTGGCGGCCGGCCGCACCGGGCGCTTGACCAGCTCGCCGCCGCAGTTGGGACAATGTCCACCGAGCAGGCGCTCGGCCGCGCAATCGCGGCAGAACGTGCACTCGAACGAGCAGATCAGCGCCTCCTCCGAGGATGGCGGCAGATCCCGGTTGCAGCACTCACAGTTGGGTCGCAAGGCCAGCATGCGTCACCTGATCTCTATCTCCAGGAACGAGAAGGGCTTGTCCGAGAGGCTCGTCACGTCGTGCTCGACGCCCTTCTCACGATAGTACGGCTTGTCGCGCAGCATCTCGGCCTCGACCCGCCCGCTTGGCGTTACGACCTGCACACGGCAGTCCTGATAGGGCACGATGATGTAGTCGAGCTCGTGGCGATGCCACCCGGTCGAGCCGCCGGGCGGCAGAGTATAGCGCACGATGCGAACCCGTGGACCGTCATCGAGCACCTCCACGACGGCTTTGGTCGAGGCGCCCATCAGCCGCCCTCCTTATCGGACGCCGACTCTGCCCGGATCGCGCCCCGCATCGCCTCCGCGACAGCCGTCTCGGCCCAGCCGCCCCGCCAGGCCAGCATGCGCGCGGCCTCCATCCGGTCGGCGAGCCCCTTGTTCTGCCCGAGCTTTGTCGAGGCTTGGATGCCTTCCACCTCGATCTCCATGGCAACGATGGCGCGCAACATCGCCTCGCGCTTGCGCGGCGTCATCTTCGACGTGCTCCACGGCTTCTTGGGCCGCAGCCGCTCCTCGAAATGCAGGCTCATGCGCTCGACGTGGTCGAGCGTCTCGGCCGGCGGCAGCGGGCGCGCCTGGCCTGTGATATGGGCGGCGAGATAGTTCCAGGTCGGCACCTGGTCCTCGGAAGCATACCAGTCCGGCGAGATGTAGGCGTCCGGCCCCGACACCACCACAAGCACGCGCGGGCTGCGCGCCACCACCTCGTGCAAGGGGTTCGGCCGTGCGACGTGGAACTCGATCCGCTTGCGGCCATCACGCTCGGTGACCAGCAGCGGCACCTGCGAGGCGACCGGTTGTCCCTGGTCGTGCGCGACGACGGCACCGAAGCCACGCGCGATCACGTAGGCCCAGGCGTCTTCGTCCTCGGTCCTGAATGCGGGGTTGACGTACACGGGTGCCTCCTCGGGCTCTTTCGAGGAGGGTTGCCCATTGCGATGGCACCGCTCCCCAGGATGGTGCGGCGCTGCAGACGGCTGTCGGTAAGGGTGATTGCGATCAGACAGCCGCTGGCGCCGTGTGGACTTTCGTCCCACGTGCACGACGCGAAGCTCGGGCGCGGCTGTCGATCATGAACGCTGGGCTAGAGACTTCGCGCAGGTTCGTCAAGACCAACATGCTGACCCATGTACGTCGATTGGGCGGAACCCTGAGTGACATGCGGAACGCGATCCGCTCGCAGGTGCCATCGCGTTTCCGCCGATTCGCCGCGTCGTCTTGCCGAGCGAGGACCGCGTCTGCTGACCGCAGGTTTTGGCGAGACGGCGGACGCGGCATCAGTCTAGGATCGAGCAAAGCTTTGCCGCAAGGACACGCACGCCTCGCAAAGACGTGTCAGCGGATCCTGGAGGGAGCCCATGCCGACCGACGGCCTCGGCCATCGACGATCGTTCCGTGTCGCCCGGGACGTCGTTGCAGGTTTGGTCCTCTGTCTGACCGCGGCAGCTGCCTATTTCGGCATCCGTGATCTCCCGATCAGCGATCCTTCAGGCATTGGCCCTGGCCTCGTACCAAAAACGGTGGCGCTGACGGTCGCCATGCTCGGGCTGATCATCGTCGGGCTGGGCTTTCCGGCCACCAGCCGGCGGCTCGATCATTTCTCGATCCGCGGGCCTCTCTTCGTACTTGGTGCCGTCGCGCTTTTCGCTGCTACGATCCGCTCGCTGGGCCTCGCTCTCGCCGGGCCGCTGGCCGTGATGGTCGCGGGGCTGGCAGATCGCGAGTCGCGGCCTTTCGAGCTCGCCATCTTCTCGCTGGTGCTCTCTGCCCTCTGCGTCGGCCTTTTCAAGTACGTGCTGAGACTGCCGATTCCGCTCGCGCCGTTTCTCCTGGGATACTGAGGCCGATGGGCGAGCTCCTCGACAACATCACCCTCGGGTTCGGCGTCGCGATCGGCTTGAAAAACCTGGCGCTCTGCTTTCTGGGCTGCCTGATCGGAACGCTGATCGGCGTGCTGCCTGGCGTCGGGCCGGTCGCGACCATCTCGATGCTGCTGCCGATCACCTACGGCGTCGATCCGATCGGCGCGTTGATCATGCTCGCCGGTATCTACTACGGCGCCCAGTATGGCGGCTCGACGACGGCGATCCTGGTCAACATTCCCGGCGAGGCAACCTCGGTCGTGACCGCCCTCGACGGGCATAGAATGGCGCGGCAGGGCCGTGCCGGTGCGGCTCTTGGCATCGCTGCCATGGGGTCGTTCTTTGCGGGCACGGTTGCGACACTCGTCATCGCCGGTCTCGCCGTTCCATTGACGCGCTTCGCGCTGTTGTTTCACCCGGCCGACTATTTCGCGCTGATGGTGCTGGGTCTGATGCTTGCCGTGGTGCTGGCGCGCGGATCGTTGATCAAGGCCATCGCCATGATACTCGTGGGCGTGCTGCTGTCGACGGTGGGCCGCGACCTCGTCACGGGCGACGAGCGGTTGACCTTCGGCTGGAGCGAGATCGACGACGGCATCGACTTCGCGGTGGTCGCCATGGGCGTGTTCGGGTTCGCCGAGATCCTGCGCAACCTGGAGACGCCCGAGACCCGCGACGTGGTGCGCCAGCGCATCGGCAGCCTGCTGCCGAACTACCAGGAGCTCGTGCAATCCGCGATGCCCATCTTGCGCGGCACAGGACTAGGCGCCTTCCTCGGGCTGCTCCCGGGCAATGGCGCGGTGCTCGCGCCGTTCGCATCGTATACGATCGAGAAGAAGCTCGCCGCCGATCCATCGCGCTTCGGCGAGGGTGCCATCGAAGGCGTTGCCGGGCCCGAGGCCGCCAACAACGCCGGCGCACAGACAGCCTTCATTCCCCTGCTGACGCTCGGCATTCCGCCCAATGCCGTGATGGCCTTGATGGTTGGCGCGATGACCATTCACAATCTGGTGCCAGGCCCGGAGATCATCACCAAGCAACCCCGGCTCTTCTGGGGCATGATCGCTTCGATGTGGATCGGCAATCTGATGCTGGTGATCATCAATCTGCCGCTCGTCGGCTTGTGGGTGCGGCTGTTGAAAGTGCCCTATCGCTTGATGTTCCCGGCCATCGTGCTCTTCTGCTGCATTGGCATATACTCGGTCGGCAACAATCCGCTCGACGTCTACTTGACGGCTGCATTCGGTCTCGTCGGCTACCTCCTGATCAAGCTGGAATTCGAGCCGGCGCCCTTGCTGCTCGGTTTCGTGCTCGGGCGTCTGCTCGAGGAAAAGCTGCGCCAAGCCATGGCGATCTCGCAGGGCAACGCATGGACCTTCGTCGATCACAAGCTTGCAGCGGGCATGCTGGCCATGACGTTCGTTGTTCTCATCGTGGCAGCGCTGCCTTGGGCACGTCGCCGGCGCGACACAGCGTTTGCTGGATAGGAGCCTAGACCTCGCCCCGGATGCGACCCAACCGAAATACGAAAAGCCGGCCAACGGCTGCGCCAGACACCAGAGGAGGAAAGACGAATGCTACCCCACGATTTCAGAGGTCTCACGCGCAAAGCGGCCATCGCCGCCTTGCTCGCAGCGGTGTCGGTCGCGCTGGCACCGTTGCCGGTTGGTGCACAGGCCTACCCGGAGCGCAATATCACGTTGATCGTGCCGTTCGCGGCCGGAGGCGCCTCCGACGTGTCGTCGCGCATCATGGCCGAGGCGATGGGCAAGATCCTCGGCCAGAGCATCATCGTCGAGAACGTGGCAGGTGCCGGTGGCGGCACAGGCGGCCTCCGCGGCAAGAATGCCAAGCCCGATGGCTACACGATCGGCTTCGCGCACATGGGCACGCATGCCGCGTCGGTCTCGACGAACCCGAAGCTGCCATACGACCCGACCAAGGACTTCGATTATCTCGGCATCCACTTGGTCACGCCACACATCATGATCACGCGAAAGGATTTTCCTGCAGCTACGCTGGCCGAGTACATCGACCACGCGAAGAAGAGCGGCAAGGGATTGAAGATCGCTCACAACGGCGCAGGCTCGCTGTCGCATCTGACGTGCGTGGTCTTCTTCCAGCAGATCGGCGTCGAGCCCACCTATGTCGTCTATCGCGGCTACGGCCAGACCATCAACGACATCCTCTCGGGCGCGGTCGACGGCACCTGCGAGCTGATCGCCTCGACGCGGAACCACGTGCTTCCCGGCGCGGTCAAGGGATTTGCCGTCGCCACCAACGACGGCAAGCGGACGCCGCTGCTGCCTGACGTCCCGACCTCCGCAGAAGGCGGTCTTCCGACCTTCAAGATCGAAAGTTGGCTCGGACTCTATGCACCGAAGGGCGTGCCGGCGCCGATCCTCGCCAAGCTGCGCGAGACACAGCTGAAGGCCCTCGATGACCCGGCCGTGCAGAAGAAATTCCTCGATATTGGCGGCACCGTGCCGAAACCCGAGGATCGCGGTGGCGACCGGATGCTCGCCATCGTTAAGGCGGACGTCACTCGCTGGGCAGAGGTCGTAAAGAAGGCCGGGCCCGGTGCTTCGGAGGGATCGGCCGCAGCAAAAAAATGAGACAACTCCGGGCCTGCCGCTTGGCTCTGGCGGCAGGCTCCCGGGCCATGGCAACGCCCGTCGGGCTACCGCTTGCGTCCTGCGCCCTCGCCACGATCTCTCTCGGTCTTCTATGCGCGATCGACAGGCTCGTGGCTCCCGGTGAGCGGCCGTGACGAGGCGCAGGTCGCGCGCCCCCGCGCAGCCTCGCTAGCCTCTGCCCCGGAACTCTTTGCGCGCTGCGGCTGCCGCCGCGTAGGCTACCGTGACCTGGCTCTGGTCGGCATCCGCGAATGCCGTTGCCGCGTGCAACGCACCGGCCGTGGCGTTGATCGCCTGCTTGACCATGCGCACGGTCGAGGCGGGCATGGAAACCGCCACTTCGGCCATCTCGAGCGCCTTCTGAACTGTCTTACCATCATCGGCGAGCTCGTCGGCGAGACCCCAGTCGAGTGCCTGCGCCGCCGGCATCTTCTCGCACATGATGGTGATGCGCTTGGCCCTGGCTGGGCCAACCAGAGAAATCAGCCGAGGCAGTGCACCCCACTGCAGATTGAGGCCGATTTTCACCTCGGGCACATAGAGGTACGCGCCACGTCCGAGCACGCGCCAGTCACAGGCGAGAGCGATCGCGACACCGGCACCGACCGCGAGCCGCTCCATCGCAGCAATCGTGATCTGCGGCATCTCCTCCCACGCCTTGCACAGCCTGACGCCATTGTAGGCGCGATGGCGGCGTTTCAGGTCGTCCTTCTCCGTCGGCCAGCCGTCGGTGGCCTTGAGGTCGAAGCCGGCCGAGAAGGCGTTGGGGGCTCCGGCCAGCACGACGGCCTGCGTCTCGAGGTCGTCGTGGAAGCTCCGCCCGGCATGGGTGAGCTCGAGCACGAGCTGCTCGTTGAAGGCGTTGAGGCTCGCCTTCCGGTCGAAGCGCACGATGGCGATCGGCCCGCGCTTCTCGATCTTCACGTACTCGAGCTGCATGTCGTCCTCCGTCAGGCTGCCTTGATATTGGAGCGCTGGATGTGATCGAGATTGCCGCCCTCGATCCGGATGAGCTTGGTCGCCGGCGACATGCGTGGCGAATGCACGACGCCGGCATCGTAGAATTGGCAGTCCCCGGGCTTCATCTCGTAGCTGCGCACCGGCTCGACGAGCGTCGGCGTATCCCCCGAGCCCTTCTTGACGATCTTCCATTCCGTCATCTCGGTCGTGCCCTCGGCGACGCCATAGATCGCCCACGTGGGACCGTGATCGTGTGGTCCTCCCGACCGTGCCTCGCCATAGACGTGACCGCAGATGCAGAAGCCGAGCTCCGGATCCTGGTAGAGGACCTTGCGTGGCTTGCACTGCTCGGTGGTAACGTGTCGCGCAAGCAGCTTCTTGTCGAGGAGTGCGCGAGATAGGTGCTCGCAGACCTTCTTCTTGCCACCGGGACCCGGATCCCCCTTCAGGGCCTCACGAACGTCCCGGCTCAACTGCTCGAGTGTGTAAGACATGGGCGTGGTTCCTGTTATCACCTTGGGACTTGCGAGCAACGGGGCGAAGCGAACGCCGCTCCGCTCGCGGAAAGCTCACATGCCAAGGAGCTTTCGGACTTTGTCCGGCGTCAACTCGCCGCCGGCATAGATGACACCGTCAACCTCGAGCGCCGGCGTCGATCGGATGCGGGCATCGTCCAGGCGATCCTGCGCGTCCTCGTCCATCAGGAGATCGCGCACCCTGAAGGCAACCCCGAGTTGCCTGAGATAGCCCTTGAGCTGCTCGCACGGGGCACACATCGGCGAGGTGTAGACCACGATCTCCTGCGGTCTCGCCGTCATAGCTTTCCGTCCGCCTTGAGACGTCTGTATTCATCCTTGCGGGAGAGCCACTTCGCCTTCGTGTCGGGATCCTGCCACGGCTGCTCCTCGGTGAAGACGAGACGCTTCCAGTCGTTGCCCTTGCTCCATGTGTACGGTGGCGCCACCGTCGTGCGCGGCCCTGTCGCCGTCTCGAGGAGATGGAGCGCTTGCGCGAAGATCTCGCGTTGCTGGGCGACGTTCCACGGCTCGCCGCACGGGGCTCCGAGTGGGAAATCGACAAACACGAAGCGGGCAACGCCGCAGTGCTCGACGATGTCGCGGGCCGCACCAATGACGACCGTCGGAATTCCGTTTTCTTCCAGATGCCGGGCAATCAGACTCACGGTCTGATGACAGACGGGTCAGACAGGCACGAGGACGACGGCATCGAGGCCGTCCTCGCGGGCGCAGGCGAGCGCCTTGGGCGCTTCCTGGCTCATCACCTTGCGCTGGCTGTAGTTGTTATAGGCGCCGTAGACGCGCATCGGCATCGAGCCGATGCGGCCATCGGCGACGGCCTCTCGCAGACGATCAATCGGAAAGAAGGCGCCGACGTCGTCGAGATGTGTGGCGTTGCGGTCGAAGGACAGCGTGCGGGAATAGAGCTTCTCGGTGGGCGTGGCGGCGGGGATCGGGTAGACGCCGCGGAAGTCCTGCTCATCGATGGGATTGACTTCGCCCTTTTCGGGATCGAAGTGAACAGCCACCTCGCTGGTGCCGAGCAGGCCGATGCGGCATTCCCGGAGCGGCTTCTTCAGCGGCGCGAACGGCACATCCTCGAAATGCGCCCACTGATAGGACTTCTCATAGCCTTGGCGCAAGTAGTCCTCGCGCGTTCGGTCGATGTAGCGGACGTGATCCATCGGCACGCATCCTTGTGTTGACCCGAGGCTCACGAACGGTAGCGGGGTCATTCTGCCTACGCAACCGAGGCTGTCGAAACAGCGATCGCCGATCCGTCGTCTGCCCGCGCTTTCGCTTTGCGGCGAGGCATCGCCGTGTGCCAGCATCGGTGCAGATCGGAATTTGGGAGCCGGGAATGGGAAACGAGATCCAGATCCAGTCGCGCGACGGCAAGTCATTCGCAGGCTACCTCGCCGTGCCGGCTGGGACGCCGGCAGCGGGCATCGTGCTGCTGCCCGAGGTGTTCAACACCAACCCGCATATCCGCTCGGTCGCTGACGGCTATGCCGACGACGGCTTCGTCGTGCTCGCACCCGACGTCTACTGGCGCCAGGAGCCCGCCGCCTACATGGCCTACACCGACGAGGGGCGAGCCAAGGCTCAGGCGCTCAGGGCCCGGCTCGACACCGACCAGTTCGCCGAGGACCTCGAGGATACGATCACGGCGCTACGCGCAAGGTCCGAGTGCACGGGGAGGATAGGCGTGATGGGTTTCTGTCTGGGCGGCAAGTTCGCGTACCTCTCGGCCGTCCGCCACAAGATCGAGGCCGCCGTCACCTACTACGCCGTGCAGCTCGATCAGCACCTCGACGAGGCGCCGAGCCTCGCGTGTCCACTGCTCATGCACTTCGCGGAGAGCGACCACGCCGTGCCGCAGGCCACGGTCGAACTGGTCCGCAAGACCCTGTCGACGAGCAAGCTCGCGGAAATCCACGTATATCCAGGCACGGTGCACGGCTTCAACCGCTACGGCTACCCGCCGCATCACGAAGCACAAGCGGCAATCGCCCGCCGGCGTACGATCGAGCACTTCCGCCGCCACCTGGGCTGACGCAACGACACAACAGGGAGATCCGGCATGCCCTCATCCATCAAGCGGATCGACGCGCGGACGCTCAAGGCAGCGCTTCATGACGGTGGCGAGGTCGCCCTTCTCGATGCCCGCGAGGAGCTCGCGTTCGGCGAGCGGCACATCCTGATGGCCGCTTGCCTGCCTCTGGGCCGCATCGAGGTGCTCGCTGACGACATGGTGCCACGGCGTAGCGCCCGCGTCGTCTGGTGCGACGATGGCGGTGGCATTGCCGACGAGGCCGCACGTCGCATGTCCGATCTCGGCTACGAGGATTTGTCGTTGCTGGCGGGCGGACTCGCCGCGTGGGAGGCGGCCGGCCATCGCATCTACAGCGGCGTCCACGTGCCGAGCAAAGCCTTCGCGGAGGTGGTCGAGCACGATCTCGGCACGCCCTGGATCACGGCGCCGCAGCTCAAGGCAATGATCGATGCAGCCGAGGACATCGCCATCTTCGACAGCCGCTCGTTCGAGGAATACCACACCAATTCGATTCCGACGGCCGTCAGCGTACCGGGCGCGGAGCTCGTCTTGCGGTTCAAGGATCTCGTGCCGTCTGCAAAAACGACGGTGATCGTCAATTGCGGTGGGCGCACGCGCAGCATCATCGGAGCACAGTCCCTGATCAACGCTGGCGTGCCGAACAAGGTGGTGTCGCTCAAGAATGGCACGATGGCCTGGCACCTTGCGGGCTTCGAGGTGATCCAGGGTGCAGGAAAGCGACCGCCCGCGGCATCGCCCGCCGCTGCGGAGGCCGGCCGGCAATCCGCCGAGCGCATCGCCCGCGGCCTGGGCATTCCGCGCATCGATGCCGCGATGCTCGCCAAGTGGCGGGCAGAGAGCGACAGGCGCTCGCTCTACGTGCTCGACGTGCGGACGCCCGAGGAGTATGCGGCAGGTCATGTTGCCGGTGTGCGATCGGCGCCGGGAGGGCAGCTCGTGCAGGAGACGGACAACTTCCTCGCCACCTGGGGCGCTCGGGTCGTCCTCGCCGATACCGACGGTGCGCGCGCCGCCATGACGGCGTCCTGGCTCAAGCAGATGGGCTGGGACGACGTAGCCGTGATCAGGCTCGATGAGATACCGGGCGAGCGCACCACCGGTCCGCACCGTCCTCGCGCGCTCGGTCTCGAGCGTGCGACAGCGCCGACGATCACGCCTGCCGAGCTTCAGGCCAGCCTCGAGGCTGGAACTGCGACGCTGATCGATCTCGAATACTCAAAGCCATATCGCAATGGCCACATTCCGGGAGCTTGGTTCTCGACACGGACGCGACTTGCCGAGGCGTTGGCCAAGGTCCCGCCTGCGCCGAGCATCGTGATCACCTCGCCCGACGGCGCACTGGCGCGTATAGCGGCGACCGAGCTTGCCGCGACGGCCTCGGTCCCGTTCCTATCGCTCGAAGGCGGCACCAGGGCCTGGACCGCATCGAGCTATCCTCTGGCAAAGGGGGCAGAGCGGATGGCGGATCTCGCGGACGACGTGTGGCTGCCGGCTCGCGAGCGAGGCGGCGACCGCGAAAGCGCCATGCGGGCATATCTCGCCTGGGAGATTGATCTCGTAAACCAGATGCGGACCGATGACGATCAGCGGTTCAAGGTGGTCCGCGTGTGATCGCGATACGGCCGGCCGGCCGTTGGAAAGTGCCACCGTTGAGAACCCTCTTCATTCGGAGCTCGAATGAGGGCGGAGAGCCTTGGCCGCCTCGGCCTCCCAGCTGGCACTGCCGCCATCCTCTCACTCGTCTTGTTGTTCCACTCATGCCCTCGGCGTGACCTGCCGCTTGGTCGCCTCGAACGTGAGGAACGCGGCCCCGAGATTGGTGAGCCGACGGAATGCAGCATCATGGGGGCCGGTGGGGGGCGGGACTTGTGGTTTTGCGGGCCATCGTCAGGGATATCTGCGGTGCTGAAGGCTCAGCGAAAGCCATGGCCTTGCTGTTCGCGCTGATGTCGGCCTCTTTTTTTGCCGCCCCCTTATCAGTGGGGCACTGTTGGACTTTGCTCGCTGGCGCGCAGGCTTCGTGTTCTCAGCGGCGGCCGCAGCGTGGGGGCTGGCGTCGACGATCCGCGCGCGGCTCAACCACCTGCGCGGTTATCATGGCATTCCAGAGGATCGCACGGTGCGACAGCATCACCCCCTTGGGGATGCTCCATGGGCTGTCCTCGTCGCGCTTCGATGACTGGCGCGAAAATTCGCGACCATCCGCGCGAAAGAAGCATTGATCGTGGTCATTGTTGCTCGCGGTTGGCTGACGAGATGTGTTCTCCAATGAACCAGAATGTGGACGGTCGGCGGCAGCAGGAGAGCACTTTAGCGGTCGCCGGTAGCGGCGCCGTCTCAGAGCCGCCACAGCTCGGGGATGTGCGCGATCGACTCTTGGGGGTCGTGGGCGAGCTCGCGCGCGAGCTGCAGCCACGTAAAGGTGCGCGGCTGGATGTCAGGCTCGACAGCGACCTCGATCGCGATCTCGGCCTGGATAGCCTTGGTCGAGCCGAACTCCTCCATCGCCTCGATCGTGCTTTCGGTGTGCGCCTTCCGGAAGATCTGCTGAGCGACGCGACAACGCCGAGAGATCTCCTCGTTGGATTGCTGGGCTCGAGGTCGGCGCGAAGCTTGTCCGCACCAGGCGTCGCCGAACGACCGGGACAGCTTCCCGAGACGGAGGAGCCGCGTCAGGGTCAAACGCTCCTCGAAGTGCTGTCGTTGCACGTGCGAGCGCATGATCAGCGGCCGCACATCCGCCTCTGGCTCGGCGATGAACAGGAGCGGTCGATCACGTATGGCGAACTCGATCGGGCGGCGCGGGAGGCGGCGGTCGGGTTGCTGGATCGCGGCGTGCAGCCGGGCGATCGGGTCGCCATCATGCTGCCGACGAGCGCCGAGTTCTTCTTCTCGTTCTTCGCCGTCGTGATGGCGGGGGCGGTCCCGGTGCCGATCTATCCGCCGTTTCGCCGCTCTCAGGTCGAGGACCATATGCGACGGCAGGCGGGTATCCTGCGCAATGCCCAGGCGAGCCTGCTGATCACGATTGCCGACATCCGCCCGATGGCGGCCCTGTTGAAGGGGCTGGCCGAGGACCTGAGGGCGGTCGTGACCTTTGACGACCTCTGCAGGTCGAGCACGATCGCAGCACCACTGCCGGCCTCCTCCGGCAGTACGGCTCTGATCCAGTACACGTCGGGGAGCACCGGCGATCCCAAGGGCGTCGTACTCACGCACGCGAACCTGCTGGCCAATATCCGGGCCATGGGAGAGGCGATGCAGGCAAGCTCACGGGATTCGTTCGTGAGCTGGCTGCCCCTTTATCACGACATGGGGTTGATCGGCGCTTGGCTGGGCTGCCTGTATTTCGGGGCGCCGACCGCCATCATGCCCCCGCTGTCGTTCCTCGCAAATCCGGCCCGTTGGCTGTGGAGCATTCATCGCCACCGAGCCACGTTGTCGGCGACGCCCAACTTTGCCTTCGAGCTTTGCTTGAAGAACGTGCGAGACGATGACATCCAGGGCCTCGACCTCAGCTCGCTGAGGATGGTCGTGAATGGCGCCGAGCCTGTCAGTCCGAGCACGATTGCCCGCTTTACGGAGCGTTTCAGAGCATTCGGCTTTCCTGCCGAGGCGATGGCCCCTGTCTACGGCCTCGCCGAATCCTCCGTCGGTCTCGCATTTCCGCCGGTCGGTCGGCGGCCCATCATCGATCGCGTGCAGCGGGTGGCGCTCGCCCGGGATGGCATTGCGACGCCCGCAGATCGGCAGGATTCGACCGCCCTCGAGTTCGTTGCCTGCGGACGGCCGCTGCCGCGGCACCAGATCCGGGTGGTTGATGAGGCGGGCAGCGAGCTGCCAGACAGGCGGCAAGGTCGGCTCGAGTTCAAGGGCCCATCAGCCACGGCCGGCTACTTTCGCAATGCGGAGAAGACGCGGGGACTTTTCGATGGAACCTGGCTCGACAGCGGTGATCTCGCCTACATCGCGGATGGCGATGTCTATTTGACCGGCCGCATCAAGGACATGATCATCCGGGCCGGTCGGAACATCTATCCACACGAGCTCGAGGAGGCAGTAGGCAGGATCGAGGGCATCCGGAAGGGCTGTGTTGTTGCCTTCGCAGGCCGCGACGAGCGAACCGGCACCGAAAAGCTGGTCGTCATGGCCGAAACCCGTCTTGCGGCCGAAGCCGAGAGGAAGCGCCTCGAATCCGAGATCGCGCAGGCCTCGCTGGCGCTGCTCGAGATGCCGCCCGATGACATCGTGCTCGTGCCGCCGCGCACGGTCCCGAAGACGTCGAGCGGCAAGATCCGGAGATCTGCAGCGCGTGCGCTTTATGAAACAGGAGCTTTGGGCGAGAGCAATCGTGCACTCTGGCTGCAGCTGGCGCGCCTCGCGATCAGCGGCGTCACACACCGGGGCCGGCGCGTGCTCGCTCGCACGGTCGAGGTCGCCTATGCCGGGTATTGGTGGGCGCTGCTCGTTGCTCTCGGTGTGCTGACCTGGCCGCTCGTCGTTCTGCTGCCGAGACGAGAATGGCGACACGCCGTGGTCCGTGCCGCCGCGAAAGGTTTCCTGCGGCTGACTGGGATTTCACTGACGATCGAAGGGGCGGCGGCGATGCCGCGAGGCGGCGCGATCATTATCGTCAATCACGCCAGCTACCTCGATGGTCTGGTGGTCAGCGCCGTCCTAAAGGGCGAGCCGAAATTCATCGCCAAGCAGGAGCTGCAAGGGCAGTGGATTGCTGGCGTCTTCCTGCGAAGGCTCGGCACGATCTTCGTCCGCCGCATTGAACCCAAGGGTGGGGTTGAGGATACGGACGTCATCCTGAACGCAGCACGTGCCGGCGCCCAGCTGGTCGCCATGCCGGAAGGAACCTTCTCCCGGATGCCTGGTGTTCTGCCGTTTCGGCTTGGGGCATTCATGGTGGCGGTCGAGGCGAAGGTTGCCGTCGTTCCCGTGACAATCAAAGGCACCCGCATGGTCCTGCGAGGTGATCAATGGTTTCCGCGTCGGGGCGATCTCTCGGTAAGCATTGGTGAGCCGCTATTTGCCGACGGGGCAGACTTCGGTGCTGCAGTCCGATTGAGGGACAGGGCGCGGGATGTCATCCTGCAGCTCTGCGGCGAGCCCGACCTCGCCCTCGAGCGGGTGGAGCTTCGACCAACATGAGTGGCGGGCGACACACGCAGGACATACCACGACGCCGCAACCTGCGAGGGTGCTGCGACAACGGCAGCCGCCCTCAATCGGAATTGACCGAGATCATTTCAAAATGCCACCGCCAGGGGCGCACTATCAAGTCACGCTCGTAGTACCACGTCACGTTAGGGGAATTGCAGCATGCCGGTGCAGCGCTCTTTCGCGTCCGAACGTGCACGAGGACTGGCCATGTCCGCCATCAAGGACATGGCCATCCGTGCGGCGCGGATTCCGGATGCCGCGTCGCTGACATGGGGCCTGCCCTCGTTCCAGACGCCGCGGCATATCCGGACAGCGCTCGAGGACGCGTTCAGCAGCGATCCTGACGCCGGCAAGTACTCGTTGCCCGACGGGTTGCCGGAGTTGCGGGAGGCCGTGGTCGAAACGCACGCACGCGCAACGGGTGTCCGTGTCTCCGCCTCCGAGAATGTCGTCGTCACGGCTGGCAACATGGAGGGGGTGAAGGCGCTGCTCGAGACCGTGCTCGATCCGGGCGACGAGATGATCGTCTCCGATCCCGGGTTCGCATCCCATTTCCAGCAGATCCGCCTGAGTGGCGGCGTCCCCGTTTCCTGGCGACTGGATGAGCAGCGCGGCTGGGCTGTCGATATCGGCACGCTCGGGGCATTGGTCAGCTCCAAGACACGCCAGCAGCGGCAGCACACGGCGCGCGGCCGAAGGTGACGCCGTTCGCCCGCCGCCTCGCCGCCGAGCGCAAGATCGACCTCGATCGGCTGCCCCCTGGCGCCGACGGAATCATCGGCTTCCGCGAGATCGAGCGCGCGCCATCTTCAGCCCCGCGCCGCACCGGCCGCATCGACATGGTTGAAATGCGAAAGGCCATCGCTAACGCCATGGCCCGCGCCAATCGCGACATTCCCCACTACTACGTCTCGACGACCATCGACATGTCGCCGCTAGTCACCTGGCTCGCAGACCACAACGGCTCCCGTCCTGTCGACAAGTGCCTGCTTTATGTCTCGCCGCTGCTGAAGGCCGTTGCCGCCGCACTCAAACGGTTCGAGTCGCTCAACGGCTATTTCGAAGGCGGGACGTTTTCGCCGGCTGCGGAAATCAACATCGGAGTAGCTGTTGCCATACGCCGGGGCGGGCTCGTGACGCCGGCGATCCTGGGCGTCGACCGCCTGGACCTCGACCAGCTGATGACGCGACTGAACGACCTCGGGCGTGTCGTCGCGCGTCCCCTGCTGGACGTCACCGTTGCCGGCGATCATCGCGTCAGCGACGGCCGCACGGGTGCCCAGTTCCTGCGCCGTCTCGAAGAGCTTCTGCGCAAGCCGGAGGAACTATGACCGATGAGGAACGCGCTCGGCTCGTGCTCGAAGTGCTGTTCTCGGTGGCGCCCGATCTTGAGGGCGAGACGATCGAGCCCGACACGACGTTCCGAGAGCAGCTGGAGGTCGATTCTATGGACTTCACGAACTTCGTCATCGGCCTCAGCAAGGCGATCGGCCAGGACATTCCGGAAATCGATTATCCCGAGATCGAGACGCTGGCCGGCGCCGTCGCCTACTTGAGGCGGCGCACACCGTAGACCTTTTGTATGATGGCGCAGAGCGATTGTGGGTCATCGCAAACCCGCAATTGCACTTCGGGCCGGTAAGAACCATGTTGAGTGAATGGCCGATCATTCCTCGATGCTCATTGCCGACGACCATGAGGTGTTCCGCTACGGGCTGGCGGAAGTCGCCCGCCGCAAGCTCGGGCTCGCGACCGTGCTGGAGGCGGCGAGCTTCGAGGAAGCGCTGTCGCATCTGTCCGATCCGACGGTTCGCTTGGCGATTCTCGACCTGTCGATGCCAGGCCTCGGCAGTCCCGCAGAGCTGATACGGGTCCGCAGATCCAGGCCCGATGTGTGCCTGATCGTGCTCAGCGGCTCTGCCGCACGCGAGGACATCCTGAGCGCGCTGGCCGCCGGCGTGCACGGCTATATCGTCAAGAGCACGCGGACCGATCAACTCGTGCAGACCATCAAGACGGTGATGGCGGGGACGATCTACGTGCCGCCGAGCCTCGCCGTGCTGCCGCCAGAACCCGTTGCCACGGTCTCGATGCAGGCCTCTCGGCCGACGGCAGCGAGCGGCATGCCGCTGACCGACCGGCAGCGCGAGATCCTGCGCCTCGTCGCAGAAGGCCGGTCCAACAAGGAGATCGCGCTCGTGTTGGACATTGCCGAGGGCACCGTGAAAATGCACGTCACGTCGATCCTGCGGGTGACCGGCGCGCGCAACAGGGCACAGGCCGCGGCGATCGGCCGGCAGTTGCTTGCTCTCTAGGGTGGACGTCTGGGATCCCTTTGCTGACTCCCGCATCGAGCGTCAGATGCAAACGCTATTCAGGCAGTTGATTGCTCATGCTCGTCTTTGGTTCCAGCCTTTGCTTTGCGGCGTTCGGGAACGGAAGGCGAATATCGAAACCGGATCGCTCGCGTCGTCTCTGCACTCAACGATCGTGGCCGCCGGAACGGCGCGTCTCTCGAGCGGGCAGCGACAGTGACAGCCGAAAGACGTGACCGGGGCCCATCTTGACGCTCAGCCCGACACCGATCGCCGTAGCCAGCCTGTCGATGAGCCCCAAGCCGGGCGCGAATGACGCTCCGTCCGCCTGCCGAGCCGACAACGGAACCCAGACGAACATGGCTTCCTGGGCCAGATCCGTCGACCGGGAGGCGGCGATCTCGATGTCCAGCACGAGACGCCCGACGCGCCTGCCGATGAACGCCTTCAGGGGGCGATGCTCGGGCGAGAGAAGCTTACCGTTGAGGACGATTCCCCTCAGGATGGTCATCAACTCCGCCCGATCGGCCATGACCCAGAGATCTGTGGCCGGCCTTGCCTCGACATCGATGGGGAGACCGGCAGATGCCGCGATCTCGTCGAGCACGGCGCCCAGGTCGACCGGAGCCAGCGAGGGGGTCATCTCTCCGCACTCCAGGCGCGTGAGGCGAGCCAAGCTCTGCAGCATCTCGTCGAGGCAGGCCAGGCTATCGGAAAGGACCCCAGCTGAGCGCTCCCGGACCGCGGCATCCTCTGTCGTCGCGACGACGTCGGCCAGCAATTGAGCAGCCTGCAGCGGCTGGCGCAGATCGTGCAGCGCCGCGAGCCAGACTGACGGCATTCCGACCGTGGGCCGGGCTCCGTCCGCCCGCCGCCTGCGCTTTTGCCTGGCCATCGCCCGACAGCTCCGTATTGCACGACGACGATCGCACCCTGGCCGATTTGCCTGTCCGTATGACCGCCGCCATTCAGCCAGCTATCACAAGTGCGGCTGGCGCGACTATGGTCCCGTCGGCGATGGGACACGCTGGGAGGAAGATCCAGACAACTTGCAAGGGAAGCCGCACCACGTGCGGAATTGCCGGCCGGCTGGCGATGCGAGGCATCCGAGCCGGCAGTCGCTGTCAGGCCGCGTAGCGAGGGCCATATGATCGCATCGTCACGACGGATTTCTGCACCATGGCTTTACGAGCTCCGCGAGGGCTCTGAGCAGCCCGCCTGCACCGCCAGCCGCTGGCCAGCTGCGCCTGTTGAGGATGGCTGGCTCGCCAGCCGCCTCGATCCGATAGCTGTGAGACGGCGGCTGCCTGCACAATCGACGCTGTTCGAGCCCGGCGACGCGGCCCGGCGCTACTACATGGTCGAATCCGGCAGGCTGCTGGTCAGGGGCGGAACCCTCGGGCAACCGCCGGCCATGACGATCGCCTGCGACGGGACATTGCTCATCTACGATTGCGGCGAGACGCACGTGGTCAGCTGCCATGTGGTCACCGCGAGTGTGGTGCTGGTGGTGGATCGGCGCCGGCTCGAGCGTGCCGCCGAAACCGATGCGGCGCTCATGGGGGCGTTGCGAAGCGCGCATGCCGGCGAGCTCGGCATGATCCTCAAGAGCTTGGGCATTACGCAGGTGCCGTATCGGTCGGTTCGACCGGGCGCACCGTCTCGCAGGATGAGGCAGCCTGAGCTCCGGCTCATCTCGGGACGCCCACGGTCGGCCCTCGACGCCGGACCCGGCCGTTCGAGACCGGCGCACACCGGAAGCTGAATGCACTCCTTTCCCGAAGCAGACCGTCCCTCCCCAAAGTGCTTCGGGATCTGCCGGGATCCGGATTCCCCCGATCCGGATCCCGGCCCCACTGCGACGACGTCTGTTGAAATTCAGCTCGTGAGGCTTTCATGTCGACGGCAGGATGGTCGAGCAGCAGCGAAAAGCGATTGGACGCGGTGGCCGGTGGTCTTCCGGTCGAGCCTCCGCAGGATGCCCTGGCCGCACGAGCCGTGTCGCTGGAGGGAGTCTCTGTCCTGCTGGTCGAGGATTCCTGGCATATCGCAGTGGCCCTCAAATCGCTGCTCGAGAACGCGGGTCTCGTCGTCGACGGGCCGGCCGGCAGCCTCGCGCGAGCCAATGCCCTCCTCGATCAGCGCGCGCCGGACCTCGCCATCGTCGACATCAACATCAAGGGCCGGATGTCGTTCGACCTCATCGACCGGCTCGCAGAGCGCTGTGTTCCGGTCATCGTGGTTTCGGGCTACGATGAAACGGCGCGCCTCGAAGGCAAGGTGGCGGCCAGTCTGCAGAAGCCGATCCGTGCAGGCGAGCTGCTTGCAGCGTTGCGGCGGGTGGTTATGACGCGGACGGCCTCGTGACCGTGGGGATGGTGGACGTCGCGGGGCCCCGCGGGGGGCCGTGGCCTACTGGGACTGGGCCGCCACCTCCACCAGCGGCAGGCGCATGCGGCAGACGACGCCGGACGGCGGAAATCCGAGCTCGACCTGGCCGTCCAGCTCATGGTGGAGCAGGCCGCGTATCGTGCTCATGCCGTATCCCTCCTGAGTAGGTGCCCTCACGATCGGGCCGTTCTCCTCCCGCCAGTCGATCTCCAGAACGCCTTGCTCGTCCGGGCCGGGCCGGCATTGCCAGCTCACGCTGACGCGACCTCCGGCGCTCGACAGCGCACCATACTTGGCCGCATTGGTCGCGAGCTCGTTGACGACGATGCTCAAGGCCTGGGTGGCGTCGGGGCTCAGCATGACCTCCGGGCCTGAAATGTGCAGATTGCCGTTCGACGCGTAGGCGTCCAGCTGGCTCGCGACGAGGGTGGCGAGTGGCGCACCCGACCAGTGCGAGCGGCTCAGGATCTCGTGAGCCCGCGACATGGAATCGACGCGGCTTTTCAGGGCCTCTACGAACGCGACCGTCGACATCGGCCCGTCAGCGGTGCGCTCGATCACGACGAGGAACCGCGCCAGGATGTTCTTCACGCGATGGTCGAGCTCCCGGACGAGCTCCCCGATGCGCTCCTCGTTGACCTTCAGATCGGTGATGTCGAGCGTCGAGCCGATGTATCCCAGATAGGTGCCGTCACCGGCGAAGCGGGCAAGACCGATGGACTTCATCCACCGGTAGCTGCCGTCGGCACGAAGCAGGCGGCACTGCCCCTCGAATTGGCCGCGGCGTGCTCTGCACTCGGCGAACTGGGCGATATAGGCGTCGACGTCGTCGGGATGGACGAACCTGGTCCATGCGAGGCCCGCGAGCTCCGCCTCGGACTTGACCCCGACGAAATCCAGATAGGGCTTGTTGAAATAGGTGCCTCCCGAGCCCTCCATCACCCAGATCAGCACCGGAGCCCGATCCGCCAGCAGGCGGAAACGCGCCTCGCTCTCGCGCAGTCGCAGCTCCGCCAGCTTGCGCTCTGTGATGTTGTGGCCAGTGCCGCGATAGCCTCTGAACCGCCCCTGCGAGTCGAAGATCGGATCGCCGTTCACCGACATCCAGATGATCTCGCCCTGCTCGTTCAACCGGCGATACTCGAGATTGCGGAACGGCTCGCGGCGGGCGAGCTGCCCGCGGTGCGCCTCCCACTCGGCCTCGCTGACCCCGATCACCGGCAGCTCCCAGCGTCGCTTGCCGATGTGCGACGCTGGGCTCGAGCCCGCCAGGGTGACGACCGGATCCGATACCTCGGCGAAGCGCAGGCTCTCGTCCTGCTCCCAGTACCAGTCGCTCGACAGCTCGACGAGGGCCCGAAAACGGGCCTCGCTTTCCCGCAGCCGCTCCTGCGCGGCCTTCTGCTCCGTGATATCCGCGCACGCGCCGAGGACGCGGACGGCGCGGCGGCCGCTCGGGCCGTCGCGATATTCGACGCGCCCGTTCCAGGTCATCCAGCGGATCTCGCCGCCCGGCAGCACGAAGCGCAATTCCATCCGCACGCGACCCTCGCCGCCCGGAGCGAGGGCGTTCTCGTACTGGGCACGGATCGAGGCGACGTCGTCACGGTGGACGCGCTGCATGGCTGCTTCAACCGGCGCCGACTTCACGCCCGGAAAGCCCAGCATCTGCGACAGCTCCGGCGAGTAGTGAACGACGCCGCGCTCGACATCGATCAGGAACGTGCCGAGGCCGGCGGCGTCGATCGCCAGACGCAGCCATTGCGCGCTGTCACCGGCTTCGAGGCCGATCTCGGTGCCGTTTTCAGCCAAATGGTTGCTCATGCCACACCAACGCCCTCTGGCCTGGCGACCTGCCGCCCCTTGGAGCGCGGACGGCACGCCCGCTCATTCTGCTGCCGCAACACAACGGCCACAGTCACGAAATCATAATGCATTTCCAGCCTTGTTCGAGACTGGTTCGCGCTCTTCTCACTCGCTCGACCAATCGATGCGGCTGTGCGCCCGCGTCGAGGTCTCCTTCAGCAGCTCCGAGGCCACGCCAGTGCTGACACGTCGTCTGCTGCTCAAGGGTGCTCTGGCCGTCGCAGCCAGCGGGGCCAGTCTCGGCGCCTACGCGTTCGGCATCGAGCCACGTTTCCGCCTCGAGGTCACCAGATGGTCGGTCACCCCGCCACGGTGGCCGACGGGCCTCGAGTTGAAGCTCGTCGTCATTGCCGACATCCATGCGGGCGAGCCGTACATGCCGCCGGCGCGCATTGCAGAGATCGTCGACCGGGCCAATGCGCTGCTGCCTGACGCGATCCTGCTGCTCGGAGACTATGCTGCGGCCCACCGCTGGCAGACGCGCAAGGTGCCGGCGAGTGAATGGGCTTCCATCCTGCGGGGCCTCAGAGCCCCGCTCGGCGTCCACGCCGTGCTCGGCAACCACGACTGGTGGGACGATGCGGCCGCACAGCGGCGCCGGGGCGGTCCGGTCATAGGCCGCGTCGAGCTCGAGCGGGCCGGCATTCCGGTGTATGAGAACGACGCCGTGCGCCTGACGAAGGCCGGGCGGCCGTTCTGGATCGCCGGTCTCGGAGACCAGATCGCGCTGGTGACCGGCTGGCGCGGGAAGAAGGCCGTTTTCAAGGGAATGGACGACCTGAAAGGGACCATCTCACGGGTGACCGACGATGCGCCGGTCATCCTGATGGCGCATGAGCCTGACATATTCCCGAAGGTGCCATCGCGGGTCGCCCTTACCATCTCCGGGCACACCCACGGAGGTCAGGTGCGGCTCGCGGGCTATTCCCCTGTCGTGCCGTCGATGTACGGCAACCGCTACGCCTATGGGCACATCCTCGAGGGCGGCCGCCATCTCGTGGTCTCCGGTGGGCTCGGTTGCTCCAAGCTCCCCGTCCGCTTCGGCGTGCCACCGGAGATCGTGGTCGTCGAGCTCGGCCGGCCGGGTGTCGCGCCGATCCTCACCCCCGCTTGAGCGTCACGGATGTCCGGGCAATGCCCTTGACGATCTTCTGCGCCTTGAGGTGACCGGCGACGACGTCCCAGACGGCGGGCCCTTCGAGGCCCTCGTTAACCGATCCCCAGCCGGCAACGACGTAGCTGCGGCCAGGGTCGATCGGCTGGCCGGTGCGCGACAGGGTCAGGTCCGAGATGCGGCTGCCGAGCGGGGCATCGGGGCGGATCACGAAGCTCATGCCTCCGACGCGCACCATGTCGCCGCCCTGCTGGTAGTATGGGTCCGGGTTGAACAGGTTGTCGGCGACGTCCTCCAGGATGGTCTTGATGAAGGCGCCGCGGATAGGCAGGCGATAGACGGTCGGGTAGGTAATGGCGGTCGCGTTGTAGATGTCGTCCCAGGTGATCGCGTCGCCCGCCACCAGCGAGCCGCCCCAGCGGAAACCCGGTGACATGGAGATCTCCGCGTCGCGCTCGACCATGAGCGCATCGCAGATGAGATCGTCGAGCGTGCCGCCGAAATTGCCGCGGCGGTGGAGCGACGCCTCCGTGCGGGCAAGCTCGGTGGCGAGCATCCTGGCGTGCGGGGCCCGGATCTCGGAGACCAGGGCGGCCATGGTCGGGTCCGCCGGAATCGCGTCGGAGAGCACGGGGATGAGCGTGTAGCTCCAGTCCGCGATGGCGCCCCGGCGCATGTCTACGTCCAGCCGCGACAAAAACTTGCCGTGCGATCCCGAGGCGACGATCAAGGTTCGCCCGACGCGCACCGGCTGCGGCAAGGCGTCGTGGGTGTGACCGGAGAGGATGACGTCGATCCCGGAGATGCGCCCGGCGAGCTTGCGGTCGACGTCGAAGCCGTTGTGGGACAGGAGGACGATCAGATCAGCGCCGGCTCGGCGGACCTGGGCCACGGTCCTGGCCAGCGCCAGCTCGCGGATGCCGAACCACCACTTCGGCACCATCCAGCGGGGGTTGGCGACGGCCGTCCACGGGAAGGCCTGACCGATCACGCCGATGCGCAGGCCACCCTTCTCGAACATGTGCCAGCCGTTGAAGACCGGCTCCTCGAAGTCCGTGTCGCGGATGTTTCCGGCGAGGAACCGCGTGGGGGCGATGCCAGATCTGTGGACGCCGCCGAACAGCTCGACGACACGCTCGGCCCCGAGCGTGAACTCCCAGTGACCCGTCGTCGCCTCGATGCCGAGTGCACCAGCCACGCGAATCATGTCGCCGCCGCGCGAGCGCAGCGCCGTGTAGGAGCCCTGCAGCAGGTCGCCACCGTCAAGCAGCAGAACGCGGTCATTGCCGCGCTCCGCCCGGATGGCGCGCACCAGCGTCGCGAGCCGGTCCATGCCGCCGACGCGGCCGTAGGTCCGCGCCAGAGCCTCGAAATCCAGCGAGGAGAGCGCATAGGCCTCGGCGCTGCCCGGCTCGAGCCCATACGCTGCCAGCAGCTCCTTCCCGGTCAGATGCGGCGGCTGTCCCGCCATATCGCCAACGCCGATGTTGATGGCGGGCTCGCGGTAGTAGATGGGCTTGAGCTGTGCATGGGAGTCGGTCAAGTGCAGCAGCGTGATCTGGCCCGTCGAGCGGAACCGCATCAACTGGTCGAGGCCGATGCGCTGGCGGGCGGCGGCACGACCAAGGACGCCGTCACCGCCAGTCAGCGCCGCGGTCGCGATGGCAACGGTCAGGAGCTCGCGTCTGGAGAGGCTCACGGGCGCTTCGTGCTCTGGAGATGCGGGCTAAGCTCGCCGGCTGCCGGCGTCAGCCGCGGCTCGCTCATTTGTTTACCGGGCTTTCCGGGTCGATCAACAGCGCCACGAGATCCTTGATCTGCTCGACCGTGAGAATGCCATTAGCACCGAATCTCGGCATCAATGAGCACGCCACGACGGCCTGACTGTTGTAGATCTTCTCGTAGACGATGCGAGCATCGGCAGCGCCGGGCTTGTGCAGCTTGCCGTATCCCTTGAGTGCGACGCCGATGGTGCCGAAGCTCACCTCCTCGGGCGCAAGCTGATGACAGGCGTAGCAGTTGCCGCCGTTCTGGCGCTTGGAATCGTTATCGGTGAAGCGCAAGCCGTAGCCCGACTGCGCGATCCTCTCGCCACGTCGCCAGTCGCCGACGAAGTCTCCGTCCTGTGGATAGCGCAGGGTGGCTCGCTCGCGGCGCTTGATCTCGTCGGCGACCTCCTTGGGCGGCTGGTTCTTCCACGTGGCACAGGTGGCCATCGTCTGGTCCGGCACGAGGCGGGCGGCCCACTGGGGATTCGCTTCGGGGAAGGCCAGCCGCAGGGTACGCCTGAGCTGGCGCTCACCGACGGGCCGTGTCTCCCCCGCGATGGCGACGGTCACCGCGGCGAGACCTAAACCAAGCAGCGTTACGAGCGTGACGTTGCGCACGGCACCGCTCCTCAGCGCTTGAGACCGGGGGCGGCGACGACGCCGCCCTGGGCCTGTTTAACGAGCCACGCGGTGAGCGCGACGCTGACCTCGGACCCGAGCTTGAGCTCCGGCAGCCGCATCTGCCAGAAGCAATCGTAGAGGCGATGCTGTAGCGTCATGACGTGGGTTGCCGAAACGCGATAGGCCGGCCACTCGCCGACCACCCGGCGAGCCTCCTCCGGCGCCGCCAGATCCGCCAGCACCTGCCTGCGGATGCGCTTGCCGGGCGTGCCGTGACAGCTTGCGCAGGAGAAATCGAAGGGACCCATCCGGCGATTGAACAAGGCCTCGCCCAGAGCGACGGTGGCGCGCTCCCGCGGGTGCTCGAGGAGAGCGGCAAACGGCCTTCCCGCCGATCGGGACGCAACCCAGGTCGCGATGGCGCCAAGGTCCTTGACCGGCTCTGCGGCCAGGGGATGTGGCTGCTTGGTGATCGCGGCGGCATCGAGACCCTGCAGCCTCTCCATGCACCAGAGGATACGTGTCTCGGCATCCATGACACGCCCGGCGTCACGGAAGTAGCGTGGCAGCTCGGCATAGGCACCATCGACGACGCCCGGTCCTTTGCCGAGGTCGCAGCGCTCGAGAGATGCGTTGCGCGGGCCGCGCGCCTCCTTCCACAGTGCCGCCCCGCGATCGACGTCGAGATTGGCCGGGTTGGACCACGGATCGGCCTTGAGCATCGCCCGGAAGGATTCCAGGCCGCGGTCGATGGCGTCGGGCTCTGCGGCGGTGGCCAGCCGGGCGGCAGCGAAGGCGCCAGCAAGCGCCACGATGCAGGCCGCGAAGGCGAGCAGTCCGTGCAGCCGTGGACCTCGACGATGGTAACCAGCCATGCGCTTCGTCCTTGCACTCGGCACTCGGCCGCTGCCCGCGTGTCGTCCTCGTTCCGCGACCGCCAGCGCACGAGGGACGCGGCAGTGCCCGGCAGAGTAGCCGTTGACATCGTCCGCCGAGAACCGAAGTATCCGTAACGGAGCCATCCAGGGTCAACCGCCGCCTTCCTGGTTCCGGCGAGTTGGGCAGAACTTTCCATCCGGAACAGATCGTGCAGCAAAAGCTATCCCAGCCAACGGGCGCGCGCGTGAGCGACGAGCCGCACATTGACCTCTCTCCCTCTTCGGGCGACGAGGTCAAGACGACGACATGCTACATGTGTGCCTGCCGGTGCGGAATTAAGGTTCACCTCAAGGATGGACGGGTCCGCTACATCGAGGGCAACCGTGACCACCCGGTCAATCGCGGCGTGATCTGCGGCAAGGGCGCGGCCGGCATCATGCAGCACTACGCGCCGTCGCGCCTGCGCACGCCGTTGCTGCGCGTCGGCCCCCGCGGCTCGGGCGAGTTCAAGGAGATCGGCTGGGAGGAGGCGCTCGGCATCGCCACGGGCTGGCTTTCCCGGATCCGGACGACCGATCCGCGAAAGCTCGCGTTCTTCACCGGCCGCGACCAGTCCCAGTCGCTGACGGGCTGGTGGGCGATGCAGTTCGGCACGCCGAACTTCGCCGCGCACGGCGGCTTCTGCTCGGTCAACATGGCGGCAGCCGGCCTCTACACCTTCGGCGGCTCGTTCTGGGAATTCGGCGAGCCCGACTGGGAGCACGCCAAGTACTTCCTGATGCTCGGCGTCGCCGAGGACCATGCGTCGAACCCGATCAAGATCGGGCTCGGCAAGCTCAAGGAGCGCGGCGCCAAGGTCGTGGTCGTCAACCCCGTGCGCACAGGCTACGGCGCCATCGCGGACGAGTGGGTCGGCATCCGGCCCGGCACGGACGGCCTGCTGGTCGGCGCGCTGATCCACGAGCTGCTCGCGCGCCAGCGCATCGATCTCGACTATCTCGTGCGCTACACCAACGCCCCGGCCCTCGTCATCGAGAGCCCGGGGGCTGCCGACGAAGGTCTCCTGGCACGCAACGAGAAGGGTGAGGTGCTGGTCAAGGATCGGCGCACGGGCGCCCTCGTTGCGATCGACACGCCGGATCTCGCGCCAGTTCTGCAGGGTGAGGTGACACTCGCCGACGGCCGCAAGGCGCGCCCCGTTTTCGAGCTGCTGGTCCGCCGTTTCCTGGCGCCGGAGTATGCGGCGGACGCGGTGGCCCATCGCACCGGCATCGAGGCGGAGCGCATCCGCCGGATCGCATCCGAGCTGATCGAGGCGGCCTTCGACAAGCAGATCGTGGTGGAGCAGGACTGGACCGACTGGCACGGCCGGCGACACGAGAGGATGGTTGGACGGCCGGTCGCCTTCCACGCCATGCGCGGCATCTCGGCCCACGCCAACGGCTTCCAGACCTGCCGCCTGCTGCACATCCTGCAGATGCTGCTCGGCGCCATCGAGACGCCTGGCTCATTCCGCATCAAGCCGCCCTATCCGAAGTCCATCCCGCCGCGCATCAAGCCCCGTGGCAAGCCGGGCGAGGCCAAGGCCAACACGCCGCTGCCCGGCCCCCAGCTCGGCTTCGTCACCGGCCCGGACGACCTGCTCGTCGACGACAAGGGCGCGCCCCAGCGCATCGACAAGGCGTACTCGTGGGATGCGCCGATCGCGGCGCACGGCCTGATGCACATGGTCATCACCAACGCGGCCAAGGGCGACCCCTACCCCGTCGACACCCTGTTCATGTACATGGCCAACATGAGCTGGAACTCGTCGATGAATGTGCCGGCGGTGATGGAGCACCTGACGGCGGTCGACGAGAAGACCGGCGAGTACAAGATACCTCGGATCATCTACTCCGACGCCTATTTCTCGGAGATGGTGCCCTATGCGGATCTGATCCTGCCGGACACGACCTATCTCGAGCGGTGGGATTGCATCTCGCTGCTCGACCGGCCGATCTCGGATGCGGATGGGCCGGCCGACGCCATCCGTCATCCGGTAGTCAAGCCCGACCGTGACGTGCGCCCGTTCCAGGACGTGCTGATCGACCTCGGCTGGCGCCTCGGATTGCCGGCGCTGACAGCGGCCGACGGCTCACGCAAATTCCCAGGCGGCTATGCCGATTACATAGTCAACCACGAGCGCGGTCCCGGCGTCGGGCCGCTTGCCGGCTGGCGCGGCAAGGACGGCGACAGCTTCGGCAAGGGCGAGCCCAATCCGAGACAGCTCGAGCGTTACATCGCCAACGGCGGCTTCCATCATCATCAGCTCGCGCCCGAGCAGCGCTACATGAAATTCGCCAACCGCGCCTACATGGAGTGGGCACACTCCAAGGGCTTCCTCGAGAGCATGGACCGGCTGGTGATGCAGCTCTATTGCGAGCCGCTGCAGCGGTTCCGGTTGGCGGCCAACGGACATGGCGCTGTGCTGCCGCCGGAGACGCATCGGGCGCGGATCGCCACCTACTTCGACCCGCTGCCCACATGGTACGAGCCGTTCGAGGGCCAAGCCGTGGACGTGGCGAGCTTCCCCATGCATGCCATCACGCAGCGACCGATGCACATGTATCACTCTTGGGGATCGCAGAACGCGTGGCTGCGCCAGATCACGGCAGCCAACCGGCTCTACATGGCGCGGGCCAGAGGCTCGGCGCTGGGCATCGGCGACGACGATTGGGTATGGATCAGTAGCCATCAGGGCCGCGTCAAGGCGCAGGTCAAGCTGATGGAGGGCGTCAACCCGGACACCGTCTGGACCTGGAACGCCATCGGCAAGCGAGCGGGCGCCTGGGCGCTCGACAAGGACGCGCCGGAGGCGACCCGTGGCTTCCTGCTCAACCACCTGATCGGAGAGCTGCTGCCGGAGCGCGAGGGCGGCTACCGGTTCTCGAACAGCGACCCCGTCACCGGACAGGCCGCCTGGTACGACCTGCGCGTGCGCATCGAGAAGGCCGACGGGGAGCCGCCCGGCACGAGCCCCCGTTTCGAGCCGCTGAGGGCGCCTGGGCGTGTCAGGAGTGCAGGTCGATGACAGCCCTTCCCGCCGCAACCAGCAGAAAGCTCGGCCTCGTCATCGATCGCGACACGTGCGTCGGGTGCCAGGCCTGCGCGACGAGCTGCAAGGAATGGAACACGCAGGGCTACTCCGCCCCGCTTTCCGACGAGCAGCCGTACGGCGCCGATCCGCATGGTGCTTGGCTCAACCGGGTGCACAGCTACGAGGCGGGCGATGGCGCTGCGAGCCGCACCGTCAACTTCCCGCGCTCGTGCCTGCACTGCGAGACGCCGGCCTGCGTGACGGTCTGTCCGACGGGCGCCTCCTACAAGCGGGCCGCGGATGGCATCGTGCTCGTCGACCCGGACACGTGCATTGGCTGCAAGCTTTGCTCGTGGGCCTGTCCCTATGGGGCACGCGAGTACGACTACTCGCACGGCGTGATGAAGAAGTGCACGCTGTGTGTCGACCGCATCTACAACGAAAGCCTGCCGGTCGAGGATCGTCAGCCCGCGTGCGTGCGCGCCTGCCCGACCGGTGCGCGCCATTTCGGCGACCTCGGCGACAAGGAGAGCGTGGTCTCCAAGCTGGTCGCTGCGCGCGGCGGCTATGACCTGCTGCCCGAGATGGGCTTCAAGCCGACGAACAAATACCTGCCGCCGCGCAAGCCCCGCAGCGAGCTGGCCGATGCTGGCAGACTGGCAACCGCCGAGCCGGTGGCAAAGCCGGACGGCTCGGCCACTGAGCGGCTGTTCGCGTGGGTGGACAAGGTTCTGTCGGCTTGATCCGGCGAGTGAGGCGAGACGCGGGGGATACGCGGGCTGCCGACTATAGCCTCGGCAGCAGGCCGACCACCTTCCAGTCGCTTCCGGTGAAGGCCATCTCGACGGTCACGTCGTGCTCGGCGGCCGCCGGATCGCGGGCGATGTCGACCGCGATGCTGAGCGGACCCGTCACGGCGTAGCGCTTGATGTTCTCGAGGCCGAGCTTCCTGGGACCGGAGGGCGCCGTCTCCGGGCGGGCCGGCGGCTTGCCTGTGACGTCCTCGACGACCACTGGCCGCGGGGCCGTGCCCGACCGCATCGCGCGGCGCAGATCGCTGCCCTTGCGCACGATGTCGATGACGTTGGCCGGCGTGAACATGGTATCGACCGCCGCCTCGACCAGCTTGCCGCCGACGTTGCCCTTCAACTGGCCGGCGATTGCCGCACCGATGGCTCCGGTCTTGCCCCTCAGGTCCTCGACGCGCCGCTCCATTTCGGCGGCGAGCAGGGGCTTTGCCCGCTCGCGGACCTTGATGAAATCTATCTTTCGCTCGAGAGCCGCCGGATCATTGGCCTCGATCGCTGCCCTGACCTGGCGCGCGGACCATGCGGGCCATGCGACGTAGAAGCCGCCGAGGGCGAGGATCAGCATCACCACCAGAGCTACAGATCGCCGCATCGCGTCCTCCTGCTGGCCGAGTCAGTCGACGGCTACGTTTGGCAAGACTTCTTGCTGCGCTACTTCGGCACGCAGCCGGCGAGCTGCTGGTCCCGCTTCTGGGCCTCGGATTTCCAGAGGTCCGGCGGCACGCCCTGGCACCACTTGGCGTGCGCCGCCAGATCCTTGTGCCACGCATCGCCCGTGAAGCCGCACTTCTTGGCCTCGTTGATCTGCTGCTGCCGCACGGCCATCTTGGCATACCACTCGCAGTTGGCCTGGGCCGCGGCGGTGGAAGGGCCCACTGCGGCAAGTGCCGCGGACAACGCCAGGGACAGCGTGGCGACAGACGTCCTGGACGTCTTGTATCCGTTGGGCATGTCCCTATCGACCTCCATGCGCGGCGTGGGCGACGGCCGCAATCCCGGCAGATTGCCCAGGAACTGTGACGAGACAAGGTGACGAGAGAGCCCTGCGACGGCCGCGCGCACCTCTCCCACCTCGGCCTTATAGCGGTCGGGGACTGAACCCTTCCTGAACAGGCCCCTCGCCGTCGGCCACCGGCGCCGGCCGACCGGCGCACATGGGGCACGGGACGGCGTGCATGAGCCTCTTGCCCAAACCGGTCGGGACGCTACTGTGCGCGCGTCGAAATGGGGAGTGCGGAAAATTACGGACCGGAACAGCGTCAGTTGGCGCAATCTTTTTCTCCTGGCATGCTGCCAGGCGGTGGGGCAGGCGGCAAACACGTCGATGTTCGCCGCGACGGCGCTTTCGGTGGTGACGTTCTACCCAAATCGTGATCTCGCGACGCTGCCGGTGACGCTGCAGCACGTCGGTGTGATGCTGTCGGTGTTTCCGGCGGCACTACTGATGCAGCGAGTCGGGCGGTCGATCGGCTTCCGGGTCGGCTCGGTGATCGGCATGCTCGGCTCGGTTCTCGTCGGGCTGGGTCTCTACCATGCGAGCTTTCCCCTCATGTGCCTCGGCGGGCTGGTGCACGGCTACGCTGTCGCCAACCTGCAGATGTACCGGTTCGCGGCAACCGAGCTGGTGCCGTCGTCATACACGGCGAAGGCGATTTCCTGGGTGACCGCGGGAGGCGTCGTCGCCGGGATCATCGGACCGAGCATGGTTCGATGGACACACGACCAGTGGGTGCCGACCTACCTCGCGACGTATGCCGGCATGGTGGGGATCCATGTCGTGGTGTTCACGATCATGGCCTTCATCAGGTTTCCGCCGGCCACGTCGAGCCCGGCACCGGGTGGTGCCGTCTCAAGTCCGGTGCCACCGCCCCGTCCGCTGCTCGAGATCGCCGCCCAGCCCCTGTTCATCGTGGCGGTCGTCTCGGGCATGGCGGCATTCGGCACGATGTCGCTCCTGATGGGCGCCTCGCCGCTCGCCATCGTCGCGTGCGGCCACGCTCACACCGAAGCCCACTGGGTCATCTTCCTGCACGTCATGGGGATGTTCGTGCCGTCCTTCTTTACGGGCAGTCTCATCGCCCGATTCGGCGTCCTCCAGATCATGATGCTCGGGATCGTCATCTTCTTGATCGGCATCGCGGCGGGGCTCGCCGGGCTCTCGGAATGGAACTTCCGCATCGCGCTGATGCTCAACGGCATCGGCTGGAACTTCCTGTTCGTCGGGGCTACGACGCTGGTCACGCGGACGTATCGCCCGAACGAGCGTGGTAAGGTCCAGGCGCTCAACGATTTCCTGGTCTTCGGAACGACGGCGTCGGCAAGCTTTCTCGCCGGCATCCTGCAGGAGCGCCTCGGCTGGTTCCCGCTCAACTGGTTCTCGGTGGCCCTGGTCGCGACCGCAATCTGCGCCGTCGGGTGGCAGTGGACGCGGCGGCATGCAACGCCGGCATGAAGGCGCTGGCCCGAGGCTCGAGCATGCCCGGCTGTCTGCCGCGTCGCCGCGCGAGGGGCTGACCAGATCTCCCGGCGCGACAGGTGCTCCGACAAAAAGCAGAGGCGGACGCCGAGCTCGGCGTTATCTTCGGGACGCGTGAAACGCTGAACCCGTCGAGGCCGGTCTCGAGCCGGCCACTCCAATCGAAGGACATCGCATGGCCCGCGTCCCTATCCTGCAATCCCCCGACGAATTGACCGGCGAGGCGCGCCGCATCGCAGAAGCGATCGTAGGAACCCGCAAATCGCTGGAAGGCCCCTTCTCCGTCTGGATGCATGCGCCGGAATGGGCCGAGCGTGTCGCCCATCTCGGCACGCTGGTCCGCTGGGAAGGTACGCTGGAGTTGCGGATTCGCACCCTCGCAGCACTGGTCGTCGGCCGTCACTTCCAGGCCCAATACGTCTGGGGCATCCAGGGCGTGATCGGTGCGGAGCGGAACGTCCCTCGGTCGACGATCGACGCGATTCGTGACGATCGCTCCGATGGTATTCCGCCCGACGACCTGCAGATCATCGACTTCACGCGGCAGCTCTTGCGCAAGAACCGGGTGGACGAGCCTCTGGCACAGGCGGTCATGTCGCGCCTGGGACCCGACCAGTATGTGCAATTGACGACCTGCATCGGCTACTACGCGATGCTGGCGATGACGGTGAACGCGGTCGAGCTGCCGCCGAATCCGAAGCACGAGGCCTTGAAGGCCTGACTGGAGCGGGCCAGGCATCAGGCGCGCGGCCGGCAACCGAAACTACCCCTGTTGCCGGGCCCGGATCTCCGACGACGACGTGTCCAGGCGGAAGCGGTGCTCGGATATCCCGGTGAACAGATCGGCGAAGCGCTTGGGCACCGGGATGTCGCTGAGGGCGCGGAGGCGCCCTGCGGCATCGATCCTCGCGGCCACCAGAAATGTGTTGCCGGCGGCGCCGATCTCCTCGAGCGCGCCGTGCATCCTGAGCTCGTCTCCGCCATAGTACTTCGGCGCGATCAGCCGCTCTGCCGTGTCCGCCCCGATCACGAACGTCGTCCTCGGGAAGAGCCGTGATTTCTCCAGGAACGTCGGCGCACGGGTGAGCTCGACCGGTGCCTTCCACGCGAATTGCGTGATCCGCCGTCGCACGATATCGCCCGCCAGCGGCGGCTTGTCGACGTTGGTGACGGAAATCTCGAACGCCAGAGGCTCTTGCCGCAACTCCTCGGCCACGCGCGCCAGCATCACGTGACCCGCATGCACCGGATTGAAAGACCCCGGCAGCAACACGGGCGCCGGCGGCGCCGCCAGCATCACCTGTCCGTCGGGTTGCACGGTGACGCGATCCAACCCTCCCGCCACGAGCCGGCTGATGGTGTCGCCGCCGGCCACCGTCTCGAGAAACGGCTCATCTGGATCGAGCAGGCTGCTGGGAGACGGCGCGGCGACCGCACAGGCGCGTGCGAGCGAAAGCATGATGGCGCGCGCGACGAGAGCCTCCTCGCCCGAGCGGTCGCGTCGGCCTTTGGCCAGCGTGCCCGTGCAGTGCGATATGCCGTCGGCGGCAGCAACGGCGACGTGGAACCGGTGCTCCCCCTTGCGGGGGCGATCGCTCACCAGGGCTGCCGTCGCCCCAAGGCCGACGACGTCGCTGCCGGTGGGGACGAGCCGTGCCGCGCGGGCCTGGGCGCGCGCCGCCATCGCGATCGCCGTCTCGGCACTGCAGGCCTGGCTCGGGGCGTAGCCGAGAAACGACTCGAGGGCCTGCGTGTCGTAGGGAACCTGCGCCTCGACCAGGAGCCGCGAGCCGCCGGGGACGCGCAAAAGCTCGCCGATGGCGCCGCTTCCCCCGCCGGTGATCGCCAGGGCGGCCTTACGGCCGGAGGCATGCAGCGCGGCAACGAGGTGCGGCCAAGCAGCGTCCGACGGGGGCATGGCGAGATCCGAGCTGAGAGCCTGGGCGATGGTGGAAAACAATGCGCAGGGTGTCAACCGCACGTCAGCACGGCTGCATGTTGAATCCCGGAAGTCGTATCTCAGGGCTGTCGGCAAGTCGTCTGTCCGCCTTCGATCGTCGGAGGCCTGGCCGCGGCCTGCGGCCGACGTCGCCACCGGGTCGGGGCTCCCCCGCGACGCGGAGCGGCTGTCACGCCTCGAGGGGCCGCGGCACTTGCGGCTGATGCGACGCGCCGGCAATCCGGTTCCGAGCCTTGAGCTGTCGACCCTGGGACCATAGTGTGGCGCCTCGACCCGCCATCCCGCGACCGGCAGAGCGACGTCCCTCCGATGCAGTCCACAGACCAGCGCCCCATCGGAGCCCGGGGGGGCGGTTACCGCCGCGGGCTCATCATCGTCGCGACCCTCGCGATCGCCTACGTAGCAAGCCACTTCTTCAGGGCCTCCAACGTCACCATCGGCCTCGATCTGATGCGCGATCTTGGAATCGGGCCGCAGGCGCTCGGCGGGCTCACCGGAGCCTTCTTCTTCGGCTTTGCCGCTATGCAGATCCCCTGCGGCTTCTTCTTCGACCGATTCGGCCCACGCAAGACCGTCGTCGGCATGCTGATCCTGGCGACCATCGGCGGCGCGATCTTCACCGTGGCGCCGACATGGCCGATACTGGTCGCAGGACGCGTGCTCATGGGCGCCGGCTTCGGCGTCATGCTGATCGGCAGCATGGTGGTGATCTCGCGCTGGTTCCCGCCGGACCGCTTCTCCACGCTTGCAGCCATGGTTCTTTCGATCGGGTTGCTCGGCAATCTCGCCGCCACGACGCCGCTCGCTTGGGCGTCCGAGGCGGTCGGATGGCGTGTCGTGTTCGCTGCCGCGGTCGTTTTCACTGCGCTCGCCACCATCGCCGTCTGGCTGATCGTGCGCGACGCGCCACCGGGACACCCCTTTCTGACACGGCCCCCGGAAACGCCGCGTCAGTTGCTTCGAGGGCTGGCCGAGGTGCTGAGCGAGCCCCGCCTGAGGCCGATCCTGGCGCTCAACTTCTGCAACTACGCTTGCACCTTCACCGTGCAGGGGTTGTGGGGTGGTCCCTACCTGAGGGAGGTGCATGGCCTGAGCCCCATTGCAGCCGGCAATGTCCTCCTCGCTGCCGTCGTGGCCTACCAGTTCGGAATGGTCGTCCTCGGGCCGCTCGACCGGCGCCTCGACACGCGCAAATGGATTGCAGTCGGCGGGAGTCTGGCAATCGTTACCCTACTCGGAATCCTGGCGCTCGTGCCGCAGCCTCCGGTATGGGTGCCGGTCGCTGCCATCTGCTGCATCGGTTTCGTCAGCGCCTCGAGCACCATGGTGATGACGCACGGCCGCGGCATCTTTCCCGACCACCTGATTGGCCGCGGCATGGCCACCATGAACACTGCCGTCATGCTCGGCGTCGCCTGCATGCAGTCGCTGTCAGGGATCATTGTCGGTGCCTTCGATCCGCTGCCGGACGGCGCCCGCACGGAGACGGCCTATCGTGTGCTCTTCGCCGTGCTCACGGTCGTGCTGAGTGTCGCGGTGGCAATCTACAGCCGCTCCCAGGACGTGAAGCCGAGCGACGAGATGCGGGCGCGGGCCACGGGGTGAGGCGATCCGCGCGTATGGCTGCTGGAAGGGGTGTCGAAGAGACGGATGCTCAGCGTACGCCAGGCGACGGGACAGTCGCGGCCGGCACAAGATGTGCGCGCCTCGTCGGCAAGAAGAAGGCTGCGGTCGTCGCCAGAATTGCCGCTCCGCCAAACAGCGCGAACACGATGGCAAAGTTGCCGTCCCGATCGAACAGCCACCCGGCCAGATGGACGGTCAGCCCCCCGATGCCCAACGCCAGGACGAACTTCGCCCCGTAGGCGACGGCGCGCCACCTGAATGGTGTGTAGTGTGCGACCAGCATGTTCTCTGCAGCCGCAAACGTGAGCATGAAGCTCATGACCAGCAGGATCGCCACGAGCAGGGGCAAATCCGTCAGGGATGCAATGACGAAGAGCAGCGGAACCTGCAGCAGCCAGAACACGATGTAGATCGAGCGGGCGGGATATCGATCAGCCATCCAACCGCCGGCGAGGCTGCTCAACGAAGCGAGCCCGGACACGATGCCGACGAACACGCCGATCTCGGTGTAGCTCGATGCCAACGCCCGGCTCAACCCCATCTCCATGATCTTCGGCATGGTATTCGTCAGACCGGAGTAGACGAAGCCGGTGCAAGCCATCGTGATCGTCAGAATGACGAACACACGGACGAAGTCTCCCGAGTCCGGTTGGTCCGGTGCCACGCGATCCCTCGTCACGTCGGCGATCCAGCCAGACCGCCAAACGAACAACAGGGCGAGCCCCGCGACGAGCGAGAGCATGCCGGGGACGATGAAGGCTGCCCGCCAGCTCACATGATCGATCATCAATCCTACGAAGACCGGCGCAAGCGCACTGCCGGCATTGCCGAACACACCGTTGATGCCCAGTGACATCCCCTGCTTCTTGGCCCAGGCCACGATCCAGGCGATGCCGACCGGGTGATAAATCGATGCGAACAGCCCGATCAGTGTCAGGCCGATGAACAGCCCTGTCGGTCCGTCGGCCAGTCCGACGACGATCGCGCCGAGGCCGATACCGAGGAAAAAGATCACCATCATGCCAATCTGGCTCCACCTGTCACCGAGCCAGCCAGCCGGCAATGCAGCAACCCCGAAGAGCACAAGACCCGGACTCGACAATCCGAGCAACTCGCCATAGGGCATGGCGAACACCTTCGGCAGATAGAGGACAGCCGTCGCGTAGAGCACAGTGAACATGTGCGAGAAGCTGTGCCCGACATTCGAGAACACCATGGCAGTCAGCGCCTGGCCTTGTTCGCTGGTTCGGGTCATGCGGCTATCCATGCACCATGCTGTCCGGGAGTGGCGCTGAAGGGCGGGCATCATGCGACGGCTCGACGGTGCCCGGCGAGGAACGACAGACCGCCTCGCCATGCCATGCCGCGCGGCCTGCACATGGCACCCTACATGCTCCCATCGCCAAGTGCGCTGGCGATTTCGCCGGATTGGTCCCCGGCAGGCGATCAATATTCCCCGGTCGACTCGGTGCCGAAATGGCAACGCATCCTGGCGGCAGAGCGACCGTTCCTGCGGACGGCAGCTCTCCCCCTGCCATCACGGTACCCCTGAACGGGCCATTTTCGATGCCTCGTCAATGGCCCGCCACAGGCGCTGCGGAGTGAAGGGCGTTGGCAGGTCGGTGATCCCGAGTGGCGTCAGCGCGTCCAGCACAGCGCTCGTGAGGCAGGCGACGGCGCCGACCGTTCCGGCTTCTCCGGCGCCTTTGGCTCCCAGAGGGTTGCGCGCTGTCGGAACGCCATTGGTCGCGATCTCGAAATGCGGCAGGTCATCAGCCCTGGGCATGACGTAATCCATGAACGAGCCTGTCAGCGGCTGACCGCTCTCGTCCCAAATGACGTGCTCGCCGAAAACGTGGCCCGCACCCTGGGCAATACCGCCGTGAATTTGTCCGTCGAGGAGGAGCGGATTCAACACGGTGCCCACGTCCTCCACCGCGATGTAGCGGAGGATGCGGGAGACACCCGTCTCGGGATCGATCTCAACCTCGGCCACATGACAGGCGTTTGGGAAGGTCGGCGCCTTTGGCCTGAATGTCGCGAACCCGGTGAGGCCACTGTCCATGCCCGGTGGCAGAAGGGCCGGCTGGAATGCGAGGGCGGCAATCTCGCGGATGTCGAGCGAACGATTGGTCCCCCTGGCACGGAATCTGCCGTCTGAAAAATCGATGCTGTCGGCCGCCGCTTCCAGCGCATGGGCTGCGATGAGGCGGCCCTTGTCGATGACCTTCTGCACAGCGCCGAGCAACGCCGCCGTGCCGACACCCGACACCCGCGAGCCGCCGGTGCCATGCCCGTACGGAACCACATCCGTGTCACCCTGCACGTAGCGGATCTCATCGAAGTCGAGCCCGAGACGCTCCGAAACCAGCTGCTTGAAGACGGTTTCGTGGCCCTGGCCGTGCGAATGCGTGCCCATCAGCACCATCGCATGGCCCTGACGGTCGAAGCGGATCTCGCCGCCCTCGTCATTGCCGCCAGCCGATTGCTCGATCGTATTGGCAATGCCGAGGCCCAAGAGACGGCCCGAGGCCGCCGCGGCCGCGCGCCGAGCCGCGAACCCGGCGGCATCGATCATGATCAAGGCTTGGTCCATGTTCCGCTCGAACTCGCCGCAATCGTAGTTGTAGGTGAGCGGTGTCTGGAAAGGCATCGCGGACGGCGGGATGATATTCCGGCGACGCAACTCGACCCTGTCGATGCCGGTCTCCCGGGCCGCCTTCTCGATGATCTGCTCGATCAGGGATGTCGCCTCCGGACGCCCGGCGCCGCGCACTGCGCCCGTCGGGCCGGTATTGGTGAAAACGCTGGTGACGCGCGCAAAGATGGCCGGCGTCACATAGACGCCCGCCACGCCGCCGATGTTGCCCAGAGGTGGATGCGGTCCAAAATTGGACAGGTAGGCGCCCATGTTGCCGATGACGTCGACCCGCAGGGCGAGGAACCGCCCGTCGCGATCGAGTGCAAGCTCGCCGCGCATGACGAAGTCGCGCCCTTGCTCCTCCAGGATGCCGTCCGATCGCTCGTTGACCCATTTGACGGGCCGCCTGAGCTGCCGCGCTGCCCAGAGAACGAGAGGAATCTCCGGAAAGACGGTCGCCCGCAGGCCGAACGAGCCGCCCATATCGGGGCTGATGATCCTGACCTGGGACTCGGGCACCTTGAGCACGGCGCTCGCCAGCCAATGACGCATGTCGTGAGGCATCTGATTGCCGGAATAGAGCGTATACCGGGCGTCGTGCACGCTATAGTCGCCGAGAGCAGCACGGGGCTCCATGGCATTGACGGCGACGCGCGGCATCTCCAGCTCGATGCGTGTCACGTGATGGGCAGCAGTGAAGGCCCGGTCGACGGCTGCCCGGTCGCCGAGCTCGGCGCGATAGCAGATGTTGTCGGGGCATCCCTCCCAGATCGCCAGCGCCCCCTCCGCCAGAGCTGCACGGGTGTCGGTGTTTGCGGGCAGCGCCTCGTAGTCGATCTCGATCAGCTCGGTGGCGTTGCGCGCCTGATCCCGCGTCTCTGCGACCACGAAGGCAACGCAATCGCCGACGAATGCCACCTTGTCCCGTGCCAATGCGGGGTGGGGAGGCACGAAGATCGGACTGCCGTCCGGCCGCTTCAGCGGCACAGCCTTGGCCACGAAGCAGGGCAGGTCACCGAGCCCCGCCATGGCGAGGTCCTCGCCGGTATAGACAGCCAGCACGCCCGGCGCTTCGGTTGCGGCTCGCGTGTCGATCGCACGGATGCGCGCATGAGCGTACGGCGAGCGTAGCATATAGGAGTGAGCCTGGCTCGGAAGGCTGATATCGTCGGTGTAGCGTCCGTCGCCGCGTAGAAAGCGCTTGTCCTCCTCGCGTAGCGCCGATTGTCCAAGTCCGAATTTCATGGTGCGCCCCCGAGGATCTGTGCCTGCCGTGCATATGAGCAGGCTTGGCGCGTCTTCTCAACGTCCGCTCGCCGACGCGTTGCCGGCCACGGTCGTTCCTGTCGTCGCCGCGCTCGCGGCTGTCCGTGTTGCCAGTGCGACGGATGCCCGGTCTGCGATTGGCCGAACGGCGGTCAGGATGCAAGTCAATGCTGTGATGTGGCGCCTTGCTCAGTAGTCTGCGCGAGCGGCCTGCGCCAGCGGCTGCGCGCGTGCCGACACGGAGCCTGGCAGGCCCGAGCAGTCGCATTTTCGCGAGGAGTTGCGGGGCATGACTTGGTGCACCATGCGACCGGACGGCAGTTGTATGACGGGTGTGTCGGGACGTCAGTTGGTGCCGCAAGAGGGACTCGAACCCCCGACCCCCGCATTACGAATGCGATGCTCTACCGGCTGAGCTATTGCGGCAGTAACGAAACCGAGTGCGACAACCGCATGGGCTGCGCCAATCTATGACTGGTCACGAACGCGACTCCGCCCGGCGATCGAGCCCCGCTTTTAGCGGCTCGGGTCCGGCGAGGCAACCCAAAACCAGAAGGCTGAGCCCGCGTCCGCTGCCCGCGGCCGGCAGGTGGCGCCGGATTGGGCGGTCCGCGCATGCGCCGGCCGCCGCTGGTGCGTCAGGCCCGCTTCTGCCACTTCCCGGATTCGGTTTGTTGCCAGTAGGTGACCGCGCAACCTTCGGCCTTGGCTGCCTTCCACTGTCCGCGCGCCGCCTCGATCGCCACCCGGTCGGCTCCGTCGAAGATGACGACGACCCGCAAGTAGCCGGCGAACCGGTCGACCGTCGCGCCGTCGACCAGGAACCGCACCGCGGCGCCGTTGGGATTGTCCTCAGTGGTCGTCAGGAACACCGGTTGGAGCTGCGGCGGGCCGTCTTTCGAGGTGCCATGCGGCAGAAAGCTCTCTTCCCGCCATGTCCAGAGGTGTGTGTCGATGGCCTCGAGCCGCTCCGCCGTGCCGGCCTGCACGATCGCCCGCCAGCCGCGCTCCAGCGTGCGCTCGAGCAGATTTGGCAGGACCCGCTCGAGGGGGTGACGCTCGAGATGGTAGAAAAGTACCTCGGTGGCGGGCTTTGCGGCCCCGGCCATTGTCAGAACTCCCTGCTCGCGAAGCTACCGTAGATCCGCGCCGGCACGACCCGTCGATATCGCTCGACCCGCCCCTTGTACCCCGGCGCGCCGGACCTATATCGCGTGGTCCGGAGCGGCGCCAGAGCACAGGCTGACGCCCGTGCGGGCGGTGAGAGGCGCGGCCTTCCAAAGGTTCGCTGCGCTTCTACCGTCCGCTGCGAAATGCGGAGGCCGCCCGTAGCCCTCTGGAATCCGAGCCCGCCTTGGGGCACAACAAGCGGTCACCAATCTCGGGATCCGCCGCCTCATGTACCCACTCCTCAAGGGCCTGCGCATCGTCGACATCACGACGATCCTCCTCGGCCCGTTCGCGACCCAGATCCTCGGCGACATGGGCGCCGACGTCATCAAGATCGAGGCGCCTGACGGCGATCAGAACCGTTGGAATCCACCCTTCGGCGAGCCTGGCATCGGTGCGGGCTTCGCCAACAACAATCGCAACAAGCGCTCCCTGTCGCTCGATCTGAAGCGCGAGGAGGCCAAGGAGATCCTTCGTCGCCTGATCGGCACAGCCGACGCCCTCGTGCACAACATGCGCCAGGATGCGCTCGATCGGCTGGGCTTCGGCTGGGAGGCCTGCCGTGCGCTCAATCCGCGCCTCGTCTACTGCGCCGCGCTCGGCTACGGCAGCGACGGGCCCTATTCCGGCAAGCCCGCCTACGACGACATCATCCAGGCCGCGGGTGGCATCGCCGGTCTCACGTGGGCCCGCGACGGCGCGCCCGCCTATCACCCGACCGTGACGGCCGACAAGGTCGGTGCTTTGCACGTCGTCTATGCCGTGCTCGCCGCTCTGCTCCACCGGGAGAGGACGGGCGGGCAAGGCCAGCTCGTCGAGATGCCGATGCTGGAGGCAACCGCCGCCTTCAGTCTGAACGAGAACCTGATGGGCGCCACCTACGAGGACGACGGAGCGCTCGGCTATCACCGGACCATGTCGCGCAACCGCAAACCCTATCCGACCAAGGATGGCTACATAGCGCTTCTCCCTTACACCACTGCACAGTGGCGCCGGGTGCTCGATGCGCTGGGCCGCGAGGACATCACCTCGGCAGCCTGGTTCGAGAGCAATACCGAGCGCTCGAAGCGCGCGGACGAGCTCTATGCCGTCCTCGCCGCCTCGCTCGGCAGTCGCACGTCGGTGGAGTGGCTGGCACTGTTCGAGCGTCTCGATGTGCCGTGCGGCCCTGTGCACACCCTGTCGGCACTACTCGACGATCCGCATCTCGCGGCTGTCGGATTTTTCGAGCCGTGCTACTCGACCCCGACGCCGGCCAGGCGGGCCCTCCGCCAGCCGGTGCTGTGGCGCGGCCTCGAGCGTGAGCCCGATCGGCCGGCGCCGCGGCTCGGTGCCGACTCGGCGACACTGCTCGCCGAGCTCGGCTATGACGCCGCCGCCATCGCGAGCCTCGCTCAGGCGAAGGTGGTCTCCGGCGCCGACGGCGAGAGATGAGGCAAAACATCGATTTGTCATAAAGCCTTGTCCAACTACAATCAGGCGCAAGCCCGTAGCCCGGCGGCCGATCGTCCTCATGGCCGAGACCCGTGGCGCCGCGGGCAGGGAGTGTCGGACCGGAGGGTCCGCCGGTCGGCCGGCGGGCCCGAGCGCCAGCAGGCGAACCAGCCCGTACCGAGTGGATGCCAGGCGTGAGACCGACGAGACGCGCGATGGTGGCGGGTGTCCTGGCGGCGGGTGGGGGCCTCGTCGTAGGCTTCTGCCTGGATGATGTCGCGGCGCAGAAGGCGCGTCCGGGCGCCGGGAAGGGCCATCGTCGCCCACCCGCGAAGCGTCACGAGCTCAACGCCTGGCTGGTGGTTCGCAGCGACGACACGGTGGTGGTCCGCCTCGCGCGATCGGAGATGGGGCAGGGCGCGCTCACCGGCCTCGCGCAGCTGGCGGCCGAGGAGCTCGACTGCGACTGGGGCAAGGTCGTCGTCGAAATCGTGCCGCCGGACGAGAGCATCCGCAGGGGCGGTCCCTGGGGTGACTACGCCACGGGCGGCAGCCGCAGCATCCGCATCGGTCAGCTCCCGTTGCGGCGTGCCGGGCTCGCAGCCCGCATGATGCTGATTGAGGCGGCAGCGGCGGAGCTGGCGGTGCCGACCTCCGAGCTGACGACGAGGACGGGCGTCATTCGTCACGAGGCGACTGGACGGTCGCTCAGCTACGGCAAGGTGGCCGCGGCCGCAGCCGAGCGCGCGCCCCTCAATGCCAGCCTGCTGCGGCTCGACGAGCCCGCCGCCTGGACGATCGCCGGGCGACCCCTGCCAGCGCTCGATACGCGGTCCAAGGTGACCGGGGCGACCAGCTATGGCATCGACGTCCGCTTGCCGGGCATGTTGAACGCCGCGATCCGGGCTGCACCCGTACCGGGCGGCAAGCTGCTGTCGTTCGATGCAACGACGGCCGAGGCGATGCCGGGAGTGCGTCGTGTCCTCGCAGTCGGCGATGATGCCGTGGCGGTCGTCGCCGAAGGCTGGTGGCAGGCGAGCACGGCTCTCGACAAGGTGGCCATCACCTGGGCGCCTGTCGCCGAGACCGGCATCTCGAGCGAGAGCATCGAGGGCTTCCTGAAGTCAGGGCTCGACTCCCAGGATGCCTTCGTCGGCCGAACCCATGGCGACGCGCTGGCGGCGCTGCGAGCCGCCGCGCAGACGGTCGAGGCCGTCTACGCTACGCCATTCCTGCATCACGCCACGCTCGAGCCGATGAATGCCACCGCGGTCTGGCGACCGGACGGGCTCGACGTGTGGGCTCCGACCCAGAACGCGGATGCTGCGCTGAGGACGGCGGCAGAGGCTGGCGGCCTTGCGCCCGAGCAGGTCAAGTTGACTTGCACGCTGTGCGGCGGTGCGTTCGGGCGTCGCCTGAAACAGGATTACGTACGGCAGGCCGTGTTGATTGCCCGTGACATGGCTGGGACACCGGTGAAGCTGATCTGGTCGCGCGAGGAGGATACGACCCACGGCTACTATCGGCCAGTGACGCGGGCCCGGCTGAGGGGGAGCCTTGACGACAAGGGCGAGCCGACGGGGCTGATCGTGCGCATTTCGGGCCAGTCGATCCTGGCCTCCAACCTGGGCCGCGACGCCACCGGGCAGGCTGGCCGCGATCCGCGCATGTTCCAGGGGCTCTATTCGCAGCCCGGCGAAGCCCAGATGGGCTACTCGATCCCCAATGTCTACATCGATCACGCCATGCGCATCACGCACATCCCTGTCGGCAGCTGGCGGGGCGTGCACACCACCCAGAACGGCGTCTATCTCGAATGCTTCATCGACGAGCTGGCGCATGCCGCCAAGCGCGATCCCCTCGAGTTCCGGCGCAGCCTGATGAAAGGCCATCCGCGCCACCTCGCCGTATTGACGGCCGCGACAGAGAAGGCCGGCTGGAGCACGGCGACGCCGCCCGGCGTACACCGTGGCCTCGCGCAGATGATGGCGGTGGGAAGCTACGCTGCAGTGGTCGCCGAGGTGTCAGTGAGCGAGGCAGGGGCCGTGAAGGTCGCGCGCGTCGTCGTTGCGCTGGACTGCGGCAACATCGTCAATCCCCGGCTTGTCGAGGCCCAGGTCGAGGGCGCGGTCGGGATGGGCCTGAGCGCCACGCTCCACGAGGAGATCACGATCCGGGACGGCCGCGTCGTCGAGCAGAGCTTCGACACGTATCGCCTGCTGCGACTCGCCGAGTATCCAAGGGTTGAGACGGTTCTTGTGCCTTCCGGCGATTTCTGGGGAGGAGTGGGCGAGGCGGCCATCGGAGCCGTGCCGCCGGCGGTTCTCAACGCGCTGTTCCGCGCCACCGGCAAGCGCATCCGCTCGCTGCCGATCAAGGGCAGCTCCAGATAGCCGCCTGCGAGGCCGTCATCACGCGCGCTTTCGAGCGGGTAGGCCTTTGCGCTTAGTGTGAGCAAGCTCCTCCAGCTGTCGCTCGGACATCGATTCGACCATCTGCTTCGATGCCCCTTTGAGCTTCCCCTTCGGGCTTTCGCCGCGCTTGGCGGAGAGGGCGGCCCCGGCGGCCTTCTGCTGTGCTTTCGACTTGGCTGGCATGGGTCTCTCTCCCTCGGGTCGCAGCGGGGGCGACGGCGTGCCTGATGGCGGCGCAACGCAATCGCCGCCTGTCGGTTCCCTGTACCGATCGAAAAGAGGCGGAATGTAAGAGCCGCTTCACCACATCGGCAGGAGGCGCTGCCGGCGTACGCCGATCCAACGTAGACTCCGCCCGGAGCATGTCCGGCCGGAGAGGCCGGCGTCGAACGGGGGAGTCATGCGTCTTCAAGGTCTTGCAATCTCGGCCGCCGCCCTGGCAGCCTTCGCCGCATCGCCGGCCATGGCCGGTGGCTGTGGCCGACACGTCGAATGCTACGAGAAGGTGAGATCGCCGGGCATCTATGCAACCGTCGCGCGGCCGGTCGTTGTCGTGCCGGCCCGCCAGGAGGTCGTCACCACGCCGGCCGTGGTCATGGATCGCCCCGAGAGGGTCGTCGTCGCTGCGGGCCGTACCACGGTCGTCACGACGCCGGCGGTCTACGGCACGATGCATCGCAGTGTCGAGGTGGCGCCCGCTCGCGCCCACGCAACCTGGCTGCCGGGCGTCTACGCTACGCGCCACCGCACTATCGTCGTCGCGCCGGGCGGGATCCGCTGGCAGCGCAAAGTCGACCGGCATGGCCGCGAGACCATGTGCAAGGTGCACGTTGCGCCGGTCACGCGGAGCGTCGCGGAGAAGGTGCTGATCGAGCCCCCGCGCCGCGTCGTGCATGTGACGCCGGCCGTCTATGCGCACCAGACCCGCACCGTGCTGGTGCGCGAGGCCGCACGGCATCACATCCATCGTCCGACGGTCTATGCCTGGTCCTCGCGGCCCGTCGTCGTGGCCCCGCCGCAACGGCACGTCGTGACCCGCCCGCTGGTCCTCGGCGTGCGCCATGAGCAGGTGCTCGTCCGGCGTGGCGGCATGCACTGGCAGCCGGTTGGCCATCGCCACTGGTGACCTGTACGCGGCCTGTCCGACAGTCCGTCGTCAGGAGGCAATCGCGGGTTGACGTTGCGTGGGCCCCGTCGGCACTATCGGTCACGCGCAACATCCAGCCGGAAAGCCCGCTTCCCATGCCGTTCGAGCCTGCCAGCGACGTCCTCGCCGAGTACACTGTCCTCGATCTCACCCGCGTGCGCTCGGGCCCGACCTGCATCAGGCAGCTCGCCGACTGGGGTGCCAACGTCATCAAGATCGAGGACCCGGAATCCGACAAGGTGGGTCTCGGCGGCCCGCGCTCGGGCTCCGATTTCCAGAACCTGCACCGGAACAAGCGCTCGATCACGCTGAACCTCAAATCGCCTGCCGGCCGCGAGGTCTTCATGGCGCTGGCGGCGCGCGCCGACGTGATCGTCGAGAACTACCGGCCGGACGTGAAGGCCCGGCTCGGCATCGACTATGCGGCCGTGTCGAAGATCAATCCGCGCATCGTCTATGCCTCGATCTCCGGCTTCGGCCAGGACGGCCCACTGGCAGAGCGACCTGGCTTCGACCAGATCGCGCAGGGAATGGGCGGGCTCATGTCGATCACCGGCGAGCCGGGCAAGGGGCCGATGCGCGTCGGCATCCCGATCGCGGACCTCACCGCCGGCATCTTCTGCTCGCAGGGCATCCTGCTGGCGCTGATGGAGCGCCAGAAGTCCGGCAAGGGGCAATGGGTGCAGACCTCGCTGCTGCAGGCGCAGGTCTTCATGCTCGACTTCCAGGCGACGCGCTGGCTGATGGACAAGGAGGTGCCGCCGCAGGCCGGCAACGACCATCCGACCTCCATTCCGACCGGCGTCTTCAAGACCTCGGACGGCTATATCAACATCGCCGTCGCCGGTCAGAAGATGTGGGAGAAGTTCGCCTCGCTGTTCGACGATGCCGGTTTCAAGAGCCCCGACTTCGCCGACGCCAAGGGCCGCTCGAAGAACCGCAAAGCGCTCAACGCGCTGATCGAGAAGCACACGGCCACGAAGCCGGCGGCCTATTGGATCGAGATGCTGAATACCAACGGCTGCCCGGCCGGCGAGATCAACTCGATCGATCAGGTGTTCGGTCTCGAGCAGGTGCGCCACCTCGGCCTCGCCCAGCCGATGAATTCCCAGGAGCGCGGTGCGACCGAAGTGCTCGGCCAGCCTATCCTGATGAGCCGCTCGAAGGCGTCCGTGAAGCGCCCGCCGCCCAAGCTCGGCCAGCACACCGAAGAGGTTCTCGCCGAGGTCGGCTACGAGGCCGACGCCATCGCCAAGCTCAGGAAGGATGGCGCCGTTTGAGGCGCGACACGGGCAGCGGCGCCGCAGCGAGGTCCCCCGTGCGCCACGGGTGGCGCGGGCCTACCGCGGCGATGCGTTGCACGATGCGATCCGGCTGCTCGAGCCGGACGTGCTCGAAGGCGACCACGGTGAGGCGGGGATGGACAGCATCGACCAACTCACCGGGTCGCAGCAGGAAATCCGGATTGTGCGGGCGCCCGAAGCGCTCGTTGCCGACGGCGAACGTCTCGTAGATGAGGATGCCGTTGCCAGCCACCGCGTCGATGATCGCCGGCATCAGCGGTCGCCACAGGTAGTTGGTCACAACGACGCCTTCGAAGTGGTCGCCGGCGAACGGCGGAGGCGCCCCCGCCTCCAGATCGGCCTCGATCAGCTCGAAGCCCGGAACCAGACGGTAGCTCTCGGCCCGCGAGATGTCCCTGTCGATGCCGACTGCCCGCAAGCCGGCCGAAAGATAGAGCTGGAGATGACGCCCCGCGCCGCAGGCGACGTCGAGCACGCGCCCGCCCAGCGCCACGCCCGGCAGGAACCGATCCACCCAGGCTGACGGCAAGTAGTTGGCCGGCTGGATGGTCAACGGAAGATCACCGGGGTGTGAGGGTTGGTCTGAACGGCATTCACACATAGTTGCTCCCAGAGCAATAATTGTCTTTGCCCTCGTAACGGCCATATAAGAGCGCATGTCCAACACGCCGACAACAATCGAGGCGCCCGCCGGCGTCACGCTCGACCTCGTGAAGATGAACGGCCTCGGCAACGAGATCGTCGTCGCCGACCTGCGCGCCAGCCGCCACGTCTTGACAGCCGCCGAGGTGCGCGCCATCGCGGCTGCGCCCGGCTGGAGTTTCGACCAGCTGATGGTGTTGCACGCGCCGCGCACGTCCGGGACCGACGCCTACGTCCGGATCTACAATGCGGACGGCTCGGAGGCAGGGGCCTGCGGCAACGGCATGCGTTGCGTCGGGCTCATCGTCGCCGAGGAGACGGGCCGCCGGGACCAGCGCTACGAGACGGCTGCGGGATCGCTCGAGGTCAAAGTCGCGAGCGCCGAGCGCATCGCCGTCGACATGGGCCGGCCGCGCTTCCGCTGGGACGAGATACCGTTGTCCGAGCCGTTTCACGACACCAGGCGCATCGAGCTGCAGGTCGGGCCGATCGACGCCCCGGTTCTCCATTCCCCCTCCGCCGTCAGTATGGGCAATCCGCACGTCGTGTTCTGGGTCGATGACGTCGATGCGCATGACCTGGCGCGCCACGGCTCGCTCCTTGAGCACCACCCACTGTTTCCCGAGCGTGCCAATATCTCGCTCGCACAGATGACGTCGCGCTCGTCGATCCGGTTGCGGACCTGGGAGCGAGGTGCAGGGCTGACCCGGGCCTGTGGCTCGGCAGCCTGCGCCGCAGCCGTCGCCGCAGCCCGCAAGGGGCTTACTGGTCGCAAGGTCACCGTCACGCTGCCGGGCGGACCTCTCGAGATCGAATGGCGTGGCGATGATCGTGTCGTCATGACCGGCCCCGCTGAGATCGAGCATCGAGGTCGGCTCACGCTCGCTCCGGCGGCTGCGAGCGCCTGAGGCCCCCATGACCGTGCGCGTCATAACGATGGGCTGCCGCCTCAATACCTACGAGTCGGAGGTGATGGCGGGCGAGGCCGAACGTGCCGGTCTCGGCGCCACCGTCATCGTCAACACGTGTGCGGTAACCGCCGAGGCGGTGCGACAGTCCGCTCAGGCCATCCGGCGCGCGCGGCGGGAGACGCCCGAAGCCCGCATCGTCGTCACCGGCTGCGCCGCGCAGATCGAGCCGGACCGGTTCTCCGCCATGCCCGAGGTCGATCACGTCGTCGGCAACGCCGGCAAGACGGATGCGGCCGTGTGGGCCGGCATCGCCGCTGGAGCGACGGAGCGGGTGAAGGTCGACGACATCATGTCGGTGCGGGAGACGGCCGGCCATCTGATCGACGGCTTCGGCACGCGCGCCAGGGCCTACGTCCAGGTGCAGAACGGCTGCGACCACCGCTGCACCTTCTGCGTCATCCCCTTCGGCCGGGGACCATCGCGGTCCGTCCCGGCCGGCGAGATCGTCGGCCAGATCCGGCGGATTGCCGAGAGGGGCTACGCCGAGGTGGTGCTGACGGGCGTCGACATCACGGCCTACGGGGCCGACCTGCCGGGCAAGCCGACGCTCGGCCGCCTCGTGCGCCAGATCCTGACGCTGGTCCCGGAGCTGCCGCGCCTGCGCCTGTCGTCGATCGATCAGGTCGAGGCCGATCCCGACCTCATGCGGGCGCTGGCGGAGGAGGAGCGGCTCATGCCGCATCTCCATCTGTCGCTGCAGGCCGGCGATGACATGATTCTGAAGCGGATGCGCCGGCGGCACGTGCGCCAGGATGCCCTTCGCTTCTGTGCCGAGGCCCGCCGCCTCCGACCTGATGTGGCGTTCGGCGCCGATCTGATCGCCGGCTTCCCGACTGAGTCCGAAGGCATGTTCACACGCTCGCTCGATCTCGTCGATGAATGCGGAATCGCCTACCTCCACGTGTTTCCCTATTCGCCGCGACCCGGCACCGCCGCGGCCCGCATGCCCCAGGTGCCGCGGGCGGTGATCAAGCAGCGGGCAGCACGGCTGCGACAAAAGGGTGAAGCTGCCCTCGCTCGCCATCTTGATGCCCAGGTCGGACGGTCAGTCACAGCGCTGATCGAGCGCGAGTCGGTCGGGCGGACGCCAGACTTCGCCGAGGTGGTGGTGGATGGCGCAGGATCGGACAGTCTCGTCACGGTTGCGCTCGCCGGCCACGACGGCCGTCGTCTAGCAGGAAGGGTCGTCGCTTGAGCGAGCAGCCGGACAAGCGGCGGGGATTTTTCGGCCGCCTCTTCGGCGGGCGTGAGACGCCGCCTGCGCCAACGCCGGCGCCCGTGCCCGAGGAGGCGCAGGTGACGCCTGTTGCGCCCCCGGCTCGGACCGAGGACATGGCCCGGCGGTCGGAGCACGCCGCCCCTCCTGACGTAGCCGAGCCTGGGCTGCCGCCAGCCGAGATCTCGCGGCCTGAGCCGGCTGTCCAGGAGTTGGCCCCATCGGAGCCGCCGAAGCAGAGCTGGTTGAAGCGTCTCAAGAGTGGGCTCGCCAAGACCTCGACCAGGCTTTCGGACGGCATCACCTCGCTGTTCACCAAGCGCCGTCTCGACGCGGCAACGCTCGACGATCTCGAGGACCTGCTTATCCAGGCCGATCTCGGCGTCGAGACAGCGATGCGCATCACCGAGGCGATCGGGAAAGGGCGCTTCGAGAAGGGCATCTCGGCCGACGAGGTGAAGGCAATCCTGTCTGCCGAGGTCGAACGCGTCTTGAAGCCCATCGCCAAGCCGCTGGTGATCGACCGGACCCGCCAGCCCCACGTGGTGCTCGTCGTCGGTGTTAACGGCACCGGCAAGACCACCACCATCGGCAAGCTCGCAGCGCGCTTCCGGCGGGAAGGCCTGTCCGTGATGATGGCGGCCGGCGACACGTTTCGCGCCGCCGCCATAGATCAGCTCAAGATCTGGGGAGAGCGCACGGGCGCGCCGGTCATCGCCCGGTCCGTCGGGGCGGACGCCTCCGGTCTCGCATTCGACGCCCTCAAGGCCGCAAAGGAGCAGGGCTCGGATGTCCTGCTTCTCGACACTGCAGGCCGCCTTCAGAACAAGCAGGTTCTGATGGAGGAGCTCGAGAAGGTGATCCGCGTGTTGCGCAAGCTCGATCCGACGGCGCCGCACGATTGCCTGCTGGTGCTCGACGCGACGACCGGCCAGAACGCCATCTCCCAGGTCGAGGTGTTCCGTGAGAAGGCCGGCGTCACGGGCCTCGTCATGACCAAGCTCGACGGCACCGCGCGCGGCGGCATCCTGGTTGCCATCGCCGCCAAGCATCAGATCCCCGTCCACGCGATCGGCGTGGGCGAGGGTGTAGACGATCTCCAGCCGTTCGATCCGGGCGAGTTCGCCCGGGCAATTGCGGCTAGTTAACGGTTATGGGCTATTCGATGGACGCATCAGCGTATCCCGGCAGACGGAGTGAACGTACGGTCATGGTCGGAAAGCGGCGTTGGTTCCCGTTCAATCTCGTTCAGACGCTCAACATCGCGAGCGAGATCGGTCCGCTCGTGACGATGTTCGTCGTCAACTTCGCGGCGGGCGTGGAAGCCGGTGTGTGGGCCCTCATCGGTACGACCGGCCTCGCCCTGATCGCCTCGCTGGTCGTGCTGAGGCGGCCGCCGATCATGCCGTTCATCGCTGGCGCCGTGACTGTCGGCTTCGGCGCCTTGACTCTCGTGACTGGTGACCCGAAGTGGGTCCAGATCAAGGTGACGATTTTCAACGCCCTGATCGCTACAGTGCTCTTTGTGGGGGTGTATTATCGTAAGTATTTTTTCGAGTTCGTCTTCGGGAAGACGTTTCACTACTCGGAGCAGGGCTGGCGGCTGCTGACCCGGAACGCGGCAGTGTTCTTCCTGGTCACGGCGATCGCCAATGAGGCCGTGCGCCTGGGCTTTGCGACGGCCCAGATTCCGTGCCCGACGACCTGGGCCTGGCTGTTGCGCAAGCCGGTGCTCGACGGGCTAGACATCTGGATGATCTTCAAGCTGTTCATCGTGATGCCGTTCACGACCCTGTACTTCGTGCTTCAGGTGCGCCTGTTGCAGAAGCATAGGCTTCCCGACAAGGTTTGAGCGGGAGACCTCTCGGGCGTGAGGCTCGCCGGCGCTCGGCTGCCGGCACCCGGGACATCCGGCATCGGCGTTCGGCAGGCGGAGATCTCACGATGGCGGAGTTGGACGGTGAGGCGAAGCAAGCGGGGCACGGGCGCCAAGGCCTGAAGCTCGCCCTCGAGCTCGGGCCCCTGGTCCTGGCGCTGGTCGCCTATCTGCTGGCCGGGTTCTACTGGGCAACCGGCGTGCTGATGGCCTCCACGGTTGTCGCTGTCGTGGCGACCCGTGTCGTCTTCGGCCGGGTCGGTCCGGCGCTCGCGGCGACCACCGTCGTCGTGCTGGTGTTCGGTGCGATGACGCTCTGGCTCCGGGACCCGAGCTTCATCAAGATGAAACCGACGATCGTCAACATCGCGTTCGCCGCGGCGCTGTTCTTCGGGCTGGCGACGGACCGGCCGTTTCTGAAGCTCCTGCTCGGCGAGGCATTGCGGCTGTCCGACGAGGGCTGGCGCGTGCTGACCTGGCGATGGGCGTGCTTCTTCGTGGTGCTCGCAGCCGCCAACGAGGTCGTCTGGCGCAATTTCAGCGACGGGACATGGTGGACCTTCAAGGTCGCCATATTTCCTCTGACCATGCTCTTCTTCGCCGCGCAGTGGGGCGTCATCAAGCGGCACATGGTGGTCGCGGCAGATGCAACTGACAAAGCCGCAAAATCATGAGGTAACTGGGTGTTACTTCGTGACCGCAGCCGTACATGATTTGTGAGGCATTGCATTAGAATTGTTTTGAGATGGTGCCGCGACACAGCTACTTTATCTGTGACGGAGCATCAGTTTATCTCTGGCGTGTAAGCCTTGCGACCGGTGGTGCGTGGTGCGCGTGCGAGGTCGGATCTGCAATCCAACAAATAATTGGACGAAATGAAACGCGAGCCCGGTGCCGGACGGCTTGACCGTTCTCCAATCCATCTCCTCCACCGCGCGGGGCAGTGCGCGGGTGACGTGTTCCTCGGCGAGTTCGGGGATACGGACCTTACGCCCCGCCAGTACGCAGTGCTCGTCACTGTCTCCCAGAACGAGGGCTTGAGCCAGACCGATCTCGTGGAGCGTACCGGCGTCGACCGTTCGACGCTCGCCGACATCGTTCGGCGCATGCTCAAGAAGGGCCTGCTCCAGCGCCGGCGGACCAAGGAGGATGCACGCGCCTATGCCGTACGTCTCACCGAGGAAGGCTGGCGGGTGCTAAAGTCGTGCGAGCCGGTCGTCAAGCGCGTGGAGGACCGCATCCTGCAGGCATTGCCGCTCAAGCAGCGGGAGCAATTCCTCGCGGATCTGGCGACGATCGTCGACGCACTCGACCCACAGAAGGCCGAGACGGACGACACCCCCAGTTAACCGATTGCCTGCCCCGCGGACCGGGAAGCGACCGAGCGCGCTCCGGCCAGACTAAGCTTCGGGTCCGTTTGCCTTCATGGCCTCGAGGCCGGAAGCCAGGATCTTAACGATGCGACGCAACTGAGCCTCCAGCTCCTCGCCGAGCCGGCCGCCCAGCCTGTTGTCCAAGGCCAGCGCCACGATCCCATGGACCGCGCCGAACAACCCGCGGGCTGTTGCCATCCGGCACGTGTCGTCCGGGACGATTCCGCCGAGAGCCGACGCGATGACGCCAAGCAGACGATCCTGGTCCTCGACGTATGACTTGGGCACCTCGCGGCCCTCTTTCATCCGGTGCTTGAACACCGCCTCCCACCGCTGGCGGTGGGTCAGCGCAAAACGCATGTAGGCGAGGGCAAGGCCCGTCAGTTGCGCATCGAGCGGCTCGCCGGCCAGAGCCTCTCCCTCGGTCCGAACCGCCGAGCCCAACAGCTCGAGCGTCGCGGCGTTGACGGCGATCAGCAGGCCGTCGATGTCGCCGAACAAGTTGTAGAGCGTCCCAACCGAGCATCCGGCCTCGCGGGCGATGCGGCGCGCCTGCACGGCCTCGACGCCCTCGCGCTCGAGGATGGCCCCGGCGAGGGCGACGCTCTGAGCCCGCAGCGTCTCGCGGTATGCCGGCTCGGCCATGGATCTCGGGCTCCTTCTGTGGCGTGCCAACTGCTGGGGCAGGCTGTATCCGCTCCGCGCCGCGGCGTACCCTCGCGCCCGATCGGGCCGCGGCCTGCGGCAGGGCCATCGCGAAGAACCGCCGCGATATCCTTGCTTGCGCCTCAGCCGGTCATCGAGCCGAACGCCCCCTCCTTCCCCTGGGAAAGAAGATCGGGCCGCTGCCCCGGCAAGGCTGTCGTCTCCGGTCCGTGCAACGCCCTTTTAACCTAGCTCGACTCTGCCCATGAACCTAGTTCAAGATTTACTTGAACTGGGTTCACGCCTCTGGCATATTGAGCGCCATGAACTGAGTTCACGGCGCCCCGAGAGGCCAGCTGAGACCCGGTTCCCGGCGAGGCGGCGCACCGAGCGGGCGATGGCCGAGCCACTGTCAGGAGACGAGCGAGGTCAAGGAGTGCCCCCGTGTTGAAAATTCTGAGCACGCTGATGCGCGGCGCCGCCGCCGAGGCCGAGGACGCGGTGTTCGAGGTCAACGCCATCCGCATTCTCGAGCAGCAGCTCCGCGATGCGGCCATCGCGCTCGAGCACGCGAAGCGTGAGCTGGCCTGCGCCATGGCTCATCGTGCCTCCGAGGCCCGTGCGGCGGAGGCGCTCGACGCCCGCATCGCCGAGCTCGAGACCAGCGCCGTTGCAGCGCTCGTCGGCAGCCGCGACGACCTTGCCGAGGAGGCCGCCACCGTCATCGCCGCCACCGAGGACGAGCGGGCCGACCGCTGCAAGGCCGTCGAGCGGCTCGACGTCGAGATCTTGCGCCTGCGCCGGCTCGCTGACGACGGCCACCGCCGCCTCGCCGATCTGCGCCGGGGCCTGGAGATGGCCCGCGCCCAGGAGGCGTTGCGGCGGGCTGGCGCCAACGGCCGCCGCGCGCTCGCCACCGGCACGGGTGCGCTCCGCGAGGCCGAGGCGACCCTCAAACGCATCCGGGAGAGCCACGTCAAGGCCGAGGATCTGGCCGCCGCCGCCGAGAGCCTCGACGATGCCGTGGCTGGCAAGGACCTCGACCAGCGCCTCGCTGAGGCCGGCTTCCGACCCGGCCTCAGGACCAAGCCGTCGGACGTGCTGGCCCGCCTGAAGGCCCGCAACGCAGCCGAGCGCCCGTCGACGGCCGGTCCGGCCAAGCCTGATGAGGCGACCGCCTGAGGCCCCCGATGGACGTCCAGACTCGCCGCTTCCGCCGCTTTGCCGAGCCCACTCCGACAACCACCCCCGACAGCCCCTCCCCCCACGCGATGAGGATCGCCGACATGCCGACCCCCAGCCACCTCGCCACCCCCGCCGCCAACGCCTGGAACACCGGCGCCTGGCTCTCTTTCACCTACGCCCAGTTCGGCGTCGCGGCCTTCATGGCCGGCCTCGGCATCTGGTTCCTGCCGGTGGACACCATGGTGAAGGGCTACATGCTGATGTCGAATGTGTTCCTGGTCGGCGCCGCCTTCACACTGGCCAAGACGGTTCGCGACGAGCACGAGGCCAAGCGCTTCGCCAATCGTATCGAGGAGGCACGCACGGAGAAGCTGCTGATGGAGGTCGGCCGCGTCTCCTGACGCGACCGTCCAGGGGCCCCGCCCCGCGTTCATCCTGCTCCGGTGTCCCGGCCGGAGCGATCGTGGTCGGCACTTCCGGAATGCCTAGTCCTTCGGCATCGCGGCTCGATCACCGCGCGGCAGACGACCTGAGTGAAGGCGCCCAGCCACGGCCCCTCACGCGGCCTTTTTCTTCATCATGCCGCGCTCGATCATGGTCTCGGCGATCTGGATGGCGTTGAGGGCGGCGCCTTTCAGGAGATTGTCCGAGACGATCCACATCGCGAGGCCGTTCTCGACCGTTGCGTCCTCGCGGATGCGGGAGACGTAGGTCGCGAACTCGCCCGCCGCCTCGACGGGCGTCACGTAGCCGCCGGGCTCGCGCTTGTCGACGACCATGATCCCCGGCGCCTCGCGCAGGATCGAGCGCGCCTCGGCCACGGTCATCGGCCGCTCGAACTCGATGTTGACCGCCTCCGAGTGGCCGACGAACACTGGCACGCGAACGCAGGTCGCCGTGACCTTGATCTTCGGGTCGAGGATCTTCTTCGTCTCGACGAGCATCTTCCACTCCTCTTTCGTGTAGCCGTCCTCCATGAAGACGTCGATCTGAGGAATGCAATTGAAGGCGATCTGCTTCTGGAACTTCTTCGGCTCGACCTCCTGGCCGGGCACGTATTTGCCCTTGGTCTGCGCCCACAGCTCGTCCATGCCCTCCTTGCCGGCGCCCGAGACGGACTGGTAGGTCGCGACCACCACGCGCTTGATGGTCGCCGCGTCGTGCAGCGGCTTCAGCGCCACCACCATCTGCGCGGTCGAGCAGTTGGGGTTGGCGATGATCATCTTCTTCGTGTAGCCGGCGATGGCGTCGGCATTCACCTCCGGCACGATCAGCGGCACGTCCATGTCGTAGCGCCAGGCGGAGCTGTTATCGATCACGACGCAGCCTTTGGCGCCGATACGCGGGCTCCACTCCTTCGACACGGTGGAGCCGGCCGACATCAGACAGAAGTCCATGCGCGAGAAGTCGAACTGCTCGAGGTCCTGGCATTTGAGCGTGTCGTCGCCGTAGGAGACCTCGACGCCGACCGAGCGGCGCGACGCGATGGCATGCACCTCGTCGGCGGGAAACTTCCGCTCGGCGAGCACGTTCATCATCTCCCGGCCCACGTTGCCCGTGGCGCCCACCACAGCGACCTTGTAGCCCATCCTTTTTTGCCTCTCGGGTCTCGGCTGCGGAGCGAGGGGGCGACCATCGCCGAACCCTGAAAATCAACCCTCTTTCCGCGAGTGCGTCAGATAAGCGCTGAACGGCGGCGGGGCAAGCGGAATGGTGGCACCAAGCCGACGGCCGTGCCGCCCCCACCCCTAGCCGGGTAGCGCCGCACCGACCTCTCGCCGGGCCGCAGCTCACCTCTCCCCATGGGGAGAGGTCGGCGCCCGGAGGGCGACGGGTGAGGGGGCTTGCCACGAATGCGAGCCTCGCGATCATCGGATGCAGCGGCGTTTGCGTCTGATGGTGCATCAATCGGCCCTGCCGAGCCCGCCTGTCCGACCGGGTTGATCCCTGACACTTTGGACCGGGCTGATGCCTGACAGTATTCTCTCATTGTTCTGTTGTCACGGCCGGTTCCGGAGCGGCGCGGAGCCGCGCACG
>JANRJI010000038.1:0-1818 GCA_033764055.1 Hyphomicrobiaceae bacterium
ATCGTGGCGCAAATTAGAAGCGTTTGACACAGCAGCGGCTCAAAAGTTAACAAGATCACGAAAACGAGAGATCGTCTGACCTAAGGGACGTTTCGATGCCGCCGCCGCCACCGAGCTTGCTGGTCGTCGAGAACGACGCAAGCCTCCGGCAGATTTACCGGGAGTATCTCGGGGAAGAAGGCTTCCGGATTTCGCTCGCTGGCAGCGCGGCCGAACTGCATGGCCTGCTTGAGCGGGAAGCCTTCGACCTGATGATCCTCGACCTCGGCCTGCCGGGCGAGGACGGGCTTGGCTTGGTGCGCCAGATCCGCCGCTCCAGCGCCATGCCGATCATCCTCGTTTCCGGCAGCAACCAGCCCGACGAGCGCGTGGCAGGTCTGGAAGCCGGTGCAGACGACTTCATCGGCAAACCGTTCTTCAATCGTGAACTAGTGGCCCGCATCCGCACCATCCTGCGCAGGCTCGGCTGGTCGCAGCCAGCGGTGACCACCGGCCCGACGGGGATCCGCACCTTCCAGGGCTGGAGCCTCGACATTCCGGGCCGGCGCCTGAAGGCCCCGACGGGGAGCCTGGTGAGGCTGACCTCGGCGGAGTTCCAGGTGCTGGTCGAACTGGCCCGGGCGATGCCCGACGCGGTGACCCGCAACCAGCTTCTGCATGTCGTCCACGGACGGAGCTGGACGCCGGAGGATCGCTCCATCGACATCCACATCTCCAACCTGCGCCGCAAGATCGAGTTCGATTCGCGCGAACCTCAGATCATCGTCAGCGTGCGCAACATCGGCTACGCCCTCGCCCCCTGACTAGAAGGTCAGGGCCTCGGCCTGGCGCACCGCCGGAATCGCCCGCACGTCCGCCAACACCTTGGCTGCGATCGACCCGTCGACCTCGACCAGCGCGATCGCATCCTTGCCCGGCGCCGCGCGGCCCAGGTGGGAGGTCGCGATGTTGAGCCCGGCGTCACCGAGCAGCGTACCGAGGCGGCCGATGAAGCCCGGCTTGTCCTCGTTGGTCACGTAGAGCATGTGCGGGCCGAGCTCGGCCTCGATCTTGATGCCCTTGATCTCGACGATGCGCGGCCGGCGGTCGGCGAACAGCGTGCCGGCAACGTCGCGCGAGCGCTCCGCCGTCTGCACCTCGAGGCGAATCAGCGTCTGGTAGTCGCCCTCGAGGTCGTGCTTCACCTCGACCACGTCGATGCCGTTCTCCTTGGCGATCGCCGGCGCGGAGACCATGTTGACGCTGTCCATGATCGGCCGCAGCAGGCCCTGCAGCATGACGGCGGTGAGCGGACGGGTGTTGAGGGTGGCGACATGGCCCTCGTAGGTCACCGTCACCTTCTTGATCGCCGGATCGGAAAGCTGCCCGGCGAAGGCGCCGAGCTGTTCGGCGAGCTTCATATAGGGGCGGAGCTTCGGTGCTTCCTCCGCCGTCACCGACGGCATGTTGATGGCATTCGTCACCGCGCCCAACAGCAGATAGTCCGACATCTGCTCGGCCACCTGCAGCGCCACGTTCTCCTGCGCCTCGTTGGTGGAGGCGCCCAGGTGTGGCGTCGCCACCACGTTCGGATGCTCGAACAACGGATTGGCCTTGGCCGGCTCTTCGGCGAAGACGTCGAGCGCGGCGCCAGCGACCTGGCCCGAGTTCAGCGCCTCCAGGAGATCGGCCTCGACAATCAGGCCACCGCGGGCGCAGTTGATGATGCGCACGCCCTTCTTGCAGCGCGCCAGCGTCTCCTTGCGCAGGATGTTCTTCGTCTGCTCCGTCATCGGCGTATGCAGCGTGATGAAATCGGCCCGGGCGAGGAGCTCGTCC
>JANRJI010000039.1:0-21026 GCA_033764055.1 Hyphomicrobiaceae bacterium
ATCTCGAAGTTCAGTCGTCCGCTCATCGCCCGCGATCCCTTGCACCCGCCGGGTGAAAGGTACTTGAATCGCAAAAGGCCCGGAAACGCGATGTCGCGCCGAGCCATGCGTCACCGCAAAATCGCTAGCCGGGGTTTGGGGATCGACCTCAAACCCCGGCTAAGACTGGTCCGTGGAAGTTGAAGCGGGGCCTGGGGGCGGCGGCGAGGGTGCGGGAGAGGGCTTCGACGAAGCGGAGCAACGTCTCGTGGGCGTGCCTGACGACCTTGCCGAGGGAGTTGAGGACGAGGAAGCGCAGCAGTTTTTCGGGCGGGCATCGGGCAGTTCCTCGGGTAGGCCGACGCGCGTGCCCCGGGGACGCGCCGATCCGCCCACCCCGGTGACGCTGGTGCCGGTCCAGATCGCTTCTGCAGCCGGGCGCTGGAACCGATGACGCGGGCAGAGCATATCCAGATCATGCTTGCCAATGGACGCATGCTCAGGGCCTGCGAGCCTCGAGCCGAAGACAGCCGGCGCGTCTGTCAGCAACCTTGGAAGGCACCGCGCCGCGACCACAGCGTTGGTCGGCGTGAAAATCCATCGTCAGCGTCAGCGCATGACTGCCGCCGTGAGGGGAGCTCGGCTCCGCCGCGATGCAAGCGCTTTCTGCGTGATTGAAGCAGATTCCGAGCGGCCTGTTCGCTCAGCCTTCCTGTTCCGGCCCATTTCTGATGCTGCCTATCTGATCATGGTGCCGAGGGGACATGGCAGGAAACAGGCATGGGCTAGCGCCGGAGGGTGTCGTCCTTTTGGCGATGCCACTGGGTTCGGTCGAGACGACGGCCACCAGGTGGATCGTTGCGGTTGGTCACGATGGCGAAGTGCCTCATGCTCATCGCGTCGCCCGAGAGCGCGCTTTGCCGCGGCCCGAAGCGGATCGCCAGAGAGCGCCTGGGCGTCGCGTGCGGCTTCGACCCATTGCCGTCCGACGGGCACGCAGTTGACCTCTGCCCTCCCATGAAAGGTGGTCGCTCGCCTCGCCAGGCGCTTCCAGCGGCTCTCCGGCATGGCCGTGATGCCGTCCCTGATCTCAGGGTCGCGTCGCGTAGGCGATCGACATCCATCCGGGTCATGGTCTCGTGCTCGCGGAGCGCGCTGTTGCGGCGCAGCCCGATCTCCTGGAAGCAGGCCCGGCAGGGCGCCCGCGCATTTGCCTCGGGCAATGGTCTCGGCCTAGCATCTCGCCACACCCAGAACCGGCAACGGGAGACCCCAATGAACAGGCTCGACGGCAAGGTGGCGCTCATCTCGGGCGCGGCGCGTGGCATCGGCGCGGCGACGGCCAAGCTGATGGCGGAGGCGGGCGCGGCCGTTGTCGTCGGCGACGTTCTGGCCGACAAGGCAAAGGAGACCGTCAAGGAGATCGAGGCGGCCGGTGGCAAGGCCCAGTTCGTGCCTCTCGACGTCACCACCGAGCGCGACTGGAACGCCGCCGTGGCGGCGGCCACCAGGTCTTACGGCAAGCTCGACATCCTGGTGAACAACGCGGGCCTGTTCCTCGGCCGCGACTTCGAGGAGGTGAGCCTCGAGGAGTGGCACAAGCTGGTGGCCGTCAATCTGACCGGCGTCTGGCTCGGCACCAAGCTGTGCACGGCAGCTCTCAAAGAGAGCGGCGCGACATCGAAGCACGGCAGCGCCATCGTCAACCTCGCATCAGTGGCCGGCATCGTCGGCTCGCAGCTCGACCCGCTCTATTCGATGACCAAGGGCGGTGTGACGCTGTTCACCAAGTCGACCGCGCTCTCCTACGGGCGCAAGGGCTACAAGATCCGCGTCAACTCCATCCATCCGGGCGTCATCGAGACCGACATGGGCGCCCAGACGTTCGTGGCCAGAGCGACGCAGACCGGCACGAACGACACCGAGGCGGCGCGCGGGGTAGCACTGAGATCGCACCCGATCGGCCGGCTCGGCCATCCCGAGGACATCGCCAACGGCATCTGTTTCCTGGCGTCGGACGACGCAGGCTTCATGACTGGCTCGGGCCTCGTCGTCGACGGCGGCCTGACGGCGCAGTAGATCATCGGCGGGGGACCAGGAGCGCCTGCCGCCGTCAGGGACGCGCCGCTCGCGATCGCTCAGTCTCAGCGGCTGTCCGAGGTCGCGCGGCCCACGGCGATTCGGGCGACCTGCACCGTTGCCGGCTGTCGCATTGCGGCTGCATCTCTCGGGCAAGCTCGAGGAATGGATGCACCGGGGATCGGGGGTGAGGCGTGTCGCTCGTGACGTGGATCGCTGGACTCATGGCAATCGCTTGCGCCGGCGCGGCCACGACCGACGCAGCGCTGGCCCAGTCGCAGGGCTCGGCTCGCGCCTACCTGATGCGAGGCTTGTTCGACGTATCGACCGGGCTCGATGACCTGGCGGCGAAGCTCCGGTCTCGCGGCGTGCGCGCCATCGTCGACAGCTACACAGCGAGCGACCAGCTCGCTGCCGCTGCCATTCGCGCCTACGCCGAGCAGACGGCCTGCCCCATCGTCGTGATCGGGCATTCGATGGGCGCCGAGGCGGCTGTCGCCATGGCCGAGAAGCTGGCTCAGGCCAAGGTGCCGGTGGCCGTGCTCGTCACCTTCAGCCCGGCCTATCCACGTGCCGTGCCGGCCAACGTGGGCCGCATCGTCAACTATTACCAGTCTAACAGCGCGCTTTGGCCCAATCGCCTGTCGGGCCCCGCCAAGTCACGCGTGCGCAACGTCGATCTCGCCAACGATGCTGCCGTCAATCACCTCAACATCGAGAAGTTGCCGCGCCTGCATGAGGAGACGCTGCGGCTCGTGGCCGCCGCAAAAGTCTCTTGCGGCGTACAGCATCGCAGCGCGCCCAAGACCGCCACGCAGGCTGCGAAGCCGTAAGAGCAAGATGCCATGAAGCTCGCCGTGCTGATCACTGCGCTCGTCTACTTTGCCGTCATGACGTGGGCCGTACACTTTCACTTCGCCTCGGCGAGGAGCCCGCTGCCGTTCGTGCTGCTGTCGATCGTCTCGGTCGCCAACCTCGCCGTGTTCGGCCATTTCGTGTGGCGCCAGCCGCAGGGCATCGAGTGGCTCGGTGCATCCCTCGCTCTCCAGGTCGCAGCCTTGCTGCTGTTCATGGGGGCCCGGCACGCGAGCCGCACGGCCGACTTGAAGTTGCTGTTCGATCCATCCGAGCCGCACGGCCTCGTCCAGTCGGGGCCCTACCGCTACATACGCCACCCCTTCTACGCCTCCTACCTGCTCTATTGGTCGGGATGCGCTTTGGCGACGCTGCACCCGTTCAACATCGCTTACGCTGCGATGCTGGTGCCGCTGCTCGCGTTGGGAGCTCTGACCGAGGAGCGCAAGTTCGCGCGGTCGCCCCTGCGCAATGCCTACGCCGATTACCGCCGTCGGGCCGGGCTGTTCTGGCCGCGGCTGCTCAAGGCGAGGACCTGACGGGGAAGACGGCGGAGACGGGGGTATCTCGGATGACTAGGCGGCATCGCGCTTGGACTCGGGAGGGCGCGCGGGCCGCCGGAGCGGCATGCCGAACGCCGCCCGCATCGCCTCGCTCGGCCGCACGAGCAGGTGATAGGCTGCAAGCGTGACGACGAAGGCGCCAGCGACCATGACCCCATACCGCTGCCAGATGGGCCAAGGCAGGTCCTTGACCCAGTAGCCTATGGTGACGAGCGGCACGTGGTGGATGACGTAGATCGGCAGCGCGCCCTCCGCGAGGTATGCCTCACCGGGCAGGCGACCCCGCCCGATCCACGGCCCGAGGCCGATGGCCAGGCAGAGGAAGCCCCACAGCCACAGAGCGCGCCCAACGCCTTTCACCGGCCACGTGGCGCCGATGCCCACGTAGAGCGTGGTGCCGAGCACCGCAGCAGCGAGCGAGAGCGGGAGCGCGCGCTGCAGCGCCGCCTCAAGCGGGGTCCACCGCACGATCGCGGCACCGAGCACGAATACCGTGACATAGACGGTCATGCTGGCCCAGTCCCAGAACAGGTTCGGAATGTGCCAGGGGAAGATGGGCCGCAGCACGATCTCGACCCCGATCAGCACGGGCAAAGCCGCGAGAGCGACGAGCAGCGGCCGTCGAGGACCCGGGCCCGCGGGCAGTCGCCTGAGGACGGGCAGCAGAGCCGAGCTCAGCAGCATGAGGTAGACAGGAAACCACAGGTGCGACCAGCTGAACCAGCGGAACTGGGTGTAGTAGCGCCGCAGCACCACGAGCAGGTCAGGAGGCGGGCCGGCGAGCTCGGTGATGCCGAACCAAGCTATGCTGCGTCCATCGAGCACCTCAAGATACTTGATCCATGGCGTGAGCACCAATACGCCGAGGACGACCGGCGGCAGCAGACGGACGGCGCGCACCTTCAGGAATTCAGCATCCGAGCGCCGCGCCATGGCGATGGCAGCCGCCATGCCGGCGAGCAAGAAGAACAGCGGCATGCGGACGGCGTGCAGGAGCTGCGCTGCGATGTCGATCGCGGGCGACGGAGTTGCGCTCTTGATATGGTAGTAGGGGTTCAGGTCGTAGACTTGGATGGCGTGGTAGAAGAACGTCGTCAAGCACGCGGCGACACGCAGCCGGTCGAGATCGCGCCGACGGCGACGATCGGGGCCGAGGCCATCCGAGCTGGGCCCCTTCTTCGACAGCGGCGTGCTCATGAGCCCTCTGCGCACGGATCACCAGCCGCCGGCCACGTAAGCGATGGCGTAGGCGTAGACCAGCGGCAGCATCGGATTGTGCCAGAACTCGTTGCTGGTCAGCAGCGCATTGGCCAGGAGCAGCGCCACGGCCGGCACCAGCGCCAGGAGATGCAGCCGGAGGCGGCCGTCGGCCCGCGCGTAGCGCACCAGACTGCCCATGTGCGCGAGGCCCGTGAGGGCGAGGATGCCACCGCCCGCGAAAAGCCCGCGCATGAGCACGATGGGTAGCGCGGCCAAATAGGCCGCGGCCTGTCCGAAGACGCGCTCGCCAAGCAGAACATCAATGGCGACCCGGAACGTGCCTCCGCCGCGCGCCAGCGCATCGGGCAGGATCACCGAGTTGCCGAAATCGGCGAGGCTGCCCGGCCTGCTGCCGACGGCAAGCTTGTGGGCGGCCTCCGTGGGCAACAGGGTCAGCACCATGTCGCCGAGCCAGGGCACGGGAGTCACCAGCGCCGCAAGCCAGGTGTGGATGTCGACACCGTTGAAGGCCGTGCGTTGGGCGAGAAGGCCCGTCGCGCGCGCGGCGAGCAGCTCGACGGACAGTGAATAGCCCAGAGACAGTGCCGGCAGCAGGCCCATGACCGCGACACCGAGCAGAAAGGCCGCGACCTGGGCGCCGCGGTCCGCCCCGAGGCTTCGGCGACCGTCACCCGCCCCCTTCCCACTCGGGCCGACAAGCGTCAGCAGCGCGATCGTGACGGGGAGGAGTACCGCCGTCGCCGGCTCGATCAGCGTGGCCAGCGTCAGCACGCTGCCGGCCACAGCAAGTTGCACAAGCCCCGCCCAGGATCGCTGATCGGCCCCGCAGACGAGCAACGTCTGATAGGCCAGCAGCAGAACGGCGTACCAGATCATGCTTCGGAGGCTGCCGGCGAGTTGGCCAAGCCGCATGGACATGAGCGCAAGCACGACAGCGAGCAAGGCGATGAGGCGATCGCCCGACAGCCGCAGGGCCGTGCGATGCGCGAGGAACACGGCGGCGAGCGCCGCCAGGATGTGGGCGAGCACGAGCATCGGCACGCGGACCGGCCGACACTCGCTCAGCCCCTCGGCCCAGCAGGCGAGCCCCTGCCTCGTGCCGGGCGTAATTCGCGCAATCGCGGCTGCGATCAGCGCGTAGCCCAGCCTGGCCCCGTGGACGTCAGGTCCCCCGTGTTTGCCGACGTCGCTCTGAGCGCTGCTGGCTCGGCCCCAGTCGTCCCAGACAATGGCCAGCCGGTACGCCAGGGCCAGACTTGCTTCATCGCCGCCAGTGCGCGCAGACGTAACGACACCTGCAATCACGATCCAGACCAGGGCAGCGGCCAGCACGACGCCAGCTATCGTCTCCACGCGTCGAAAGCGCCAGCGGCTGCCCCACACGGCCCGCAGCCTGTCCTGGTGAAACGACTTCTGCATAAAGGTCCTGTCATACGGGGCGGCGATCCTCGGCAGCCTCCCGTGGCGCGCTCGCCTCCGAATGTCCGCCCGCCAACTGTGCACCGAGCGCCGGCGCCACAAGACGCGACATATGGCCCAGAATGCCTCCCGGCAGGATACGAATGCCGAAGGCGACGAGCCGCCACAGCAGCCCCGGCACGATGAGCGGCACGTTGGCACCGAGCCCGGTCACGGCGGCGCGGGCCACCGTCTCAGGCCGGCTGGCGAGCGCATCGAGCAGGCTTCGCATCGGAGTCGTCGCAGCGCCGGGCACGAAGCCCGTGGGCACGAGGCCCGGCGCCAGAACGCACACGCGGATGCCGCTCGACGCCACCTCCTCACGCATGGCGAGCACGCTGGCATGGAGATGCGCCTTGCTGGCCGCATACTCTGAGAGACCCGGCAGCGGCATCAGCGCTGCCAAAGAACCGATGACGAGGACGCCCGAGCCAGCCGGCATGAGCGGCACGAGCGCCCGCAGTAGAGCGAGCGGTGCCATGACGTTGGCGTCGGTCACGCGCCGCATCTCGGCGTCACTCAGCTCGATAGCCGGGCCCTCCGACCAGGTGCCGAGACCAATGACGAGACAACGGGGCGCGGCTGGCCTCGTGGCGATGTGCCGGGCCAGCACTGCGGGCGCCTCGGGGGCGACCGCGTCGAGGGCGACGGTCGTCACCTCGACGCCGTGTCGGGCCTCGAGGTCGGCCGCCGCCGCGGCGAGGCGGCGCTCGTCGCGCGCAACGAGGAGAAGCCCGTGCCCGAGTGCTGCCAAGCGATGGGCGATCGCAAGCCCGATTCCGGCCGAGCCGCCGACGATCACCGCTGTCTCCATGTCCCGCCCTGCCTCGCTCATTGCGGCTGAAGCACGAGCGTCATCGTGGCGACCCTCGGACGCCTCGCTCGTTGCTCACCTCGGCGTATTTGCCTGCAAGAACGTCCGCAGGTGGCGCACGGCCATGGCGACGCGATCCATAGGCTCCTTCCAGGGGAAGAACGTCATCTGGGCGTTCGGGGCCAGCAATGCCGATTCCTCGGCGGTGGCGTAGGGATGCGGCTCGGTGTCGTCCGGCATGACGAGGACCGGCGTCTTGCAGCCGCGCACGAAGTCCCGCGTCACGCTGAACACGAAGTCGTTGTTCTCGTGGTACATCTTCTTGAGGAAGGCCGAGCACATGTCCATCGTGACGTCGGGCCGCTTCTCGCAGAGAGCCGGCGCCCAGTTCTTCATGTTGTTGCGGTAGAAGAGGTCCGGCACCTCGGGCCGGAAGCCGCTCGGCGTCGCCGGCACGGCCGCGATGACGCGCTCGGGCGCGCGCTCCAGCATCTTCCAGATGAAGGGGCCGCCGATGCAGAAGCCGATGACCATGAATTTCTGGATGCCGAGGTGGTCCATCAGGCCGAGCTGATCGTCGGCAAAGGAGTCCCAGGGCCGATCGACCTCCACGGGGCCGGACGACTTGCCACCGATGGCGTTCCTCAAATCCATGGTGATGCAGCGGAACTGGTCGCTGAGCTCGGTCATCGGGTTGAAGGGCGTCCGCGTGGAAAGATAAGGAATGGTCGCGTTGAGCCCGCCGCCTGGAATGACCAGCAAGGGATAGCCGGAGCCGGACTCCTCGTAATAGATCTGGACGGACCCTCTTTGATAGATCGGCATGGCGGACTTCCTCGATCGTGACAGGTTCAGCGGAGCCACAGCGCGCGCGGCGGCGGGACAAGTCTAGCGCCAGCCCGACCCACCGCCAGAGCGCCCGTACACTGTGGCACAACTCGAGTGCCGTGCACCGCTCCTTCGACGCAGTGGTCGCGCCTGCGGCGCGAAGGGCACCGGCCCCCGGTCCCTGCCGGGGAGCCCCCGCCCCATCTTGTCTGGCTGCTCAGAGACTTTCGGCGGCGCCTACAATCACGGTCGCCTGCGACGAGAGCACGCCGCCATTGCCGTGGGCGAGAGCAGTGCGGGCACCCTTCACCTGCCGCGCGCCGCACTCACCACGGACCTGGCGCGTCGCCTCGATCAGCAGGAACAGGCCGTACATGCCCGGGTGGCAATAGGAGAGGCCGCCGCCGTTGGTATTCACCGCCAGCGCGCCGCCCGGCGCGATGCGACCACCCTCGACGAAGCGCCCACCCTCGCCCTTCGGACAGAATCCGAGGTCCTCGAGGAACAGAATCGTGTTGATGGTGAAAGCGTCGTAGAGGGCGAGCACGTCGATGTCCTTCGGTGACAGGCCGGCCATGGCGTAGGCGATCTCGCCCGAGCGCTTGGCCCCGGTCAGCGTCAGGTCCGGCATCGACGAGATCGAGGCGTGAGTGATCGACTGGCCGCAGCCGAGCACGTAGGCGGGTGGCTTTTTCAGCGATCGGGCACGATCGGCGGCCGTGATGACGATGGCGCCGCCACCGTCGGTCGACAGGCAGCAGTCGCGCACCGTGAAAGGGTCGCTGATCGGACGGGCCGCGAGCACACCCTCGATGGTCAACGGCTTCCGGTCCCAGGCTGCCGGGTTGAGCTGGGCCCACTGGCGCGCCGCGACGGCGACCGCGGCCATCTGCTCGCGCGTGGTGCCGAACTGGTGCATGTGCCGACGGGCGGCCATGGCATAGGCCGACGCGGGCAGGAACGGCTTGAACGGCGTCTCGTGCGGGTTGATCTCGCGCACCGAGGCCTGCTTGCGGCCGACGCTGCGCTGCGTCGAGCCGTAGGCGACGACGGCGACGCTGCACAGGCCCGCCTCGATCGCGGCTTGAGCCTGGGCGACGTGATATTCGAACGACGAGCCGCCGATGATGGTCGTGCCGACGTAGGGCGGGTCGATGCCGAGATACTCGGAGAGCGCCAACCCCGAGGTGCGGGCCTGCGTGGTGGCACAGAAGAGGCCATCGACCTCGGCGAGCTTGAGGCCACAATCGTCGAGTGCGCGCACGACGCCTTGCGCCATGAGATCGATCGGCGAGAGGCCGTCGGCCACCTGGCCGAGATCGGATTCAGCCACGCCTACGATGGCGACGCTGCCGCGCCTCGAGCTGCCGGCGGGTTTGCGCGGCGGCATGGGCCGGGCAACGGGGGCGGACGCGGCGGTCACCCTGCCGGCCGGCACCGGGTAGAACACCGGCACGGGCCCCTCGTCGCCACCCGACCTGTGCACTCGGAAAGCGACGCGCATGCCGACCGTCACGCCCTCGGGCGCCACATCCTCGACGCGGCTCATCAGCCGGAAGCCCTCGTCGCAGTCGATCAGGGCGACATTGAAGGGCTTGCCCTCGACGGGATGGACGACCGTTGTCGAATAGACGGTGCCGAGACCGCTGGCGACGCGCCACTCGAGCTCGGTCGAGCCCGTGAACGGACAAACAAGCCGCGGAAAGAACACGGCGCGCCCGGCGGCGGGACTCCACTGATAGGCGAGCTCGCCCTTTTCGAGGTGTGCGACGTAGGCCGTCTGCGGCGAGGTTTCCGCTTTCGTCATGGGGGCGTTGTCCCTGGCTGATGCGCGTCCAGTGCCAAGCCTAGGCGAGATCGCTCGCGGGCAGCAATGACGGCAACCGGGCAACCAGGACATGGCGGACCGAGGCCCGTGATCGCCCTGCCCGGTGATCGCCATTGCCATCTGACGCAGCTCGCTCCTACCCTGCCCACAGTCGCCCCACGGGAGCGAGATGGAGGAAGCCCATGAACGACATTGCCACCGCATCGCTGATCGACGTGCGGCCGATGGCCGGAGCCTGCGGAGCGGAGATCCACGGCGTCGACCTCGGCGGGACCTTGAGCGATGCGACCATCGCCGCCATTCGCAAGGCCCTGCTCGACCATTGCGTGATCTTCTTCCGCGACCAGGAGCTGAGTGTCGAGCAGCACAAGGCGCTGGCACGGCGGTTCGGGGAGATTTTCATCCACCCGAACTACAAGGGCGTCGGGGCCGACGACGAGATCGTGGTCATCCGGCGGGAGCCCGGAGACAAGAAGATCGTCGGCGAGGAGTGGCATGCCGACACCACGATGGTGGCCGAGCCACCGATGGGCGCCATCCTCTTCGCGATCGAGGTGCCGGCGTTCGGCGGCGACACGATGTTCGCCAGCCAGTATGCCGCCTACGATGCCCTCTCGGACGGCATGAAGACACTGATCGGCGGCCTCAAAGCCTACCATTCCGACCGCAAGGTGGCGGGGCCCCAGGCCAACATGAACGCGTTCCGCGCCACCAAGGTGCGCGAGGACGACGCCTGGCAGGAGACCGTGTCACTGCATCCGGTGGTCGTGACGCATCCTGAGACAGGCCGAAAGCTGCTCTACGTCAACCACTCGTACACGTACTGCTTCGAGGGGATGACAGAGGCGGAATCGAGGCCGCTCCTCGACTATCTGCTCAATCACGGACACCGGCCCGAGTTCACGTGCCGATTCCGGTGGGAGAAGGGCTCGGTCGCCTTCTGGGACAACCGCGTGTGCAAACATCTCGCCGTGCACGACAGCCACCGCGAGCGCCGGCACATGCGGCGCATTCAGCTCTGCGGCAGCCGGCCCGTCTGACCGGCCGGGGTCCGGGGGCGCATGGGCCGCCGGACCTCCCGATATCGTTCAACCGACCGGTGGCTTGCCGTTATCGCGTCGCACGTCATTGATGATCTGCAGCACCCGCTCGCGATAGGGCCGGTACTGCACGCCGAACTCCGACATGAGGCGCGCGTTGTCGATCCGGTAGTTGCCGCTCGGCTCGCGGCCGCCGGTGTCCTTGTCGAAGCTGATTTTCGCGTCCGGCAGATAGCCGCGGACGATATCGGCGATCTCGCCGAGGCTGACGCTGATGCCACCCGAGTTGTAGATCCGGTGCTTCGGCTTCTCGGCCAGGAGCACGCGCGCGAACACCTCGGCGATGTCGTCGACATGGATCGGGCAGCGCATCGCATCCTTGAAGGGGAACCTGATCGCGTTGCCGCGCGCCGGCTCGGTGATGATGTTCACGTGATCGACGGATCCGCGCACCTTGTCAGGCCCCGTGACGTTCGCCGGCCGGATGCCGGTGATGAGCATGCCGTGCTTCTCCGTGTAGTCCTGGGCCTGCCACTCGTTGATGATTTTGTGCTTGGCGTACTGGTACTCGCCGTTGACGCGATCGTCCTCGGTCACGGGGCGATCGCCATAGTGGGTCTGCCGGCCGTTCACGGCGAGGGAGGACGCGTACATGGTGTGCTTCACGCCGAGGATGCGGGCGGCCTCGAAGCAGTTGTCCATGCCGAGGATGTTGAGCTTCATCGCCACGTGTGGAGCGTGATCGCTGCCGATGAAGTAGGAGAGATTGATCACGCGCTCCGGCTTGGCCTTGCTCATGGCGGCCATAAGGTCGTCGAACTGGGTGACGTCGCCACGCACCGAGGTGACCTTGCCGCCGAGGTCGGCGAACGAATGGGCTGCGGGATTGATGTCCATCGAGGTGACGGTCTGGCCGCGTGCGACGAGCAGGCGAACGAGGCGGTGGCCGATGAACCCGGTGCCGCCGATGACGAAGATTGACATATCCATCACTCCAAGGATGCACGTGGGGTGGAGCCCTCGGAACGGGTTGGCACGTCCGAGGTCACGCAAATGCTTGCACGTGCAGGCACGCGGCTCAATGTGCCTCTGATCGGCGACACTGGGCCGGCAGCGATGGCGCCCTCAACGACGGGCCGGAGCTCCCGTGGGGGACGGAGGCGGGATGGGCATGCTGTCGCTATATCTGTTGCCGCGCCAGACGTTGCCGGTGCTGGGCGAGGCATCCCAGTAGGTCAGCGGCCCGTGACGACCTGCCTTCGGAAAGAAGTCCCGGCCGAAGACATTGTCGATAACCACCACGTCGCGCGTGGTCGCGGTCTGGTCCTGACCATTGCGACGGGCACCGCCATAGAGCGCGTAGCCGCCGCCCGCCAGATAGTTGGATAGCACACGAACGCGGTCGCCATTGAGATTGAGGCAGGCGACGAGCGGGTTGGCGTTCTCGATGCGGCTGCGCTCGACGATCAGGTCGGCGGCGCGGCCGAGCATCTGGACGCCGTCGTTGTGATCGTCGCGCCAGTGGACGAGACCGTCGATCACCGATTCAACGATGCGAGTGCCTCGGCCATGCACCTGGATGCCGTCGGCGGCGCGGGTGAGATGGCTGCGGTAGACGACGGCGTTATCGCTGGCCAGGTAGAGCGCGCGAGCGAGCCAGTACGAGCGGTCGTCCGGTGCGCCCTCGGTGGACACCGCGCCAGCCTCGGACCAGAGGAAATAGAGGGCTCCCGCCGAGGGGCGTGAATAGATCGCCCAATGGGCCGGGCTTGCGGTCGCAACGGTGACGCCGCGCATCACGACGGTGCGGCTCGTGAAGATGTCGATGGGGCTTGTGAAGCCGACGCCTTCGATCAGCAGATGAGGGCCCGGCACCGCATAGCCGTCGTATCTGGCGCCGTGCGGCACCTCGCGCGCGAACGGGTAGCTGCGCCCGTCCCGCAGGGTCTCGCCGGCGAAGCGGCCGCGCGGGGTGATGCCTGCGGCGATCGGCCCCGTCATCGCTGCCGTGAGCGCGGCGCCGTGGTCCACCCGAGGCGACTGAGCGGGCGTCGCTCCCCGCGTCTCACCGTTGGCTGGGGCGAACGCAGCTGCGATTGCGCCGATGCCTGCGACGACCACGGCGGCCCGGGCGCCCAGGCTCGCAAGACGCCGCAGCGAGCCGCACCAAGCTGAGCGATGCGTGGAACGAGCGCGCCGGATTGCGCCTCCGGCTTCGCCTGCCGCAGGGCCGCGACCTTGCCGTCCTTTGGGATTTCGCAAGCGCCCGGCTAACATTTCCAGCATCATCCACGTTGCCAAGCCCGAACCGAGGAAACGACCGATGACCCAGCCGCTCGCCGATCGCTATCTACGCACTGGAATCTTTCTGGCACCATTCCATGCGCTCGACGAGAACCCGACACTCGCCATCGAGCGGGACATGGAGCTGGTCGAGCACCTGGACCGCCTCAACTATCATGAGGCCTGGATCGGCGAGCACCACTCCGGCGGTTTCGAGATCATCGCCTGCCCCGAGATGTTCATTGCTGCGGCCGCCGTCAAGACGCGCAACATCCGGCTGGGCACGGGCGTGGTTTCGCTGCCCTACCACAATCCCTTCACGCTCGCGTCGCGGATGATGCAGCTCGACCACATGACGCGCGGTCGGGCCATGTTCGGCGTCGGCCCCGGCTCGCTGATTTACGATGCCGAGAAGATCGGCCTCAAGGCCGCCGACCAGCGCCGGCGCATGTCGGAATCGCTCGAGTGCCTGATGGAGCTCATGCAAGGCCGCATGGTGACCCGGAAGACGGACTGGTTCACGCTGAACGAGGCCAAGCTGCAGCTGCTGCCCTACTCGCAGCCGATGATGGAGATGGCGGTCGCCTCCTCCCGCTCGCCGGTCGGCGGGCAGGCATCGGGGAAGTACGGTATCGGAATGCTGTCGATCGGCGGCACGTCGGACGAGGCACTCGCCGCGCACGCTGCCAACTGGGGCATCCACGAGGAGGCGGCGCGCGCTGCAGGACGCACCCCCGACCGCTCCAAATGGCGCATCGTGACGTTCGCGCACGTCGCCGAGACGCGGGAGAGGGCGCGCGCCGACATGAAGCACGGGCTCGCCAACTTCGCCAAGTATTTCACCGATGTCGCAACGTTCCCGATCATCCCCGGCGGCATCGAGGATCCTGTCGACTATCTGACGTCCAACGGCGTCGCCTGCATCGGCACGCCCGACGACTGCATCCGCCATTTCGAGCGGCTGTGGAAGGGTTCCAACGGCGGCTTCGGTGCGGTGCTGCTCCTCGCCCACAACTGGGCGGACTGGGAGGCGACGAAGCGCAGCTACGAGCTGATGGCGCGCTACGTTCATCCTCACTTCCAGCGCGGTGCGAACTCGCTCCGCCAGTGGAGCTACGACGACGCCACCGCCAAGCACGAGACGGCAGGCGCCGAGTCGAAGGCGGCCGTGCTCGGCGAGATCGAGAAATACCAGCAGGCGAAGGGCAAGGCCGGAGGTGGCAGGGCCTGGTGAGGCGGGTTGGCCTGCACGCACGCAAGAAAGACGCCGCGGACGTGGGGCGCGTCCGCGGCGTCACTTGACGCGTCTCGGGGGATTGACGCGTCAGTAAGCGCAGATCCTGTAATTGTTGACGACGCCCACGTTGGCATTGTCGGCGATGATCGTGAACTCGGGGACCGAAGCGAAGCCGATCTTGAATGTGCACAGGGTGGCGTTGTTCGCGGTCTCCTCGCACACCGACAGACCGTTCGGGTCGAGAACCTTCAACCTCAAGCCACCGACGCTCGCCACCAGCGTGACGCCACCTTTCTGGTCCCAGCCGTACTCCTTGATCTGCTGGCCAAGCTCGGCATAGTCGTTCGGCGCCACTTCACCGTGGAGGCAGGAGACGCTGGCACTCAAGCTCTGCGCCCCGGCAGGATCCGCGGAAACTGCGATCAGCGCCGCAACGCCGACGCCGAGAGCTCGGGATACGCTGGTATTCATTGCCATCTCCTCGGCAGGCTCGTTCCGTGATGCAAGATACGTGCGGCGCATCAATGAAGCCTCAATTCCAGCAGACATATTTCCAGCTAATTCGCGTAAAATTGATTGCATGCCGACGCGAGAAAAATAACCATTTGAATCACACCAAACGCCTTTGGATCACGGCGGAAACTCCGACCCCAGCAGAATTCACCCATCGTCAATCCGCCTAAATCCATACTCACCCACAAGCCGTCACTAAAATCCGTGAGTCAAGCCGGCAGCGCACGAGCAGTCGAAGATCGACACTGCGCAGGAGCGGCTAGCCTTTTACGGCATGGCATCGTCTTCGGGCAGCGCTGAAAATTGCAGTTTTATGAAAATGCAAATGCCAAAGTTTGCGGCATTTAAAAAATCCCGATCGTAGAAGGGCGCCCAGAGCCGCTCTCGCTTGCAGAGCGCGCAAGAGGACCACAACAATGGACTCGCGCCCATGACCAAGTCCCTCGCCAGCAAGAAGCCCTTCTCAAGCGCGGCCGACGGCAATGTGGGAATTCTTTTCGCCATGCTCGCCGTCCCGGTGACCCTGCTGGCGGGAGGCACGGTCGACTATGGGCGCGCGCTTTCGCAGAAGGCCCGCGTACAGGCCGCCGCCGATGCGGCCGCGCTCGCCGCTGCCCGACCGATCGAGGCAACCGAGGCCAAGCGCAAGGAGATCGCCGCCAGCGTGTTCAAGGCCAACTACTCCGGTCTGACACCGACCGTCACCATCGGCGGCAACATCATCACGGTCGAGGCCGGCACCAGCGTTGCGACGCCATTCCTCAATCTCGCAAGCATCCCCACGCTCGCGGCGCAAGGCTACGCAAAGGCGGTCGCGGGCGAGACGATCTCGGCGACGGAGCCCGGCAAGATCTGCCTGCTTGCGCTGGATCCGAGCAGCGCCGACGGCATCCACCTGCAGGGCGACAACCAAGTCAATTACGACGGCTGCTGGGCGCATACCAACTCGAAGCTCGGGACCGCTATCAACGCCAGCGGCAGCAATGCCAAGGCCAGCGGCAAGGGCCATTGCGCCGTCGGCGGCTACACCCAGACGCACAACACCTTCTATCCGCTGCCGACGGTCGGGTGCAGGGAGGTGGCCGACCCCTACGCGACCGTGGGCGCCTACGTGATTGGCGCCACCTACCAGCCCGCGTTCACGCCGCCGGTCAAGGCCGACACCTGCAAGGCGAGCAACCTGAACCTGAAGAAAGGCTTCTTCCAACTCGATCCGGGCCGGTACTGCGGCGGCATCAACATTCAGGCCGGCGCAACGGTGACATTCAAGCCCGGTGTCTACTTCATCGACAACGGTGTCTTGAACGTTCAGTCGGGCTCATCGGTGAGCGGCAGCAGCTTGCTCTTCTATCTGGCCGGCGCTTCGTCGCGGATGCAGGTCATCGGTGGCGGCAAGGTCGATCTATCCGGTCGCAAGACGGGCGAGACGTTCGCCGGCTTCCTCGTGATCGCCGACGCTGCGGCCAACCCGGGGGGCGTGTCCAACATCCAGGGCGGCGGCGCATTCAAGATGGAGGGCGTCGTCTACATGCCGACCCAGCGCATCGAGGTCTCCGGCAACGGCGACGTGAACAACGGCGACGTGGCAGTCTACGGCATGGTGGCCAAGGACTTCTACTTCCGCGGCAACGGCGTCTTCAATGCGAGGAAGCACACCGGAAGCGGCTCCCTCCCGGATATCATGCCCGTGCTCCCCGTCGAGGGCATCCGCGAGGCGACGCTGCAGTAAATGGCGGCCAGTCCGACAATCGCGGGGCGGCACGGGAGGCTAGCACCTCCCGGGCCGCTGTGTGTTTCAGCCGCGGAAGTCGAAGCCGACGGCCGGGGTGTCACGCGAGCAGATCCGCGTAGTCCGGGTGGCGGCGGATGTAGGCGCCCACGAAGCCGCAGCGCGGCACGACCTTCAGCCCCTCGGCGCGCACGGCGTCGAGGGTCGCACGGACAAGCGTCGAGCCGTGCCCACGTCCTTCGAGCGCCCGCGGCACCTCGGCATGGTCGAGATAGATGACGCCGTCGCCGCGCCGATAGGCGACGAAGGCGATATGGCCCTCGATCTCCATCTCGAAGCGGCTCCGGGACGGATAGTCGATCAGGTCGGACATGCTCGTCTCCCACATCGATGCGTCGGCGGGCTCCACCGCCGACGGTCAGTGCCCCATCAACGCTTACCATGGAGACGGTGTTGCCAGCCCCGCGCAGGAAGCAGAGCCGGCATGGCTCAGGCGGGGCTCTTGCGGCGTCCGCCGAGCATGAGGACGAGCGGAATGGCGATGACGGAGGCGGCGGTGTACATGACAAAGGCGTTCATGTAGCCCAGCATGGCAGCCTGTCGGTTGATCTCACGGGCGATCGCGGCGATGCCGGACGTGCTCTCGGTGGTCCAGCCACCCATGGCATCGGGCAGCGACAGGGTCTTGTTGTAAGGCGTTACACCCTCGACGAGGCGGCTGTAGTTGGCGCTGGTCACGCGCAGGATCTGCGTCACCGACACGGAGATGAAGAAGCTCGAGCCGATCGACCGCATCAGGTGCATCACCGCGATGCCTTCGGCACGCAGCGTGTGGTCCAACGTGCGGAAGGCGGTGGTGACGATCGGCGTCCAGATGAGGCCGACGGCGGAGCCCTGCAGCCAGGCGTTGACGCACAGGTCGAGCAGCGGCGCGTTGAGGTTGAGATGGGTCAGCCAGATGCCGGAGATGATCTGAAGACTGAATCCGGTGACCATGCCGACGCGTGGATCGAACCGCTGAGCGACGATCGACAGGGCCGAGCCTGTCATGACGCCCGCGCCGCGCCAGCTCACCACGAAGCCGATCAGACCGTCGGGAAAGCCGAGCTGATTCTGCATCAGTGGCGGCAGCAGCACCATCGGCGTGAAGTTGAGCATACCGAAGATAACGATCAGGAACAGGCCGATGACGTAGTTCCGGTCGACGAGCAGGCGCGGGCTGAGGTACGGCGTTGGCGCGGTCGCGCTGTGCACCAGGAACACATAGAAGGCGAGCGCTGCTACGGCGACCTCGATGATGATCTCGGTCGATTCGAACCAGTCGAGGCGCTGGCCGCGGCTCAAGACGAACTGCGTCGAGGCTATGGCGATCGAGAGCGACAGGAAGCCCACCCAGTCGAGGGACAGGTGGCGCTGCCGTGGCTCCTCGGGGAGCGCGAAGCGGGCTGCAATCGTCGCGCCGAAGGCCACTGGAACGATCATGAAGAAGCCCCAGCGCCAGCTCAGGTACTCTGCCAGGTAGCCAGCGAAGGTCGGGCCGATGATCGGGCCGATGGTGTTGGTGGTACCGAAAATCGCGATGACGAGCCCGTGCTGCCGTCGCGGAAAGACGTCCATCAGCACGGACTGGCCGAGCGGCAGCAGGGGCGCCCCCGTCGCGCCCTGAACGAGGCGCCACAGCACGAGGCCGTCGAGCGACTGGGCAAGGCCGCACATCATGGTCGAGAACGTAAACCCGGCGAGCGCCCAGAACTGGACGCTCCCGCGACCGAAGCGGGCGACCAGCCAGCCGGTCATCGGCATGCAGACGGCGGTGGCGAGGATGTAGAACGTGACGGCCCAGGAAATCTCGTCCTGCGTCGCCGAAAGGGCCCCCTGGACCTGCGGCAGCACCGCCGCGATCGAGAATGTCGCCGCATTGAACGACGCCGATGCCACCACGACCGTGATCAGCACAAACAGGCGCCGTGCCACCGGCAACTGCAGAACGGTTTGTTCCGTCTCGATGCTCAAGCCTTCGGTGCTCTTCAAATGGGAGATCAGGGGGCAGGGCCGAGGGCGGCGCCGGCATCCGGCCCCGACCGGTTGCGGCGCACAAGCGGCGAGGATAGCCGTCAGGTAGTGCCGCCTCAAGCGGCTGTGATCGCGTTGTGGTCGGGAGAGCGCGACAGAACGCGGCAGCCGTCGCCTGGAGCGGCAGCCGCCATGCCAGCCCGGGGCTCGTCAGACGGCACGCTAGGGCTTTCTTAGCTGGTCTACGACAGACTTGCCCCCCGGGACAGGTCTGCTTGGAGTAGGGCGACAATGCAGAGCATGGCGGACGAGCGGCGCGAAGGCAAACGGAGCAGAATGCTCAAAGGCGGAGTCATCGCATTCAGTGCCCGTCATGCGACGATCCCCTGCGTGGTCCGCGATCTGTCGGAGGGGGGAGCACGCCTGCAGGTTGCCCAGAGCTCAGCCGTTCCCGACACCTTCGAGCTCATCGTCGAGCTCGATGGCCTGGAGGTGCCGTGCCAGGTCGTCTGGCGAAAAGTCAGCGAGGTGGGCGTTGCGTTCACCGGAACACCCAGCCACGTGGCGCCGAAGCGCATGCAGGTCGTGACCCAGGCCGGGCCGATCGGCCGGTCGACGGTGCGCCGCTCTCAGGCCGGGTCGGGAGCGCCAGCACCGACCCAGCCTGCCGCGCCGCGCATGCCGGCGGCTCATCCGGAAGGCGCCGTGCGGTCAGGCTCACCCGTGCCTGCGCCAGCTGCCCAGGCGCGGTCCGGTGCCGCCGCCGAAGCCGTCGCCGCACCTCCGGCAGTGATCGTTGCCGTGAAAGTGCCGGCATCGCCGGCACCAGCGGCCTCGAGACACTCCGGCGGGCGCAACGCGATACCCATCCTGATCGCCGAGGACGACCCAGACGACCGCCTGCTGATGCGCGATGCGTTCGCCGAGAGCAGGTTCTCCCACCGGATCGATTTCGTCGAGAACGGCGAGGAGCTGCTCAAATACGTGCGTCGCGAGGCTCCCTACCAGGAATGCCCGTATCCGGGCTTGATCCTACTCGACCTCAATATGCCGCGGATGGACGGCCGCACGGCCCTGATGCACCTGAAGACGGACAGCCATTTCAAGCGGATTCCGGTCATCGTGCTGACGACGTCAAACGCGGACGACGACATCCAGCGCACCTACGACCTCGGCGTGACAGCCTACGTGTCGAAGCCGAGCACACAGGAAGGGCTCTTGCAGCTGATCAACTCGCTCAACGGGTTCTGGAGCCAGTTCGTCAGCCTCCCGGCGGCCTGACTCCGACCGGCTCGGCTCACGTCGTGGCTTTGCCTTCTGGGTCGAGCTGCGAGACGATTTCCGAGCTTGCCTGCAGCGTCTCGCTGACTGGACAGCGGTCGGCGATCTTCAACAGCTGCGCGCGCTGCTCAGCATCGAGCGGCCCTGTCAGCTGGATGGTCCGCTCGAACCGATCCCTCGCACCTGCGCCGGCGGACGCCCGGCGCACATGGCGCAAGCGAACCTCGACACGGTCCAGCGGCCATTTCTTTCGGCTCGCGTACATGCGCAACGTCATCGCCGTGCACGCCCCGAGGCTTGCGAGCAGCAGCTCGAAGGGATCGGGACCGGTGTCGTGCCCGCCGACCGCCTCGGGCTCATCGGCACTCAGAACATGCCGGCCGCACGTGATGAACTGTCCGTAGGGGCCATTTCCGCTCTCGACGACATGCACGTCACGTCGCATCGTTATGGCCCCTCCGTAGCGGTTGCGGTCCCGAGCGCCGCAGGTGGGCACTCGAGCGCCGCCTGCGGCCCTCTCTCCTGGATGACACGCGCGAAATCAGTTCTTGCCTTTGCCCGCACCCTTGCCCTGGCCACCGCCGGTGGACTCGAGGGCCGCCTTGCAGGCTGCCGCAACCTTGGCCTTGTTCTCCTCGAGGCACGTGCGAGCCTCGCGGCTCTCGTGCTTCTTGCCGGCACAGAGCTTCGCAAGATCGTCCTTGCACGCCGTCGCGACCGGACCGGACTGTGCAAAGGCCGCCGAGCCGAGCACGGCAAGGCCAAGGGCAGCGGCGACAAACCCCTTCATCGACATGGCAAACCTCATCAGGCTCATTTGGTCCATCCGGCGGTCGGTTGTGCTGCCGGGACACATTCATTCATGCATACATGCGAATAAGCTCATTGATCCGGGTCAACTCTCGCCGCTCGCCTCCGTTCCCATCGAGGATGCCACCTCTTGACGGACCGCAAGCAAAGCCGATGCTCGCCCGCTAGACTGAGCCGGCGCGAAGGAGGCCTCGCATGTCGGAGATCGTGTTCGAAGCGCGCGGCCTCACGAAGGTCTACCGCACAGGCGAGGTGGAGGTGCATGCGTTGCGTGGCGTGGACCTGGAGCTCTTCGCGGGCGAGATCATGGTCCTCCTCGGACCATCGGGCTCGGGCAAGTCAACGCTGCTCAACATTCTCGGCGGCCTCGACCGGGCGACGACTGGCACCTGCCGGTTCAAGAATCACGATCTCACCCGTCTCGACGAGCGGGGGCTTACGGATTTCCGGCGCAATCACGTCGGCTTCGTGTTCCAGTTCTACAACCTGATCCCG
>JANRJI010000040.1:0-4131 GCA_033764055.1 Hyphomicrobiaceae bacterium
CGCCGAATGCCGCGCAAGTGGCGAGTATGCCGTGGATGAGGTCCATCTCTTTGGCGACGAGGCGCACGTGATCGATTTCGAGACTGAGAGCACGCAAGCGAGCTGAATAAGCAGTGATATTCGCAATGGAGCGACCATACACCTGAGCGTGCTCGAAGCGCTCTCCGCCAAGCATGGCAAGGCACTCCGCGGCCATATGGACTTCAGCCCAAGGCTTGGCCTGTGCTTCCAGCACGATCTTGTGCGCAACGTAAATATCGCCGTTGAGATGGGACTGGCTCCATTTCTCGGCAGCTTCCATCCGATTGCGGGACGCATTGGTGAGATGGCATCGAGTCTCAGCCAGCTTTCTACGGACGCTCCTCATCTGCTGTGCATACCGAGCCTTATCTGTCTCGAACGTGAGCGAGAACGCAAAGGATCTCGCCCCGTCGGAGCAGGTCGCATCGAGAGTTACGTTCGTGGTGAGGGGCTCACCTGCGTCAGCAGGTATTGGCAAGACGGTGGCCACAATCATAAACATGGCGCACCACCAAGCTCTCGGGCTAGCTCGCCGTGTCGCAGCCGTCGATCCGGTCCTCGGGGACGGGCGCGGCTCGTTGGAAGCCTGGTCGCGTCCAGCACCAGCCAAATGGGCCATTCTCCCCCGCCCAGTCATACGATCCTCACTGGCATTTCGCCGGGTTTGAACGGCAGTGAGCACTACGATTGGCGCGGTTGAGAAAATCTACGAATTGCTCGCAGTCCTTGCCGCACGTTGGGGGAGGCACCTCTGGCTTCGATGGGGCTTCTGAGGGTAGATAGCACTTGTTCAAGCCGTCGAACCGACCTCCGAGATTCTGGCACTCGATTCTCTTCTGGGCTATCATGAGATCATGGAGTGTGTCGGCTAGGGCGCCGGACCCAAGCGTCGTCGCATTGCCAATAAGTAAACACCGGAGAATTGTGACAGGCAACCGCGATTGCCGGATCAATGTTCGGCAGAATCTGGAATGCATTGTTGTAAACTCATCTCAGCCTTGGAGGATGCCAAGCCTCTCGTACAGAAGCCGTCCAGCTGGTTAGTATCATACCGCTGGCAATTCAGCGACGGTTAGTGTTGGTTGGCCACACGTTCCCGGGCCAACATCTCTCGACCATGCGCGTAGCCACCTTCAATCTGGAAAGCCTCGATGAGCCTGTCGAGCCGCGGGCGGCCGTGTTGAGACCGGCGCTCGAGCGGCTGGAGGCAGATGTCCTCTGCCTGCAGGAGGTCAACGGCCAGCACGTGGCGGGAAGACGCGACCGGGCGTTCCGGGCGCTCGACGTGCTGCTCGTTGGCACGCCCTATGCCAGCTACCATCGCAGCGCCACCCGCAGCCCGGGCCGGACAGGACCGGCGGACGTGCACAATCTCGTCACGCTTTCGCGGTTTGCGATTCGTGAGGAGCGGCAGCTCCTGCACGAGGCTGTGCCGCCCGCACAGGTGAGCCTGGTCACGGCAGAGCCGCCAACCACGGATGCGGTCGAAGTGCGCTTCGAGCGTCCAGTTCTCCTCACCGGGCTCGACTGCGGTGGACGGCTGATCACGATCGTCAACGTGCACCTGAGGGCCCCCATCGCCTCCGCGATCCCGGGCCAGAAAAGCGGTCCCTTCTCGTGGCGCACTTCGGGGGCCTGGGCAGAGGGCTATTACCTCTCTGGCATCAAGAGGATTGGGCAGGCACTGGAGCTGCGCCTGCTGGTCGACGGGCTGCTCGATGCTGATCCCGGCGCCCATCTCCTGCTGACCGGCGATTTCAATGCCGAGGCCAACGAGACGCCGTTGCGGCTACTGGCAGCGGCCCCCGAGGACACCGGCAACGCCGATCTCGCCGGCCGTTCGCTCGTCGTGCTCGACCGGGCCATTCCCGTCTCGCGCCGCTTCAGCGTCGTGCACCACGGGCGACCTCAGATGCTCGACCACATGCTGGCGAGCCACGCACTCTATGGGCGTTTCCGGGGGATCGAGGTGCACAACGAGGCGCTGGGCGACGAGGCGATCGGCTGGGCAAAGGGGGTCGGGGAGGGCGGCTCCTATCATGCCGGCGTCGTCGCAACGTTCGCCGACTGACACAGTCCGGGCTGCGCACGGTCTGCCCGCGCGCTATGGTACGCACCACAACCAAGGCCTCCGGGGAGCCGTCATGCCGAAGTTCGCCGCCAACCTGTCGTTCATGTTCACCGAGGTGCCGTTTCCCGACCGGTTCGAGGCGGCCGCCAAGGCGGGCTTCCGCGCCGTCGAGTTCCTCAATCCGTTCGAGCTGTCGAAGGCCGATCTGGTCGCGCGCCTGAAGGGCAACGGCCTGACGCAGGCGCTGTTCAACATGGCGCACGGCGACTTCGCCAAGGGCGAGCGCGGCATGTCGGCCATTCCTGGTCGCGAGGCCGAGTTCGAGAAGGCTGTGGCAGCGGCTTTGGAGTACGCCGAGGCGACGGGGTGCAGGCGCCTCTTTGCCATGGCGGGGTTGCGTCATCACGGGGCCAATCGCTCCACGTATGTCAAGAACCTGAAGCGCGCTGCCCGCATGCTGGCGGGCTCCGGCGTCGACGTCATCATCGAGCCGATCAATACCCGCGACATCCCGGGCTACTTCCTGAACACGACGGGTGAGGCCCGCTCGATCATCCACGAGGTCGCCGAGCCGAACATCGGCCTGCAATTCGATCTCTACCATCGACAGATCATGGAAGGCGACGTAGCGACCGCGATTGCCGAGTTCGGTCCGCTGGCGCGACACTATCAGATTGCCTCGCCTCCCGACCGTGGCGAGCCGGACGACGGCGAGATGAACTACCGCTACCTGTTCAAGCTGATCGACGACAGCGGCTTCGACGGCTGGGTCGGCTGCGAATACAAGCCGCGCGCCGGCACGGTCGCCGGCCTGAAGTGGGTCCAGGCGCTGGGCGTCGGCCTCTGACGGCAGGCGGATGCCACGCGGGCTACGGCGTAGGGCCCGCGTTCTCGCGCTCGAGCACGTAGCCGGCGCCGCGGACCGTGCGGATCGGGTCCGGCTCATTGCCGCGGATGAGCGCCTTTCTCAGTCGGCCGACGTGCACGTCCACGGTCCGCTCGTCGATGTCGCCGTCACGCCCCCAGACGGCGTCCAGCAGCTGAGCCCGCGAAAGGACGCGACCGACACTTTCGAGCAGCACCTCGAGCAGCCGGTACTCGGTCGGTCCCAGGCGGACCTCGCGGCCATTGCGCGTGACGCGATGGGCGTTGCGGTCCAGCTTCAGCGTGCCGACGACGATCTCGTTGGCGATGCGCTCGGGCGCCGAGCGCCGCAACAGGGCCTCGACCCTCGCCGCCAGCTCGGCTACCGAGAACGGCTTGACGACGTAGTCATCGGCGCCGGTGGTCAGGCCGCGGACGCGGTCGGCCTCCTCGCCGCGGGCCGTCAGCATGATCACGGGAATGGCTCGCGTCTGAGGGCGGGCCCTGATGCGGCGGCAGACCTCGATGCCCGATGAGCCGCCAGGCAGCATCCAGTCGAGGATGACGAGGTCGACCTGCTCGTCGGCCAGCGCCTCTATGGCCTCGTCGGAGGTGCGAGCGACCCGGCTCTCGTAGCCCCGTGCCTCGAAATTGTACTCGAGGAGCGTAACCAGCGCCTCATCGTCCTCGACGATCAACAGGCGTGCAGGCATGCGGCTCGGTTCCTCGCGCTGGTGCTGGTTACGGCTTGTCGATCGTGGTGGTCGAGGTGTTGTCGCGCTTGGGCCGATCGTCGATGAGCGGCGTGCCCTTGACCATGTAGTGGGTCGTCTCGGCGATGTTCGTCGCGTGATCGCCGATGCGCTCGATGTTCTTGGCACCGAACAGCAGATGGGTGCACAAGCCAATGTTGCGCGGATCCTCCATCATGTACGTGAGGAGCTCGCGGAATACGGAATTGTAGAGCGCATCGATCTCCTCGTCCGCGCGCCAGACGGCGAGCGCCTTCTCGTCGTCGCGCGTCATGTAAGCGTCGAGGACGTTCTTGAGGCTGACCATGGCGAGGTCGGCCATATGGCGCAGTCCCGTGATCAGCGATTTTGGGTGGTTGTCGGTGGCGATGGCAAGCGCGCGCTTGGCGATATTCTTGGCCAAGTCGCCGATCCGCTCGAGGT
>JANRJI010000041.1:0-2264 GCA_033764055.1 Hyphomicrobiaceae bacterium
GGCTGGGAGAATGTTCCCGTCGACGCAGAGGCCGTGCTCGAGCGGGCTATCGATGTCTGCTCCTCTCTCGCGCGGCAACGCCACATGCGCGTGCTCACCGGCAACCGTGCCTCGCGCGCCGTGGTGATGGGCGAGCCCGACAGGCTCTGCCAGGTGCTGATCAACCTCGTCTCGAACGCCATCAAGTACAACGACGCGCCGAGCCCGGTGGTGGAGGTTCGCTCACGGGTCTCCGGTGGCCGCTACGTGGTCGAGGTGGTCGACAATGGTCCTGGCATTGCCAAGGCGGAGCGCAAGTTGATCTTCGAAAAGTTCGCGCGGGGCGAGGGCAGGGCGATGTCGAGTGCACCAGGCGCCGGGCTGGGCCTTGCAATCTCACGCGAGATTATCGCGCGGATGGACGGGGAACTCGAACTCGTGGGGACGGGCGGCCGGGGCGCGTGTTTTCGGGTGACGCTGCCCGTGGCCTGAATCCGGGCGTTGCCTTCGACGGGGGTTGTGCCTTGGGTCGGTGCCTGGTGGACGAGTCCGGACGAGCACCGTCTTGGACCTCTTTCCGTGACCTGAGCGGCAACCGAGCCGCGACTTTTCGAGCGCGGACAGCCAATTCCAACGAGAACAGAAGAAGCAAACGAGCATTGCCGACTGTTGGAGGCTAACGCATTCGCTGGCGCCTGTGATATGATGATTTGAGTATTATCGGAGATTCCGGTGCAGATTGTGCAACCTGAGGCCGTTGGAGACAGCGTCTATCGACGCATTCGGACTGACATCATCTTCGGCCGCCTGAGACCCGGCCGAAAGCTTCCGCTCGAGCAGATGAGGAAGGACTACGAGGCCAGCATCTCCACCTTGCGGGAGATCCTCAATCGGCTGGCCTCGGAGGGGCTGGTCGTCGCCGAGGGCCAGCGCGGCTTTGAAGTGGCGCCGGTCTCGGCCGAGAACCTCAAGGAAATCGCAGCCCTGCGTGAGCTCCTGGAGTGCTACGCGCTCGAGCAGTCGTTCGCGGCCGGGGACCTGAGCTGGGAAGCCCATATCGTTGGCGCGCACCACAAGCTGTCGCAGATGGAAGCCAAGATGCTCGCCGGGGATCGATCGGTGACCGAGGAGTGGAAGCGGTATGACTGGGAGTTCCACCAGGCCCTGATCTCGGCCTGCGGCTCGCGCGTGCTGATGGATACCCACGCAGTGGTCTTCGACAAGTACCTGCGATACCAGATGATCTCTCTCACGTTCCGAGGTGCGATCGCCGCGGAGGAGCACAAGCAGATGCTCGATGCGGCGCTGAGGCGCGATGCCAAGACCGCTCAGGAGGTGCTGCGCAAGCACGTCCGGTCGGGCATCGAGCACGGCCTGACGGCCTAGCAGCCGGTTCAGTCGAGCCGAACGAGAGCGCCGCTGCCGGCCGACTGCTTAACCGCAGCCACGACCCGCAGGGTTTCAAGGCCGTCGCGGGCGCTCACCAGCGGGGCCTCGTCGCCCCGGATCACCCGCAGGAAATGAGTGAGTTGCAAGGCCAGCGGATCGGATGCCGTCGCCGCGATAGCTTCACGGCGGATCGGTTCCCACCAGGAGCGCTCACCTTCGTAGATCCATAGGCCCAGATCGGGGAGGGACAGTGAGCCTTGAGTCCCACCAATGCGGTAGCACGGCTCGCCGGTCGCAGGATAAGCGGGGTTCTCGGCGGCTGTGAGTTCCCAGCTCCATGGTGCGACGATGGTGTCGGAGACGGTCACCGTCGCGATCGCGCCGGAACGGAATCGGATGAGGATCGCAGCCGAGTCTTCCACGTCGTGCCGGCGTGTTGCTGCCGACTCCATGGCCTGCACGGTTTCGGTCTCGCCGCAGAGGAAGCGCAGCGTGTCGATGTCGTGGATGAGGTTGATGAACACCGGGCCGGCGCCTGGCTGGCGCCGCCAGGCGACGTCGAAGTAGCCGTCCGGCTTGTAGAACCAGCATGACGCCTGGACCGCGACGATAGTGCCGAGGCGACCCTCGGCAATCGCCCGCCGGGCCGCTGCGACCAACGGGTTGTGACGTCGATGATGTCCGACCAGCACCGGCACGCCTGTGCGTTCCGCTGCCTCGACGAGCCGACGTCCGTCGGCGACGTCGGCGGCGATAGGCTTCTCGATCAGCACCGGCACCTCAGCGGCAATGCAGTCGAGGCCGTGCTCGACATGCAGCTGATTGGGAGTGGCGAGGATCATGCCGTCGGGCCGATCCTGGGCCAGAAGTCCCTCAAGCGAGCGATGCCATGGAGC
>JANRJI010000042.1:0-1785 GCA_033764055.1 Hyphomicrobiaceae bacterium
CGACAGCTTCCAGGCCAACGCACCATTCGTTGCACCATCGACGTGGGCGCTGTCGAACGTCTACCTCTACCAGGAGCAGGACGAGGTGGCGTTCAATCCGAACGTTCGCTTCAAGCTCGATGCCGGCCCGGCCAGAACCACGCTCCTCGTCGGCGGCGACTACACGCGCCTGACGGACACCGGCATCCTGACGTCCGACTTGCTGACGGGCGGCGCCGGCTTGGTCGATCTTGCCGACCCGACGTTTCCCACCCCGTTCTTGGTGCCTCCCGACAGCCCGTTCACGACCTTTCAGAAGCCGGGCAACGAGTATGTGACGCAGGGCCTCTACGCTCAGCTCCAGACGACGCTGCAGGAGCGCATCCACCTGCTCGCCGGCCTGCGCCTCGCCAACATCAAGATCGACTATATCGACCCCGTCGCGTTCGCCGACTTTCAGACCGACACGACGAAGCTGCTGCCGCGCGCAGGCGCCGTCGTCGACGTTCTCCCCGGCCTCTCGGTTTTCGCGAGCTACAGTCAGGGCTTGAAGGCGAACCCGTACACGTTCTTCGTCGGCGAGCCGGAGCCCGAGGAGTCCGAGCAGAGGGAAACCGGCGTCAAGCTCAACCTCGGCGGCTCGTTGACCGGCACGCTCGCGGTTTTCGAGATCGACCGCAGCAAGGTGCCCGTGCCTGTATCGGGCGGCTTTGCGTCGGCGGCCATCGGCGAGCAGCGCTCGCGCGGCTTCGAGGCCGATCTCCTCTATCAGCTCGGCGCCAACTGGCAGGTGCTCGCGAACTACGCCTACGTCGATGCCGAACTCGTCGAGGCCGCATCCGGCGCATCGGCTGGCAGCAAGCTCGTGGGCGTACCGGAGCATTCGGGCCGCGTCTGGCTCAACTACGGCTTCGACGCCGACGTTCTGCCGGGCTGGAGCGTCGGCGCGGGCGTTTACGCGGCCGCGGGCTCTCCCGTCGATCTCGCCAACCGTTACGTGACCGAGGACTACTTCACCATCGACGCCAAGGTCGCCTACGACGCCGACACGTTCTCGGCGGCCGTGCACGTGAAGAACCTGACCGGAGAGGAATACTTCGTGCCCTACAGCTATTTCAACGGGCGGGTGGCGCCCGGCGAGGAGCGAGCGGTCTACGGAACGGTCAAGGTCCGCTACTGACCTGAATTCAGGGGCTGGCGCGACGTGGCGTCAGCTCCTCATCAACAGGAGAAAGTCATGCGACCTGATCGCCGCGACGTCGGTCTGCTGCTGGCCGCGCTATGTGCATCCCCACTGGCCCTGTCGAAGACTGCGCACAGCGGCGGGGCTGGCGGCCAGTCCGCCGAGCACGTGCACGACATGTCCGCCTTCCCACCGTCGTGGTACGGATCGGAGAAGATCGCATTTCTTCTCTATCCCGGCTTCACCGCGCTCGATGTCGTCGGCCCGCACTACATGCTGGCGAGCCTCATGGGTGCCAAGGTCTGGCTCGTGGCCAAGACACCCGGTCCCGTCGAGAGCGACCTGAAGCTCGCCATTCATGCGACGGCGAGCTTCGAGGATTGTCCAGCCGATCTCGATATCCTCTGCGTGCCCGGCGGCACCAACGGGACGCTCGAGGCAATGCGTGATGCCGAGACGGTCAAGTTCCTCGAGGATCGCGGCAGCCGCGCGAAGTATGTGACCAGCGTGTGCACCGGCTCGATGCTGCTCGGCGCCGCCGGCCTCCTCGAAGGTTTCAAGGCGACATCGCACTGGGTGACGCGCGAGGTGCTGCGGGATTTCGGCGCCGAGCCGGTCGATGC
>JANRJI010000043.1:0-1528 GCA_033764055.1 Hyphomicrobiaceae bacterium
GCTCGCACCCAGCGTCTCCTGGGTGCGGTCGGCAATCGTGCCCTGCCCGACCCAGCCGATGATGTCCTGGTTGATGACGTGGCTGGTGATCCAGCGGCCGTTGGCGTCCTTGATCGGGCTCCACCAGGTCGGGACCGTCTCCTGAACGTAAGGCTCGCGCCCCTTCGGCACCCGCATGAAGAACCACGCCACCGAGAGCGTATTCTCGTCGTCGATCGGCACGCGCCACTCGAAGTGGGTGCCGAGGTAGAAGCCGTTCGGCCACAGTGCGATCCGTCCCATGGTCCAATTGGGATTGTTCTCGTCGGAATCGTCGCGCACGCGCTTGTAGATGAAGCCGTAGTCGAACTCCTCGAACTTGAGCTTGAGGTGCTTGCTGGCATAGGGGCCGTTCTGGCCCTTGAGCCGCACCGACCAGTTGTCGTGCATCCATTCGAAATGCACCGGGTCGCAGGAGTTTTCCTGGCACTGGAACCAGTTGCACGGGATGTCGGACAGCACGACCTCGCGGAAGCCATTCTCCCAGGTGAACGGCTCCCAGACCGGCAGTTCCGGCACCGGCTGCGGCCCCATATAGGCGAACAGCAAGCCGGCGCATTCCTTCACCGGATAGGCCTTGACGCTGCAGCGCTCCTTGGAGCGCGAGTTGGGATTGACGGTGTCGTCGTACGGCTGCTCGATGCAGCGGCCGGCCTCGTCCATCAGCCAGCCGTGATAATTGCAGCGGATGCCGATCTCCTCGACGTAGCCGTAGGACAGGTCGGCGCGCCGGTGCGGACAGTGACGGTCGATCAGACCGTAGCGGCCGCCCTGGTCCTTGTAGAGCACGAGATCCTCGCCGAGCAGCCGGATCGCCTTGATCGGGTTGTCGTCAAGCTCGCTGGCGCCGCCGATCGGCTGCCAATAGCGGCGCAGATACTCGCCCATCGGGGTTCCGGGCCCCACTTGCGTGAGCAACTTGTTTTTTTCGGCAGAGAGCACCTGTGTCCTCCCTCTTGCTGAACTCTGGTATCGCGCACGTCGTGCCCGGCCTTGGGCCGGGCATCCACGTCTTTCTTCACAACAGGAAACAAGACGTGGATGGCCGGGACAAGCCCGGCCATGACGGCGCCCTCTACTCCAACCCCGTTGGGACGTTCTTGTTCTCGCTGGTCAGCTTCATGCCGGCGGCGAGCGCCATGGTCTCCATCAGCGCGGCGAAATCCTTCTCCAGGTATTCCTCCGGGTTCTTCTGCAGCATGGCAGCGCCGAAATGGGTCTGCAGCACCTCCCGCGTCGCCGCCGTCACCGGCATCGGCACGTCGTATTCGCGGCCGAGCTCGAGCCCGAGGTCGAGGTCCTTGCGCAAGAGCTCCGGCGTGAACGTCGTGGTCCAGTCGAGATTGACCAGCGCCGGCGATTTGTAACGCGTGAACATCGAGCCCATGACGCCGTTGTTGATGAAAGCGAGAAATGCGTGGCGCGGAATGCCCATCTTGTTGGCGAGCAGCGTGATCTCGATCAGGTTCTCGATCACCACGCCGAGCAT
>JANRJI010000044.1:0-1940 GCA_033764055.1 Hyphomicrobiaceae bacterium
GCCGTCGAAGGCCGCGCAAATCTACGTCGAGATCGACGCCCGGTTCCGTGCCGGCGAGATCCAGGCCGAGCGCTTCATTGGCCTGAAACGCGACGGCGCCTGCCCATCGCTCCCCACCCGCGGCGCGGCGCTGCGTGGCACCGAATGGCGCGTGGTCGAGGTCGACGGCGAGCGGCCGGTGTACGAGGACTGGCGACAGCGGCCGAGACTTACCCTCGACGACCGCGGCCGATACGGCGGCTCGGGTGGCTGCAACTCGATCTCGGGCGCCTACGAGCTCGATGCGGATGGACTGCGCTTCGCACCGGCCGCAACGACGCTGATCGGTTGCGCGCCGTCCGTCGCGGCAGCCGAGAAGCGATTCATCGACGCCCTCGCCGCCGTCCGCGAAGCCCACATCGCCGGGACAACGCTCGACCTGATCGACGGCGCGGGCAAGCGGCGACTGCGCCTCGAGGCACGCGGCCGCTAGGTAGTGGACTCATAAGCGCGGAGCCATAGCCTGGCGGATGCCAAGGAGACGGCTGCGAGGAAGTTCCTTGCGAGCTTGTCGAAGCGAGTTGCGACCCGCCGGAAGTGCTTGAGCTTGCAGAAGAAGCGCTCGACGAGGTTGCGCTGTCGGTAGATGCGCCGGTTGACGGATCGGTGGACGATGCGCTGGCTGGTCGAGGGAATGTGGGCCTTGGCTCCGCGAGCTCGGATGAGGTCGAGCAGAGCGTCGGCGTCGTAGCCGCGATCGGCGACGACGTGCCGGCATTTGAGGCCGGCCAGCAACTCGGGCGCGGCCTTCAGATCGTGGGCCTGGCCGGCGGTGAGCATGAGCCGGACCGGCAGGCCGGTTTCGTCGACGACGGCGTTGATCTTGGTGCTCAGTCCTCCACGAGAACGGCCGATGGCGTGATCTTGGCCCCCTTTTTACCGCCCGCAGCGTGCTGATGAGCCCGGATGATCGAACTGTCGATCAGCGCCATAGAGCCCGGTGACTTGGCCGACAGGGCCTCGAACACCCGCACCCATACCCCGGCGCGGGCCCAGCGGTTGAAGCGATTGTAGACGGTCGTGTACGGACCATAGCGTTCCGGCAGGTCTCGCCACGGCGAGCCGGTCCGCAACACATAGAAGATCCCGTTCAGCACCCGCCGATCATCGACCCGAGCCACACCACGTGGCTTGTTAGGCAAAAGCGGCTTGATCAGCCGCCATTCGACGTCGCTCAGATCGAACCGCGCCATCTTCACCTCCCGCCAGAGGAAGTGAATCATTTGCCTCTCGTCTAGGGAATCCATTTATGGGTACAGAACCTAGGAGAAGTACTTGTCGCTGCGCTGGTCAGCCACCTGATCGCCCACCGCCGCCAGCCACAGCAGCGCCTCCGCCTCGGTCTTGAACAGGCGCGCCGGCCGCTTGGAAGGCGACATGTTGACGAATCGGCGGAATGTCCCTTCGACGGTCGGGCCCGTGCCGACGACGGCCAGCGGGCCGCTCGGCATGGTGGCCGTGTAGGCGCTGAGGCGGGCGCCCAGCATCAGCACGTCGTTGTCGGTGAAAGCCGGCTCGGCGTCGTTTGCGACGAACAGTTTCGGATAGCGCAGCACGTCGGCCACCGCGAGAGCATCGAAATGCTCGGCCATCTCCTTCAGGGTGACGGCGCCCTCGGCAACGACACGCACCAGCTTGCGGTCGTGCAGGATTTCCCAGCGCAGCGGCATGACGGTCTTCCTCTTTCCTGTGCCTCGCCCTAGCGCCGGCCGCCCTTCGCGTCTATCGCGGCCAGGAGCGGACGCTTCTGTTTGCAGTGTCAAAGTCCGCAGGCGGCCCGGAGATTGGCGGCGTGCTCGGCCTGTGGCAGATCGTCGGCCGTGGCAAAGCGGATCTCGGGGATGGTCACCGGGACCGTGGCGGGCGCGCAGGTCGCCCGCGAGCGGAAATGGATCTGCAGC
>JANRJI010000045.1:0-1555 GCA_033764055.1 Hyphomicrobiaceae bacterium
CGCTCGGCGCGGTTGGCGAGGCCCGCGGCGTTGCCGTGGAAATAGAGGATGGTCGGCTGGCCTGATTTGGGTTTGGCGTGCCAGGCGACGATCTCGACGCCGTCGGGGGCTTTCAGCACGCGCTCCTCGACACCGGCGAGCGCGACGCTCGCGGGCGAAACGCGCTCGGCATCGGGGAAGTACATGAGGCGGCGCTGCAGCACCGGCGTGCCGAACACGACGAGCGCGACGATCAGTGCGATGCCGATCAATACGGCCATGAGCATGCGCATCGGGCTCCTTGTCGGCCTGGGGTTCAGCCAGCTTGGCTACAACAGCTCGCGAAACTCGGCCACCGTCAAGCCAGCCTGACGGATGATGCCGCGTAGCGTCCCCGGCTTCAGGTCGCTCGTACCGTGCAATGGAACCACGAGGGTCCGGCTCGCGTCGTCGCGATGCGCCAGAACGCAATGGCTGCCTCGGGTCCGCGCCACGACGAATCCGGCGCGCTCCAAGGCGCGGATCACTTCGGCTGCCCTCACCGAAGGCAGCCGCTCACTCACGCCGCGGCCTCGACTGTAACTTCCCTGACTTGCGACGCCGAGTTTGGAGGTATTGCGAGGCCCGACTCGCGACGATGCTCGAGCGCAAGCTCGATTGCCTCGGTGGCATTCGCCATCGCCTCGGCTTCAGTGTCGCCTTCGGTCACGATTTCCGGCAGAGCCGGAACGGTGACCGTGAAGCCGCCGTCAGCCTGCGGCTCGAGAATTATCGTGTAGGTGTGCTTCGCCATGGCGCCAACCCTCAGTGGCTCATGCTCTTGCCGATCTGCTCGGTCATTTTCTTGGCGTCGCCGAGAACCATCACGGTGTTGTCGCGATAGAAGACCGGGTTGTCGATGCCGGCGTATCCCGACGCGAGGCTGCGCTTGTTGAACAGCACCGTACCTGCCTTCCATACCTGCAGCACGGGCATGCCGTAGATCGGCGAGGTCTTGTCCTCCTCGGCCGCCGGGTTCACGACGTCGTTGGCGCCGATGACGTAGACCGCGTCGGCCTGTGCGAACTCCGAGTTGATGTCCTCGAGCTCGAACACCTCGTCGTAGGGCACGTTGGCCTCGGCGAGCAGCACGTTCATGTGGCCCGGCATGCGGCCCGCCACAGGGTGGATCGCGTATTTCACCTCGACGCCGGCCTTCTTCAGAGCGTCGGCCATTTCGCGCAGCGCATGCTGTGCCTGCGCGACCGCCATGCCGTAGCCCGGCACGATGATCACCCTGGCGGCGTTCTTCAGGATGTAGGCCGCGTCCTCGGCCGCGCCGATCTTTACCGGCTTCTGCTCCCCGCCGCCGCCCGCCGGCCCTGCGGTTTCGCCGCCGAAGCCGCCGGCGATCACCGAGATGAAAGAGCGGTTCATGCCCTTGCACATGATGTACGACAGGATCGCGCCCGACGAGCCGACGAGCGCGCCGGTGATGATGAGCGCGATGTTGCCGAGCGTGAAGCCGATGCCGGCCGCGGCCCAGCCCGAGTAGGAGTTCAGCATCGACACGACCACCGGCATGTCCGCGCCGCCG
>JANRJI010000046.1:0-26896 GCA_033764055.1 Hyphomicrobiaceae bacterium
GGCCGACGAAGCCCGCCGTGTCGCCGAGGAGCGCGCCAGGGCCGAGGCAGAGACCCGCCGCGTCGCCGAGGAGAAGGCTAAGGCCGACGAAGCCCGCCGTGTCGCCGAGGAGCGCGCCAGGGCCGACGAGAAAGCCAAAGCGGAGGACGCGCAGCGTGCCGCATCCATGGAGGCGGACCGCGAGGCGGAGGCCGAGCGAATCGCCGATGCACTGCGCCAAGCCCGTGCGGCACGGTTCCCCGAGCGCGTCTCGATCGAGCAGGAGACGGCGCGCGTGGCTTCATCGCCGGTCGAGGAGAGGTCAATTCGGCTGGATCGCGGCGCCTTCAGTCCGGCCGACGCAGGACGGCGCGGCGCCGACGATCTCCGGCATGCCACGCGAGTGACCGTCTTGTTGCGGCTCGAGCCCGGCACCTACGGCATCCGACGGAACAACAAGACTGCCGATCCGCTGCTCTGCGGCGAGCAGGGCTGCTACGTGAGCGCCGGGGCCGAGGAGGCCGCCGACCTTCTGCGACGCCGCCGGGCGCTCGGCGTCGGCGGGACGCTGGGCCGCCGCGCAGGGGCCTGCAACAACTCGCTCGGCTGCGTCTTCCGCGGGGTGGAGCTCGGAGCCTATCCGGCCATCGTGCAACCCGTCGACATGCACGTGATCAAGCATGACCGGCGCCAACCGCAAGTGCTGCACGAGACATCGGACTGCGAGGCCTCTGGCGGCCGTCTGAGCTGCCGCCAATCATACCGCGGACCCGATTACGTGATGTGGATCGTGCCCGAGCAGGTTGCCGAAGCGGCAGGCTCGGCAGCGCTCGAGAGGGCTGTCGAGGACGGGCTCGCAGAGGTGAGGTAGACAACGAGCGGCTGAGCGGCACGTCGTTTGCCCACTCCTTCCCCGGCAACGATGGCAACAACAGCATCCGGGGCCTGAACGCGCTCTGATGTTCCGATACCGGCTCGAGGCCGATGCCGGCATGGCGTCGGCCTGGATGCAACGGCGGTGCCAAGATCCTGCCGTCCAGATGCACCGCCTGCCGCGGCTCGTCCCGCGCCGTCAACCTTCCGTGGCCCCCGCACTTTCGTTCTGCAGATTTATTCTCTATCGTATGCCGTTATCGCCTTTGCCTCACCTGCAACGCCAATCCTGCACTCTGGTTGCGGAAGGGGGGCTCGGCCCAGATCGACCGCATAGCTCGAGTGATTGTGAGGACCCTCCGACATGGCGACTTTCACCGGCGGCGCCGGCAACGACACAGCCAACGCAACGACTGGCATCCTCGCCGGCTTCACGGTGACCGGCGGCTCCGGCAACAACCTCGCGGACCTGTTGGACAATATCGGGGATACGATCAACGGCGGAGCCGGTAACGATACGATCGTGGCCGGCGGGGGCGCCGACGTCATCTCGGGTGGCAACAATGCCGACAGCATCGTCGGCGGCAATGGCAACGACTTCGTCCGCGGGTTCAACGGCATCGACGCTATGGACGGCGGCGCCGGCTTCGACGAGGTCGCCTTCGAATCCACGGTTGCCGGCGGCCTCGGAACGGTCGCGGTGAGCGTCAATCTCGCAACGGGTGCCGTGCTCGACGAGTTCGGCAATGCCGAGACGATCGTCAACTTCGAAAGCATTCGTGGCACCCGCTTCGGCGACACGCTCACGGGTGGCGCCGTCGCCAACGGCACGGCCACATTCGGCCGGCTCGACGGCTTCGAATCCTTCCGTGGCCTCGGCGGCGCGGATGTCATCACGGGCGGCGGCGGCTACGACGAGGTCAGGCACGACCGCGACGCCGAGTTCGGTGGCGCGGCCGCCGTGGTCGTCAACCTGTCGACTGGTACGCAGCTCGGCGTGGGGGCCAACCGCGCCCGCGACGGCTTCGGCACGATCGACGTGCTCTCGGGGATCGACGGAGCGCGCGGCACCGGTGGCAGCGATGCCTTCTTCGGCAACCAGGGAGAGAACTCGTTCACCGGCCTCGCCGGCAACGATACCATGGTGGGTGGCCTCGGCTTCGACAGCGTCCGATATGACGTCGGAGGGCCGATCACGGGCGTCACCGTCAATCTCCAGGCCGGCACGGCCAGCGACGGCTTCGGCGGGACGGACACCTTGTCGGACATCCAGGGCGCTGGGGGCACCGGCTTTGCCGACACGTTCATCGGCAACGAGTTCGTGGGCTTCTTCGGGGACGGCTTCTCAGGCTTGGGCGGCGCCGACACCATGACCGGCGGCATCGGCTTCGACGAGGCACGCTACGACAATGACGTGGACAGCGGCGGCAATGGTGCAGCGATCGTCAACCTATCGACAGTCGCCAGGCTTGGCGTTGCGGCGGGCACGGCGCGCGACGGATTCGGAGCTATCGATACGCTGATTGGCATCGAGAATGTCCGCGGCACGAATGGGGCCGACAGCTTCTTCGGTGGCACCTCCAACAACCGCTTCCGCGGCCTCGGCGGCAACGACACGCTCGAGGGCGGCAACGGCGACGGCAACGACACTGCCGACTACAGCTCCGACGCCGACAATGGGGGTGGGGCCGGCGTCGTCGTCAATCTGTCGGCAACGACGCAATTGGGCGTCGCGTCGAACCGAGCCCGCGACGGCTTCGGCAACATCGACACGCTGATCGGAATCGAGAGCGCGAGAGGCACGGCCCTCGCTGACACGCTGATCGGCGGCACAGTGGACCGGAGTAGCTTCACCGGCCTCGCAGGGAACGACACGATCATCGGCGGCGCCGGAGCCCTCGACGAAGCCCGCTACGATAGCGACGAGTTCGAAGGCGGCGCCGGCGGCGTGACAATCAACCTTGCCACCGGACAGGCGACCGACGGTTTCGGCAACACCGACACGCTCTCCGGCATCGAGGTCGTGCGGGGCACGCGTTTCGGCGATGGCTTCACCGGCAGCAGTGCCGACGAGACGTTCCGTGGGCTCGGCGGCAACGACGTGATGAACGGCGCCGCCGGCTCGGACTGGGTCTCATACAGCCTCGACATCTTCGAGCTGGAGCAGGGCCAGTCGCTCGCCTCGGTCCTTGTCAACCTGGACAGCGTGGCGCACGGCGGGCTCGGCGGTGGGCAAGCCATCGACGGGTTCAGCGCCACGGATACCCTGATCGCCATAGAGAACGCCGAGGGCGGCGCACTCAATGACCGGTTGTTCGGCAACGCCGGCGGCAACATCTTCCGCGGCCTCGCCGGCTTCGACACCATCGACGGCGGCGCCGGTATCGACACGATCGACTACAGCAACGATCGCCGCGTCGGTGAGATCTGGTTCGTCAACGGCAGCGGCGCCGTCACCGTCAACCTCGGCCCGGTCGTCGGCAGCGCCGGCCAAGGCACCGACGGCTTCGGCACCGCCGACCTGCTGACATCGATCGAGAATGTCATCGGCACTGACCTCGGCGATACGTTCATCGGCAATTCCGACGCCAACGTCCTCGACGGCCGCGCCGGCGCCGACACCATGGCCGGCGGCCTCGGCAACGATACCTACGTCTTCGACAATGCCGGCGACATCGCCAACGAGGCTTCCGGCCAAGGCACCGATCTCGTGAGGACGTCGGTGTCGCGCGCGCTCGGCGCCAACCTCGAGAATATGATCCTCGAGGGCACAGCGAGCCTCAACGGCTCCGGCAACGACCTTGCCAACAATTTGATCGGCAATGCCGGCGCGAACGTCCTCGATGGCCGCGTCGGCGCCGACCGCATGTTCGGACAGGCCGGCAACGACACCTACCTCGTCGACAACGTCGGCGACGTGGTCGGCGAGGTGGCCGGCAACGGCAGCGACACCGTGAAGTCGACGATCAGCTACACGCTCGGCGCCGAGGTTGAGAAGCTGCTGCTTCTGGGCTCGGCGAGCATCAATGGAACGGGCAATGCTCTCGACAACGTGCTGGTCGGGAACAACGGCGCCAACCGGCTCGACGGTGCCGCCGGCGTCGACAACCTCACAGGTGGGCTCGGATCGGATACGTTGACGGGTGGGCTCGGCAACGACCGCTTCATCTACGCCAGTGCCGCGGAGTCCGGCCCCGGCTCGGCCGCGCGCGACCGGATCCTCGACTTCACGGCCGGCGACCGGCTCTTCCTCAATACCATCGACGCCAACACGCTTCTGGCGAACGATCAGGCGTTCGTCCTCGACACGGACGGCTCGTTCTCGGCCGGCGAGATCCGGCAGACCGTGTTCGGTGCCAACCTGCTGCTCGAGATGAACACCAACGGCACGGCAGCGGCCGAGATGTCCATCCTGCTGATCGGCCGCACGGCATTGCTCGGGGCGGGCGACATCGCACTCTAGGCGCTCATAGCGACGGTGGCCGGGCGACATGAGGTGTCGCCCGGCCCCGCTGCGGGCCTTACCGCTGGTCCCACATCAGGCCAGGATCACGCCATCGTGCAGCATGTCGGTCACCGACAGATGGTGCACGTCCTCGAGCATGGCCACGTCGACGAACGCCTTGCCGATCTTGACCGACAAGAGCGACCCGTCCTTGCCATCCTTGAGGCGGATGGCGTCGTCGAGATCGTCGGCTTTCACACCCTTGAGCAGGTCCCGCAGATCGAGGCTGTCACCTGCACCGAAGTCCGTCACGACGTCGACGCCACGGTGCTTGCTGCCGTGCTTGCCGGTCACGACATCCGTGGCGAGCCACTGGAAGGTGTCGTTGCCGTCACCGCCGGTGAGCATGTCGGAGCCGCCCTGGCCACGCAGCAGATCGTCGCCGGCGCCACCGTCGAGGCTCTCCGCGACACTCGAGCCGGTCAGCGTGTCGGCAAATGCCGAGCCGACGATCCGCTCGAAGCCCGAGAAGCGATCATTTCCCATGCCGGATGCGGTGCCGGCCGTGGCGTCGACAAGCATGCTGCCTTGGGCCCCCGAGAAGTCCAGCGTGTCACAGCCCGAGCCGCCCCGGTAGACGTCGTCACCCTCGCCTGCCATCACACGGTCGTTGCCCGACGAGCCGTGGACATTGTCGTTGCCGGCACCGTCGGAAAGCAGATCATCATCGTGACCGCCGTCGAGCTGGTCGTTGCCGTCGCCGCCGGTCAGGAGGTCGCGACCGTGGCTGCCACGCAGCACGTCGTCACCGGCGCCGCCATTCAGAGTGTCGTTGCCCTGACCGCCTCGCAGCAGGTCGTTGCCGGCGCCACCATCAAGATTGTCGTTGCCATGACCGCCACGCAGGACGTCATTGCCGGAGCCGCCGATGAGCCCATCGTCGCCGTGGCCGCCGATCAGGCTATCGTCGCCGCCGCCGCCCATGAGCTGGTCATTGCCGTTGCCGCCGTCGAGCGTGTCGTTGCCCGCGGCGACAGTGACCATCATGGTCGCCGTCGCAGTCGCTGCATCACCATCGGCCTCGGTCGAGGTCGAGGTCACGGTCAGCTCGAAGCTTTCGGTGACGGTCGCCTTCAGCGTCAGACCGGCGAGGTCGGCCTGAGAGAGGGTCCACGTGCCGTCGCCGTTGTCGATGCCGGCCGACAGAACGCCGCCGGCCGGGATGCCGCCGATGGTGACAGAGAGCGTCTCCGAGCCGTCGGCATCGACCAGCGAGGCGTCGATCGCCACCGGAACCACGACGGTCTTGCGGTCGCCGACGAGGACATCGTTGCCGTTGCCGCCGACGACGAGGTCGCTGCCGAGCCCACCAGACAGGTTGTCATTGCCCTTGGTGCCCTTCACGACACTTTTCGGGCCGGCGCCGACCGAGCTATCGGTCACGACCAGAACGGGTGCATCGGCGACGCCCGTGACGGCCACGTTGACCACCTCGTATGCCGTCCCACCCTTGCCGTCGGAGACGGCGACACGGAAGCTGTCGCTCCCGGAGAAATTGGCGCCAGGACGATAGGTATAGGCACCGGTGTCGGCATCGAGCTCCACTTGGCCATGGAGCGGGCCATCGGCCACCTCATGGTGCAGCTTGTCGCCGTCGGCATCGCTGGCCTCGATCCGGCCGGTCAGCTCGCTATCCTCGGCAATGGACGCCTCGACGACGGGCGTCGCCTCCGGGGCCTTGTTGGACAGCGACTCGAGCGCGACCGTCTGACTATCGACCTCGACCGTCAGCTTCTCGATGCCGGTGACGTTGACGCCCAGCGCTGCAAAGTAGACTTTGGTCGTCGATCCACTCGCAATATGCTCCTGGAGCGCGGCGAGATCAGCCAGCACGGCCGGCGTCAGGTCAGTCGACGCGATGCGAATGAGCAACGTGTCGTTGCCGGTCTGCCCATCGAGCCGGTCTGCCCCTTCGCCAACCGTGTGGACGAGCGTATCGTCGCCGGCACTGCCGTAGAGGACGTCGTCGCCGACACCGCCGTCGAGCAAATCGTTGCCGGCATCACCGGTGAGACCATCGTCGCCGGAGCCGCCGTTGATGACGTCGTCGCCGCCGCCGCCATAGAGGTTGTCGGCGCCACCGTCGCCGTTGACGGTGTCGTTGCCAGCCTCGCCCGAGGCCGTGTCGTTGCCATCGCCACCATTGATCGTGTCGTTGCCGTTGCTGGCGAAGATCCGATCGAGGCCCGAGCCTCCGTCGATGGAATCGTCGCCCAAAGAACCAGGGATCGTGTCGTTGCCCGGCGTACCGGCGATCGTGTTAGGCATGGTGGCTCCGTTTCGCTGCACCCCCGAGCTCTTGCCCGGGCCGTTCGGAAGCCAAAAGATGCCGGACGTTTGCTAAATTGACTTTCGGTTGGGCTCTAAAATTTTAGCGACTGTGGCGCCACTTGGGCCCTTCTGCCTTCGCTGAAAACATTACTGGAATGCAGTGACGTGACTGTTCCCACTCGCGCTCGATGGTGCCCGAATGCCCGCACCATGCGGGTTTGGCAAGGTTAACGCGGTCGGGTCCGGAGATTGCGCAAGGCGAACACGAGACTTTTCCGTCGGCGCTCGGCCGATTTTTCCGTCGACTGGTAAATGTGGCGTCTATCCGATCACAGAGTCCGACCGGAGATTGTCGCAAGCTTTTCGGACCGGATGTGCACCTCGGTCAGATGCCAGGCAAGGCCCCGCAACTCGAGGGCGGCCATCCATCTGCGGCCCGGCCTGATGCTGTCCGCCATCTCCACCTCGAAGCGGGTGGGCGACACGAAGCGGGCTCGTTGCACGCGGGCCAGAAGCGTCATGCCCCTGTCGAGGCTCGTGCCTGCCAGCCACGTGCCGCCGAGAAGTCGCGGGCTGCGATCCTCTGGTGAGCCGATCCGCTTTCGCCAGACCTGCCGCCAGGCATAGAGGCGCGGCACGCCTTCCGGCGTCACGTACCGCTGAACCAAAGGATCGGTCAGGTAAGGAAGGGCGGCGACCTTGATCCGCTGCCAGAGGCCAGGACGTGGCTCACCCGCCGCATCGGCAAGCTCGCCCAGCATCTCGCGCGCCTCGGCGAGTGACGCCTTGAGCGACTGACGCACGTTCGGCCAGTCGACACGGGCCTTCAGCGTCGCCGTGTCGGCCGTGCGGACGGCCTCGCGAATTCGCCACGCGGCATGAATCGGCATCGCCGCATAAGCCGCGGCAACGAGCAGCATCGTCAGGACGACGAGCAAAACCTTGCGCATGGCAGAGCAACCCCCGTGCGTCCGGCCCAGCGTTCGAGATGGTCCTACAGCGGATATCGGCCCGGATAAAGGCGGCTACCGGCAAAGTCCCCATGTCGACGACGAGGGTTCCTCGCCGGATCCGATGGCACCGTCCGCGGTCAGCACCGCCGCAATCGGGACAGAACGAAGCGGGCATGCCGCAGATCTGCGGCGTGACTTGCAAGGAGCAGCGTGCCAAGGCGGAACAGCGTGTTGACGACGACCAGCCGCATATAGGACCCGGTCGCAACATCGAGACGCAACGGCCGTCCATCGAGACTCGTCATGGCCGCCAGGCGGCGCCAGACGCCGATCCGGTACCACGCGCAAAGGAGGCCGATGGCTGTAGCCGAGGCAAGCGCGATGACGACCGCGAGGACCGTCTCGCGCCCGTCCAGCGCGGGCAAAGTGCCCCCGGCCTTTGCGGCGAGGATCTTCGGCCCCATGGTGAATGCGACCGTGAGGACGGCGGACAGATAGACCACGATGACACCGGACCAGGCGACGGCAAAGCGGGCCAAGAGCTCGCGCGGCCTCGGCTCGAAGGTGAAGCGATGGGGCCCGATCCGCATGCCGGTGATCAGCCGCCGCTGCTGGAGGACCTGCCGGAACGGAACGATCCACCCCAACGTCAGGGGCACCGCAAGCGCCGTCAGCAGATGCCGCAGGGCATAGGCGTGGCGGCTCCCAGACAGTCTACCAGCCGCGCCACCGACGAGGGTGCGCTCGAGCAGGTAGGCCCGATGGCGCCAGGCTGCGAGACCGAGCATGTAGATCAACGGCACGGTCACCAGGAAGCGCCACGGACTCGGCGTCAGGCGCGGCTTCGGAACAGCCAGCATCTTGGCGATGGCCACGGCGACGACCACCAGCAACAGGCCGCTGACCGCCGCCAGGACGGGGACCAGAAGCTCGCGCACCGTGCCGGTGTATCGCAATGGCGCGCCGTCGATGCGAACGGATGACCAGATGCGCTGACGCGTGCGGGTGCGCAACCAGCACCGGTAAAGGCCAAAGGTCGCCAGCGTCAGGACTGCGTCGCGAAAGAGCGCCTGCGGGCCTACCGGCGCGGGCGTGGCTGGGTCGTGCCAGAAGCCGTCCCTGCCTGCCTCCGTCACAGGAGGACAGGCAGTCCTGGAGTCGCCGGAAACGTCACCAGCGTGCTTGCTCACGATCAATTGCACCAAGGCGCTCCGGCTCGAGGATAGGTGGGCCGCAGAGCCTAGCGCGCGGCGGTTGCCAATCCATCAAGGCAGGCCCTGATTCTCGGCGTGATCGGGGCGCGCTGACCGGTCCCGAGAGCGGCGACTGAGGCAGCCCAGCGCCCTACTTTCCCGCAACGACGCAAGGGCCCCAATCTGCCTGCCTGCCGCCGTATGGCCCCGATTGCGCCAACGGCCCGACGCGTTGCGCCGCTATGACACGAGCCGTGACGGGGAAGTCACCGTTCGAAGCGAGACGGCAGAGGACACTGTGATGCGTGCTGGATGGGTGCGGGTGCGGGCCACGTCGCCTGTGCTGGTAGGTGTGGCCTCGGCTTTTGCTGTCGCCGGAGGACCGGCGGTAGCGGCCAGTGCCCAACAACTCTTTCCCGTCAGGTCGGGCCTCGTCCCATTGGTTGTCGCCGCGACGTTCATGCTGCCGGCGCTGCTGGCAGGAGTGCTGTCGGTGGCGCGGCGCGCTGCCCGGTCCCCAGGCGTTCTGGGCCTCGGTGCTCTTGTAGCTGCGGCCGCAGCGTTGCTGCTCTATGCGCGGCCCGACCTGCTGACAGTGTTCCGCGTCTGATCGGCGGGCAAGCTCTTCGTCGAGGTGTGTGGCGAATGGGCAACGTCAGCTGCGGCGTGCGCCTCTTTTGGGCCACAAACGGGTTCCAACTTGTGACCTTGAACGCGGTCGCGAACGTCCTCTGCGAGCGCAAACGGAGGCTTGCTGGGCATGTTTGGGCGTTCACGTCCAATCAGATCGACGGACAGCCGGCGCGTGCGGGCTCCCCGGGCGGTCTGCGTTTCGCGGTTGCAGGCCGGAGAATGAGCGATGGGCGCCGGCGCGGTCGACGAGACCAGGGTGTCCGACCTGGTGCAAGCCAAGGCAGCAAGGGCGCGCGCTGGAGGCGTTGCGGCGTCGCTGCACGATTTCGGTAAGCATACCGGCAATGATCTGTTCGGGGCAGGGAGTCCGCAGTCAATCATGGCACCACGTCCCAACGCCCTCCCTGTCGTCCCGTCGGCGACGCTCGCCATTGGACCTCTCGACAACGTGAAGCACGATACAAATCAGACGGTTGTCTCTCACACCTCGAACCCCATATCTGCGATGGGCGGCATCGCCGGGGCGGATGTCCTGTCGGCGCCAGTGGGGGCCATCGTCAAGGTGGCCGGAATGAGCAAGCTGACATCATCTGTCGCGCGCCGCGTGGCGGTCGCAGCCATGATCGCCTTCACGGTGGCGACGATACCGGCCGCCGCGCGGGATTCCATGAAGTTCGTATCGCCCGAAGCGGCGCTGGAGCAGGGGCTCGGTGCCTATCGGTCGGGCCTGCATACGATCGCCGAGAAAGCGCTCGCTTATGCCGCGGAGCGGGGGTCACTGCTTGGCAAGTGGTACCTGTCGCGCCTCTATTCCGACCCCAATTCCGCGCTGACCGATCACGCCAAGGCCTATGAGCTGCTGTACAGCATCGTCAACGAGCACGCCGCGCGCATCGACGTCGACGACGACCCGCGTGCGAGCTACGTCGGCCGGGCGCTGACAGGCCTCGCCGGATATTGGCTGCGCGGGTTGCCCGAGTTCGGAATCAAACCGAATGCCGAGCGCGCCGCCGGATACCTGCAGGAGGCGGCGACCTTCTTCCGCAATCAGGATGCGCAATTCGAATTGGCAAAGCTCTACCTGACAGGCGAGGGGGTGCCCCTGGACCAGCGGCAGGCAACGGCGCGGCTGGCGTCGCTCAGCAAGAGCGGGCATCCGGGCGCACAGGCCTTCCTCGCCGACCTCTATTGGCGCGGCAAGGTTTTGAAGCGTGACGAGAGCCAGGCATTGGCCCTCATCACTCTTGCGGTCGAGAACGCTCCGCCTCACGAGCGCATCTGGATCGAGGACATCTATCACAGCATCTATTGTGGTCTGTCGGCCGGCGTCCGGAGGCAGTCGGAGGGGCTGATCGCCTCGTTCCGCCAACGCTACTCACCGCGGCCCGGGACCGAGCCACAGGACGGACTGGGAACCGTCTCGGCCCCGATCCGGACTTGCGCGGACGGAACGCCGCTGCCGGTCCGCCCTGAGCGCGACGGGGCCGTCTTGCAGCCCGGTGCAGCGCGCACGGCGGGCCCGCCCATGCCCGACGCCCTGCAGAGCGGCGTGCTCGGCATCAGCGGAACGCCGCGCCGGTAGCCGGAAGCGTGGCGCTCCCCTCGTCTTGTGACGCTATCCTTTGACCAGCTCGCGCCGCACGACGTCGAGTGCTGCCCGGGCGCGGGCCTCGAGACCGGCATCCCCTGCGCTCGAAATCGGGTGCTCGATCACCGCGAAGGGATGATCCGGCATGCCGAGCACGCGCGCCATCAGCTTGGCGGCAGTCACGAAACGCGTGGTCATCACCCCGATGGCCGGAATGCCCTGGCGCTCTGCAATGATGCTGTCGTGCAGACTGCACGATGAACAGCTGCCTCAATCGCCGATGCCGGTGACGACGGCATGCCACTGCCGAAGCTCGTCGACAATGTGCCTATCGGCAGGCGCACTGTAGTTCGACTTCACACGGTGCACGACCTTGGCCACTCCGTGCTCGTGCTCGAGCATCCGCCCGAGATGGACGAAGAACTCTTTCGCCCCCTCTTTGCCGTTGGAGATGAATCCGACGGTGGCACCCTTCAGCGAACGCAGCCGCGGCGCCGCCTCGCCTGCTGACAGCCTCGTCTCGTTGGTCGGATCGAGAACGCGGATCTTCATGGACGTCTCTCCTCAGCGACTGCCGGCGGTCGACGAAGCGGTCTGCGGTCCACAGTCGACGCAGACGCCGATCGGCACGGTCACGGCCCGGGTCTTATGGCCCATCCAAGGCGGAATGATCGCGCCGAAGCCGCCCGCGGGACCTCCCGCGGCTATGACGAGGGCGTCTTCCGGTGCCGAGAGGGCCGTGTAGACGCTCTCGCCACGGTCGCGGACGACGGCGCCTTTACCGACGTCACCCCATTCCTTGCGCTTGATTCGCGCGCGCTCAAACAGCAGCCGGCCGATGTCGGCTTTGGACCAGCCCGCTTTCTGGAAGTGCTCGCGGAGCTGGCGTGGGACGACGACGACGTAGTTGCCACCGTAGATCGAGTAGTGACGCTGGTTGGCCCGCATCTCGGCCGCGAACGTCTCGATGATCTCCTCCGGCACCGTCGTCCACTCGTTCATCAATTGCCGCGGCCCCTGCGCGGCCATCACGGTCACGGCCGAGACGCCCTGCGGAACACCGCGCATCTGGGCCAGCGGTGTCCAGGTCGTGTCCTCCTCGTCCTCGGCGACGCAGAACGAGAACTTGCCCGGATGGCCGAAGGTCGAGCGGTCGATGCCTCCCGGGCGGACATCGAGGATGTTGATGAGGCCCAGCCGGATGGCGCGGCCGATCACGGCGGTCGCCCGGTCGCTGTTGGCCAGCGCATTGAAGCCGCCCGAGGCGCCGATCTCCTGGCGGATCGGACCGTTGATGACGATGAGCACGGCGCAGCCACCCGTGCTCGACGTGGTACCATGCAAGAGGAACTCCTCGCGGAGCATGCCGGCCCACGCAGCAGCGACGACAGGAAAGTGCATCGGCAGGCAACCTGCCATCACCGCATTCACTGCCAGCTTCTCGGCTGTCACGGGCTGCTCGCGCACGGGCTCGACGCCGACGAGCTGGTCGGGTGTCATGCCCGCCCATTCGATGCAGGCCGCTACGGCGTCAGGAGTCGGCGGCACGATCGGCAGGCCGTCGGTCCACCCGTTGGCGTGATAGAGCTCCTGCACGGCGGCGAAGCCGTCGACGTCGTAGGTTGTGGATGCGAGCTGCACGCCGGGCCGTCCTCGAAATCGCCTCGTTGGGCGTCAGGAGACGGCAGAGGGCGCTGGCCGTCAAGTCGTCGAGCCGAGGACAACGCCGAGGGGCACCCGCTGACGGAACGCTCAGCAGACTGCCGGCTGGCAGAGGCGGATCGTGAACTTCTGGTGGGCTTTCTGCCGGGAGAAATCGAACTCACGGCCATCCGTGCAACGGACCCGGCCCTCGATCTCGTCGAGGCCGCTCACCGGAAGCTGGCGCATCGATACGATGCGCAGGAACTCGCACTTGCTCTCGTCTGCGAGTTGCAGCCTGAGCACCGTCTCCCATTCCGACTGGGACTGGGACTGGGCGTGGCCCGATGCCGCGACGACCGCCAGTAAACTGGCTGCCAGGAGCGCTCGTATGACTGATCGACCCACCAAAACCTCTCGAGCTCGCTCGACCCTCACTGCATGCTTGACGCGCGGTGCGCCGCCGGACCTTGACCTTGCGCAAGCTGCCGGCGACGGCCTGGCTGCTCCTCGACCGGGCGATGTTCAAATCGCAAGCTCCGTCGTGGCGTCGAAGAACCGCAAGCCGGCGGGGCTGATGGCCAGACGCACCTTCTCCTGCGGCCTGACGCGCACTGTCGGCTCGACGCTGGCGACCATGCTGGACGTGCCGGCCGTCAGGTCGAGAATGACCTCGGAGCCCAATTGCTCGGCAACCTCGACGATGGCCTCGAACGTGAGATCGGCCGGGTCCTGGCCGTTGGCCATGCGCAGATCCTCGGGACGGATGCCCAGCGTCGCCGGCTTGCCAGCGTGCGGGGCCAGGCGGGCCTTCAGGGCATCCGGCACGCGGATGCGCATCGCCTCGTTCTCGGCCATGAGCGCTCCCCCGGCGTCTTTGATCGTCACCGCGGCGAAGTTCATGGCAGGCGAGCCAATGAAGCCTGCGACGTACCTGTTGGCCGGATTGTTGTAGAGCTCGAGCGGCTCGCCGACCTGCTGGATGAGGCCGTCCTTCATCACGACGACCCGGTCGCCGAGCGTCATGGCCTCGATCTGGTCGTGGGTCACGTAAATCGAGGTCGTCGCCAGCCGCTGATGCAGCTTCTTGATCTCGACTCGCATCTGCACACGCAGCTTGGCGTCGAGGTTGGACAACGGCTCGTCGAACAGGAAGACCTGCGGATTGCGCACGATGGCACGGCCCAGGGCGACACGCTGGCGCTGGCCGCCGGAGAGCTGGCGCGGCTTGCGAGTCAGATGGTCCTTGATGCCGAGGATGTCGGCTGCGTTGTCCACGCGCTTCTTGATCTCGGTCTTGTCGAACTTCCGCATCTTGAGGCCAAAGGCCATGTTATCGAACACGGTCATGTGTGGGTAGAGCGCGTAGTTCTGGAACACCATGGCGATGTCGCGATCCATCGGCGGCAGGTCGTTGACGACCGTATTGCCGATCAGGATCTTGCCCTCCGTGATGCTCTCGAGGCCGGCGACCATCCGGAGCGTCGTCGTCTTGCCGCAGCCCGACGGGCCGACCAGCACCAGGAACTCCTTGTCCTTGATCTCCAGCGAGACGCCCTTCACGGCGTGAAAGTCGTCGTAGCGCTTGTGGACCTGCTGGATCGATACGTTCGCCATCTGCCTGCCTTACCCTTTGACCGATCCGGTCAGTCCCGACACGTAGTGCTCGACGAAGAAGGAATAGGCGATCGCCACCGGTATCGAGCCCAGCAGCGCGCCCGCCATCAGCGCACCCCAGAAGAATACGTCGCCCCGGATCAGCTCCGATACGACTCCCACAGGAACCGTCTTCTGCTGTGGTGAGGAGAGAAACACGAGAGCGTAGATGAACTCGTTCCACGACAGCGTGAAGGCAAAAATTCCGGCCGACAAGATGCCGGGTACGGCAACCGGAATGATGATGTAGACCATAGCTTTCCAGCGGGAGGCACCGTCGATGCGGGCGCATTCCTCCAGCTCCTTCGGGATGGCCTTGAAGTAGCCCATCATCAGCCACGTGCAGAACGGGATGAGAAAGGTGGGATAGGTCAGGATCAGCGACCACGGCGTATCGCCGAGCTTGTAGTTGCGGATGATGTCCGATAGCGGAATGAACAGCAAAGTCTGCGGCACCAGGTAGGTGATGAAGATCATCGTGCCAAGGCCGCCTGCGAACGGAAAGCTCAAGCGCGACAGGGCATAGCCCGCGAGCACGCCGCAGAACAGCGATATCAGCGTCGAGCACAGTGCGATGAACATCGTATTGTAGAGCCACGTGAGGAACGCGGTCTCACGGAACAGATACTTGATGTGGTCCAGCGTCGGATTCCAAGTCCAGAACGGCGCATAGTTGGGACGCCGCCACGCGATATAGAGCTCGTTGTCCGGACGGAAGGTGGTGATCACCATCCAGTAGAAGGGAAACAGAAGGAAAATCAGGAACAAGGCTAGCGGCAGGTAGAAGAAGACCCACTTCCGCCAGATGGCGCCTTCGATCATCGGTGGATCTCCGCTGAGGGCTCACTCGGTGCATGGCGTCCGATCATCTCGAGCATCAGCGCGTCTCCACCCGCCGGATGTAGAGCAGCTGGACGATGACGATCGCGAACAGGATCGGGAACATGGCGAGCGAGATGGCGGCCCCTTGGCTGAGCAGGCCCGTGCCCACCCCAAGCTGATAGGCGTACGTCGCGAACAGGTGCGTCGCATTGGCGGGTCCGCCGCCGGTCATGACGTAGACGATCTGGAAGTCGGCGAAGGTCTGGATGACCGAGAACAGCACGACCACCATCGTCACCGGCAACAGCAGCGGCCACGTGATGTGGATGAATCGCTGCCAGGGCTTGGCGCCATCGATGGCGGCCGCCTCGTTGAGGTCTGGGCTGATGGTCTGGAGGCCAGCCAGAAGAGAGATCGCGAAGAACGGGATGCCGCGCCAGATGTTGACGACGATGATCGCCCACATGGCGAGGTCGCCGTCGCCTAGCCAATTGAACTGGGCGGCGGCAAAGCAGGTCTTGGCGGGCTCGATGCCGAATAGACCCATCACCCAGACCTTGGCCCAGCACATCTGCAGAATGAACCAGTTGAGGACGCTGAAGGTCGGATCGAACATCCACTTCCAGGCGAACGTGGACAGCACGGTCGGAATGATGAACGGGAGCAGGATGAATGCGCGCGTGAAAGCCTTGAAACGGAAATTCCGGTTGAGCAGCAATGCGAGCCAAAGCCCGAGCGCGAGCTTGAAGATCGTCGTAATCAGCGTGTACCAGACAGTGTTTCTGACGACCATGGAGAAGATCGGGTCGCTCAGCAGCCGCTCGAAATTCGCCAGCCCGACGTACTCGCCAGGCACTCCGACGCGCGCACTCGAGACAGAGAGCAGGATGCCCTTGACGAAGGGATAGGCGATGAACAGTCCGAGCAACACCATCGTCGGCAGCAGCAAGAGTGCGGCCAGCCAGCGCTCGTTCTCGAGCGGACGCCACTTTGGCGTGGGGCGCTTCTCGCCGCCGGTGGTTGCTGCCTCGAAGGTCGCAGTGACCGCCATGGAGACCTTCCTCGCGCTGGGATTTCTGGCCGCCCATCAAGCCGCGACGGCCCACACGTCAAGTCGCGCCGCCGCACCCAGCAGCGACGCTCTCTCGACAGGTCCTGGTTGCGGCGGGCCGGCGCGGGCGGGAGCCGGTGTCCCACCCGCCGCTGCCTTCAGGTGTAGATCTTCTTCAGCTCGGCCTCGGCAGCCTTGACCGCATCCTCTGCGGCCTGCCCCTTGATGGCCGAAGCGAACATGTTGACGATCAGGTACTTGGACAGGACCTCGGCAGCCTTGGCGTTTGGCGGCCCCGCACGCCCGGGGGTGGCACCGAGCTTACCGGCGACCGCATAGGGCTTCATGACCGGGTCCTTCTCCCACATCGGATGGGTCTCCCAGGACTTGGTGCCTGGCGTGTCGAAGCCGAGGCCGGTCGTGAACCACTGCTCGTAGTTCTCCTTCTTATGGATGAACCTGAGCAGGTCCTTGGCCGCCTTCTGATTCTTCGAGTAGCTCGGCAGCACGTGCGACTGGAAGGTGTGGAAAGCGAACTTTCCTTTCGGTCCGGCCGGAAGCTCGCCGTGCAGAATGTCCGACGACAGCTCCTTCTTGTCGTCGGTCAGATACTTGCCCTTCTCACGCGCGGCGAGCAGGTAGATTGACGCGCCGTTCAGGGTCGAGGAGACCTCGCCGGCGAGGAAGGCGCGGTTGTTCGAAGCGTCGTCCCAGGCGAGGCCGCCCTCGTCGCAGGAGTCCTTCCAGAAAGCAGTCATGTATTTGACGGCCTCGACGGTCTCCTTGGAATTGATGACGACGGCTCCCTTGTCGTCCACCTCCATGCCGCCGAAGCTCCACATGAAGGGATAGGCAAATGTCGGCGGATCGCCGAACGACTGGCCGAGCGCCTGACCGATCGGCGTGCCCTTGGCCTTGAGCTTCTTGCCGACCGCGCGGTACTCGTCCCACGTCTCCGGGAATTTGTTGGCGCCGGCCTCGGCGAACCAGGATTTGCGGTACGCATTGAGCGCGCCGATGATGCACATCGGCATGGCAACCCACTTGCCGCCCGCTTTGCAGTTGCCTTCGGAGATACCGTAGTACCCGCCCTGCTCCTTGCCGACCTCCTCGGCCACATCGGACAAATCCGCGAGGCTCGCCGCATAGAGATGCGGATGGTTGTTGAACAGCATGATCAGGTCGGGGCCGGCGCCCGACTGGATGCCCGACGTGATGCGCGGCTGCAGGTCGTTGCCGTTCACCGTCTCGAAGTTGATCTTGATGCCGAGAGCCTTCTCCGCCTCGGGCGCCAGCTTCTCGCGAATGAGCTTGTCGCAGGTCGGCACGAAATCGTTCCAGCGCAGCCAGTGGACCGTCGTGGTCTGTGCGATGGCCGGGAACCTTCCCGTCGCGAGAATACCGGCAATGCCGCCGGTTGCGGCGGCTGCCGCGCCGCCCGCCGTCGTGGCAATGAATCGGCGCCGAGTAACCTTTGTCATCCGCGTCCTCCCAGGACTGTGCTTGAGCCACAACTTTTTGTCGGTTGGGCCAAACCTTACGCGGACGGCGTTGCGACAACAAGGCTGCAATTTCGTAAAGATTCCTCGCGTGCTTGTGCTCTCGACGGACCATTCCGCCTGTCGACGAGCGTGATCGGAGAAGCGAAAGAGCCATGACAGCAACATACACGCCGGCCGATCCTGCCGTGCGCGCCGATCCCTATCCGCAATTCGCGCGGCTTCGGGACGAGGATCCGGTGCATTGGAGCCCAGCACTGAAATCGTGGGTGCTGACGCGCTACGACGACGTGGCACGTGCGCTGTCGTCCGCCGAGGACATGTCGCCGGACCGGCTGACGCCTTTCTATGCCGCGATGCCGGAGCCTGGCCGCTCGATCCTGGCAGAGGCAATGCGCTACTTCACACTTTGGATCGTGTTCCGCGACCCGCCCGGCCACACGCGGGTCCGGGCCCTCGTGGCAAAGGCATTCCTCCCGGGAACCATTGCCGGCTGGCGACCGACGATCGCGACCATCACGGAACGGCTGCTCGATGACTTGTCCCGCGAAGGGACCGGTGAGACGGACCTCGTCGCGAAGTTCACAATGCAGCTTCCGGCGCGGGTCATCATGGCGCTGATGAGCGTATCCGATCGCCACCTGCACGACATCAAGGCCTGGTCGGACGACATCATGGCCTTCCTGTTCTCGGCCCGCGAGATTGCTGACAAATATCAGCGGGCGGCGCACGGCGCCCGCGCCATGGCGGGTCTTTTCCGCGATCTCATCGCGGAGCGGCGGCGGACACCCGGCGACGACCTGCTGAGCCTGCTGATCACGGCGCGGGATGCCGACGACCACCTGACCGAGGACGAGCTCGTGGCGACAGCCATGCTGCTGCTGTTCGCCGGGCACGAAACGACGACGAACCTGCTTTCCAACGCGACGCTGGCTCTGCTGCGCAATCCGGAGACGCGCGAGCGCTTCGTCTCGGAGCCGGACAATGTCGGAGCAGCGATCGAGGAGCTCCTGCGCTTCGACGGACCATCGAACTCGATGAGCCGGGTCGTGCGCCGGACGCACGTGGTCGGCGGCAAGCAGCTCACACAGGGTGATCGCGTGTTCGCCATGATCAACGCGGCCAATCGCGACCCGCGGCACTTCGCCTTGCCCGAGCGGCTCGATCTCGGCCGGCAGCCGAACCGGCACCTTACCTTCGGCCAGGGCCCCCATTTCTGCATCGGGGCACAACTGGCCCGGCTGGAGACTCGCATCGCCCTGCCGCGGCTGCTCGAGCGCTTTCCGGATCTCGCCACGGGCCAATCGGGGCCCGTATGGCACGACAGCCTCATCGCGCGCGGTCTCTCACGATTGCCAGTGCGCATCGGCAAAGCCCGCACTTGACCTTGGTCATGCAATGGCCGCCGGATTTCTCCGGCGGCCGCTGACGACCTCGATGCTATCGAGCGCCGCTACTGGCTCTCGCTCGAGAGAATATCGCCGAACAGCTCGAAGCTCTCGCCCTTGACGCGCGCCAAGCGAACCGACTGCAGCGGATAGAAGTCGGTGGGGCTGGTGTTGACCTTGATGCCGGGCAGCAGCAGCGGGGCCTCGAAACCCCGGATGCTGGCAGCGGACTTCATGACGTTTTCGCGGGTCAAGGTGTCGCCGGCCTTCTTCAGCGCCTCGATCATCGTATGCGCCGCCGAATAGCCGTAGTTGTGCAGGTCCTCGTTGACGTTCGAGGACGGCATGTACTTGGCCATGAACTCCCTGAACGCCTTGACGTCGGCTGCGTCCTTCCATTGCGGGTCGGACACGTCCTTGCGATAGAGCGCGAGGATGATGCCCTGCGAGGCCTCGATCCCGGCCGGCTTCATGACGCTCGCGAACGAGGACGAGACGTTGTTGAGATAATGCACCGGCTTCCAGTCGATCTCGGCGGCCTTCTTGATGGCCTGAGCCGCGAATTTCGGAATGGTGATGTTGAAGAACACGTTTGCGCCCGAGTTCTTGAGCGCGATCATCTGGCTGTCGACCGTCGGGTCGGTCACCTCGTAGGTCGCGCGATGAACGATCAGCTTCTCGTTCTCCTTGCCGAGCCCCTTGAGGAAGCCGTTGTAGTAATCCTTTCCGTAGTCGTCGTTCTGCATCAGGATGCCGATTTTCGCATCCTTCTGGGTGGCGAGGATATGCTTGGCGTAGATCGACGCCTCGGTCGCGTAATCGGGCTGCCAGCCCATCGTCCAAGGAAACTCCTTGGGCTGCCCCCACTTCGACGCCCCGGTTGCCACGAACAACTGCGGCACCTTCTTGGCGTTCATGTACTTGTGGATTGCTGAGTTCGGGGGCGTGCCGAGCGTGTTGAAGACGAAGAGAACCTTGTCCTCCTCGACCAGCTTCCTGACCATCTCGACGGTTTTCGGCGGGGAGTAGCCGTCGTCATAGGTGATGAAGTTGATCTTGCGGCCATTGATGCCGCCCTTGTCGTTCGTCATCTTGAAGACCGCCTCGATGGTCTTGCCGATGAGGCCGTAGGTCGAGGCGTTGCCCGAGTAGGGATTGGTGTGGCCAATCTTGATCTCGGTGTCGGTGGCACCATCGTCATATTTCTTCTGGGCGCTCGCAGGGCCAGCCGCGAGGCCGAAAGACAGCACCGCTGCGCCGGCCAGAACGAGCCGCCTGTCGACGTGCTTCACCCAATCGGTCATATTTCCCTCTCCTCTCTCTTTTTTATTCCGTCCATCAGGTCCAACTGGTCAGGTCGAGACCGGCTTGCGGGTACGGCAGCAACGTAGCATCGCGACCGGCACGGCCGCCATGCCTCATCCCGACGAGCGCCGGCTCAGCCTGCGCCACAAGGAGGCGAGGCCTCCCGCGATGCCCACCGGCATGAGGTAGATCAGAGCGATCAGGGCAATGCCGTAGATGGTCCACGGCTCGAGCTCTATCGGCAGATGGACCGTCTTCGAGATGGCCTTGGTCGCGGCATCGGCATATTTCTCGATGACCTGGACGAAGATGCCGCCGATCAGGGCTCCGGGCAAAGACGCGACACCCCCCACGACGGCACCGACCAGCAGTGCGATCGAGAGCTCGAAGCGGAAGCTGTCCGGCGAGACGAACTCGAAGATGATGGCGTGCAGCGCGCCCGCAACGCCCGTGTAGAGCGCCGAGATGCCGAATGCGACGGTCTTGATGTGGGCGCTGTCGATGCCCATCGTATCGGCAGCGAGGCCATGGTCCCGGATCGCCATCATGGCGCGGCCCACGCGGCTGTCGAGAATGTTGCGGGCAATCCAGAACATGACGACGGCCGTGGCGAGCACCACGAGATACATCCACTGGTCCGGCGTGAACGGCAGCCCGAATGGGGCATCTGGCTTGATGAGGTTGATGCCTTGCACGCCGTTGGTGATCGGCTCGAGATGCCGGTACTTCAGCATCTGCGGCACGGCGATGGCGAGCGCGAAGGTGGCGAGCGCCAGGTAGTGGCCCTCGAGCTTCAAAGCCGGAAAGCCGAACAGATAGCCGACGCCGAAGCACACGAGCGCCGCGGTGGGCAACGTCAGCCAGTAGGGCAGGCCGCCGTGCTCGATCATGATCGCGGCGACGTAGGCGCCGACGGCGAAGAAGGCGCCGTGGCCGAGCGAGATCTGGCCATTGAAGCCGGTCAACAGATTGAGGCCGAGCACGGCGATTGCGAACACCAGCATCAGTGAGAGCTGGAGGTAGGTGAAGCTGCTGATGAGGCCAGTGGCCAGCGTGAAGAGCGGCAACAGGGCCGCCACGGCGACGGCGACAATCACGAGCGGGCTCGTCGTCGCGCGCCGGTCGCTCTTGACGCTCCCCAAGGCCGTCGTGCCATCCAACGTCGTTGCCATGGTGTCAGACCCGTTTGACGGTCACGCGGCCGAAGATGCCGCTCGGCTTCAGTGTCAGGACCGTGATCAGGATGATGAGCGCGACGGTCAGCTTCTCGCCGTTGCCGATGATGTACATGCCGGTCGATTTCTCGAGCATGTTGCCGAAGAACCCGACGAGGTTCTCGAGCACACCGACGATGAAGCCGCCGGCAACAGCGCCCCCCGGACTGGCGATGCCGCCGACGAGCGCGCCGGCAAAGCCGTAGACCAGGATGCCCGCCATCATGTTCGGCTCGAGGTAGACGACCGGCGCCACCATGGCGCCAGCGACGGCGCCGACGGCAGCCGCGAGACCCCAGCCCAGCGCCAGCATCCAGTCGACCGGCACGCCGGCCAAGCGCGCCGAGACGGGGTTCTGGGCTGCGGCCCGCATGGCGAGGCCGAGCGGGGTGAAGCGGAAGAAGGCGAACAGAGCGAAGAGCAGCACCAGGGATACGAGAATCATGCCGATCTGGTGCGGGCCGATGTAGCCCGAGCCGACGAACGTGATCTTGGGGAACGGCGACGGCACCTCCTTGATGGTGTGGCTCCAGATGGCGCCGGCCATCGAGTGGAATATGGCCAGGATGCCGATGAAGACGACCACGATCGACAGGAGCGGCGCGTCGTGCAGCGGTCGGAGGATCACACGCTCGATGACCATGCCGGCGAGGAACGACACCAGCACCGCCAGCAGCAGGGCCGGCCAAAACCCCATGCCCGTCTGCACCAGCGCCCAGGCGATGTAGGTCGAGAACATCGCCATCTCGCCCTGGGCGAAGTTGATGTGGTCCGTCGACACGAAGATCATGACCAGGGCCAGCGCCACGAGCGCATAGATCGCGCCGTTGGCGAGGCCTGCGGCCACCTGCTGGATTAGCTGCTCCATGGCTCGCCGTGCGCCCTCAGTAGCCGAGATAGGATTTGCGGATCTGCTCGTCGCTCTTCACCGTGGCGGAAGGGCCTGACATGACGATGTTGCCCGTCTCGAGCACGTAGGCGTGGTCGGCGAGGTCGAGGGCGAGAGCCGCGTTCTGCTCGACCAGCAGCATCGACACCTTCGCCTCCTGGTTGATCCGCCGCATGATACGGAAAATCTCCTGCACGATCAGCGGGGCCAGCCCGAACGACGGCTCGTCGAGCAGCATCAGGCGCGGGCGCAGCATGAGGGCCCGGCTGATCGCCAGCATCTGTTGCTCGCCGCCCGACAGTGTGCCCGCCTGCTGGAACAGCCGCTCGGCGAGCCGCGGGAAGTAGGCGAGCACCATGTCGCGGTCGCGCTGGACCTCGGCACCATTGCCGCGCGTGTAGGCGGCGATGCGCAGGTTCTCCTCGACCGAAAGCGCGGTGAAGGTGCCGCGTCCCTCGGGCACATGCGCGACGCCCAGCCGCACGATGCGCTCGGTCGGCAGCCCGTGCACCGGCTTGCCGTCGAGCAGAACCTCGCCCTTGGTGCGGACCATGTTGCAGATGGCGCGTAGCGTCGTCGTCTTGCCCGCGCCATTGGCGCCGAGCAGGGCCGTGATGCCGCCAGTGGCGATGTCGAAGGACACACCGTGCAGCGCCTCGGACTGGCCATAGTAGGCCGACAGGCGCTTCACCTCGAGCAGGTTGGCCATGGTCACGCCTCCCCCGTGCCGAGATAGGCGCGGATCACCTCGGGATCGCGCTGCACCTCGGCCGGTCTGCCCTCGGCGATCTTCTTGCCGAAGTTGATCACGACGACCTTGTCGGAGACCGACATGACGAGGCTCATGTGATGCTCGACCAGCAGCACCGTGACCTTCTGCACGTCGCGCACGCGGCGGATCTGCGTTTCCAGCGTCGCCACCTCGTCGTGATTGAGCCCAGCGGCCGGCTCGTCGAGCAGCAGCAGCTTCGGACTCGCGCCGAGCGCACGGGCGAGCTCGACGCGCTTGCGGATGGGGAACGGGAGTGGGCCTGCCGGCAACTCGGCGAATGCCTCGAGGTCCATGAAGGCGATCAGCTCGCGGGCGCGCTCGGTGATGCGCCGCTCCTCCTCGCCGGTGCCCGACAGCCGCAAGGCGGAGGCGACGAAACCGGCGTGGCTCTGGCTGTGGCAGCCGACCTTGACGTTGTCGAGGACCGAAAGCTTATCGAACAGGGCGACGTTCTGGAAGGTGCGGCCGAGCCCGAGCTTCGCGATCCGATGGCGCGGCTCAGCCAGAATCGACCGGCCCTCGAACCGAATATCGCCCTCGCTCGGCACGTAGAGCCGCGAAAGGCAGTTGAACAGCGTTGTCTTGCCCGCGCCATTGGGGCCGATGAGCCCCGCGATCTGGCCGGGCTCGATGTCGAACGTGATGCCGTCGAGCGCCACGATGCCGCCGAAGCGGACCGAGACCTGCCGTACCGACAACAGTGGCACGGGCATCGCCGCAACCGGCACACCTGTAGCTTTCGGAGAAGCGGGCTCCGCCATGCGTCGTACCACATCCGAGCCGAGGGCCCGGCCTCCCTTTTCAGTCTTCGACCGGTTCCACCGCACACGGCGCTCCGGCCTTCTCTTATTGCGTGTGACTGCCGTCAACGCAGCCCTCTCAGGCTGGTCGGGAGAACGCAGCTTGCCGCCTTCCACCGTTGCGGTCCAGTATCCAAATTCCCGCTGATGTCAAGGCGGCCGGACAGGAGAGAGCCGATGAAGGCCCCATTGAAGCTGGCGATCGGAGGCCTCGGAGCGATCGGCCTCGCCGTGGCCCGACGTGTGGACGCGGGCGACCTGCCCGGCATCGTGCTCGCCGCCGTGTCCGCGCGCGACGAGGCGAGGGCGCGCGAGCGCATCTCGGGCATGGCGAGCCGGCCGGAGCTGGTGGGGCTCACCGGTCTCGCCCGCCACGGCGACATCGTGCTCGAGTCGGTCCCCGGCCGGCATTTCGCCGAGATCGCCGAGCCAGCGATCGAGCAGGGCCGCATCCTGATGCCACTGTCGGTTGGGCAGCTCCTCACTCACATGCATCTCGTCGAGCGCGCCAAGGTGACGGGCGCCCGCATCCTCGTGCCGACCGGCGCGTTGCTCGGGCTCGACGCTGTCCGGGCCGTCGCCGAGGGCAAGGTCGAGAGCGTCAGGATCGTGACGCGCAAACCGCCCCGTGGCCTCGCCGGCGCGCCGCACCTCGTGCGGAACAGCATCTCGGTCGAGGGCCTGACTGCGCCTCTGAAAGTGTTCGAGGGCTCGGCGCGCGAGGCCATCATCGGCTTTCCCGCCAACGTCAACGTCGCTGTTGCCCTGTCGCTCGCGGGCATCGGCCCCGACCGGACGCGGATCGAGATCTGGGCCGATCCCGGCGTCGACCGCAACGTGCACACCATCGAGGTGCGCTCGGATTCCTCCGATCTGACCATGACGATCGCCAACATCCCGTCCGAGGAGAACCCGGCCACGGGCAAGGTGACGGCACTGTCGGCCATCGCGGCGCTCAGGCGGCTTACCGCACCGCTGGTGGTCGGCACCTGACGCCGAAGCTGGCCGGCACGTGGCGGACCGGCGAGATCACGAGAGCGAGGAGGCACGAGAGATGCTGATAATCGACTCCCAGGTGCACACCTACGAGCGCAATCATCCGGGCCGTCCCTGGGCCGGCTTCCTGCACGGGCCCGACGAGGTCACCGGCGACGCCATGATTGCCGCCATGGACGAGGTCGGCGTCGACGGCGCGCTACTGGTCTCGCCGTTCGCCATGTACCGCTACGATGCGAGCTATGCGCTCGATGTCTACAAGGCCCACTCCGATCGGCTCGCGCTGATCAAGCCGGTCGATCCGGGCGATCCCAAGGTTGCAGACACCATCGCCGCGTGGGCCGCGACGAAGGGTGCCGTCGCCATCCGCATCATGCTGAACCGGGGGGTGTCGAGCGATCCGGCCGATCCCGGCATCGCCAACGTGCTGACGGCGGCGGCCAAGCACGGCTTGCCGGTCAATCTGCTGGCCTGGGGCCGTCTCGACCAAGCCGCCGGCATGGCCGCGCGCCATCCGGACACGCAGATCGTGATTGATCATGTGGGCCTGCAACAGCCGTTCGAGCCGCCGCCCCCGAAGGAGCCCTGGGCCGATCTGCCGAGCGTGCTCGCACTCGCCGCGCACAAGAACATCGCCATCAAGATCAGCGGCGCCTGCACGCTGTCCCACAAGCCCTATCCCTACGACGACATCTGGGACCCGTTGGCGCGCATCTTCGATGCCTTCGGCTTCGAGCGCTGCCTCTGGGGCACCGACTGGACCCGCGCCGTCGGCCTGCTCACGTACCACCAGGGCGTCGAGCCGTTCCGGATCACCAACCGCCTGAGCGACGCCGAGCGCGCCATGCTGATGGGCGGCGCCGTGACGCGGGTCTACAAATGGGCACCGACGGGGCGGGCGAGGGCGAAGACGTAGGCGCGTTTGTCCGGAAGATCGGTGGGTGGCGCGGTCCTTTGACCAACCTCCGGCTCCCCGGCCGAAGCGAGGCGCAGAGCGCGCCGAGTGGAGAGCCGGGGTCTTCACGCGCAAGCGAGGGGCTCGGTCTCACGCCATGCCCCAATCCGACGTGTGAAGGTCCCTGCATGGCACGGGCCAGCCCGGGGCCGGGGTGCGCCGTCAGTCGGCCCAGAGGATGTCTAGCGCGAACGTGTGGGCCTCGAAGGGCGGAGCGGTGACGGGGTCGGCATCCTTGAAGGTCGCCGCAATCAGCCACTGCCGGCCCTGGCGCGCGAAAACCTCGAGGGTGCGCGCGACGGGATCGACGTACCAGCAATGCCCGACCTCGAACGCCGCGTAGATCGCGAGCTTGTCGGTCCGGTCGACCCGCTGCGTGGCGGGCGACAGCACCTCGCAGACCCAATCCGGCGCCGTCTCGATGAAGGCCGTCTCAGGCAGGCGCGGCAGGCGCTCGCGGCGCCAGCCGGCGATGTCGGGGACGACGACGTGGGGACCGAGATGCAGCTCCGGCTCGTCGAGAATGAGCCAGCCTCCCGGCCCGCTGCGACCGCGGTCGAAGGGACCGTCCAGCTCCGCGCCGAGCCTTGTCGTTGCCCGCGCGTGGCGCGGTGCCGGCCGGGGGTGGGCGTGGAGCGCCCCGAACAGGATCTCGCCGACGACGTGGGGCGGCAGCGCCGCGAGGTCAGCATAGGTGGCGGGTCGGGGCAGGGGCTGCGACATGGCGCGAGTATAGGCGCGGAGCCGGCGACGTGCCAGCGAGGGGATGGGGCCTCATTCCCCGGCTAAGGCAGGTCGAAGCAGCCGGAACGCGACGCGGGGAGCGTCGGCGAGGGTGCGGGCGAGGTCGGTGGCGAGGCGCAGCAGGGTTTCGCGGGCATGGCGAACGACTTTTCCGACCGTGTTCAGCACG
>JANRJI010000047.1:0-39589 GCA_033764055.1 Hyphomicrobiaceae bacterium
CACTTCGGCTTCAAGCACTTCGGCTACGGCCACAAGCACTTCCGCTATGGCCACAACGGCTACGGCTACAACTGGGGCTACAAGCACTACAAGCCGGTCTTCGGGTGGGGCTACGGTGGCCACAAGCGCCGCTGGTGATCACCTGTCGCCACTCGCCCGGTCCGCGGACTGGGCGAGTGGCAGATTTCGCGCCCCACTGCCGCCCTGATTTCCGCGGTATGCGTGCCGCGACGGGTCTGGGTCAACGGTGGGTCGCGCGCCGCCTGCCTCACTGGGTTCTCCGGGGCCACGCCCGCAGGGGGCGCCCGCCGCAGTCCTGGACCATGACAGGCGCCGACGTCTGTAAGTATCTGATCTGTATAAATAGATTTCTTCTCTGGCCACAATTTCGGCGCGATCGCAGGGCCGTCTCGCCGCGCCAGGGAAGCGAGGAGGTCACGACATGCGGAGGAGCTTGCGAAGTGCGCTCGGCGCCTTGATCGCACTCGCGCCAGCGGCCGCGAGCGCCGCCGAGCCGACCAGGATGCGCGACGGCGGCGTTGCCGTCGGAGGGCGGCAGGTCAAGTGCGATAACGTGCGGACGCGGTTCGACAGGGATCTTCCCAACCTTGGCGCGGTGGCCCCCGAGGCGCGCCTGCTGCTGTTGAATCCGGGCCTGCTGCGCCGCTACAGCGGCACCGTCCAGCTGTTCGTCTTCTTCCACGAGTGTGGTCACACCAAGGTCGGCGCCAGCGAGTTGGACGCCGATAGCTGGGCCGTCCGCCGGGGCGTCCGCGACGGCTGGCTCGACCGCACCGGCTTGGCCAACATCTGCCGCTCGTTCGAGAATGCACCGGAGACGCGGACCCACCCCTCCGGCAAGCGCCGCTGCGCCAACCTCGACCGCATCTTCGCAACGGTCGAGGCCGAGACGGCGCGCGAGCCCAACCGATCCACGGCAAGCACCACCTCCGGAGGCACGGCACCGACAGCCAAGCCGCAGCTCGTGGCGGGGCCGCGGCTGGTCAGATCGAGCGTGCTGAGGTAGCCGAGGGCGACGTGACCAGGGCTCACGCCGTCTCGTTGAACAACTCGCGTCCGATGAGCATCCTCCGGATCTCGCTGGTGCCGGCGCCGATCTCATAGAGCTTGGCGTCGCGCAGCAGGCGGCCCGTCGGGTAGTCGTTGATGTAGCCGTTGCCGCCGAGAATCTGGATGGCGTCAAGGGCGATCTTGGTGGCCTTCTCGGCCGCGAACAGGATGGCACCGGCCGCGTCCTTGCGAGTCGTCTCGCCACGGTCGCAGGATTTCGCCACCGCGTAGACGTAGGCCTTGGCTGCGTTCATTTCCGTGTACATGTCGGCGACCTTGCCCTGAATGAGCTGGAAGGTGCCGATCGGCTGGCCGAACTGCTTCCTCTCGTGGATGTAGGGGACGACGACGTCCATGGCGGCCTGCATGATGCCGAGCGGGCCCGCGGCCAGCACCGCGCGCTCGTAGTCGAGGCCGGACATCAGCACGTTGACGCCCTTGCCCACCGCGCCAAGTACGTTCTCCTCGGGAATCTCGCAGTCCTCGAACACGAGCTCGCCGGTCGACGAGCCGCGCATGCCGAGCTTGTCGAGCTTCTGAGCCACCTTGAAGCCCTTGAACGACGTCTCGACGAGGAACGCCGTGATGCCCCGCGCGCCGGCCGCCGGGTCGGTTTTGGCGTAGACGACGATAACCTGGGCATCCGGCGAGTTGGTGATCCACATCTTGGTGCCATTCAGCACCCACCGGTCGCCCTTCCTCTCGGCCCTGAGCTTCATCGACACGACGTCGGAGCCGGCACCCGATTCACTCATGGCCAGCGAGCCCACGTGCTCGCCGGAGATGAGCTTCGGCAGATAGCGGCGCTTCTGGTCCTCGGAGCCGTTGCGGCGAATCTGGTTGACGCAAAGATTGGAATGCGCGCCGTAGGAGAGGCCGACCGCGGCGGACGCGCGCGACATCTCCTCCACTGCCACGCAGTGCTCGAGATAGCCGAGCCCCGAGCCGCCGTACTCCTCCTCGACCGTGATGCCGTGCAGACCGAGGTCGCCCATCCGGGGCCACAGCTCGCGCGGGAACCGGTCGGTCTTGTCGATCTCGGCGGCGATCGGCGCGATCTCGTTGGCCGAGAACTGGCGCACGGTCTGGCGCAACTGGTCGGCCGTCTCGCCGAGGCCGAAGTTCAGAGTCGGGTACTCGTTGGGGATCGACATCGGGCGCGGGCCTCCTCCGGCAGTCCCGCCGTGCGTGCCACGAATGGCGAGTGGGTTCAAGCTGCTGGAGATGCAAGGACGCCGCTTTCGAGGCGTCCATTTTTCCGCGAGGCGCAGCACCAGCCGTGCTAGTCTCCCGGCGAAGCGAGATGCCCGTGAGCCCAGCGACCGACGACCGACCGAGCACATTTCCCTGGCCGCCTGTGCTGCTGGCCGGCGCCGTCGCCGTGGCGCTGCTTCTCGAATGGCTGCTGCTGCCCCTTCCGGTGCCGTTCGCCGAAACCCAGCCGGTCCATTTCGCCGGCATGCTGATGGTGCTGGCCGGCGCCGTGCTGATCGTCTGGTCGGCGCTGGAGTTCCGCCGGCATCGCACATCGATCCGCCCGGACAGGGGATCCGACGCACTTCTGCTGACCGGACCCTTCGCCTTCTCGCGCAACCCCATCTACCTCGGCGACGCCATGCTGCTGGCGGGTGCCGGCATCACATTCAACAAGCTGTGGCTCGCGCTTCTCGTGGCGCCGTTCATCGTGCTCGTGAGTAAGCTCGCCATCGAGCGCGAGGAGGCATACCTCGAGCGCCGCTTCGGCGTCGCCTACCACGATTACCTGTCGCGGGTCCGCCGATGGCTCTGATCCGGCGACGACGGGCGGGCAGGAATTGACCCTCGTCCATTGATTCGCCTGAATTCTCGGCCCATGTCATGCTGGTTGGCAGGAGGGTCTGACCGATGACGCTGTATCCGAGGCAAGGATCGCTGGTGGCTCTGATCGTCTCCGCCGTGCTGGCCGGGGCGCCTTCCGCGCCAGCGCAGACGCCCGCCCGCGACGGCATTGCCGATATCATCGCGCGCGGCTCGGGCGGGTCGGCTGGCCAGCTGGCCCAGGCGCCACCGCCACGCGCCGGCAATGGATCGGTGCCCGCCCCCACCGGCAGGCCGTTGCCGCCGCCTCCGTCGACCGGCAACGGTCCGTCACCGCCCTTGCCCGAAGGCCCACCCGAGCCTAAGGACCCGCGTGCCGGCGACCTCGCACACGAGCAGGCGCAGCGCCTGATGCGCGCCATCGACGCCATCCTGCAGGACACGGCCCGCAACCGCTTCGAGGCCAGGAAGCTTCCGCCGAAGAGCGATTTCCTGGTGCCTCCGCTGTGGACCGAGACCCGCGAGGACCGAGAGGCCAAGATCAAGGATCTGATGGACGCAACCCTCGGCATCGTCACCGACGTGCCGGTGGTCGAGGTCCAGAAGCGCATCGAGACGCTGAAGAAGAATATCCGCGACCTGGACGACCGTATCGTCAGGCTGCGCGAGAAGCAGCTCACGGCGCCGAAGGACGGCTTCATGCCCGGTGTGGTCACCGACACCGTCGACAGCCTCAAGGGCGAGATCGAGGACACCAGGAAGCGCATCGATGCCAACCGCGAGGAGATCGCCAAGGCCAAGGGCGAAGTCTACGAGGGCCTGTCGCGAAGCGGCGTCAAGCTGACGGCGGATCAGGTCGACCTTCTGCTCGACGGGGTGCTCTCGGGTGACCTCGTGCGCCTGGTTGCCGTATTCAGCTCGGCCAAGGCGATCGACGCCCAGCTCGCCAAGCTGATGGCCCAGTCCGGCGAGAATGCGGGCGCCGCACGACGCTATTTCGCCATGCACGCAGCCCTGTTCGCCATGGTCGTCCACGCCCAGGACACGATGATTGCCAAGATCGACGGTCACTACCTCCCGAAGCTGGAGGCGATCGGCAAGGACATCGCCGCGGCCCGCCAGCGCACGGCCGAGCTGCTGCGCGCCGAGAACAGGCCCGACCAGCGCCGCGCGCTCGAGGCCAATCGCGACAGCCAAAAGCTCGCCGACGAGGCCGCCAAGGGCTATCGCCGCTATCTGATGCAGCAGCGCGAACAGGTTGCCCGCGCCAGGAAGCGCGCGGCGCACGATCTGAAGATTGCCGACAACACCTATGAGACTGTCGAGGCGAGCTACCAGCTTCGCGAGCTCATGAAGGACAGCGCCACGTCGTTCGAAGCCATCCAGAAGCTCGAGGCGCCGACATTCGAGCAGATATTCCGCAACGAGGAGCTACGCCGAGAGTTCGAGAACCTGACGCGCAAGCTCGACCAGCCGTCGAGCTGACCCGGGGAGAGTGAGTCCCGCTTTTCCGGTCGCTGCACATGCAGCAGGCGATCCATGTTTCCCGATTGACTGCGTCACACGTGGGCTGGCCTTACGACAGTCCGCTTTCTGGCCGAGGCCGCGCTTGCAACCCACCGAGACGCATCGTCGCGCACGCTACGCAAATCCAGCGTGCACGTCCACAGGCCGCCAGCCTCGCGTCAGCCCTTCTCCTCAGTGCTGCCGGCGGCGGCGTGAATGGCCGCGCGGACACGCTGGTACGTGCCGCACCGGCAGATGTTGGTCATAACGGCGTCGATATCGGCATCGGTCGGCTTGGGGTTCGCCTTGAGCAGCGCGGCCGCTGCCATGATCATGCCGCTCTGGCAGTAGCCGCACTGCGGAACGTCCATGGCCAGCCATGCCTTCTGCACCGGGTGCGAGGCGTCGGCCGACAAGCCTTCGATGGTGACGATTTTCTTGGCCGGCGTGAGGCTGTCTACCGTAACGGAGCACGAGCGCACCGCCACGCCGTCGATATGGACCGTGCAGGCGCCGCACTGGGCGATCCCGCATCCGTACTTGGTTCCGGTCAGGCCGACCTGCTCGCGAATTGCCCAGAGCAGCGGCGTGGCGCCGTCGACAGCGATGTCGATCGTCTTCCCGTTGATGTTGAGCTTGGCCATGCCAATCCTCGGCAGCAGAGCGTCGGCGGTACATAGCACCAACGCTCGCCTTGCGCATGCCCACAGCGATGAGGTCGGTCACCCTGCCTCAGGCGACGGGGACGAGCGCGTAGCCATTGCCGTCCTTGGCAATCGTTCCGGCACCCGGCATGCCCCAGTGGTAGCCGGCGCAGACGATCTTGTCGGCAACCGCCTGATCGAATACGCGGCGGCGCGTCGCCTCTGCCATCCGGGCGTCCTGGTCGAAGACGATGTGCCAGCCAGGGTTGCGCAGATTGAGCGGCGGGATCGAGGTGACGTCGCCGAGAACCATCAGGCTGCCGCTGCCGGCCGAGACGAGGTAGCTCGTATGACCCGGGGTGTGGCCAGGCGTTGCGACCGCGCGAACGCCCGGCAATGCCTCCGAGCCTGCCGAGACCTGCCGGAGCGACTTCCATTTCGGCATCGATGCCTGGACCCGCCTGGCGATGCCGCGGCGTGACTCGGGCAGCGCCTCGATGACAGCCGGATCGGCCCAGTATTTGTATTCGGCCTCGGGCACGACGACCTCGAGGTTGGCGTAAAGCGGGGCATCGTCGGGGCCGTAAAGGCCGTAAATGTGGTCCGGGTGGAAGTGCGTGACGACGATGGCCGTGAGGCTCGCCGGCTCGATGCCGGCCGCCTTCATGTTCGCCTGCAGCAGGCCGATGCCCGGCGTGCGGCCGGCGCCGTTACCGGAATCGAACATGATGGTGCGATCGCCGATCCTGACGATGGTGACGGTGTAGGAGTTCGGCAGTCTGTCGTCAGGCATCGCCGCGGCCTTGAGGGACGCTTTGATCTCGTCGACCGAGGCGTTCTTGACGAAGCCCGGCGCGTGCTCGCGGCTCATCGAGCCGTCGGTGACGGTCGTCGCATCAATATCGCCGATCTTGAACTTGTGGAACCTGAGCGCCTTCGGGTTCAGCGGCGAGGCGTCGGCGGACTGCGCCGTTGCCGGTGGGATGATTTCGACGGACTTCGATAGCCCGAGAACGGCACCAGCGGTGGCGGCGGCCATGAAGCTGCGACGATCGAGACGAAGCATCGTTTGTCCTCAGTCGGATGCAAAGCAGAGAGCAGGTGGCTGACCACGAAAGGAGCGCCATCGTAACGGGTGAGAACCTCCATAGGCGTGTCGATCACGCCGAGTTGAGGCCCGTCAGGGCAAGTGCACCAGTACCAGCGTCGCCCAGCCGAGCCGAATGCGTCGCTCGACCAGCCGGAAGCCGGCCATGGCATAGACGCCGACGACCTCGCGCGCCTGCTCGGCGAGGATGCCCGAAAGGATGATCGTGCCGGCCGGTGCCAGGGCATGGGCCAGATCGGGCGCCATGCGCACGAGGGGCCCTGCCAGGATGTTGGCGATCACGAGATCGAAGCGCGCTCGGCGCAATTCCGGGTGGGCAAGGCCGGTCGCCTCGACCAGCGCAACCCCGCCCGCGGCACGATTGAGCAGCACGTTGGCACGGGCCACCTCGACGGCGACGGGATCTATGTCGCTGGCCGCAACGCGTGCGCGGGGCCACAGGCGCGTCGCGGCGATGGCGAGGACTCCCGAGCCCGATCCGAGATCGAGGATATGGCGAAAGACCCGGTTGCGGCCTAGGCGCTCGAGGGCGAGCAGGCAGCCCTCCGTGCTCGCATGGTGCGCGGTGCCGAAGGCCTCTCCGGCGTCGATCTCGATGGCCCAGCGGCGGCGGCCGATCAAGGCGCGGTCGTGGCTGCCGTGAACCAGAAAGCGGCCGGCCTCAACGGGCGGCAGGGCGGCCTGGCTGACGGCCACCCAGTTCTCGTCGGGAACGTCCTCGACCACCGGCGGCTCGAGGAACTCCAGTCCCGCCAGTGCCTCCAGGATCGCCTCGGCCGACGGCGGCTCGGGGAAATAGGCGCCAACGCGCCAAAGGCGCCCGCCCTGCTCCTCGAACACAGTTGTCGCGAGGGCTGCGGCGCCCGCTGGATCGGATAAGCGGTCGGAGATGTCGCGGGCCGTGGCGGCGTCTGCGACTGCAACGATCAATCGATGCAGCACGGGCGGCTTCTCCGGCAAATCGGGCTCTCGTCGGTCACGTGGTCGCGTCCAGCGGCACGCGCTCGCCCTCGTACTCGCTTCCTTCGCGCTTCGCGACGTCGGGTAGATTGTCGAGATAGGCGTCCCACAGCTCGTCGATTCGTGCGGCGGCAGCAACCGGTTGCAGCGCCTCGACGTGACCGCTCGAGTGGATGCGGACGAGGCCGTCTCCGACGAGCCGCCGCAGCGCATCCTGGACATCGAAATTGGTATCTATGCCGAAAGTCGTCGCCAAATAATTCTCGATGGCCGCGTCGGCGTCGCCGAGGTCTGCCATGGTGACATGCTCCTTGACGAGCAGGCTGTAGAGCAGAATCTCCTCCTTGACGTCCTCCTCGGCCGCCCGCTCGGCCAGGAGGGTCATCACGCCCCGATTGTCGGCAAGTGCGTGCGAGTATAGGTTCTGCGCCATCTTCACCATGTACTTGTTGCGCTGGTTCATGAAGTTGACAGCCTGCCGGACAGCTATGCCGCCGAGGCCTGCGACGGCGCCGGCCAGCGCAATCGGATTGGTCGCCACGGCAATCTTCGAAAGCGTGCCGGCCACGCCCATGCCGAGGCCGCCGCTGGCCGTCACGCCGAGCTTGATTTTGTCGAACAGGCGGAACCGGATCATGGTGTTGGGGAACACCATCTCGATGTCGGATCGCGGTATGTTCTTGAACAATTTGACGTAGATGAATTCAGGCTTGATGTAGCTGGCGATCGGCCCGCGCAGGCGCCTGACCCGCCGCTCGGCCTGCTCAAGGCTGATGCCGTGCTTGCGCATCAGCTCCTCGACCCGCTTGGCTTCGGGCTTCAGCTTGAAGAGGATCGCCAGGCGCTGGAAGATCGGAACGTCGAACTCCTCCTTCCTGAGATAGAGATTGCGCAGCGAGCGACGCGAATCGGTGCGCTTGGTGGCCCCGCGGTAATAGATCTCGAGCTCGTCGAAGGCGTCGAGATCGACGTGGAGGTCGAGGCCATAGGCGCTGTCCTTGGTGAGGATCAGATCGACGTGGGACGGGTCGATGCGGACATAGTTTGCCTGCTGCATCAGTCCGCAGACCCCATCGACGAGTTGAGCCTCCATCGATTTCCGCTCGGCCTCGGAGTACTGGCGCGTGACCAGCAGGTCACTGTCAGGGCTGAACGGCTCGTAGAGTCGGGCAAGGTCGATCAATTTCGCGCCGTAGCTCTGCTGGCGCCACTGATTGAGATAGCGGAAGAATTTCCGCACCGAGCCCGCCATGCCAGCCGGCCACATGGCGTCGGCGGAAAGGCGCTCGATGATGGCGTCACGCGTGACCGGGATGAACTTCTCGCGGGTGTCGGATCGGGCCAGGATTTCGGCGAGTGCGGCGTCGGCGTCCAACCTGACGGCTGCGGAGGCCAGCGAGTCAACCGGAAGGGAAGGCGCCTCGTGTGCTGCGCCCGGTCCGGTCGCACCATTCAGCTTACCTGCTGCTGCGGCGGTGGACATCGCATATTCCCCCACGCAATCGCCTGACGGGTGCGGCTGCCCCGTATCGTCCGTTGCTCGATGCTGCGGCCGGGGCCGTGGCGCGGTGCCCCGATCTGCCGCGCCGCAGATCCGGCCGGCAGATCTCTAGGCCGCAAGTCAGCAGCTTGTCGAGCATATCCAGCACTTGCGCCCGGATTGCGACGTTCCCGGCGTTCATACTCCAGCAGGGATGCTGATCCGCCGCAATTGACCGAAGGGAGCAATTCCAGTAGCTGTCCGCGCGGGACACCTCCCCCCAACGGGAGGCTACTATCTGGAAGGATAGGCCATATGACGACGGCTAAGCCCGGGCTGCGCCCGGCGCGCACGCATTTCTCCTCCGGCCCCTGCGCCAAGCGCCCCGGCTGGACCCCCGACGCTCTCGGCAATGCGTTCATCGGACGCTCCCACCGCGCGAAAGAAGGCAAGGCGCGGCTCAAGCTCGCCATAGACAAGACCAAGGCAATCCTCGGACTGCCCGAGGACTATCTGTGCGCCATCGTACCCGGCTCCGACACCGGCGCCTTCGAGATGGCGATGTGGACCATGCTCGGAGCCCGCGGCGTCGAGGCGCTGGCCTGGGAAAGCTTCGGCAAGGGCTGGGTCACGGACATCGTCAAGCAGCTGAAGCTCAAGGACGTGCGGGTGACCGAGGCCGAGTACGGCCGCATCCCCGACCTCGCCAAGGTCGATTTCTCGCGCGACGTGATCTTCACGGCCAATGGCACCACCTCGGGCGTGCGTGTTCCGGACTACGACTGGATCCCGGCCGACCGGCAGGGCCTCACCTTTGTCGACGCCACCTCGGCGGTGTTCGCCCAGGCAATCGACTGGCGCAAAGTCGACGTTCTCACCTTCTCCTGGCAGAAGGTGCTCGGGGGCGAGGCCGCCCATGGCATGCTGATCCTGTCGCCGCGCGCCGTGCAACGTCTCGAGAGCTACACGCCGGCCTGGCCGCTGCCTAAAGTCTTTCGCCTGTTGTCGGGCGGCAAGCTGATCAAGGGTGTGTTCGAGGGCGAGACACTCAACACGCCGTCGATGATCTGCGTCGAGGACTACCTCGATGCACTTGCCTGGGCGGAGCGGATCGGGGGCCTCGAGGGGCTTCTGGCTCGCGCCGACGCCAATGCGAAGGTGTTGTTCGAGTGGGCAGCGCGCACCCCGTGGATCGCGAATCTGGCCGAGGATCCGGCGACCCGGTCCAACACCAGCGTCTGCCTGAAGCTGGTCGATCCGGGCGTCGCGCGCCTGTCGCCCGACGGGCAGAAGGATTTCATCAAGGCGATCGCCTCCTCGCTCGAGAAGGAAGGCGCCGCCATGGACATCGCCAACCACCGCGATGCGCCGGCGAGCTTCCGCATCTGGTGCGGCGCGACGGTCGAGAAGGCCGATCTCGGCGCGCTGACACCATGGCTCGACTGGGCCTTCGCCGTCGAGCACGCGAAGCTCGCCAAGGCGGCCTGATCGCCGGGCGGGATCGCGGCCGCAGAGTTCGGCGTTCCTGGGGGACGGGTGGCACGCCCCCCAAGGAGACCAGCATGCACATTCTCGAGATCATGAAGACACATCCGCACACCGCGACCGAAGACGCGGTGCCGGTGATCCAGTGCATCGAGGCGTGTTTCGACTGCAGCCAGACGACGGTGGCGTGTGCTGACGCATGCCTTGCCGAGCCGGACCCCGCCAAGCTTGCCCGCTGCATCCGGATCAATGGCGAGACCTCCGATATCGCCATCGTCACCGGTCGGCTGCTGTCGCGCCGACTGCCGTCGAACGCGAGCATCTGGGCAAAGCAACTCGAGGCCTGCGTCGTGGCAGCGCGCATGTGTGCGGAGGAGTGCGAGCGACACGCCGCCCAGCACGACCACTGCCGCGTCTGTGCGGCTGCGTGCCGGAAATGCGAGAGCGCAGTCAACGCGCTTCTCACCATCTACCGGCAGAAGGGCGACATGGTCGCCTGAGCCGGCACCCGGGGCGCGCGGGGGCGCTCCGGGTCCAGTCCAGCAAACCGATCCGACCGAGGGACACATGAAACCGAAAGTGCTCATCTCCGACGAGCTGTCGCCCGCCGCCGTCGCCATTTTCGAGGACAACGGCATCGCCGTCACGTTCGAGCCGAAGCTTGGCAAGGACAAGGAGCGGCTGGAGAAGCTGATCCCCGAGTTCGACGGCCTCGCCATTCGCTCGGCGACCAAGGTGACCGAGAAGATCCTGAAGGCTGCGACCAACCTCAAGGTCGTCGGTCGGGCCGGGATCGGTGTCGACAACGTCGACATCAAAGCGGCCACGGCGCGTGGCGTGATCGTGATGAATACGCCGTTCGGCAACTCGATCACCACCGCCGAGCACGCCATCGCCATGATGATGGCGCTCGCCCGCCAGATCCCCGAGGCCGACCGCTCCACTCAGGCCGGCAAGTGGGAGAAATCCCGTTTCATGGGCGTCGAGCTCTACGGCAAGACGCTCGGCGTGATCGGCTGCGGCAATATTGGCGGCATTGTCGCGGACCGCGGCGTCGGCCTCAAGATGAAGGTCGTCGCCTACGATCCGTTCCTCTCGGCCGAGCGGGCGATGGCGCTCGGCGTCGAGAAGGTCGAGCTCTACGAGCTGCTGGCGAGGGCGGATTTCATCACGCTGCACACGCCGCTGACAGACCGCACGAGGAACATCATCGCAGCGCCGGCCTTCGCACGGATGAAAAAGGGCGTGCGCATCATCAACTGCGCGCGCGGTGGGCTCGTCGACGAGAAGGCCCTGCTCGAGGCGCTGAGGACGGGCCAGGCCGCGGGCGCGGCGCTCGACGTGTTCGAGGAGGAGCCCGCGACCTCCAATCCGCTGTTCGGGGCGCCGAACCTCATCTGCACGCCGCATCTCGGCGCAGCGACCAGCGAGGCGCAGGAGAACGTGGCGCTTCAGGTCGCCGAGCAGATGTCGGCCTACCTGCTCAAGGGCGCCATCTCGAATGCGGTCAACTTCCCCTCGATCACGGCCGAGGAGGCGCCGCGGCTGCGCCCGTTCGTCAAGCTCGCCGAGCAGCTCGGCTCGTTCGCCGGACAGCTCACGGAGCGGACCATCAAGGGCATTCGCATCGAGTACTCGGGCGCGGTGGCCGAGCTCAACGTCAAGCCGATCACGGCGGCGGCGGTGGCGAGCGTGCTCAGGTGGCACATGGGCGACGGCATCAACATGGTGTCGGCCGTGTCGGTCGCCGAGCAGCGCGGGCTCAAGATCGAGACGACGACCCGCGGCCAGGACGGCACCTACGAGAGCTACGTCAAGCTCACGGTCAGCTCCGACGAGTACGACCGGTCGGTCGGCGGCACGGTGTTCTCGGACGGGCGCCCGCGCTTCATCCAGGTGCGTGACATCAACATGGAGTTCGAGGTGTCGCCGCATATGCTGTTCATCCGCAACGCCGACAAGCCGGGCTTCATCGGCCAGTTCGGCCTGCTGATGGGCGAGGCCGGCGTCAACATCGCGACGCTGAACCTCGGCCGCGACAAGCCCGGCGGCGACGCCATCTGCCTCGTCTCCCTCGACGAGCCGGTGGCCGAGGAGGTGCTGACCAAGGTGCGCGACCTCCCCCAGGTGATCCGGGCGAACCGGCTGCAGTTCTGAGGGTATCGTGGCGTGCGGTGCAGGGTCGGCGACGGCTGGCCCCGATCCGGCTTCTGGCGACCGCTTTCGATCCTATCGCGTCGGTCTGCACTCAGCCGTCTGACCGTGCGTCTTGACCCAATCAGTGCCGAGGCTCAACACCCATGTTGCAAAACTGCAGGGCACCACCACCAGCGACGTGTGCGCCGCAACAACATCATTTTTTACAGGTCACGGCGTCGATGGCAGCTTGTCATCCGAGACCGCTTCCGTACTCATTTTCGAGCAGGGCCAAGAGCGACCTAACGCCACGACTCGGATGGTGCATCGCACAACGTTGCGGCATCCCAGAAACCGATGCGTGCGTGCATGTCGCCGATATATCATTCGGCATGTCTGGACCAATGGTGCATTATCTACCGTGCAGCCTTGCTCCCCGCTGCGCGCCCTGCGCACGCTCGTTCCGGTCGGGGACCCGATAGTGTCCGGGGTCCCGGAAACCGCGATGTCGGCGCGGTTTTCCGGGATCTTCCGCGTGCAGGGTGACACACGCGTCAGCGTTCGTCGCCTGGCGCCACAGAAAGTCGATCGTAGGTATTCCCGGGAAAATGCCACTTGAGGCAGCGGCGTCGGAGTTGTGTGGCAAAATCAGCGCAACGACAGCGGATCCTCTTGTAGTCCGACGAATCGATCTCGACGGATGACCAGGGGGGGGTAGCTTCGGGTCGATATGAGGCGAAATCGGTGGTCGTGTGTTTCGAGGAGTGCGCTGATGAGGTTTCGATCCCTGTGCAGCCGCAGCGCATCCCCATCGATACGCGATCCTGAAAAACGAGTCGGCCTCGTCGTGGCGCGTGCCGTATCGGCGGCGGTGTTGCTGAGCATCGGTCAGACTGCAGCATCGGCACAGGCTCCCCATTGGTGTGATACCAAGGGGCCCGATACGCTCGGCCAATTCCTGGTTTGCTTCGACACGCCGGCTCCCGGCACCAAGGGTTTGCTAGACAAGGATAAGATGGCGGCAAAATTATATGCCCTGCTCGGCGGTGACGGCGGGGCCAGTCCAGGTCTCAAAGCCCAATACACGTATTTCCTGAAGCTTCGGGACGAGGCCAAAGACAAGGCGACGCTCGATACGCTCTACGACCTGACGACCAAGAAATTCATCGAGCTCGTAACGGCCCTTCCTCCCGCTCCGCCGAAGCAGCCCACTCCGAAGAAGGTGACGCATCCGACGGGCGAAATGGTCACCGTTTACGACAAGCCGAACGGCGTGTCACAGGGATTGATACCCTCCGGAGAGACCGTGATGGTGACGGTCAAGCCACCCTCTCGGGCCGGCGGCACCGTATGGCAGGAAATCAACTACGACTCGAAAACGGGATGGGTCGACTACCAATATTTCTTCCCCGGCGGAGCCAAGCCCGGCGGGACCGTCAGCAAGATCCTGAAAGACGAGAACGATGGGGTCATCTTCATCTATGAGCAGGCCAATACCGACAATTTCGTCACGACCGTTCCGTCGGGCGCTGCAGTCATTCTGACGGCGACACCACCCAAATACAGTGGCGATACCTTCTGGCAGGAGGTCACCTATGGCCAGCAGAAGGGCTGGGTCGAGGTACGGTATTTCCAATAAATGCCGGCTAGTCGTTCGTCGGTCCGGGTTAAGCCCTCGTTGCCGTCGGTGCGTGCCGCTTAGTCGAAACGGAGTGATCTATGCGAGTTTTGCGTGAAAGTTTTGCGGCCGCCGGGCTCTTAATCGCCGGCCTGACGATGGCGCCGGACGCGAGCCATGCACAAAAGTCGAATAATCCGATGTCACACGACATCAATGCCATTTGTCTTGCGATCCTGACCAATCGGATCGATTCGAATCAGCAGAAAGCTCTTGGCCAATACGCGATCGAGCATTCCGATCTCAAGAGTCAAAAGAACAAAAAAGACGATTTCTTGAAAATCGTGCGCAAGGGGCGGCAAATGTCGTCCTTCAAGGATAAATTCAAGGACCTCGATCCGGAGAATTTCGGTCTGCACATTTTGGAGGGAATGTGCGCGACGACCGGGGCGTTCAAGAAAGGCACCAACGAAACGCTGTTCGATTCTGACAAGGACTGTTACGATACTGTAATCGCGGATTTTCCGACGGGTGAACGGGTCGGAAAGGTGATCGGTCAATACAAAGTCAACGGTGACTTCGTTTTAGACTTGGCCAATGAAGCCCGAAAGCTCGGCAAGGACATAACGAAGCCGGCACAAACGGGGCTCGAGCCGTTTAAGGAGAACGGCCAGTCAAGCTTCAAGGCCTTGGGGCGGCATCTGATCGAAGGCCTGTGTGCCTACTGAGTAACGCCACCGCGAATGGCCCCGGCTCTGCGCCACGCGCGCGCCTGTGGTCTCGCTCCGGCCGGGGACTCGATGGGTTTTCGAACTCCGGAAGCCGCGCCCGGCGCGGTTAATCCGGGATCTTTCGCGTGTCGGGTCACCGCGAGCGCGAGCTCGCCGAAGGCTTTGGATGCCGACGGCGAGAATGTGCTGCTTCGGCTTGGCGGTATCGGCCGGCCCGGTGAAGGCGACCTGCGCCCTGGCCGGCTGCGAAGCCAGCAGTTTCCGGCCGTTGTCGGCGACGAGACTTTCGGTCTCTTGTCATTGCTCCGGACAAGATCAAACAGCTCGTGTCGTCGATGTCCAGTATTCCTGCATGGCGCTCGAAATTTGCCGCGTGATGCTGCACTTGCTCAGGACTGCTCCGGGTCATCTGCCGCCGAACTCGGTCGTTCGAGCACGGCAAGACTGCCCCCAACAAGAGACATATCGCCAGAACGTGCTGGCCGGTCAATTTCAAACCGCCCGATAGCCGCTCCTGCATAGGAACGTCGTTCATCCCCACTGATCCCTCAACGTCGCAGCAGCGGCTATGCCTCGCCCCCGCCCGCCCCCTATCCCGCCGCCGTTGCCACCTCACCCCTGCCTCCGCCATCATCGCCCCCGACGCAAGCAATCTGCACCGGGAGCCGAAGCCCATGACCGCCTATCAGCACATTCTCTACGAGGCGGCGGAAGGCCGCGCGCGCATCACGCTCAACCGGCCGGAGAAGCGCAACGCGCTGTCGATTCCGCTACTGCAGGAGCTGAACGACGCGCTCTGGGAGGCCGACAACGACAAGTCGGTGCATTGCGTCATCCTCCGGGGCGCGGGCAAGTCGTTCTGCGCCGGCTATGACATCTCGCCCACGCCACAGCCGCGAACGAACGCCGGCCCCGAGGGTCGCGTCTACCGCAATGGCGGCATCTATAACAATCCCACCATCGACGACGACATCTGGCGGCTCGAGTATGCGCAGCGGCTGCGCATGGTGCTGTTCGACATGCACAAGCCGGTGATCGCCGAGGTGCACGGCTTCTGCATCGCCGGCGGCTCCGATATCGCGCTGCTGGCCGACATCGTCATCGCCGCGGACGACGCCATCATCGGCTTTCCGCCGGCGCGCGACCTGGGCTCGCTGCCCAATCAGATGTGGCTCTACAATTGCGGGCCGCAGTGGGCGAAGCGCCTGCTGATGACGGGCGACACGATCACGGGCCGCGAGTCACAGATGATCGGGCTCGTCATGAAGGCGGTGCCGCCCGAGCATCTGCGCAACGAGGTCGAGGGGCTCGCCAGCCGTCTGGCGAAGATCGATCCCGATCTCCTCGCCGCCAACAAGCGCATCGTCAATCTGGGCCTCGAGCTGATGGGCGCGCGCACCTTGCAGCGGCTCGCCGCCGAGAACGACGGGCGCGCGCATCTGGCGCCGGGCACGCAGCGGTTCCGCAAGCTCGCGCAGGAGCAGGGACTGAAAGCGGCGCTGCAGGCGCGCGACGCCGAGTTCGGAGACGGCCGGGCGCGTGTCGACGGGCCGGAGATCCGGGACGAGAAGGGGCGGCTGATCGACTGACCGGCGCGTCCCGTGGGGCGGCGCCTGCGTCGGCGCCGCCGGCTCACTACGGGGGAAGATGCTCGTCCGCGCAGCCTTCGCGCTCGATCTCAATGGTGGCGTGCGAGATGCCGAAGCGATCGTGGAGACGGCGCTTCAGGGCCGCCACCGTCTGCTCGGGCGGGGCGGTCTCCGCGATGCGCGCGTGCAAGGTCATCATCGGGCGGGACTCGCTGATCGACCAGGCGTGGACATGATGCACGTCGTGCACGCCCGGAACGGCGGCCATCAGATCTGCGGCGACGGCCCGGCTGTCGATGCCCTCGGGTGCTCCTTCAAGGAGGATGTGGCCGCTCTCGGCGACGATCGTCCAGGCGGAGCGCAGGATGATCAGCGCGACCAGGACGGAGAGGATAGGGTCGATCGGCGTCCATCCCGTCAGGATGATGACGACCGCCGCCAGGAGCGCAGCCAGGGAGCCCAGCAGATCGCCGGTCACATGCAGCGCCGCGGCGCGCACGTTGAGGCTCACATCGTTGCTGCCGTGCAGGATGCGAAACGCAATGATGTTGACGACGAGCCCCGCCAGCGCCACCCAGAGCATGACGCCGCCCAGAACCTCGGTGTCCGAGCCGAGGCGGTGCCACGCCTCGACCACGATCCAGGCGGCGATCGCGAACAGCGCGATGCCGTTGGTGAAGGCTGCGAGGACCGAGAAGCGGTCGTAGCCATAGGTCCGGCGCCAGTCGGCCGGGCGTCGCGCCAGTCGGAAGCCGTACCAGGCCAGGGAAAGGCTCGCGAAGTCGGTCAGCATGTGGCCGGCATCCGCGATCAGCGCCAGCGAGCCGGAGACGAGGCCGCCGACGACCTCGGCCAGCATGAAGCCACGCGTCAGCAGCGCGGCGATACCGATCTGACGCTCGCCGGCATCCTCGGCGTGCGCATGGGCGTGGCGACGTTGGCTGGCGTGACCGTGATCGTCGTGACCGGGACTCGCACCCCCGGGATGCTGGTGGGCCATGTCGAGGCCTTTGGATCATCTGACTTCGAGGCAGCGCGAGCGCCTTGGACGGATCAGGGGGCGCACGCTGTCACGGCGACACGGACGACACCTGGTCCGCCGGGCCTCAGTACGGTGCCTTCGGCGGGAACTTCGGCTTGCGCTTCTCCACGTGGCTGGCGAGCCCCTCCTTCATCTCCGGGCCGCCGAAGCCCATGAACTCGAGCGCCAGCGAGGCGTCGAACGTCGGGCCGGCCATGCGCAGCCAGTTGTTGAGGGAATGCTTGGTGAAGCGCATCGCGGTCTGGGCGCCCGCCAGCAGCTTGTCGCAGACGCCGTAGGCGGTCTCGATCACCTTGTCGTCGTCGGCGACGAGCGAGACGAGCCCCATACGCTCGGCCTCCTCGCCCTTCAGCATCTCGCACAGCATCAGGTAGTACTTGGCCTTGGCCATGCCGATCAGCAGCGGCCAGATGATGGCAGCGTGGTCGCCGGCAGCGACGCCGAGGCGCGTGTGACCGTCGATGATGCGGGTGTTGCGGCCGGCGATGGTGATGTCGCACAGGAGCCCCGCGGCGAGGCCGGCGCCGACCGAGACGCCTTCCATGGCGCAGACCGTCGGCTTGGCGCAATTGACGACGCCATAGACGACGTCGGAGGCCTCCTTCCAGACGCGCATGCGCGTCTCCCAGCTCGCCGCGATCTCGTTGACGAGCTTGAGGTCGCCGCCTGCCGAGTAGGTGCCGCCGTCGCCGCGCAGGAGGACGACCTGCACGCTCTCGTCGCGGTCGATCTCGGGCCAGATGCGGGCCAGCTCGGCGTGGCCGTCAACGGTCACCGAGTTGAGCTTGCCGGGGTTCGACAGCACCACCTCGAGGAGGCCGTCCTTGGGGCGGAGGATCTTCAGGTACTTGTAGTTCTTCTGGTCGACGGTCATGGACGGGTCCTCGATGGGGGGCGGCATCAGCTCGAGCCTGTCACCGCATCCGGCGCTGGAATTTGCGCGGGCTCAATCCTTGCGGTGGATTTTTGCGCCGGTGCGGGCCTGCAGCGCCTCGAAGGTGATCTCGGGTGTCATCGAGACAAGCTCGAAGCCGCGGGCCGTGATGTCGACGACGGCGAGGTTGGTATAGACGCGCTTCACGACGCCGGGCGCGGTCAGCGGCATGGTGCATCTCTCGAGGAGACGCGGCTTGCCGTCCTTCGAAGTGTGCTCCATCAGCAGCCAGATGCGCTTGGCGCCGACGGCGAGGTCCATGGCGCCGCCGACGGCCGGCACGGACTTGAGCGAGGTCGTCCAGTTGGCGAAGTCGCCGTTGGATGCAACCTCGAACGAGCCGAGCACGCAGAGATCCAGGTGCCCACCGCGGATCATGGCGAAGCTGTCGGCGTGGCCGACGATCGAGGCGCCGGTCTTCAACGTCACGTTCTGCTTGCCCGCGTTGACGATCCATGGATCGAACGTGCGCTTGGTCTGCAGCGGCCCCATGCCGAGGATGCCGTTCTCGGACTGCAGGATCACCTCGCGGTCCGGCGGAACGTAGTCGCCGACCAGCAGCGGAATGCCGATGCCGAGGTTGACGTACCAGCCCTCGGGGATGTCGTCGGCGAGGCGTTTGGCCATCTCCTTGCGGCCCCAGCCCTTGATGTTGTCGGCGGCGGGAGCGGCGGTCTTCGCGGTAGCGGTGGCGGTCATGGGAGTCTCTCAGTCTGGCTCGGGGGCCACTAGAGCGTGAGCTCACTCGGTTTCGACGGGCTCAGTCCGCGAGCGGCGCCGCGGCGGGTGGATCGCCATAGGGGACGTGAATGACGCGGTCGACATAGATGCCGGGGGTGTGGATATCGTCGGGCCCGAGGTCGCCCAGCTCCACGACGTGCTGCGTCTGCACGATGGTGAGGTCGGCGGCCGTCGCCATCGGCTGGTTGAAATTGCGGCCGCTGGTCCGATAGCGGAGGTTGCCCCAGCGGTCGGCCTGCCACGCCTCGACGAGCGCGACATCGGCCTTGATCGCCTCCTCGAGGATGTACTTGCGACCCTTGAACTCGCGGACCTCCTTGCCCTCGCCGATGTAGGTGCCGTAGGCGGTGGCGGTATAGAAGGCGGGGATGCCGGCGCCGCCCGCCCGGATGCGCTCGGCGAGCGTGCCCTGGGCGACGAGCTCCAGCTCGAGCTTGCCGGCGCCATGCAGCTCCTCGAACACCACAGAGCCCGCGCTGCGCGGAAACGAGCAGACGATCCGCCGGACCCGGCCCATATCCATCAGCCTGGCGATGCCCGTCTCGCGGCCCGTGCCGGCATTGTTGGCGACGATGGTGAGATCCTTGGCCCCCTGCTCGGTCAGGGCGTCGAGAAGGTGGTTCGGCTGGCCGACCGCGCCAAAGCCGCCGATCAGGACGGTGGAGCCGTCCTTGATGCCGGCCATAGCGTCGGCGAAAGTCTTGACGATCTTGTTGATTGCCATCGGTTCTCTACGGGTCGCTGGTCGTGGATATGGAGCTCAGGGCAAGTATTGTGACCGGATCGGCGGGGAAGGCAACGGGGACCAGCGGCCGCTCAATCCCCGATCCGCTCCCACCACAGCGAATGCTTCTCCATCCGGCCGTGGTACTTGCGGAGCGGTGGGCGCAGGACCATGAGAGCGCCCTCGAAGCTCACGTCGCGGACCTGGTCGGAGCCGACGCGGTCGGCATCGATCGAGACGTCGACGCGCGTGACGAGCTGCTTGCCATCGAACGTGTAGAGCCCGCTGTAGAACGAGCGCTGGCGCTGCTCCCCCGGCGGGATCTCCGGGCGTCCGTCCATGATGGCCCCCATCATGCGGCCATCCGCGCCGAGCACGAGCCGGCCGATGACATGATCGCCGCCGAATGGCGGCGGCAGGGCCGAGCCGTCCTCGGCCTCGGCCTTGGTGCGCAGGAGCTTCCAGGTTCCGGTGATTTTCATGTCGTTGCTTTCGTGTGGATGGCGTCCAGTCGAGCGAGCCTCGAACGGTCGCCGTGCTGGCGCACGCGTGCGGCGGGTGGAGACGCCTCCTGGCAGCGGTCGCGTGCCAGCCGCTCGCTTGCAGACTGGCGCACGTCCACGCAGGATGCGGAGATTGCGTCCATCTCAGCCGATCGGCCTCCTAGACGCAACAGCTCGCCGCGTTCCGCGTGGGCGCGTCGTCGATCATGGGGTTCTTGTCGAAGAAACCGGACGGCATCAGCTTGAAGCCACACGTCACCACCGGCTGCACGGGAAAATCCTCGAGCCGCACGGGATGGTGCAGGCCGAAGACGTGCCAGACGACGATGTCGGCATTCTCGATTGGCCGGTCGGCCTCGGTCCATTGTGGCAGCCCCAGTCCCGTCTCGGACTGATTGACGTAGTCGCCGGCCGGATAGCGCTCGTCGGGTGCGAATGGCGTCACCCAGAGGTGATTGTAGATGAAGCCGCCGCGCTGCCCGGACCGGCTGGCAGGATCGGTGAAAACTGTGACCGCGTGCGTCGGCTCGAGCTTATAGGCGGTCGGCTTGCCGACCGCATTGCGCTTGCCCGGATTGACGATCCTCCAATAGCGCATCGTCGACGGGTCGGCGCGGCGGCGGGCGGCCTTCTCGGTCGAGAGCACGGTCTGCTCCTCGTAGAAGGCGTTGCCGTAGGGGTTTTCCGGGCCGGCGGGCGGCACGACGACATTGCATTCGACCACCGAGTTCTCGGGGCCGTCGACCTCCATGTCGAGACGTGCGCAGAAGAGATGCTGATGGATCTGCCCCATCACGCCCGGCATGACCTCGCTGCCGTACCTGCTCGGCTTGCCTGCCTCGCAACCGACCGTGTTGATGATGCCGGTCGCCTTCATCTCGAGCTCGATGCCGCCGTGCTGGTAGAGATACCAATAGGATGCGTACTCGTAGTTTCCGACCGTCGAGATCGAGGAGATCACGAGACGGCGCAGGCGGCGGACCTCGGCCACGTCCGTGCGCCAGTCCCAATGCTTCCAGCCTATCCCCAAGTCCTCCTCGTGGATGCAGATGGCGTTCTCGATCTTGACGGGCGTACCGTCGATGCCGTTGACCCAGGCATCCATGTAGTGGATGGCGCCAAGGCAATCGCAGCCGAGGCGCAGCGAGTTGGCGAGCTTGCCGAGGCCATACTCGCCGATGTCGAAGACGTTCTTGCGGTAGTGAGCCCGCTCGGGGCTGCCGTAGGGGACCACCATCTCGGCCAGAGAGGCCCGATGCATGATCTTGCGACGCTCGCCGCCGACCGAATGCCCGAGGTCGTGGAGGATGAGGCCTTCACGGCTGTTGAAGCCGACGAGCACGTCCCAGCCCATCCAACGGAGCCGGCGCCCCTCGACCGTGAAGCTCGGGCCTTCGGGCTGCACGATGTCGAGCGGCTTGCCGGCTGGCGTGAAGCGCTCCTTGAAGCGAGCATCGTACTCGTTGCGCGTCATGGGTACGGGCAGCGGATCGCGCCCCTCGTAATGGTCGTCCACGCGGATCACCTCCATGGTGTCGACGTCGACCACCGCGTTCACGCCCTCGATCGGATGCGCATAGTAATTGCTGTCCGGCCGCGTGCGCAGCCACGCGAAGGTGTGCGACAGCCGCCGGCCCTCCTCGCCGGGAATGTCGAACGAGCCGGCCGACCATGGATCGACGCAGACCATGCCGACGTCCTCGATGCCGCGACGCTTGCAGGCCGCGATGAAGCGCGGGTCCGCCTTGACCGCCGTCTCCACCTCGAGAAACTCCTCGAGCATGATCATCGGCCGCGCGGTGGGCAAATGACGGGACTCGAGGACTCGGGCCTGATCCAGCGATAGGATGCCTTCTGTCACGCCGAGGCGGCCCCGTCGGAAGACTGCGAAACGGGCCTGCCGCTCGAAGGCATCGCCCGGCTTCCAGGCGCGGAGGAAAGCCTTCGCCGGCTCGGCCACCTCGATCCGCTCGAAGCGCACGGGCTCGTCCCTGCCGAACGCCTCGTTGACGATTGCGGCAGCGCGCGCCAGCTCATCACCGTCGAGGGGATCGAGCGGATGGCGGTGCGAACCGTGAGGCGCCTGGGACGAGCAGCACGTCGCACCGCCGGCCGTCGCTTGCGAAACCTGGTCGTCGCGTGCCGCTGCCATGGCGTCCTCGTCTCGGGCTGTCTCATAGCTTCGACAGTGGACCAGCCCATGGCAGGAGGCAACGCCCGCAACGACGCCGATTGCCCTAGAACACGAACTCCGGCCCCGGCAGGTACTTGAACTTGTCGAGGGCGTCGGCGCGGAGTGTGAAGCCCAGTCCCGGCCGGTCGGGGGCGTGCACGGTCCCGTCTGGACGGATGTCGAACGGCTCGGCCAGCAGCTCCCACATCATGGGCATGTAGCCCTGCGTGACCTCGAGGATATGGCAGTTGGGCGACGACATGGCGGTGTGGATCGACGCCGCGAACAGGATGCCGCTGCCCCAGGCATGCGGCGCGAGGCGCACGCCGTAGGTGGAGGTGAGTGCGGCGATCCGGCGGATCTCGGTGAGGCCGCCTGCACGCGCCACGTCGGGTTGCGCGATGTCGAGCGCGCGCTTCTCGAGCAGGTCTGCGAAATCGAAGCGCGTGAACTCGCGCTCGCCCGACGCGATGGGAATCGTCGTCGCGCGCCGCACCTCGGCCTGCCCGGCGTGATCGTCCGGCGTCACCGGCTCCTCGAACCAGGCGATGTCGTAGCCCTCCAGCTCCTTTGCGAGCCGGATCGCCACGGCAACCTCCAGCGACCCGTGGGCGTCGATCATCAGCTCCACGTTCGGGCCGATGCCGCGTCGCGCGGCCTTCACACGGCGGACGCACTTCTCGATCGAGAAGCCGTCGCGGCCGACCACGCGCATCTTGCAGGCCGTGAAGCCCTTGGACGCGTAGCCACCAAGCTCCGCCTCGGCCTCGTCGCCGGGAGCCCAGCCGCCGGACGCATAGCCGCGCACCGAGGAGCGCACTGCGCCGAGCGCCTGATAGAGCGGAATGCCGAGCGCCTGCGCCTTCACATCCCAGACGGCGATGTCGACGCCGGCGATGGCCTCCATCGCCATGCCTCGCCGGCGACTCTCGTCGGCCTGCGTGACGCCACGGGCGAGGGCCGGCTCGGCGCGTGAGCCATTGTACATCTTCTCGAAGATCAGCTCGGAGAAGAGCGGATCCTCGCCCTCCACCTCCGGCGCCAGCTCATGCTCGACGATGGCCTTCACGACGGGCGGCGAGCCAAGAGCCGCGCCGAGCCCCACGAGCCCGTTGTCCGTCTCGACCCGGATCAGGGTGGCGTCGCTCTTGACCTTGGTGCCGAGGTCGGTGCGGTGGCGCTTCTCCGGCGGCACCGGGGCCGACATCGGAATGGCAGAAACCCTGGTGATCCTCATGGACGCTCCCCGGCTGGTACAGGCTTCGTGCGTCAGCATTGCACGCCCGAGCGATCGGGCAATAGTATCCCTGCGACGTCGATGGCGGCGGCCTGCGACATGCGCCATGGCGTGCAGGCCGCCCATGAGCACGAGCGTCAATGGAGGTAGCACGATGTCCTTTTACCGCGGCATGACCTGCGCCAACGTCACACTCAAGGGCGACGGCGGCACGCCCATCACAGCCTACACGGCTCGCCCCGAGGGCAACGGCCCCTTCCCGGGCGTCGTGCTGGTCCATCATCTGCCCGGCTGGAGCGAGTTCTACATTGAGACGACGCGCCGCTTCGCCCATCACGGCTACATCGCCATCTGCGCGAACCTCTACGAGCGCGCCGGAGCCGGCAATCCGGACGACGTGGCGGCCAAGGTGCGCGCCGACGGCGGCATTCCCGACAGCCAGATGGTCGGCGACACCGCCGCCGCGGTCGCCTGGATGCGCGGGCAGCAGGGCCTGAACGGCAAGGTCGGCATCTTCGGCTCGTGCTCGGGAGGGCGGCACGCCTTCATCTACGCCTGCCAGCGCAAGGACGTCGACGCCTGCGTGGACCTGTGGGGTGGCCGCGTCGTGATGGGCAAGGAGGAGCTCAACACCAAGACGCCCGTCGCGCCGATCGACATGACCAAGGATCTCTCCTGCCCGTTGCTCGGCATCTTCGGCAACGACGATCGGGCGCCCTCGCCCGAGCAGGTCGACCAGCACGAGGCGGAGCTCAAGAAGCACGGCAAGACGTACGAGTTCCACCGCTACGACGGCGCCGGCCACGGCATTTTCTACTGGCACCGGCCACTCTACCGGCCCGAGCAGGCAATGGACGGCTGGAGCAAGGTGTGGGGCTTCCTCGGCAAGCAGCTCGGCAAGTGAGGCAAAGGCCATGTGTACATCGATCGTCGAGCTCGCCCGCGCCGAAGGCATGGGGAAGCGCGGGGACGAGTGGTTTCCGCTCAACCAGGCCGTGGTCGCCTACGACCACGCCCGCCACGCCCACCTCGGCGACGTGATCACGCTGGACTTCACCAACACGACGCTCGAGCCCGGCGCCCGCGCGGCGGTGGAGCTGACCTTGGACACCGCCAAGGAACTGCACGCCGCGCTCGCCCGTGCCATCGCCGCCGCCGAGCTCGAGGAAGCGGAGGCGCATGAGCGCGGCGCCCCGCCCGCGCGGGGCCCGCGACTCGTCAAGGTGGCCTGAGGAGAGCCTCGGGTCTCTGTGACGAGGCGCCGGGCGCGGCCTTGAAAGGCACGGGGCCGCGGCAAGAAGCGCAGCGAAGTGTCGGGTCCGGTCGGCTTGCCGAGCCGGGCCTTCCCTCGACCGGCATGGGGGTGGGCCGGAGCTACATGGCAGCCGGCTTGTCCGGCTGTGCGGGCTTCTCCCCTCCGCCGTCGAGGAGCAATCGACGGGATGGACCGCAGCGACCATGGAGCACGTCGCCGCCGCAAGCTGAGCCAGGACCGTGGTCAATGCTCCCGATGGGCCCTGCCGGCGACGCGCCGTTCTCGGGACGGGCGTTCCTCATGTGACCGCCCCCCTCATCCGCTCCGGCCGCCGAGGCGCTCGCGGGAGACGATGTGCTTCATGATCTGCGCGGTGCCGTCGCCGATCTCGAGGCCCATGACGTCGCGCAAGCGCTGCTGGTGGGGAAGATCCAGCGACCAGCCGTAGTGGCCGTGCGTCAGCAGGCAGGTGTGGATCACGTCGACGGCGGTCTTCGGCGCCAGCCATTTGCACATCGCGGCCTCGGCCGTGTGCGGCTGGCCGGCGTCCCTGAGGCGTAGCGTGTGGTAGCAGAGCTGGCGGGCGGCCGCGATCAGGGTCTCGGCCTCAGCCAGCGGGAACGTGACGCCCTGGTTGCGGGCGAGCGGCGCGCCGAACGCCCGGCGCTCCTTGATGTAGGGCCACGTCTCGTCGAGCGATGCCTGGGCGGCACCGAGCACCTGCAGCCCGATCAGGGCACGGCTGAAATCGAAGCCCTGCATGACCTGGATGAAACCCATGCCCTCCTCGGCGAGGCGCCACGCGGCGGGCACGACGACGTCATCGAAGAAGATCGAGCTGCGCCCGACGCAGTGGCTGCCGAGGTCCTTGTAGCGACGAATGCTGATGCCGGGCGTGGCGGTGGGCACCAGGAACGCCGTCACGCCGCGGGCGCCGGCCTCGATGGCGCCGGTGCGGGCGAAGAGGACGATGGCGTCGGATTGATCGGCCATGCTGATCGACGATTTCTCGCCTCGGAGGACGTAGCGGTCGCCGTCCCGTCGCGCCGAAAGGACAAGATTGGCTGCATCGGAGCCGCCGCGCGGCTCGGTGAGCGCGAGACAGGTCACGACCTCACCCGCGGTCAGCCGTGGCAGCCAATGCTCAGCGAGCTCCGGCTTGGCATGAGCCGCGATGATCTTGCCGTTGAGCGAGGCGAGAAGCTGGACATAGGCGACGTTGACGTCGGCGTAGCCGATGGCCTCGGAGATGAGACCACTTGTCAAGCTCGTCACGCCGAGACCGCCGAAGCGCTCAGCCAGCTCCGGCGCAATCAGGCCGAGCCCACCCATCTCGCGGATCAAGGATCGGTCGATGCGGCCCTGCTGCTCCCGGGACATGTATCCTGGGGCAATACGCTCGGCGGCGAAGCGCCGCGCCGTCTCCTGGATCGAGCGCTGGTCGTCGGTCAGTGTCGGGTCCATGTCTCGCCTCGATCCGCGTGCCGCCCGTGAGCCGTGAGGCGAGAATGCCGGGGCGGCAATTGCAGCGCAATCGTCTGTAGCCTACGAGGAACGGCAGGACAGCAGCCAGCGAGGGCCGACCGATGCGCATTGCCCTCTATCAGCCGGACATTCCGCAGAACACGGGCACGATACTGCGGCTGGCGGCCTGCCTCGGTGTGCCCGTCGACGTGATCGGCCCGACCGGCTTCGACATGACGGACCGGGCGCTGCGGCGCGCGGGGCTCGACTACCTCGCTGCGGTCGAGATCTGCAGACACAGCTCGTTCGACGCATTCGTCGCGGTGCGCCCGGCTGGACGCCTGGTGCTGCTCACAACCCACGGTACCGTGGCCCACGCGAGCTTCGAGTTTGCGGCCAGCGATACGATCTTGCTCGGGCGCGAGAGCGCTGGCGTTCCCGCTCACGTCCACGCCCTGGCCGATGCGCGGGTGGCGATCCCCATTCGCGCCGGCCTGCGGTCGTTGAACATCGCGGTCGCGGCAGCCATTGCGCTCGGCGAGGCCTTGCGGCAGACGGGGGGATGGCCACCCTTCGAGACAGCGAGCAACGGCCGGCACGTAGCCCCGATGCCCCCCGAGGCGGAGAGCCGATGAGCAAGCCAACCGAAGGGCCACGGCCCGCCGCCGTCGCTTTCGTGCTGATCACGGTGCTGCTCGACGTGATGGCGTTGGGCCTCGTCATTCCTGTCCTGCCGAAGCTGGTCGAGCAGATGGCCGGCTCCACGCAGCATGCGGCCCTGGTGCTCGGCCTGTTCGGGACCGTATGGGCGCTGATGCAGCTCGTGTTCTCGCCGTTGCTCGGAGCGGTTTCCGACGCGGTGGGGCGCCGGCCGGTGCTGCTCGGATCCAGCCTTGGACTCGGCCTCGACTACATTTTGATGGCATTGGCGCCGAGTCTCGCGTGGCTGTTCGTCGGGCGTGTGCTGTCGGGCATCACGGCGGCCACGTTCTCGACGGCGGGCGCCTATATCGCCGACGTGACACCAGCCTCGGAGCGGGCCGGCAAGTTCGGGCTGATTGGTGCGGCCTTCGGTGCAGGCTTCGTGCTCGGACCGGCTCTCGGCGGTCTCCTCGGGGCGCAGGATCCGCGGCTGCCGTTCTGGGTGGCGGCTGCGTTGAGCCTCGCCGGCGCGGCGTATGGCTGGCTGGTGCTTCCCGAATCCCTGCCGCCAGAGCGCCGCAGCGCCTTTGCCTGGCGATCGGCGAGCCCGCTCGCCGCGATGCGCCTATTGCGCTCCGATCGGCGGCTGCTCGGCCTCTCCATCGCAATGTACCTCTACCACGTCGCGCATGCGGTCTTTCCGGCTGTCTTCGTCCTGCATGCGGGCTACCGCTTCGGCTGGGGACCCGGAAAGGTGGGGCTGGCGCTCGCCGCGTTTGGCATCGGCTCGGGCATCGTACAAGGCGCGCTGGTCAAGCCGGCGGTGGCCCGCTTCGGCGAGCGCACGATGCTGCTCGTCGGCATGAGCTGCGGCATCGCCGGCCTCGCTCTGCTGGCGTTCGCACCGGGTGTCGAGTTGTTCTGGCTCGGCATGCTGGCGATCTGCCTGTGGGGTTTCATCGGGCCGTCGGCGCAAGGTTTGATGACACGGCTCGTCGCGGGCGATCAGCAGGGACGGCTGCAGGGGGCAGGTGCCAGCCTGATGGGCGTCGCCAGCCTCATCGGGCCAGGTCTCTTCACGGGTGCTTTCGCACTCGGCATCGCCCCAGCTTGGGGGGCGCCGCTGCCGGGTGCGCCGTACCTCGTCGCCGCCCTCTGCCTGGTGGCGGCCCTCCTTGTCGCGGTGTATGCGACTGCCGCTCGTGCGCATGGTGGGGCCGTGCCGCCACCGGTTTGAGGCATCGTCCTCAACCGGGCAGGGACAGCAATTGCGCGATGCCGACGTTGCCTGGAACCGCATGCCCGAGCCCAGCCACTGCACGCATGATTATACTGCAATTGGTCGATTCACGTCGTTACTCAATCCTATTTCTTCGCGATGTTGCGCTTTTGTTGAAATAATTTTTCACTTTAGCTACATGAACGGCACCCTCGCCATACAGGAGCCGCATCATGTTCCACGAGCTCGGTCTTGCCGGCTGGACGCCTCAAGCCGCCGCTGTCGTGCTCGGCGCTGTGCTGGGTCTCGCCTTCGGCCTCCTCGCCGAGCGCTCCCGCTTCTGCCTCCGCCGCAGCCTCGCTGGCGAGCCGGGAGAACGTGGCCCTGCCCTCGGCGTCTGGGCCGCGGCGCTCGCCATCGCAATCGCCGGCACCACGGCCATAGCCGGTGCCGGTCTGGTCGACCTCGCCTCACACCGCTTACTGTCGGCCCGGCTACCGGCAGTTGCCATCGTCGCCGGCGGACTGATGTTCGGCGCGGGCATGGTGCTGGCGCGCGGCTGCGCGTCGCGACTGACAGTCCTGGCGGGCACGGGCAACCTGCGCGCCGTCGCGACGCTGGTCGTGTTCGCCGTGCTCGCCCACGCCACGCTGAAGGGCGCCCTGGCTCCCGGCCGCGCCTGGATCGGCGGTCTCGTCATCGATACCGGCAAGGTGACCTCGCTCGCGGCAGTGCCGGGTGGCGCACCGTTGTGGGCAGCGATCATCGTCGCGGCCCTGCTCGTGGCGGCGGTCACCTCACGCGCCGGCTGGCGAGATCTGGCCATGGGCGCGGGCATCGGGGCCCTGGTACCGCTCGGCTGGCTCGGGACCGGCTTCGTGCTGCACGACGAGTTCGCGCCGATCCCGCTCGAGACCCTGGCCTTCACGTCGGCCGCCAGCGAGGGGCTGTTCTGGTGGGTGGCTGGAACGGCGGTTGCACCGACCTTCGGCGTCGGGCTGCTGGCAGGTGCCATCGCCGGCAGTTTCCTTTCGGCACTGGCCGCCCGCAGGCTCGCCCCTACCGGTTTTACGGCCGAGACCGGAACGGGCCGCTATCTCGCAGGCGGCGCGCTCATGGGCGTCGGCGGAGTGCTTGCCGGCGGCTGCACGGTTGGCGCGGGCTTGGCGGGCATCTCGATGCTGAGCCTCGCCGCGCTGCTGGCGCTCGGATCGATCATCGCCGGGGGGGTCGCCGCCCGCGTGCTTCTGGATCGCCCGGCCCGTCGCCCGGCGCTCATGACCGCGGTCTGACCGCGCGCTCACCGCGCACGATTGAGCATCGTCAACCGCGGTGCCCGCGCAGTCGCCGAGTGTCCCTGTCGCACTGCGATTGTGGAGGCGAGCAAGCCATGAGCGCTCCTGGCGACGAGGACCGTGCCTGTCCGGTCCCCGAGTTGACACCGGACGTCTACGCCCGATGGCGGGCAACGGAGCTCGGCCGGCTGACGGAGGATCTCGAGCGCGGGCTCATTCTCGAGCTCGCGGGCGACGTGACCGGAAAAAACGTGCTCGAGATCGGGTGCGGCGACGGCGATCTAGCCGTGGAGCTCGCAAAGCGGCGGGCGCAAGTATCGGCCATCGACGGCTCGGCGGCGATGATCGAGGCCGCGAGGCGTCGGATCTCGGCCGAGCGTGTCGAGGTCGATCTCGCCGTGGCCGACGCGGAGGCCCTGCCGTTTCCCGAGGAACGCTTCGATCTCGTCGTCGCCGTGACCATCCTGTGCTTCGTCAGGGACGCTCGTCCCGTCTTCCGGGAGATCGCCCGCGTGCTGCGCCCAGGTGGCCGGCTGGTCATCGGCGAGCTTGGCGCGTGGAGCAGCTGGGCTGCCGAGCGGCGCGTCCGGGCCTGGCTCGGATCGGCCATGTGGCAGAAAGGGGTATTCCGCACACCTTCGGAGCTCCGCGGTCTCGCGACCGGCGCCGGCCTCACGGTCGAGCGACTTGAGAGCGGGGTCTATTATCCGCGCTGGACGCCGGCCGCCCGCCTGATGGCACCTCTTGACCGACGCATCTCGCGCGTCACACACATCGGTGCGGCATTCCTGGCGATTTCGGTACGCAAGCCTGCCTGATCTGATCCCGCGAGGCACCTCGGCAGCTTCGTCTCAAGCCCGCTCAACGAAGCTCGCGACGACGCGCTTCCTGTCACCGGCGTCGAACTCGATGGTCAGCTTGTTGCCGTCGACCGCCACAACGGTGCCGGGGCCGAATTTCTGATGCTGGACGCGGTCGCCTTTCGTGTAGTCGCATGCTTCCGCTGCCGACGAGGCGATCAGCTCGCCTTCGATGGTGAGCGGCCGCGAGTTGCGACGGGCACCGAACATGCCGCCGGCGGGTCCGCCCGGCCTGCCATGCCGGGAGGCCGGGCCACCGCCTGAGCCACCATGGCCCCGCTGCCTCTCCGCAAACGCGCCGCTGCCGCCCCCCGTCTGCTGCTTGGCTCGTTGCCATCCGGGCGTGTCATAGCTCGAGCGGAACGCGCCGGGGCCTTCGTCGAAACGGCTGGCGCCGTAGGGATTAGCCCGCCCGAGGCCGGCGTAGGCACCGCCGAATGGGCTTTTTGCCTCGATCACCTCGACGTGCGCCTCGGGCAGCTCGTCGACGAAGCGCGACGGGCTTGCCGACTGGTAGAGGCCGCGCGTACGCCGGTTCTGCGCGAACGAGATGTGAGCGCGCTTCCTTGCCCGCGTGATGCCGACGTAGGCGAGCCGGCGCTCCTCCTCGAGACCGGCCGAGCCGCTTTCGTCGATCGAGCGCTGGTGCGGAAACAGCCCCTCCTCCCAGCCCGTCAGGAAGACGGTGTCGAACTCGAGCCCTTTGGCAGCATGCAAGGTCATGATCGAGACGCGATCGCCGTCGTTGCCTTGATCGGCATCGGCGACGAGGGACACGTGCTCGAGGAAGCCGGCGAGGGATTCGAACTGGTCCATGAAGCGCACGAGCTCCTTGAGGTTCTCCAGCCGTGACTGGGCCTGAGGGCTCTTGTCGGCCTGCCACATGGCCGTGTAGCCGGACTCGTCAAGGATCAGCTCCGCAAGCTCGGTGTGCTTCATGCGGTCGCTGAGGCTGCGCCACCGCTCCAGGTGGGCGATGAGGCCAATGAGTGCACGCCTGGCCTTGGCCGGCAGCTCATCGGTCTCAGCCAACTCGCGCGCGGCCTGATGCATCGGAATCTGGCGGGCACGGGCCAGCTCGTGGATGCGCTTGACGGAGGTGTCGCCCAGGCCACGCTTCGGCACGTTGACGATGCGCTCGAGCTTGAGGTCGTTTGCCGGATTGGCCGTCACCTCGAGATAGGCGATGGCGTCCTTGATCTCCTGGCGCTCGTAGAAGCGCGGCCCCCCGATGACGCGATAGGGCATCCCGATGGTGATGAAGCGATCCTCGAAAGCGCGCATCTGCGCCGATGCGCGCACGAGGATGGCAATCTGGTTCAAGGGGTGACGCTGCTTCTTCAGGCCCTCTATGGCGTCGCCAATGGTGCGCGCCTCCTCCTCGTCGTCCCAGACGCCGGTGACGGTCGGAGGAGCGCCCTGCTCGCCATCCGTGAAGAGCGTCTTGCCGAGGCGGCTCTTGTTCCGGGCGATGATCCCGGCCGCGGCGCCGAGAATATGGCCGGTGGACCGATAGTTGCGCTCCAGACGGATCACCTGTGCACCCGGAAAATCCTTCTCGAAGCGCAGGATGTTATCCACCTCGGCGCCGCGCCAGCCGTAGATCGACTGGTCCTCGTCACCGACGCAACACACGTTGGGGCAGCCCTGCGCGAGCAGGCGTAGCCAGAGGTACTGTGCGATGTTGGTATCCTGATACTCGTCGACGAGAATGAAGCGGAAGCGCCGGTGGTAGTCGGCAAGGACGTCCGGGTTCTCCCGGAACAGCCGGATGCACTCGAGCAGCAGGTCGCCGAAGTCGGCGGCGTTCAGCTCCTTGAGGCGCGACTGATAGGCCGCATAGAGCTTCGACCCCTTGCCATTGGCGAAAGCGAAGCTCTCGCCCTTCGGCACCTTGTCGGGCACGAGCCCGCGATTCTTCCAGCTGTCGATGAGCGCGGCGAGTTGGCGGGACGGCCAGCGGTCCTTGTCGAGCCCCTCCGCCTCGATCACCTGCTTCAGGAGCCGATTCTGGTCGTCCATGTCGAGGATGGTGAAGCCCGACTTGAGGCCCACCAGCTCGTGATGCCGGCGCAGGATCTTGACCCCAATCGAGTGGAACGTGCCGAGCCAGGGCATCCCCTCGACCGCGCCGCCGACCAGATGCCCGATGCGCTCCTTCATCTCGCGGGCGGCCTTGTTCGTGAAGGTCACGGCCAGCACCTGCGAGGGATAGGCCCGCCCGGTCGCCAGGATGTGGGCGATGCGCGTGGTCAGTACGCGCGTCTTGCCCGTGCCCGCTCCCGCCAGCACCAGCACCGGGCCGTCGAGCGTCTCGACGGCGGCGCGCTGCTCGGGATTGAGGCCTTCGAGGTAGGGCACCGGCGGGCGGTCCTGTGCTACCGCAAGAGCCCGCTCGGAGATCGAGCGCTTGACCGGCCCGGGCGCAGCTGTCGGCGGCAAGCTGTGCCGGCCCTCCTTCGGAGCCTCGGGGAGGTCGAAGGGAATATCGTCGTCATCCGGCACAGCCGGATGCGCACCCGACGGGAATGGTCGATTCGAAGGCATCATGAGGCCTTATAGCACGCGAACTACGGCGGGAAGCCGGCGCCCCAACCCCTCCCCAGCTCGTTTCCTCCGCCGGCCAAGACGCAGGCCGCAGCTCCGTTCTGCTTCCTACGGCTTCTTCGGCTCGGCGGGCGCAGCGGCGCCACCTGCACCCGGCTGGGCGTTTTCCGGCTCGTCGTAGTAGAGGTAGCCTTCCTCGATCGAGACCTTGTCACCTGCCTCGAGCTCGTACTCGTCCTCTTCACTGTCATCTATACGAACGATGCAGCCCTTGGGGCAGATCCCTTCGAGCACCTGCATCGGCTTGAGGTTGTGCTCGGTCGTCTTGGCACCGGCATCCTCGACGATGGTGAGCTTGTGATCCTTGTCATCGCGATTGGTGAGCGATACGGACGCTATGGCGCCGCTGCTCCACACGGCCAGCGCCAACAGAGGGGCGACAGCTGCCTTGAGCCTTGCTTGCCCGGTCGTCATGCGGATCGGCTCCGATGATTGTGCCATCTTGACGGCCGTCGACCCGCTGGCCGAAACGGTCCGGAGGCAGGTCGATCGCTGAAGGAACGCGCGAAACTCCCGCCGCGTCGCGCGATGTTGGTGATTTCCAGCGCCCGCGCAAGCCCGATCAGGATGCAGTCATGCCGCACGTGGCAGGGACGCACCTTGGCCATCGCGCCTCATGGGCCCGCATCGGCCAGCCAGAGCGCTGCGCGGTCATGGCCGCTATGGCACGCCGAGGCCTCGCAACAGGTAGCCGACGAGATACGCCACGGCGGCGGCCGCACTGCCGATCGCAAGCGTTTCGAGGCCCGAGATCCACCAGCGCTGGAGAGACCACAGGCTCTTCAGCGACCCGATGGCGAAGAACACGGTGGCGACCGTCACCGAGGCGATCGCAAACGCTGTTTCGCTTCCAGCCACGAATGGCACGAGGGGGACGGCCCCCGCGATGATGAAGGCGACAAATGTGCTGCCGGCCGACAGCAGCGGGGACCTTAGCACGCCCGGTACGCCATATTCCTCGGCGAGCATCATGGCGACCCAGGTTTCCTCCCGGGCGGTGATCGCCTTGACGGCGACCTCGAGAGCCTCTCCGCGAAGCCCTTTCAGCGCCATGATCTGACGGATCTCCTCGCGCTCGCCCGCAGCATCCTCCCGGATGTGCCGTCTCTCGACCTCCGCGAGGCGTCGCGCATCGTCAACCTCGGCCTTGGTGCCGCTGTAGTTGCTGGCCGCCATCGAGAGGCCGTCGGCAAGCAGATTGGCAAGGCCCAGAATAATGACGATGCGTGTCTCGAGGCTCGCGCCTTCGACGCCAGCGACGACGGCGAAGGTAGTGACCGCCCCGTCCACCGCGCCGTAGACGAAATCGCGCAGATAGTTTGGCTTGAGCTCGGCCGCGAGGCGCTCGCGGATCGCCTCGGGTGCATGATCATGCTCAAGGGCCATGGCCCGGCTCCTTCTGCTGCGAGCCACACACCACGGCCGTCAGCTCAACTCTTTGGCGACGGTCAAACGAGGTCGGCTGGCGCTCCGCGCGCATCCGGTATCCTGGCACGAGGTGCCTCGGCAACCGGATCCGCGCCGATCCGTCGCTTCCGTCGCGAGCTGCCGCGTGTCAATTTCGACGCGTAACCCGACAGGCAGGAAACAGGAATGCTGAGGATCGGCGTCGATATCGGCGGCACGTTCACGGACTTCGCACTTCACGATGCTGGCGCGGGGCGCATCGCCATACACAAGCGCCTCACGACGCCCGACGATCCGTCGCGCGCGGTCATCGACGGCGTCGTCGCGCTGTGCGTCGAGAGCGATGTCGCCCTCGGGGACATCGCCGAGATCGTGCACGGCACCACGCTGGTCACCAACGCGGTGATCGAGCGCAAGGGAGCCGCGACGGGGCTGCTCGGCACCGCCGGCTTCACCGACATCATGGATATGGGCTTCGAGCGGCGCTACGACCTGTTCGACCTCAGGATCACCTATCCCCCGCCGCTCGCGCCGCGCGGCCAGCGTGTCGAGGTGGCCGAGAGAATCCGGCACGACGGCACGGTCGAGACGCCCCTCGACGAGGCAGCCGTGCGCGCTGCGGCGCAACGCTTCCGCGAGATGGGCGTCGGCGCGGTCGCCGTCTGCTTCCTGCACTCCTACGCCAACCCCGCGCACGAGGAGCGCGCCGCCGTGATCCTGCGCGAGGAGGCGCCGGAGATCTTCGTCTCAGCCTCGGCCGAGGTGTTCCAGGGCATGCGCGAGTTCGAGCGCTGGACGACGACGACGGTCAACGCGTTCGCCGGCCCGATGTTCGATCGCTACGTGGCGCGCCTCGAGCAGGGCCTCGGCGCGGAAGGCTTCCGCGGCCGGCTCTACATCATGGCGTCCTCCGGTGGCATGCTCACCACGACCACGGCGCGCCGCTATCCCGTCCGCGCGCTCGAGTCGGGGCCCGCGGCCGGCGCCCTGATGAGTGCGGCGCACGGGCGGGCGCTGCGCCTCGACAGCCTGCTCTCCTTCGACATGGGCGGCACCACGGCCAAGGGCGCGCTGGTGCGTGGCGGCGACCCGATCAAGAAGTACGAGATGGAGGTGGCGCGTGCCTACGAGTTCCGGCGTGGCAGCGGCCTCTCGGTGCGCATTCCCGTCATCGACATGATCGAGATCGGCGCAGGCGGCGGCTCCATCGCCGGCGTCGACGAGCGCGGCCTCTTGAAGGTGGGCCCCCGCAGCGCAGGCGCTCAGCCGGGTCCGGCCTGCTACGGCCAGGGCGGCACCCAGCCGACGCTCACCGACGCCAACCTGCTGCTCGGCTACCTGGACCCGGCGTTCTTTCTGGGCGGAAATATGAAGCTCGACCTCGCCGAGGCCGAGCGCGCCATCGCGGACGGGGTGGCCCGTCGGCTCGGCGTCGAGACGCTCAGGGCCGCCTACGGCATCCACGACATCATCAGCGAGGACGTGGCGCGCGCCTTCCGCATCCACGCCTCCGAGCGCGCCTTCGACTACCGCCAGTCGAGCATGGTCGCCTTCGGCGGCTCGGGGCCGCTACACGCGCTCTCGATCGCGCGCAAGCTCAAGATCCCGCGTGTCGTGTTCCCGGTCGCCGCCGGCGTCATGTCGGCGCTCGGGCTGCTCGAATCGCCGCTCGCCTTCGAGGTCGCCCGCTCGCGCCGCGTGCACGTCACCGATCTCGACGCCGAGGGCTTCGCCCGTTTCTTCGCCGAGCTCGAGACCGATGCGAGCCGCGTCCTCCTCGATGCCGGCGTCGCGGCCGAGGACATCCGCATCGTGCGCCGCCTCGACATGCGCTACCAGGGCCAGGGCCACGAGATCGAGGTGACGCTGCCCGGCGGCCGCCCGGCCTCCGGCCTCTACGCCGAGCTCGACGATCTTTTCGGCACCGCCTACGCCCGCATCTACACGCTGCGCCTCGACGAGCCGACCGAGATCGTCAACTGGAAGGTCGAGGCCGTCGGTCCCGTGACGGGTCTCGGCCGGAGCTACCGGCTGGGCGGTCCCGGCACGGCGGCTGGCGCCCGCAAAGGCTCGCGGCGCGCCTATCACACGGGCGAGCGCCGGCTCACCGAGTGGCCGGTCTACGACCGCTATGCCCTCGCCCCCGGAATGACGCTCGACGGCCCTTGCCTGATCGAGGAGCGCGAGTCGACCTGCGTCGTAGGCCCCGGCGACCGCGTCACGGTCGACGAGCGGCTGAACCTGGTGGCCGAGCTCAATCTGGCGAGGGGCGGATGAGAGCGTGCTCACTGCATGTGACGATCGCGCGGCTGATGCCGTTGCTGCCGCCGACCTCTCCCCGAGGGGAGAGGTGAGGCTGCGGCGTCGGGGGCTAACGGTCGCATCGAGCATGAGAGCGCGTAAGGGCCTCGGCCAGGGCGCCAAGACAATTCAGGACATCGCTGCATGAACGACATCGCCACCAAGACGATCGACGCCGTCAGCCTCGGCATCATGTGGGACCGCCTCGTCGCCCTCACCGACGAGATCGTCTCGACGCTCGTGCGCTCCTCGTTCTCGACCATCGTCTACGAGAGCTACGACCTCACCTGCTGCGTGCTCGACGCCGACACCAACACCATTGCCCAGGGCACATTCGGCATCCCGGCCTTCATCGGCTCGGCGCCGGTCACGGCGCGGCACATGCTGAAGCGCTTCCCTGCCGAAACGCTCAGCGACGGCGACATCATCGTGACCAACGACCCGTGGCTCGGCACCGGGCATCTGTTCGACATCACGGTGATGCGGCCCGTGTTCCGCAAGGGCCGCATCGTCGCCTACTGCGTGTCGATCACCCATCTCCCGGACATCGGTGGCGCCGGCTTCGGCTCGTCGGCGACCGAGGTCTATGCCGAGGGCCTCCGCCTGCCGATCCTGAAGCTCTACGAGGCGGGCCGCCTCAACGAGCTGGTCGTCGAGATCATCCGCACCAACGTGCGGGTGCCCGAGCAGACCATCGGCGACATCATGGCCAACGTCGCCTGCAGCGAGGTGGGTGCCCGCGAGATCAACGGCTTCATGGACGAGTACCGGCTCGACGACCTCGGCGAGCTGTCGCGGCTGGTGCGTAGCCAGTCCGAGCAGCAGATGCGGGCCAGGATCCGCGAGCTCGGCGATGGCGTCTATCGCAACCGCATCAGGGTCGAGGGGTTCACCGAGCCGGTCGAGCTGGCCGTCGAGATCACGATTGCGGGTGACGCCGTGACGGCCGATTTCGAGGGAACCACGGGCTGCGTGCGGGCGGGTGTCAACGTTCCCTTCTGCTACACCAACGCGATGGTGCTCCACGCCATCAAGTCGCTGACGCTGCCGTCGATCCCGAACAACCAGGGCTCTGCGGCACCGATTACGGCGAAGGCCCCGGCCGGCTGCATCCTCAACGCGCAGCCGCCGTTCCCGACCGGCGGGCGCCACGCCATGGGCCATTTCATCACGCCCCTGGTCTACGGCGCACTCGCAAAGGCCGCCCCGCACGCGGTCCAGGCCGACAGCGGCATGATGAACCTCGTCACGTTCCAGGGCACGCGCCGCGACAGTCGCCCCTTCACGGGTCTCTACTTCGCGGCCGGCGGCTATGGCGCGCTCGAGGGGCTCGACGGCTGGTCGACGCTCCCGCATCCCTCCAACATGGCCGTCGTGCCGGTCGAGGTGTGGGAGACGCTGACGCACACCACCGTGCTCGACAAGCGGCTACTGGCGGATTCCGGCGGACCGGGCCAATGGCGCGGCGGCCTCGGGCAGGAGGTGCGATTGCGCAACGACACGGGCCATATCCTGGTGTCGCACGGCATGGGCAACCGGACGCGCTACCCGGCAAAGGGCATCTTCGGCGGTGGCGACGGCAGCCTCCGGCGCCACGAGATCGCGGGACAGGAGGTCCACGCCAAGGGCCGCATCGAGATCCCGCCCGGCGAGGTGATGCGCATCGTCGAGGCCGGCGGCGCGGGCTATGGCGACCCGATGAAGCGCGCGGCCGCGGCCGTCGCCGAGGATGTCGCCAATGGCCTCGTCACCCGCGAGGGGGCCGCCCGGGACTACGGCTGGAAAGGCTGAGGCACAAGCTCACGGCACGGCGACAAAGAACAGGAACGATGCGAACATCACGATGTGGACGACGCCCTGCAGCACCGTCGTTCGCCCCGTGCCGAGCGTGACGACGCTGATCAGCAGCGTGAGCGCGAGCATCACCATCTCCTTGTCGCCGAGACCGAGTTGTAACGGCCAGCCGAGGGCGAGCGCGACCACCGCGACCGTCGGAATGGTGAGGCCGATGCTGGCCAAGGCGGAGCCGAGGGCCAGGTTGAGGCTCGTCTGGAGGCGGTTGGCCTGCGCCGCGCGTAGGGCGGCGAGGCCCTCAGGCAGTAGCACGACTGCTGCGATGATGACGCCGACGAGCGCCTTGGGCGCGGCGAGGTAATCGATTCCCGTCTCTAGCGACGGTGTCAGTAGCTTCGCCAGCACCACCACCGCGCTGAGACTCGTGATGAGCAGAACGAGGCTGATGCTCGTCGTTGCTGCCGAGGGCGGAGGCGCATGGTGGCTCTCGTCCGGATCGCCCTCCGGTAGAAAGTAGTCGCGATGACGAACCGTTTGGACGAAGACGAAGGCGCCGTAGAGGACCAGCGAGATGACGGCCGCGAAGCCGAGCTGTGAGGGCGAGAACGTCGGTCCCGCCGTCGTCGAGGTCACTCTCGGCAGGATCAGGGTGAGCACGGTCATCGGGGCGAGCACCGCCAGCGCGGCGCTGGCTCCCGAGAGGCGGAAGCCCTGCTCGTGGTGACGCGCCCCGCCGGAGAGCAGACTAAGGCCCACGATGCCGTTGCACACGATCATCACGGCTGCGTACACCGTGTCGCGAGCGAGGCTCGCCTTGGCTTCCGGCGCCGCCGCCATGACCGAGACGATCAGCGCCACCTCTACGACGGTGACGGCCACGGCGAGGACGAGCGTTCCGAACGGCTCCCCCACCCGGTGGGCAACGACCTCGGCATGATGCACGGCTGCGAAAACCGTGGCGAAGAGCGAAAGCATGCAGGCGAGCGCCAGGGGTGGCGCCAGACCGAGGAGCGCTCCCGCGCCGAGCAGTGCCCACGACCCCGCCGGCGCCGCTCACGACCACCATGGGAGCGAGTCGATCGTAGCCTTCATTTCCTCGCAGCCCTCCGCGCGTCTCGCCCTCGACACCCCAAACCCCGGCTAGCGATTTTGCGGTGACGCATGGCTCGGCGCGACATCGCGTTTCCGGGCCTTTTGCGATTCAAGTACCTTTCACCCGGCGGGTGCAAGGGATCGCGGGCGATGAGCGGACGACTGAACTTCGAG
>JANRJI010000048.1:0-20331 GCA_033764055.1 Hyphomicrobiaceae bacterium
ATCGCAGCCGCCACCACGGCCTTGACCGCGAGGATGCCGCGGCGGCGTCTGTACGGCGCCAAGGATGTGTTGCCGCCGTCCTGTGGCAGGTCGCTGAGAACAAACGCGGCCATCAGACCAACCATGACCCCGAGCCAAAGATGAAGCATGTCTGACCAGCCCCTCCACCCATAATCGGTTGATGCTAGCAACCCGAGCAGGATCGGAGAAGACGAGAGGGCTATGGCCCTTCGTCAAGGTGGTGCGCGGAGCGGCCGGTGGTCCGGAATAGGGGCGTGGACGCACTGGCACATCACCCCCTATTCTCGTGGGATGGTGCTCGGAATGATTGAGCGAGGAGCCGGCGCATGCCGATTTTGCGGTCGCCCAAGACACACCTCTTGGAGCAGCGCGTCGTGGATTTCGGTGCCGCGATCGGCACGCTCGGCGTTGTGCTGCTGCTCGTCGAGTGCGTCCTCACCAGCGTCATCATGATTCGGGATACCAGCCTCAGGGCGCCGGACGTCGGCAGCTATCTGGGCTTGCACATCCTTATTCTCGGTGGGGTCCTCATGGTGGCCGGCAGCCTGCTCAACGTGCTGCGCCGCGAGCTGCGATGGCGCCGATACAAGGAGATCAGAGAAGCCCGGCGCGAGGTGCCACCGACTACGTCACGATGATCTGGCGGACCGTGCCGCCGTCAGCCAGCTTGTCGAAGCCTTCGTTGATCTGGTCGAGGTGGAGGCGCTCGCTCATCAGGCGGTCGACCGGCAACAGCCCCTGCTGGTAGAGCGCAATGAAGCGGGGAATGTCGCGGGTTGGAACGCAGCTGCCGACATAGCTCCCCTTGAGGGTGCGCTCCTCCGCGACGAGGTTGGTCGCAGGCAGGGAGAACGTGTGGGTCGGGTGCGGCAGACTGCCGGTGACCGTGGTGCCGCCGCGGCGCGTGATCCGGTAGGCGAGCTCCAGGGCCTTTACCGACGAGGCCATCTCGAACGCGAAGTCGACGCCGCCCCCGGTCAGGTCGCGCACGGCGTCGGCGCATTTCGGGTCGCGGGCATTGAGGGTATGGGTCGCCCCGAGCTGTTTGGCCAGCGCCAGCTTCTCGTCGAGCATGTCGATGGCCACGATCGTGCGGCAGCCGGACAGACGCGCCGCGAGCATCGACATCAGGCCGACACCGCCGAGGCCGACCACGGCGACCTGGGTGCCCGGCGGCACCTTCGCAGTGTTGATCACGGCACCCGCTCCCGTGATCACGGCACAGCCGAACAGCGCGGCTTCCTCGAAGGCGAGCGACTTGTCGATTCGGACGGCGCTCTGTCTGGCGACGACCGCGTAGTCGGCGAAGGCCGAGACGCCGATGTGATGGTGCACGGGCCTGCCGCCCTTCGACAGGCGCATGGCGCCGGACAGCAACGTGCCGGCACCGTTGGAGCGCGCGCCGGGCTCGCACAGCGCGGGGCGGCCTTCTGCGCAGGGAAGACAATGACCGCAGCTCGGTACGAAGACCAGGATGACGTGGTCGCCGACGGCCAGATCCTTGACGCCGGGACCCAGCTCCATCACCTCGCCGGCCGCCTCGTGGCCGAGCGCCATCGGCATCTGCCGCGGCCGGTCGCCGTTGATTGTCGAGAGGTCCGAATGGCAGAGGCCGGCCGCGCGGATCCGGACCAGGATCTCGCCTTCGCCGGGAGAGCCGAGCTCCAGCTCCTCGATCACGAGGGGACGGGAGACTGCGTAGGGCCGGGGCTTCTCCATCTCGTAGAGGACGGCGGCGCGAGTCTTCACGGCAGTTCGGCTCCTGTGGGCTGGTCGTGGTTGGGGCAACGCTACCGCAAGGCGTCGCCAAATCCAATTATGGCGCAGTGCGCGCCGGAACAGTCGACTGAGCATGCGCGTTCTGCGCTTGGCTCCCAGATGCCGGGAGGTAGTCCCGGGTGAAGCGGGCGGGCCGGGGACAGCCAGCGCTCAGAGAAAAGGTCGACATCATTGCTCGGACTCTCGCCCGTCGCCCTGCTGGCGATGATCCTCGCCGCGACCCTCGTCCTGCTCGTCTGGGGTAGATGGCGCCACGACCTGGTCGCGGGAGCGGCGCTGACCACCGCAGTGCTTCTCGGCCTCGTCGATTCCAAGAGCGCGTTCTCGGGCCTCAGCGATCCGGCGGTCGTGACGGTCGCCCTGGTTCTGGTGCTGAGCGCGTCCATCCGCGAATCCGGCATTCTCGATCGGGTTGTCGGCGCCGCCGAGCCCCTGCTCAGGACACCGGCCTCGATGGTTGCTGCGATGACCGCGCTGACGGCACTGCTCTCCGCGTTCATGAACAACATAGGGGCGCTCGCGATCATCATGCCGGCGGCGATCGTCGCTGCGGAGAAGAACGGCCGACCTCCTGCGATCGTGCTGATGCCGATCGCGTTCGGCTCGCTGCTCGGCGGGCTGATCACCCTCATCGGCACACCGCCCAACCTGCTCATCTCGGTGGTACGCCGGGAGGCGACCGGGCAGCCGTTCGCCATGTTCGACTTCGCACCAGTGGGGCTCGTCGTGGCTGCCGCTGGCGTCGTCTACCTCGCTTTCGCCTGGCGTCTGCTGCCCGAGGATCGGCGTGGGGCGCCGTTGCCGGAGCAGCGGTTCCGCATCGAGGATTTCGTGACCGAGGTGCGCATTGCCAAAGGCTCCTCGCTGATCGGCAAGACGGTCGGTCAGCTCGAGACCGAGCACGAGGTTTCGCTGGTCTCCGTCATCCGCGGCGACGTGCGCCGCCTCGTGCCGTGGAGCACCATGACCTTGCAGCAGGGAGACGTGCTGGTATTGGAGGCGGGATCAGCTACCCTGAAGCGCGTCGTCGACACGCACAAGCTCGAGCTCGTCGGGTCCAAGCACACCGATCCAGAGTTGTTGACGTCCGACGGTTTCGGCATCGTCGAGGTGGTGGTGACGACAAATTCGGTCCTTATTGGCCGTTCGCCACTCGACTTCGGCCTGCGTCGCTATGGCGTGAACCTGCTCGCCATCAGCCGTCAGGGCAAGCGGCTGACCAGCCGTCTCAAGCACGTGCGATTCGCTGCCGGCGACGTGCTCGTGCTGCAGGGCAAGCTCGACGAGATGAGCGTCACCGAGCAGGACCTCGGCTGCCTTCCGCTGGCCGAGCGCCGGATCACGCTCGGGCGGCCGGTCAATGTGTTCCTCCCAGCCCTGGCCATGGTGGCGGCGGTAGCCTTGACCGCATTCGATGTGCTTCCGGTCGCGACCGCCTTCATGGCTGCCGTGGTGGTGCTGGGGGTGCTGCGCGTCATGCCGCTCAACAACATGTATGCTGCCATCGACTGGCCGGTGATCGTGCTCCTGGCAGCACTCATTCCAGTGACGGCGGCGCTCGAGAAGAGCGGCGGGACCGAGGTTGTCGCAGGCGCCGTCGCCAGCCTGGTAGGCGGGTGGCCGCCCGTGACGGCCCTGGCTCTGTTCCTGATCGCCACGCTCGTCGTGACGCCCGTCCTGAACAACGCCGCGACGGTGCTGCTGATGGGGCCGATCGCGGCCGGTTATGCCAAGAAGGCGGGCCTCTCGGTCGATCCGTTCCTGATGGCGGTGGCGATCGGGGCGAGTTGCGACTTCCTCACTCCCTTCGGGCATCAGTCGAATACGCTCGTCTACGGTCCCGGCGGCTACAAATTCGGCGACTACGCACGGCTGGGCCTCCCCTTGACGCTCATCGTCACCGTCGTCGGCCTGCCGATGATCCTGCTGGCGTGGCCATTGAAACCCGCCTAGTGCAGCGCATCTGACGTTCGATACCCGCTTAGCCGCAACGGGAAGCAAATGTCGGAACCGGAACACTAGTGGATTGCGGAAATGCGACAACGCCCGGAGCTTGCGCTCCGGGCGTTGAACGGGCGATCTGTCTCGAGGTGGCGGTCAGCGTGAGCCGTCGGCCGAGCGCGGCGCCGTGTCTGCGATCTGGTCGAGCAGCCCGCGAGGCGCCGTCTCGGAGATGCCGTCGAACAGCGAGCGCGGCGCCGTCGCCTGGATGTCGGCGAAGGGCGAGCGCGGCGCGGCATCCGCCAGCTGCTCGAATGCCGAGCGCGGCGCCGTATCGGCGATGCTGCCGGTGATGCTGACGTCGGCGGCCGATGCAGCACCCGCAAGGAAGCCGAGGGCGGCGTTGGAAGCGAGGATGGTCTTCATGGCAGTGCTCCTGATCATGGTTTCTCTGGGAGAGCGTCGTTGGGCCCCGTCGGCCCGATGAGCGTTAAATGGGAGCACTGGTGCACTGCGGTAGAGGGCTTCACGCGCGTGTGATGAACGGTGATCACTGGAGCTGCGCCGCCCACGGGCGCGAGCGGCCAAGGGGACCCCAACGAAGGGAGCTGCGCCTGTCACGGGGCGATTCGCGGGGGCAATCACACGATGCGCTCGGGCAGCTCGCTCGCCTCTGAGAAGATCTGGCAGCTGGTGTCTTCGAGGCCGGGGCCGGCGAAGGCACCCGGCAGGCGCGTGCTGCTCCTGCGGCGGGCGCTGACCTGGCGAATCAGGATGTGCGAGATGCGGCCGGGGTGCCGGCGCGCGGTATCCACATAGATCTCGGCGTCGTTCTCGGCACTGTCGCCGACGAGGACGAAGCGGCGCTCCGGAAAGGCGTCGAGCAGCGCTTCGATGGCCGGTGGCTTGGTCTTGGTCGATTTCGACAGGAAGTGCCGGATGCTCCGGTCCTTGAGGCCGACATTCTTGAGGGCGCACGTCGCAGCCGGGAAGCCGGCTGCCGCCAGGAACGCAGTGATCGGTTCGTAGAGGGGCCACGGGCTCGACGAGATGAAGTGAAAGGCCGCCCCTTGTGCGGCCCAGTCCCGGTAACGGGCCGCGATGCCGTCTATTGCCCCGAAGGCCTCGAGAAATGTCAGCGCCATCATCCGCCTACGATCGCCCACATGGCTGACCTTCACGGTGTCGTCGATGTCGGAAATGACCGAGACGCCATGTGGCGGGACCAGAATCGACCAACCCGTCTCGACAGGTGTCTCGGCTCCCTCGAGCGAGGCGGCGACGGTCAGGCGGCCGTACTGCGCATGGGCGGCAACGAGCGATGCCGGTAGCACGATGGAATCCCGGAATTGGCCATCCCTTCCCGAAGGCGGCATCGCGCGGCTGACACCGCAGACCGAGACGACGACCTGTCGGTCGGCCCTGTTGTCGCCGAGGAGAAAGGCGCAACGCTCGTCGAACACGTCGCGATTGAAGGCATCGGGGGCGACACCGAAGCCCGTCCTCAATGCGATGCGCAGGGCGGCTCGGGCAGTCCGTCCCGTCGCCGGCTTCCAGATCCGGCCATGGATGGGGACGATCCAGGTCTCGTCGGGCCCCCGACGGGCCGCCGTGTTGAAGACCACCACACGCTCAGCCCCTTCGACGGTCTTGGCGGCGACGCCGCGAGAACTGGCGATCGAGGGATGCGACCGGGGGGCGCCGCCCGCCAGCGCTCGGCTGGGCGGCTTCGGGGGCTCGTCCGTCGGGACGCGCGTTCCTTCGGCGCCGCTCGTGGGTCGTCGCCGGCTTACCGATCTGCCGGAAAGACCGCGCGCCGAGAGCAATCGTTGGCGAAGCCCGCCGCGCTCACGTTTCGGCATTTGATCTCGTTGCGTCCGCCCGACCTCGCGCTTGTCGGCTGCATGCCGCTCCCACGTGAAGGGGGGGGGCAGCCCCGGCGCCGCGAGATCGGCGCGCCGATTGCACACAAGGCGAGTATGACGGTGCCGGGCGGCGCGCGCCACACCCTTGGAGCTGCGCCCATCGACGCGGAGAAAGCCGGCACGCCGGGCAGCGGGCGGCGACGCAGCCTCATGCGAGCACGGCTAAGCGGGCTTGGTTGCCTCCTCGATCGCGCTCAGCAGCGATCGATGGGACTTCGCGTCCGATCCGGCCTCCTTCGACGCCTCCTGCCGGCAAGCAGCGGGCGGCTCAGCGGGCGTGGCCGCCAGCAGCGCTTTGAGCTCGTCCCTGGCCGCACTATTGCTCTGGGTATCGGTATCGGTATCGGCAGCCGGCTGCCTTGAGGCCTCGGCGACGTCAGGCTGGACTATCGTCGTGCCGGGGACAGGCTCAGTTGCGGCTGCTGCAGCCCCCCCGCTGTCCTCGTCGGCGGCATCGAGCGGGTCGGCGGATGGACTCGTTGCATCTGTTACGGACAGCAGGCCGCCTGGAGCCGCCTCCACGGCACGATCGTCTGTTCCCGACAGGGACGAGTCGGCGCGCGAGGCAGGCAAATCCGGAGAGGCGATCGGGTCGGGCGGCATCGCGGCCTCGGGCAGGGCTGCGGTGTCCGCGACCGGATCGCCAACCGATGCCGCGGCAAGCTCGTCCAGTGTCGGTGAATAAAGACCGTAGCGGGCGTCAAGCAGGTCGAGAAGCGACGAAACGAGATCGAGCAGTGGACCAAGCTCCAGGATGCCGCCAATGCGCAGCGCCTCGGTCACGCTGACGCTCTCGTATGGCGAGGGAGCCGCCGCCTCGGGTGCGATCAAGCCGCGTGTACGCAGATAGGCGAAGCTGTCGGCGCTGCCATCGAAGCGACCGGCGAGGCCGGTGCCGGTCGCAGAGACGAGGTCGAGCAGCACGTCAGTCTGTGCACGAAACAGCGTGGCGGTCATACGCATGGGGGCGTCGCCGCGACCGAGCTCGCGCAGCCGATTGCGTGCCTGAAGGATGCGAACGATCAACGACTGCTCGAGCTGGCGCAGCCGGCGGACGAACTGGTCGACGGCCTCTGGGGCGGCGTCCGGCGCATGCTCGTCGAGATCGGCCCGAGGCGGCAGGTTCAGCGCCAGCAGGTCCTCGCCGACGGCAAGCACCGTATCCAGGTGATCGGCCAGCAGGCACACCTCTGACGGGCAGACGGGATTGGCTGAAATCATGTGCTCGATGCCTCGGAACCGCCTGTTCCGCCCTCAGGACAGCTGTCGCGGAGCGAGCGCCAGAAGGGTATTCAGGCCCGCGTCGAGATCGGTGCCGCGCCGCGCCAGATGCTTGCCGAGGGGAGAGCCAAAGGCGGCGAGCCAACGTCCACGCAGGTCGCCACGGGCGGCGATCTGCGCGAGGCTGGCTGCAATGGTCACGTCCGAGACCTGCTCGTCGAGGTCGAGCCGCTCGCGGACGTGCTCGACGAGGTCGATGTCCTCCTCGGCCTCGGCCCGCCGGGCCACGATCTCGTCGGCCTCTTTCGCCGAGGGCTCGGGCGTCTCGATGGCGCGCGTCTGTATGGCGATGTCTGATCGGTCGGGCATGCAAGGTCTCCCTGTACTTCACCTGGAAACACAACGCACGGCACGAGCACGACGCTACGGGGCAGGCACGCATCTACACGACCTCTCCCGCGCCGCTTGCAGGCGCGAGGAAAGGCCGATCGATACCTATTTGCCCGATTCGCGGGATCTGGTGAGTGGCGAGCATCGATCCGGGCCTTGTTTTCCCCGACCGGATGCGCGTTCGCCAGGGACTAACGGCCCTCTCGCCACCAGGCGAGGGTGATGAAGGCCAGCAAGGCAGCCAACGCCATGAGCCCGTTGAACATCGGGGTGAGGGAGACGCCCCGTGTGACGTGGGCTTCGCGGTCCTTCAGTCCGAGCCAGCCCGAGCCGGCGAGAACGCGCGCATTGGCCAGCATCGAGATTCGAGGCACGTCGACTGCTTCGGATGCGACGGACGAGAGCAGGCCGCCGCCTCGCGTCCAGAAGACGCCGCCGCCGGTCGCCTCGACGAGACCCTTCATCTTGGCATCGGTGGCGGTCACCTCGCTCATCTCTCGGGCATCCTCGAGACCCGCGTGCGCGACCGCCGTTAGCATGCCGGCCTCGCCCGTAGGCGACGGTGTCTGCAGCTTGTAAAGGCCAGGTGCTTTCACATCGATCGTCGTGCGCCAGACTCCGTCGGCAGTAGCGTCGAGGCGAGCCTCGCTCGTCTCGCCCCCGGGGGCCGATACCGTCACCGGCGGCACCGTCTGCTCCATCGACCGCCGCTCGATCGACAGTTTCAGCCCGCGGGCAGACGCGATGAGACGCTCCTCCTCGAGATCCGGCTCCTTCATCAGCCAGTGCGAGATGCGGCGCAGCAGATCGGTATGGGGTCCGCCGCCGTCGTAGCCGCGCGCCCAAAGCCAGGCATGGTCCGAGAGCATCAGCGCGACGCGGCCTTTGCCCATCCGGTCGAGGATCAGCAGCGGCTTGTCCTCGGCGCCGGTCATCAGGGTGCGTCCGCGCCGCCGGTCCGCCTCGACCTGACGGAACCAACGGCCCCAGGTCGCCTCCTTGCCGGGCTCGCCGGCGCCCGGCAGGCCACGCGTGACAGGGTGCTTGAGGCCGTCGCCGTCGACCTTCGCCTTGAACGGCTGCTCGATGATGCGTCCGGACGGGTTGGCCGGCAGCACCGACTTGAGGGGCGTTCGCGACAGGCTCATGCGACCTGCGAGATCGTCTCCCGCCGCGATCAGAAGGGCGCCGCCGTGGCGCTCCACGTAACGCGCGATGTTGTCGTAGTAGAGCAGGGGCAGGATGCCCCGATGCTGGTAGCGGTCGAAGATGATCAGATCGAAATCCTTGATCTTCTCCGAGAACAGCTCGCGCGTCGGGAAGGCGATCAGCGACAGCTGATGGATCGGCGTGCCATCCTGTTTCTCGGGCGGCCGCAGGATCGTGAAATGGACGAGATCGACGGCGGCGTCCGACTTGAGGAGATTGCGCCAGGTCCGCTCGCCGGCATGCGGCTCACCGGACACGAGAAGCACGCGCAGGTTCTCGCGCACGCCCTCGGCGGCGACGACGACGCGGTTGTTGGCAGGCGTCAGCTCGCCCTCGACCGGATTGAGCTCGATCTCGACGATGTTCGTCCCGGCATGGGGGAACGGCATCGTCAGCTTCAGGCGCTCGTCGATCCTGGCTTGCCGCAGCTCGTCGGGGCGGCCTTCGCGACGCACGTTGACGGTGACGCGGTCGCCCGAGCGCCCGCGCCGGCCGGTCTCGCGCACCGCGATCTCGATGTCCCGGGCCTGGCCGACGATGCCGAACTTCGGGGCCTTGAGAATCTCGATGCGGCGGTCGAACTCGTCGGGCCGGCCGGTCAGCAGCGTGTGCACGGGCGCGTCGAAGCCCAGCGCCGCCGCCGATTGCGGCACGTCGTGGACCTGCCCATCGGTGATGGCGATGACGCCCGCCAGCCGATCGGGTGGCACGTTGGCGAGGGCCCGGTTGAGGTCGGCGAAGAGGTTGGTGCCGGATGGGGCCTCCCCAGTCGGGCGCGAGCTCTCGATCCACTTCACCTCGAGGTTGGGAACCTTGCCGAGCTTGGCCTCGAGGTCGGCGCGGATGGCGGCGGTCTGGGCCGGACGGCCGGCGATGGTCTGGCTGGTCGAGGCGTCGACGGCGACGATGGCGATGTTGGAGAGGCTTTCACGCTCCTCCTGGCGCAATGTCGGATTGGCGAGTGCGGCGATGAGGGCAGCCAGCGACAGGGCACGCAGCGTGGCGCCGCGCGTGCGCCGGAACAGCAGAACTGCGACGAGCACGGCCGCACCCACGATCGCCGCCCAGAACATCGGTGCGGGGATCAGCGGGGAGATGTCGATGGACCAGCTCATGTTTGAGTTCGCTCCGCTTTCTCGCGCGCAACGCCGTCGGCGCATGGCCGGCTGCAGGAGGCATTCACGTCTGCGACCTCGCTCTCGGCGCGCGGCTCGGATCTGCTGGCCACGGCTACTGCCCGAGTCGCTCTAGCAACGCGGGAACATGCACCTGGTCAGCCTTGTAGTTGCCGGTCAGAGCATACATGACGATGTTCACTCCGGTCCGGAAGGCTTGCTCGCGCTGGGCCTCGCCACCGGGCACGGTCGGATAGAGCGGCCGGTTGGCGTCATCCAGCGCCCAGGCGGCGGCGAAATCGTTGCCGGTGACCAGCAGCGAGCTCACGCCGTCGGAGCAACGCGCCCGCCGGCCGGGATCGGCTTTTTCCTCGGCGCTCTCGGCCTCGACCCAGAGCTGCGGGCCGTCCCATCGGCCGGGGAAGGTGCGCATGAGATAGAACGACTTGGTCAGCACATGGCCTTCAGGCACCGGCTCGAGCCGTGGAATATCCAGTCGCCCGAGCAGTCGCTGGAGTGGCGTTCCCTCCGGATTGCCGAGGCGCTGGCCCGTGGGAACGCCCTGCCCGTAGTCACGGGTGTCGAAGATGATCATGCCACCTTGCTTCATGTAGGCGTCGATCTTCGCGAGGGTCGCATCGGGAAGCGGCCGCACACTGACGACGACCGGCCAGTAGAGGATCGGGAAGAAGGCGATCTCGTCGGTCACGACGTTGACGCCGAACGCTTCGCCCGGCTCCACGGCCGTGCGGGCGGCGAGGACGCGCCTGAGGCCGGACAGGCCTTGTCGGCTGATCTCGTCCGTCTGGGGCTCGCCCGTCAGCACATAGCCAAACGAGACCTTCGAGGTCGACTGAATTGCCGTCACGATCTCGCGAGGTGTTCCTGGTGGCAGCGGGCGACGCACGACATTGCGCTCGGGCTCGGGAAAGAGCTGCGCTACCGACGGCGTCGGCATCAGGGTCGCGCAGATCAGCACAAGCAGCGGGCCAATTGCCGCTGCTGCGGCCGGCCGAGCGGGTCGTCGGCTCCACAAAAAGCCTGATTGGATCATCAGCACGGCCAGAATATCCAGGAACAGGAGGGAAAGGGCTGCAGCCAGAAGCGGGGGCTTCAGGGGCTCGGCCGTCTGGCCCTCGTAGGCGCGCCGCTCGGCGCGCGCCGGCAGGGACGGCAGAGGCTTGAGCACCGACTTCGGCCCGAGCACGTTCAAGGCGCGCGGACTCGCCTGCGGACCGTAGTAGCCGGGAGGATGCTCGACGCCCGGCTCGATGGTCGCGAGCTTCGACGCCTCTATCGCCTGGGCCGTCGGGGGCGGCGGGCGCAGCACGCCGTGGCCGTCGAGCACCTGGATCGGGCTCAGCACGTCGGCCGATGCCACGCTCTGCGCCGTTGCCTCTGGCGCAGCGGCGGCGGCCGTGGTCACGCCTCCGACAGCGATCCCCCCAGGTTGGCCGAGCGTGGAGACGCGGCGCAACATGTCGACGAACAGCCCGGACAGCGGGAGGTTCGACCAGTCCGAGTTGGCCGTGATATGGAACAGGATGATGCGGCCCTCGCCGTGGCGCTTCGCGGTGACGAGGGGGGTGCCGTCCTTCAGGCGCGCCCATACGTCGACCTCAGGCCCGAGCGCCCCGGGGTCGGCGAGCACCTGCCGGTTGACGACGATCTCCGGCTTCGTCTCCAGGCCGGCGAACAGGCTCCGCTCGTCGAAAGCCGCGAGAGGCTGCGGCGTCGACCAGGACAGCGCGCCACCCAGCGTGCGACCGCCGATGCGCAGGGCGACTGGGAGGAGTGGGTCGCCCCCCTTCTCGAGCCGCGGTCCGGCGAACCGGACCAGCACGCCGCCCTTCTTGACCCAGCCGTCGACCTGCTCCTGGACCTCTCCGGCCAGCGTGCCGATGTCGGCCAGCATCAGGATCGATACGTTCTGTCGGAAAGCGTCGCGAGTGGCCGCTGTCAGGTTGGCCTTGCCCGGCTTGACCAGCTCCGAGAAGGGAGCCAGCGCGCGATCGAGATAATAGAGAGGAGCGAGCAGAGGCTGCGCCTGCTCCCGGCTCTCGCCCGAGATCAGTGCGATGCGGTTCCAGCGCGAGCGGGCGTCCAGCAGATGGACCCCGCCGGCCGACCGCTCCCCGGCGATCTCGACACGCGTCACCTGATTTCTGAGCTCGAGGGGCAAGCCGAATTGCGCCGTGGTGCTGGCAGCACCGCTCGAAAGGGTGAACGGCGCCTCGCCCAGACGCTGGCCTCGGGCGGAGAAGGCCAGTGCCACACCGCTGCGCTCCCCACCCTGGGCCCGTAGGATCGTCACCTCGAGGCGGCCGTCGCGGCCGAGACCAGCCGTCGTTCCGATCGGCTCCTGGCCGGAAGGCTGCTCGACGACCACCAGGGCGCCGGTGCTGCCGGCGAGCCCAGCCAGCCGATCGGCGAAGGCGCGGGTCTGCCCGTCGTGATCGATGCCGTCGCTGAGCCAGACGACGGTCGCATCCTTCTGGCCGCGCAATGCCACCTCGAGCTGAGCCACAACATCCGTGCGGCGCGGAGCGAACGGCTGCGCGGCGAGCGCAGCAGCTGTCGATCGGGCAGCCGCTGGTGCCTCGATGCGCAGCGTCTGCGTCCGGGCGGGCGGCGCGGTCTGTGCGATCAGCACCGGACGGCTCTGCGCTTCGGCTTCATTGACCAGACGCTCCACGAGCCCGAGACGGTCGCTGAAGCGCGTCGCAGCGGACCAGCCGTTGTCGACGACGATCACGACGGGTCCCGCCCCCTTGAGGGCCGTCTCGCGATTCGGGTTGAGCACCGGCTCGGCGAGCGCCAGAATGACGAAGGCCGCTGCCAGCATTCGGATCAGTGTCAGCCACCACGGCGTCTTGGCGGGTGTCCGCTCGCGGTTCTCGAGACCGACCAGGATACGCGTCGCCGGAAACGCGATGCGGCGCGGACGGGGAGGCACCGTGCGCAACAGCCAGTAGATCACCGGCAGCAGAGCTAGGGCGCCGAGCAGCGCCGGGTTGAGAAAGGCGAGGGCACCGAGGCTCATGTGTCGACCTCACGCGCGGCCCGGCTCAGGCTCGGCTCCAAGACGGCCGCCGTGACCCGTGAAGGGGCCGCGGAGCTGCGATAGTCGCCGGTCTCGCCCTTCAAGCGAAGCAGGAGCGAGAGCAGCGGCTCCGACGCCGGTCGATCCGTGTGGTGCACCAGCAGCGACCAACCCAGCCGGCCGGCTGCGGCCGCGAGCGCCTCGCGATGGGCGGCGAGCTTCGCCTGGTAGCGCTCGCGTAGGCTCTCGGTGCGATCGGCTATCCAATGGGCGCCGTCCTCCGGCCCGAGGAATTCGGCGCGCCCCTCGTAGGGCAGCGTCTCCTCCGCCGGATCGAGGACCTGCACGAGGTGGCCGGCGACATCGGGGCTGGCGATTGCCTTGAGGCGGGCGGCGATCGTCTCCACCGGATCGAGGAAGTCGGAGACGAGGATCGCTCCCGAGAAGCGCGCGATGCGAGCCTCCGGCGGCAGGCTGGAGGACAGCTCCGGCCGCTCGCCGTGCAGCGCCAGCTGCTCGGCGAGTATCGTGGCGGCCCGTCTGGAGGCGGTTGGCCGGGTCAGACCCAGCAGCCCGACGCGCTCTCCACCTCCGACCAGGAGCTCGGCCGCGGCCAGCGCCAGGACGATCGCGCGGTCGCGCTTGGTGGTCGTCGCGAGGTGGCTCTGGAAATTCATCGAAGGCGACAGGTCCGGCCAGAGCCAGACCGTGTGTGCGGCTTCCCACTCGCGCTCGCGGACATAGAGATGATCGGAGGAGGCCGAGCGTCGCCAGTCGATCGACGTAGCGGGGTCGAGCACACCGAACTGCCGGAACTGCCAGAACGTCTCGCCGGGTCCGGCCCGGCGGCGCCCATGGATGCCGTGCGCGACGGTGCTCGACACCCTGAGGGCCTCGAGCACGAGGTCCGGGAGGCGACCCGCGAGGCCGTGCGCCTGCTGCTCCAACTTGGCGAGCACGGCTCGGTTGCTGCCTGCATCCTGTCGTTGGCCGGCGCCGGCCCTGTCGGGGTTCTGAGCCAAGGGGGCTCCCTATCTCGGTGACCTAGGCGACGGCCTCGACCAGGCGGCCGATGACGCCGGACACGTCCTGGCCCTCCGCACGGGCCGTGAACGACAGTGCCATGCGATGCTTGAGAACCGGCTCGGCCAGCGCGGCCACATCGTCGATCGACGGAGCCAGCCGGCCGTCGACCAGCGCCTTGGCCCGGACGGCCAGCATCAAGGCCTGGCTGGCGCGCGGGCCGGGTCCCCAGGCGATCAGGCGATCGACGTCGGCATGGCCGCCATGGCCCGGGCGGGCGGAGCGGACCAGCTGCAGGATCGCATCGACCACCTTGTCGGGAACCGGGATCTGGCGGACGAGCCGCTGGATCGCCATCAACTCGGGCGCGGTGAGGACGGCCTCGACCCGCCGCTCCTCCGAGCCCGTGGTGGCGAACAGCATGCGCCGCTCCGCCCCCTCGCCCGGATAGCCGACGTCGATCTGCAGCAGGAACCGATCGAGCTGCGCCTCCGGCAGCGGGTAGGTGCCCTCCTGCTCGAGCGGGTTCTGCGTCGCGAGCACGTGGAACGGCGCGGGGATGTCGTAGCGCTGGCCGGCGACCGTGACGTGATGCTCCTGCATCGCCTGCAGGAGCGCCGACTGGGTCTTCGGTGAGGCGCGGTTGATCTCGTCGGCCATCAGCAGCTGGGCAAAAATCGGGCCTTTGATGAATCGGAAGCTGCGGCGCCCGGCGCTGCCGGTGGCGGCATCCTCGAGCACCTCCGAGCCGATGATGTCCGACGGCATCAGGTCCGGCGTGAACTGGATGCGCTTGGCGTCGAGCCCGAGCACGCGGCCGAGCGTCTCGACCAGCAGCGTCTTGGCGAGGCCCGGCACGCCGATCAGCAGCCCGTGACCACCTGCCAGGATGGTCACCAGGGTCCGCTCGATCACCTGCTCCTGCCCGAAGATCACGGCGCCGACGGCCTTGCCGACCCGCTGGATTCGCTCGCCGGCCGCCTCGACGCGGGCGACGATGTCGTGGTCTGTGTCGATGACTGTGCTCATGCCGCCACTATAGGACCGATGGGGTGGATCAGGAACTGTGGTCGTGCGAAAGTGTTGGGATTGTGAACGTTCGGCCAGCATAGCAGGGTGGAACCGCGGAAGGACAATTAAGGATGCGTAATTTGCCGTCTGGGCACGACGGGGCGGGCGGCGGACTTGGCGCGCTGGAGGCTCTGCTGAAGGAGCAGTCGGCGGACAGGCTTCCGCCGGTCGACCGTTGGGACCCGCCATACTGCGGCGATATCGGCATGGCGATCCGACGCGATGGCACCTGGACCTACCAGGGCAGCCCGATCGGACGGAAGTCCCTCGTGCGGCTCTTCTCGCGGGTTCTCCGGCGTGACGCCGACGGCAGGCACTACCTTGTGACGCCCGTCGAGAAAGTCGACGTGTCGGTCGAGGATGCGCCGTTCCTGGCTGTCGAGATGGAGGTGGCCGGTGCCGGCACCGGCCAGCGCATCACGTTCCGCACCAACGTCGACGACGTCGTGGCCTGCGCCCGGGAGCATCCGCTGCGCTTCGAGGTCGAGGCCGGCAGCGGCGGCCTGAAGCCGTATCTGCATGTGCGAGGTCGGCTCGAGGCGCTGGTGACACGTGCACTCTACTACGATCTGGTGGAGCTCGCCGTGACCGAGAACGATGCATTGGGCGTGTGGAGCGGCGGATCGTTCTTCGTGATGGATGGCTCAGCGCCTTGATCCGCGGCTTTGGACAGCCCGGAAAGGCGCCGGGCTAGCCGGTGAAGCGCCGCTCCACCTCGGCGGCGTCCCCCGTCGGTTGGTTGCGCCATCAACAGGTCTGGGTTTACGGCAGCGATCAGTCTTGCGTTCCGCGACAAAGCAGCCCATATTCACCGCGTCGAACTCGCTTTGGTGCGCACTACACGACAGCTCGCTTGGCTGACTCTGTTACCACTCCAATGCGTGATTTGATGGCTGCTGGCGATGGTGCCGGCGGCCCGGTTTACCTTTGGAGGTCCCTATGGCCACCGGCATCGTGAAATGGTTCAACGCCCAGAAGGGCTACGGCTTCATCCAGCCGGACGAGGGCGGCAACGACGTCTTCGTTCACATCTCGGCGGTGGAGCGCGCCGGTCTCACCGGTCTGCGTGAGGGCCAGCGCATCACGTACGAGATCGAGAAGGGCCGCAACGGCAAGAGCGCCGCGGTCAATCTCAAGACCTGAGCGTGAGCCTTCACGGAGCGGCCCCTCGTGCCGTTCCTGCTGAGCGCGAGCTGACGACGGGGGTAGGCCTTAGGCCTGCCCCTACTTTCGGTGTCCTCTGCCATTCGGTCGAGAGCCAGAGGATGAGGTGCGCGATCCCGCGCACCTGAACGATGGAGGTCCGCCGCTGGCGTGCCTCTCGAGGGATGTGGCACGGCCGATCCCAGCCAGGAGCTTCTATGGCCAAAGAAGAGATGCTCGAGTTCGAGGGCGTGGTGGCCGAGGTGCTGCCGGATGCACGCTGTCGCGTGACGCTCGAGAATGGGCACGAGGTGATCGCCTATACGTCCGGCCGCATGAAGAAGAACCGGATCCGCATCCTCGCCGGTGATCGCGTCACCGTTGAGATGACCCCATACGACCTGAGCAAGGGCCGTATCAATTTCCGCCACAAGGACACACGCTCAGCGCCGCCACCTGGCGCAGGCGGTCCAGGCGGACGTCGCCCGCCGCCGCGCCGGCGGTAGCACGACAACGCCCGCACGGCCCGATCGCCGTGCCAGTAATGCAAGTCGCTGCTGTTTCAGCGCCGTCGTCCGGCCAGGGAGCCGTGTCTCCCGATCGGTGCCGATGGGGCTCGTTGGTTACGGCCGCGCAGCATCATGCGCGGTCGGAGAGCGGAGCCTGCGTGCGCACCCAGGCTCCGCTCGCTCGTCAGCCTTAGCGCCGGATCGAGCAGCCTCCCGCGAACTCCCAGGGACGGGAGACGCACGGCCGGTCATTGCATGATGCGCTCGGCGCGCCGTTCGAGCTCGACACGGTCGAGCACCCTGAGGCCGCGGCCAGGCTCGATGGCGATGACGCCGTCGCTCGACAGTCGCTTCAGCATGCGGCTGACGGTCTCTATCGTCATCCCCAGGTATTGCGCCATCTCCGAACGGGACAGGGGGAGATCGATTCGGATCGGTCCGCGCCTTTCCTGGGCCAGGCCGCAACGGGGCGGCTCGAGCCGGTCCAGGCAGTGACCGATGAGGCTCGCCACGCGCTCCTCGGCGGATTTGTGTCCGAGCAGCAGCATCCAGTCGCGGGCAGCGTCGAGCTCGTCGGTGATGCGGCGCACGAACAATTCCTCGAGCCCCTTGTGCTCGCGCAGCAGCGCCTCGAAACGCGACCGCTCGAAGCAGCACAGCTCGATGTCTGTCGCAGCCTCGATCAACTGGGACACCGGACCCGCGAACGGGCGCCCGACGAAATCGCCCGCAAAATGCAGGCCCACCACCTGCGTTCGCCCGTCCGGAAGCGAAACGGAGACCTTGGCGACTCCGCTGAGCACATTCGCCACCATGCTCGCAGCCTCGTCCTCGCTGAACAGCGCCCGGCCGGCGGCCAAGCGGCGCCGGCGGGAGATGCGGTTGATCTGCTCGAGCGTGGCATCGGGAAGCGCACTGCACAGGGCTTGCGAGCGGATCGAGCAGCCTCGACAGGTATGTCTCATGGAGGACGTCGTCATCCCGTGTTGGGTCCGAGCCTCCCGAGTTGCCCCGGGGTGGCGCCGGTCGTGCCGTCGGGTCGCACGCCTTATTCCGCCCCGAGACGCTCCGGCATTCAAAGCTGCATTCAGTCGCATCGAGATTTGATCTGGATCAAGCGCGCAGCTGGCGGGCATCCGAGCTTTCCGGCCGGCCTGGGCGGTGAATGCGCGCGGGAGCGTGCCTGCATCGTGCATCCGAACCGTGAGGGTGCGTCTCGTGAGACCAGGCCCAGGGCAACGCGCATCGAGAGAGGGCACCCATGGCCGCAGGCGCCGCAGCACATGATCACGCTCACGACCATCCGCACGGATGGCGACGGTGGGTGTTGTCGACCAATCACAAGGACATCGGCACGATGTACCTGATCTTCGCCATGTTCGGCGGGATCGTCGGCGGCCTCCTGTCGGTCGGCATCCGGCTCGAGCTGAAGGAGCCGGGCCTGCAGTACTTCTCCAACCCGCACATGTTCAACGTGTTCACCACGGGCCATGGCCTGATCATGGTTTTCTTCATGATCATGCCGTCGCTGTTCGGAGGCTTCGGCAACTGGTTCGCGCCGCTGATGATCGGCGCGCCGGACATGGCCTTTCCGCGCATGAACAACATCTCGTTCTGGCTGCTGCCGTCGGCGCTTGGACTGTTGCTGATCTCGCTCTTCGTGGAGGGATCGGGAGCCTGCAACCTGTCGCTGTTCGACGCGGCGGCCCGTGACCTCTCGGGATGCGGCGCCGGCATCGGGTGGACGGCCTACGCTCCGCTGTCGACGACGGGGCATCCGGGTCCGGCCGTCGACTTCGCGATCCTGTCGCTGCATGTCGCGGGCGCCTCGTCGATCCTGTCGTCGATCAACTTCATCACGACCATCTTCAACATGCGCGCGCCGGGCATGACGCTGCACAAGATGCCGCTGTTCGTGTGGTCGATCCTGATAACGGCGTTCCTGCTGCTCTTGTCGCTGCCGGTGCTCGCGGGCGCGATCACCATGCTGCTGACCGACCGCAACTTCGGCACGACGTTCTTTACGGCGTCCGGCGGCGGTGACCCGGTGCTGTTCCAGCATCTGTTCTGGTTCTTCGGCCACCCGGAGGTCTACATCATCATCCTGCCGGGCTTCGGGCTCGTCAGCCACGTCATCGCGACGTTCTCGAGGAAGCCGATCTTCGGATATCTCGGCATGGCCTACGCGATGGTTGCCATCGGTGTCGTCGGCTTCATCGTGTGGGCGCACCACATGTACACGGCCGGCCTCGGGGTCAACACGCAGGCCTACTTCGTGTTCGCCACGATGGTCATCGCCGTGCCGACCGGCGTGAAGATCTTCTCGTGGATCGCCACCATGTGGGGCGGCTCGCTGCGCTTCCCGACGCCGATGCTTTTCGCATTCGGCTTCGTGTTCCTGTTCACGGTCGGCGGCGTCACCGGCGTCATGCTGTCGAACGCCGGCGTCGACCGCGCGCTGCACGACACCTACTACGTGGTCGCACACTTCCACTACACGATGTCGCTCGGCGCACTCTTCACGCTGTTCGCGGGCTGGTACTACTGGTTCCCGAAGATGAGCGGCTACATGTACAGCGAGCCGCTCGGAAAGCTGCACTTCTGGCTGACCTTCATCGGCGTCAACCTGACGTTCTTCCCGCAGCACTTCCTCGGTCTCGCCGGCATGCCGCGCCGCTATGTCGACTATCCCGATGCAATGGCCTACTGGAATTTGGTCTCGTCCTACGGCTCGCTGCTCTCGTCGCTCGGCACGGTGGTGTTCTTCGTCGGTCTCGCCAAGGCGTTCATGGCGAAGGCTCCCGCGCCCGGCAATCCCTGGGGGGAAGGCGCCACCACGCTCGAGTGGACGCTGACCTCGCCGCCCCCGTTCCATTGCTTCGAGACCTTGCCGAGGATCAGGGATGAGGTGCACTGAGACGGCAACGCACGGGTGCGCCGGCCCCGATGGGGCTGGCGTGATCCGCTTCGAGGTCTGGCCCCATCGCTCCCTCGATCGATACGGCACGGCGGCCGTGGTCGGCATTGCGGCAGTCGGCGCCGCGGCGGTTGTGCTGCGCAGCCCGGCGGCTGCGTTCTGGCCGCTGGCCATCGCCGCCATGCTCACGGTCGGCGCGCTGGCGCTCGCCTTCTGGAGCAACAACCGCGCCGCGCGACTGGTCGAGACCATCGAGATCGGGCCGGAGGTGGTGCGCGTCCGGCGCGTCTCCGAGCGCGAGCCCGAGCGGACGATCGAGCTCGCCACGTACTGGGTGCGCGTCGTGCTCGGCCAGGAGCGGCGGCTCGCCAACCGCCTCGTGCTGACGGAGCGCGGGCGCATGTGCAGCATCGGCGAATGCCTGTCGCCCGATGAGCGCAAGGTCCTCGCGGCGGCGATCGCGGCCGGCCTCGAGCGGATGCGTCGCGGCAACTGATGGCACGATTGAGCGGGCGCAAAGCGCAGCCGGCGGGTTCCGCCAATGTCGGCCCGCTCTACCACCGAGAGGGCGTGAGGCACGGGAGACAGCGGTGACCACGGATCTGATCGAGCGCTACGCACGGCCCGCGCCGCGCTATACGAGCTATCCCACCGCCAACCATTTCACGGCCGCCATCCGACCGCTGCACTACGTCGACTGGCTGGCGGCGCTGCCGGCCGGATCGGAGCTGTCGCTCTATCTGCACATCCCCTTCTGCCAGTCGCTCTGCTGGTACTGTGCCTGCACGACGAAAGGGGCCCGGCGCTACGAGCCGGTTGCGCGCTACGTCGACACGCTGGCAACCGAGATCGGTACGGTCGCCGGTCTTCTACCGGGACGCGCGCCGGCGGGCCACATCCACTGGGGCGGCGGCTCGCCCAGCATTCTCGAGCCGCGCGACATACTGCGGCTCGCCGACCTTCTCGCACGGCATTTCGACATAAGGCCCGGCGCCGAGCACGCGGTCGAGATCGATCCGCGCCA
>JANRJI010000049.1:0-1918 GCA_033764055.1 Hyphomicrobiaceae bacterium
CGCCGACCATGACGCGGTGGTCGAAGCCGTAGATGCCGGCGTGGCTGACATGGAGATAGGCGAGGATACGGGCCTGGCTGCGCTCGATGACGTGCTTGCGGAAGCCCGGCCAGTTGCCCGGCCCCGCCGAGCCGGTGTCGACCGAGGTGGTGACGCCCGAGGCCCGACAGAATTCGTCAGCGTCGATACCGAGCGACGTGCCGCCCCAGTAGACATGGGTGTGCAGGTCGATCAGCCCGGGCGTGACGATGTAGCCGGAGACGTCGCGGATTTCCTTGGCGCCCTTCAGGTCCTTGCCGAAGCCGGAGACCTTGCCGTCGGTGAAGGCGACGTCGCAGACACCGTCATGCTTCTGCGAGGGGTCGATGACGCGACCGCCCTTGAGGATGAGATCGTGGGTCATGGAGCTTCCTCGCCCGTTTCTTGGATTTCAGAACAGAATGTCGCTGTTGAGAGCGCCGCCGAGCGGCGAAGTGTCATGACGGAGCATCGGGTCGAGCACTCACGCCGGCTCGACAGCGCCCTTGCGCTCGACGATGAGGCCATAGGCCTGCGGCTCGCGATGCTTGGCGAAGTTGAAGGTCGAGGCCTTGTAGCTCTTGCCGAGATCCATGTCGCAGCGGGCGACGACCAGTTCGTCCCCTTCCGTCACCGCCTGCGCCACGACCTCCCCGGTAGGGGCTATGATGCAGGAGCCGCCGATCTGGTCGACGCCGGCTTCCAGACCCGCCTTGGCGACGCCGACCACCCAGGTGGCGTTCTGATAGGCGCCGGCCTGCATGACGAGCTGGTTGTGGAAGTTGCCGAGCCGGTCGTGATCGGGGGCCGGCGGATTGTGCTTGGGGGTGTTGTAGCCCAGCAGGATCAGCTCGACATCCTGCAGCCCCATGGCGCGGTAGCTCTCGGGCCAGCGCCGGTCGTTGCAGATCATCATGCCGATATTGGCGCCCATGCTGCGCCAGACCGGCCAGCCGAGATCGCCCGTCTCGAAATAGCGCTTCTCGAGATTCTGGAACGGTGCTTCGGGGCGATGCTCCGGATGGCCCGGCAGATGGATCTTGCGGTATTTGCCGACGATTGCGCCGGATTTGTCGACGAGGATCGCCGTATTGAAGCGGCGCTTGCGGCCAGCCTCGTAAGCGAGCTCGCAATAGCCGAGATGGAAGCCGACGCCGAGGCGCTTGGCCTCCTCGAAGAGCGGCGCGGTCTCGTTCCCGGGCATCGCGCTCTCGAAATGGCCGTCGATCTCGTCCTCGTCCTCGATCCACCAATGCGGGAAGAAGGCGGTGAGCGCCGCCTCAGGATAGACGACCAGATCGGCGCCATGGCTCTTGGCCTGCCGCATCAGCTCGATCATTCGCGCGACGGCGGAGCCACGGCTCTCGTCGCGTTGGATCGGGCCGAGCTGGGCAGCGGCGATGGTGAGGATGCGGCTCATCGCAAGGCCTCCAGGGTCCGTGCCGGAGCGGAGGCGGCGGCTTTGTGGTGGGAACGGTCAGGCATGGGCTCACGCTCGGCAGTCAGGCGCCGCCGCTGCGGCTTGTTCTGGTCCCGGGCGCCGGGCACCCGGGCAAAGGATCGGGCCCGGGGCCCATGCTGCGCCCCTCAGAGCGCCTTGGCGAGACGCGGATCGAGCGAGTCGCGCAGGCCGTCGCCCAGCAGGTTGACCGCCAGCACGGTGATCGAGAGGAAGATCGCCGGGAACAGGATGATGTGCGGCTTGACCTGCCAGAGCGCGCGCCCCTCGGCCATGATGTTGCCCCAGGACGGCGTCGCAGGCGGGATGCCGGCGCCGATGAAGGAGAGGATCGCCTCGATGATCATGGCGCTGGCGCAGATATAGGTCGCCTGCACGCTCATCGGCGCGAAGGTGTTGGGCAGGATGTGGCGCAGGATGATGCGCGGCGTGCGGGCTCCG
>JANRJI010000050.1:0-65104 GCA_033764055.1 Hyphomicrobiaceae bacterium
GTCATCATCTGCGTGTTCATGGCGTTCCGCACGTCCGGCCGGTTGAGCGTGACGACGCCCACCTTGTCGGCGCCGATGGCCAGGGTGATGGTCTCGAACTTGGTGCGCAGTTGCATGGGCGTTCCTCGAGGGGAGAGCCGCGGCAGAAGACGCGGCTCACTGAATTCGGAATGAGGTTCGTAGGGTAGGCATTGGCGCGGCTCCTCGCCAGTACCGCGTCCGCCGCACCAGACGGCGTCGATCGGGATGCATCGCGGCATCGGGCGAGACGTTCGACCTCAGAGCAACCCGCGCAATGCCAAGTTTCGCATCAGAGCAGCCACGCCGAAGGTCCAGGGTCGCGCCGCATCGGCCATCGTCATGCGATTGACGAGGGCGCCCAGCGCGGGAGAGCGGATGGTCACGACGTCGCCGGCCTTGTGCGTGAAGCCCATGCCCGGCGCGCCCCGGTCCTCGGTCGGCGCAAACATGGTGCCGAGATAGAGCACGGCGCCATCGGGATATTGGTGCGTCTTGCCGATCAGCTCACCGACGAGATCCGCAGGGTCACGCGCGATCTCGCGCATCGACGACTTGCCCGTCAGTTTGAACCCGTCGGTTCCGGCAACCTCGAGATGCACGTCCATGCCGCGCACCGTGTCGAGCGAGAACCGACCGTCGAAAAAACGGATGAAGGGGCCGACCGACGCCGAGGCGTTGTTGTCCTTGGCTTTCGACAGCAGCAGCGCCGATCGCCCCTCGAAGTCGCGCAGGTTGACGTCGTTGCCGAGCGTCGCGCCGACGATCCGGCCGGTGGATGCGACCACGAGCACCACCTCCGGCTCCGGATTGTTCCAGGTCGAGCGCGGATGCAGTCCCGCCTCCATGCCGTGACCGACGGCCGACATCGGCTGCGCCTTGGTGAAGATCTCGGCGTCCTCACCGATTCCGACCTCGAGGTACTGCGACCAGGCACCCGCGTCGATCAGCGTCTGTTTGAGGGCGAGCGCCTGGGCCGAGCCGGGCTTCAGGCGCCTGAGATCGCCCCCGAGCTGGCGCTCGACCTCGGCGCGGATGACGCGGGCCTTCTCAGGCGCGCCCTTGGCCTGCTCCTCGATGACCCGCTCGAGCATGGATCGAGCGAAGGTGACGCCGGCGGCTTTGACGGCTGCGAGGTCGATCGGCGCGAGCAGCCACGGTTTGTCGGCATCTCGGGTCGCCTCCGGGGTGTTGGCGAGGACGGCGTCGAGCGGACCGAGATCCTCGCCGCCAAGGCGATCGAGCTCGGCCGCGGGGTCAGATGCCTCGCAGAGCTGCGTCATCGTGGGCACGATGCGCGTCACATCGACGAGCCGCCCATCGCGCACCGTCACCACCGACGGTCCGCAGACGTCCGGCCGCCAAACCCGTCCCGCCAGCGATGCCCGGCCATGGTCCTCCGGCAGGGTCCGGGCCACAGTCATGTGCTCACGCATCGCTCTCTCCTGCCTGATGCTCGAAATGCCGCCGGCCATGCCCAGCCGTATCGCTGCAGCAGCCCGATGGTGACAGACCGTCGCCCTGACAGTATCAGGTGGCGCAAGACAGTCACACAAGGCCGAGGTTCCCCATGCAGGTCGACGAGGCGACCGTCAAGCGCATCGCGCGGCTGGCGCGCATCCGCATCACCGAGGAGGAGGCGAAGGGCCTCGAGGCGGAGCTCTCCGGCATCCTGAGCTGGGTCGAGCAGCTCGACGAGGTCGACGTCGAAGGCGTCGAGCCCATGACCCGCGTCGTGCCGATCAAGCTCAAGATGCGCGAGGACGTGGTCACCGACGGCGAGATCGCCGACCAGGTGACGAAGAACGCGCCGCTCTCGGACGACCACTTCTACGTCGTACCGAAGGTCGTGGATTGAGTCCGGCCGAACAAGATGACCTGAGAAGATCGGGACACATGACCGACCTCACCAAGCTGACTCTCGCCGAGGCCCGCGACGGGCTTCGCGCCAAGACGTTCTCGGCCGTCGAGCTGACGCAGGCCTTCCTTGCTGCGATCGAGACGGCGAACCCGCGTCTCAACGCGTTCGTGCTGCCGACGCCGGAGCATGCGCTCGATCAGGCGCGCGAGAGCGACAGGCGGTTTGCATCGGGCACAGCGCGTCCCCTCGAGGGGTTGCCGCTCGGGCACAAGGACCTGTTCTGCACCAAAGGCATCCGAACCACGGCGTGCTCGCGCATCCTCGACGAGTTCACGCCGACGTACGAGTCGACCGTCGGCCAGAACCTCTGGGATGCCGGAGCGGTCATGCTGGGCAAGCTCAACAACGACGAGTTCGCGATGGGCTCGTCCAACGAGACGAGCTGCTTCGGGCCCGTGGTGTCGCCCTGGCGACGGCAACGCCACGGCAGTGTCGACAATGCCAAGCTGGTGCCTGGAGGGTCGTCCGGCGGATCGTCGGCGGCCGTGTCGGCCAATCTCTGCCTCGCGGCTACCGCCACCGACACGGGCGGCTCCATTCGGCAGCCGGCCGCATTGACGGGCACGGTCGGCATCAAGCCGACCTATGGCCGCTGCTCCCGCGGGGGCATCGTCGCTTTCGCCTCGTCGCTCAACCAGGCCGGGCCGATCGCCCGCACGGTGCGGGACGCGGCGATCATGCTCCACCACATGGCGAGCCACGACCCGAAGGACTCGACCAGCGTCGACGCCCCCGTGCCGGACTACGAGGCAGTGCTCGGCCACGGCGTGAAGGGGCTGCGCGTCGGCATCCCGAAGGAATATCGCATCGACGGCATGTCGAAGGAGGCCGAGGACCTCTGGCAGAAGGGCATCGACTGGCTGAAGGCGGCGGGCGCAACGATGCACGACATATCGCTGCCGCACACGAAATACGCGCTCCCCGCCTACTACATCGTGGCTCCGGCCGAGTGCTCGTCGAACCTGGCCCGCTATGACGGTGTGCGCTACGGCCTGCGGGTGCCCGGCCGCGATCTGATCGAGACCTACGAGAACACGCGCGCCGCCGGCTTCGGCAAGGAGGTTCGCCGCCGCGTGCTGATCGGAACCTACGTGCTCTCGGCCGGCTACTACGACGCCTATTATCTCAAGGCGCAGAAGGTGCGCACCCTCATCAAGCGTGACTTCGACGAGGCCTGGGCCAAGGTCGACGTCATCCTCACACCTACGACGCCAAGCCCGGCGTTCGCGCAAGGCGAGAAGTCGGGCGATCCCGTCGCCATGTATCTCGAGGATATCTTTACCGTGACGGTCAACATGGCAGGGCTTCCGGGCATCTCGGTGCCGGGAGGACTTTCGGGCGAGGGCACGCCGCTCGGCCTGCAACTCATCGCCAAGCCGTTCGACGAATGCACGCTGTTCCGAACGGCCCAGGTGATCGAGGCTGCCGCCGGGCGCTTCCCTGTACCCGGGCGGTGGTGGCTCTAGCCAATCGGCTGCCCGCTTCGTCGAAGCGGCCTATGGCTGCGCCAGACAGGTTTTTTCTTGCGCGGCCCAACGTAGCCCACAATAGTGCCGCGCCTATCGCGCCCTGTCGGCGCGCCGCATGAAATCAGGAGACCACGGCCGCAAAGGGGGTGCGCCGGTCTCAGAACCGAGGCTCCGCGATGTTGCGCCGGCGTGTCAGAAGCGCGCTCTACATCGACTTCGAGAATGTCCCCCTGCAGCCGGACGCGGTGGCCAACTGGCTCGCATGGCTCGAGGATGGGCGATTCGAGCCGTCCGGGCGGCGACGGCGCTTCCTGATCAAGCGCGTCTACTGGAACAGCCATGCCGAGCGGCACCGGGCTACGTTCGAGCGCAACGGCATCTCGGCCATCCTCGTCGGCAAGTTCTCGGGCCTCAAGAATGGGGCCGACATCCGCATGGCGATGGACGTGGTCGAGGCGACCTACACACGCTCCGAGATCGACGAGTACATTCTGTTGACGGGCGACTCCGACTTCGTTCCCGTGTTGCAGCGGCTCCGTGAGAAGGCCAAGCGCACGGCCATCGTCGCGACCGAGCATCGACCCAACATCCACACGACCTACGGGCTGCACGCCGACCTGCTCATCCCATCCCGACGGCTCACCGAGGCCGCACAATATCGCCGCGTGGCGCCAGGCCTCCTTAGACGGCTTTTGGCTCCGGGCAGTGTCACCACGACGGCTAGGGCTGCTGGTATTGCCCCGCCGGCAAAGCCGATCATGCCGTCCCAGCCCCTGCCGCCTCCGGCTCGCCCCCACTCTCCGTCAACGGCATCGACGCCGCGCCCGGTGCCGGTGGCGATCGATATCGAGCCGTCACTGCAGGCTGCCCTGGCGCGCATCGTCAAGCTGATGGCTCAGCAACCCCACAACTTCGTGGCGCAGAGACGCGTCATGGCGGAGCTGGATCGTGTTGCCGGGTTCAGGCGCCAGGGCCCGGGCGCCCTGTTCGGCTACACCACCTATCGCGCCCTGATGAGGGAGCTCGCTCGGCGTGAGCCGCGCATCAAGGTCATCGAGCAGCATGGCGGCGGAACGGGGGTGGTCTTCGTGACCGACCCGGCAGCATCACCGCAGCGCTCCTCGGCCACGCTCACGGTCGTCGCCTCGTCGGAGCTTCCTGCGTCGGTCAAACCGATTGGCGCGCCAGACCCAGACCGATCTGCGCCGAACGAGCCTCAGCCCGGCGCGACACCACCCAAGCCAGAGGCATCGGCCAAAGCCGAGTCCGGCCCCGAGCTCACGACCGAGACCGACAAACGACCTCGGCCTCTCGTGGCGGCCCCCGAGCAGGCCGCAGGCTGACCGCGACCCGTCGGTGCAGCGACCACGCCGGAGCGACCCCGTGCCGGCCAGATAGCGGACGCAAGCCCGTATCGCTGCAGGTCAGGCTTAGCGCGAGTAGAACTCGACGACGAGGTTCGGCTCCATGTGCACCGGGTAGGGCACATCTGCCAGCACCGGCACGCGCACGAGCTTGGCGGTCATCTTGTTGTGGTCGGCGTCGATGTAGTCCGGCACGTCGCGCTCGGGACTCTTCGTGGCCTCGATGACGAGCGGTAGCTGTCGCGAAGCCTCCTTGACCTCGATCACGTCGCCGACCTTGCAGCGGAAGCTCGGAATCGTGACGCGCTGGCCATTGACCTTGATATGGCCGTGGCTGACCACCTGACGAGCCGAGAACACGGTCGGCACGAACTTGGCACGGTAGACGACAGCGTCGAGACGGCGCTCGAGCAGGCCGATGAGATGCTCCGACGTGGAGCCCTTCAGGCGAACCGCCTCCTGATAGACGCGATTGAACTGACGCTCGGTGATGTTGCCGTAGTAGCCCTTGAGCTTCTGCTTGGCCTTGAGCTGTTGGCCGAAGTCCGAGACCTTGCCGGCCCGGCGCTCGCCGTGCTGGCCGGGGCGTGAGGCCCGCCGATTGAGAGGGCTCTTCGAGCGGCCCCAGATATTCTCGCCGAGGCGGCGGTCGATCTTATGCTTGGCGCGAACGCGCTTCGTCATGACGTGCTCCGTCTTTCTCTATGCACGGGATCTGGTGCCTCCTCCTTTGAGACGCCCGGCGATGCCCCCTGGGGCAACCGAGCCTCTCCGACAGGACGATACGGCCCGAAAGCCGGTCACCACGGAGGCCAAACAAAATGCGGGCCGCAAATCCGGCCCGCATCCGAAGGTTCGTAATCCAGGCAGCAGCCGTCGTCAAGCCGATCGCATGGTCGGCAGTACCCACCAGGGCCATTCAATTGACGGCATCGACAAAGGTGGGTTCCCCCAAGCGAGACGCGCCGCACGGCGAGGGTAGATTCGCGCCGTCTCGCCCTCGAGACGGGATCGAGACGCAGTTCGGCGCAATTGCCCCTGCGAATGCCGCGGCCGAGAATTGCCTCTGGCGTGCGCAGCTCGCTACTGCTTCTGCGACGCCGGCACGACGGCCTTGCCGGGAGCAGGGGCAGTCCCAGCCTTGCGCGGAATGGCGGAGGCGGCCGCGACGTTCGCGGCAACGATCTCCTTGACCTTCTTGCGCTTCTCGTCGTTGCACGTCGCTTTTGACGGCTCGATCGGCTCGAGGGTGACGATCTGCTCGCCGTCCTTCTCGGTGACCTTGAGCTTGCCGGCCGCCATGTGGATCGTCATCCGGTGCAGCGTGGTGATGTAGAGCAGTTGCTGGTCCGTCCAGTTGCTCTTGGCGCGCTGGATGTGGATCATCGCATCGAAGTTCTTCGTCTGCTCCTCCCACATCTCGCACAGCTGCGCCTGCGCCGAGTGGTATCCAACCTTGATCACCTCTCTCGCGACCTCCAGCGGCACGAGGGTCTCGGCTTTCTTGGTCTTCTTGTCGACCTCGATCACGCGCCGATCCGGCATCGTGAATTTCGACGGAAGCACGGCCCAGGCATAGTCCATCAGGACTTTCACGGACTTGTCGCTCAGCTCCTTCGCAGCGGGCTGACCGCTCGCCTCGAAACACATTGTGCCCAGCGTCACCGCCGCCAGCACCGCCGTCCGCCACATGCTGTTCATCTCTCGTGCCCCTGCCCTTTGTCCGATCGCGGCTGCCGGCGCAATCGTGCGCCGCTGCAAGCCCCTTCACTCGCTTTTCCGGAGCAATTCCCGCCGCTGCGCGGGTCCCTTTCGGTCCCAACGTCTCCAGGCCGCGTACGGCCCCCCGTGCCGCAGCGAGGCAGGGGTCGGCTCCAAAATGGGCAAACTTATGACGGCTTGCGTCCCCGTCCCTTGCCGTGTGCGAGCGCCACGACCATGCCGCGCAGCGTGCGCACCTCCTGCTCGGTCGGACCCATGCGCGTGAACATCGTTCTCAAGTTGCGGACCATCGTTTGGCGGCGGTGTGCCGGATTGAAAAAGCCAAGCCGGTCCAGCTCTTCCTCGAGGTGAACGAAGAAGGCATCCAACTCCGCCTTGGTCGCCGGCCGCGTGTCGCCGAGGTCGAGGCCGGCCGCCTGCGGCGTCTCGTAGGTCGTCACGCGTCCGAGCGTCGCAGCGCCGGATGTGCGCATCCATTCGTAGGCCAGGATGAGCACTGACTGCGCCAAGTTGAGCGACGCGAAGCGCGAGTTGACGGGAATCATGACGAGCGCATCCGTGGCAGCGACCTCGTCAGTCTCGAGCCCGTTCCTTTCGCGACCGAACAGGATGCCGCAGCGCTCACCGCGAGCAATCCGGGCGCGCATCTCGGCGACCGCCTCGAGCGGCGTCATCACGGGCTTCCTGAGGTCGCGCTGTCGGGCAGTCGTGGCGGCGACCCAATTGAGATCGCCCAGCGCCTCCGCGAGCGTCGGAAAGGCGCGGCCGTCGTCGATGACATAGTTGGCGCCGGACGCCGCAATGCGGGCCTTCTCGTTGGGCCAGCCGTCGCGAGGATCGACGAGGCGCAGCTCGTCGAGGCCGAAATTGGCCATGGCCCGCGCCACCATGCCGATATTGTCGGCAAGTTGCGGCTCCATGAGAATGACCGCAGGCGTCTCATGTGCGCCGGCGAAGGCCTCACCTCGTATATGGGCGCGACGGATGCCGTGACGCAGCTTGCGAATGACTCGGCGCGCCCAGAACCAGTAGTTCTCGCCCGACCATGTCTTCTCGAGGGCGGCCAGGGCAGGCGTCCGAAGCGTCCCCTGGCCCTGCCCGACAAGCCTCACATCGCCGTCGCCGACCACGATCTCGGCATGCGACCGGATGAAGTCGTCGAGACTCCTGATGCCTTTGGCCTCGGTCCGGCGCTTGCAGCCGGGGCACGTGGCCGCGTCCGCCTCACACCTCAGCTCGGCACAGTACGTGAGGATCGGCTCGAGCGTCGAGCGATCCAGACCGTCGATGGCCAGCGCCGCCAGTCCGTCGTCGATCGCCCGCTCGTGACAGGCATGAACGACGGCCGCGACGGCCGGCCCTCCATCGACGAGGCGCGGCTCCGCACCTTCACTGGTTTCTGCGACGACGATCCGCAATCCATGCTCCTTTCACGGCCCGCATGACAGCGCACCCTAGCCCTGAACGATCGACCGGGCCAACGGCGTCCCAGCTCCCCTTGGCAGCCCTCGGCACGCGCCCTATGGTGCGCGCGAATTGGCGGCACGATCCGAAACGCTGGAGAGACCATGCAGAAGCTCAAGGTGGACGCACCGTCGTCGAGATGGACGGTGACGCGATGACCCGCAACGACTGGCGGACTCCTACGAGCCCAGGGCGAGCGCAATAGCGCGCGCCAGACTTTCCAATCGGCCAGCTTCGAAGCTCGCGGTCACCGCGCCGACAACGAGTTCATCCGAGGGCCGGGGAGGCGATGCGCCTGCCCACCCCCGTAGATAGCCCCCACAAGCCCGACGACCATAGGTGCTAGCATGTCAAATCTCGAGATCATGTGGACGAAAGTCGATGAAGCCCCGGCGCTCGCGACGTACTCCCTGCTGCCGATCGTCCAGGCCTTCGCAGGCGCTGCTGGCATCTCCGTGACCCTGAAGGACATCTCGCTCGCCGGCCGGATCATCGCCAACTTCCCCGAGAAGCTGAAGCCCGAGCAGCGCATCGACGACGAGCTGGCCGAGCTCGGCAAGCTCGCCATGCAGCCCGACGCCAACATCATCAAGCTGCCGAACATCTCCGCCTCGATCCCACAGCTCAAGGCCGCCATCAAGGAGCTGCAGGCCAAGGGCTACGACGTGCCGGACTTCCCCGACAGCGATGCCACGCCCGAGGCCAAGGAGATCCGGGCGCGCTACGGCCGCGTCCTCGGCAGCGCGGTCAATCCGGTGTTGCGTGAGGGCAATTCCGACCGCCGTGCGGCCGGCGCCGTGAAGCAGTACGCGCGCAAGAACCCGCACAAGATGGGCGCCTGGAGCAAGGACTCCAAGACGCGCGTCGCCCATATGTCGAGCGGCGACTTCTACGGCTCCGAGGTCGCAACGACCATCGCCTTGCCGACCAATGCCCGTATCGAGCTGGCCGCCACCGACGGAACGACCACCGTCCTGAAGCCGAAGATTCCCCTCAAGGCGGGCGAGATCATCGACTGCTCGGTGATGAGCGCCAAGGCGCTGCGCGCCTTCTACGCCGCCCAGATGGACGCCGCGAAGAAGGAAGGCGTGCTGTTCTCGCTGCACGTGAAGACGACGATGATGAAGATCTCCGATCCCATCATCTTCGGCCATGCCGTGTCGGTCTTCTTCGCCGACGTCTTCGAGAAGCACGGCGCCACGCTGAAGCGCCTCGGCGTCGATCCCGACACCGGCGTGGCCGATATGCTGACGCGCATCGAGGCGCTGCCGGCGGCCGACCGCGACGCCATCAAGGCCGACATCGCGGCCACCTACGCCAAGCGCCCCGGCCTCGCGATGGTCAACTCCGACAAGGGCATCACCAACCTGCACGTGCCGAGCGACGTGATCGTGGACGCCTCGATGCCGGCGATGATCCGCGAATCGGGGCGCATGTGGGGCGCCGACGGCAAGCTGCACGATACCATCGCCGCCATTCCAGATCGCTGCTACGCCACACTGTTCCAAGCTGTCATCGAGGACTGCAAGGCGAACGGCGCCTTCGACCCCAAGACCATGGGCTCGGTGCCGAACGTCGGCCTGATGGCGCAGCAGGCCGAGGAGTACGGCTCGCACGACAAAACCTTCGAGATCCCGAAGGACGGCACGGTGCGCGTCGTCGCCGAGGACGGCGCCGTGCTGATGTCGCAGAAGGTCGAGACCGGCGACATCTTCCGCATGTGCCAGGTCAAGGACGCAGCCATCCGGGATTGGGTGAAGCTCGGGGTGCGCCGCGCGCGCCTGACCAACACCCCGGCAATATTCTGGCTCGACAAGAACCGCGCGCACGACGCGCAGCTGATCGCCAAGGTCGACAACTACCTGCAGGACGAGGACACCGAGGGCCTCGTCATCGGCATCATGGCCCCGGTCGAGGCGATGAAGTTTTCGCTCGACCGCATTCGCAAGGGCCAGGACACCATCTCCGTCACCGGCAACGTGCTGCGCGACTACCTGACGGACCTGTTCCCGATCATGGAGCTCGGCACGTCGGCCAAGATGCTGTCGATCGTCCCCTTGCTGGCGGGCGGCGGCCTCTTCGAGACGGGTGCCGGCGGCTCGGCGCCGAAGCATGTCGAGCAGTTCGGCGACGAGGGCTATCTCCGCTGGGATTCTCTCGGCGAGTTCCTCGCCCTCGGCGCCTCCCTCGAGCATCTGGCGCAGGTCAGCGGCAACGAGGACGTGAAGGTGCTCGCCGAGACGCTGGATGCAGCCAACGGCCGTATCCTCGAGTTCAATCGCTCGCCCGCGCGCAAGGTCGGCGAGATCGACAATCGCGGCAGCCATTTCTATCTGGCGCTCTACTGGGCTCAGGCGCTGGCCGCGCGGGGCAACAGCGGCCCGATGCAGGCGCGCTTCCAGAAGCTCGCCGAGACGCTGGCTGCCAACGAGGCCAAGATCAACGCCGAGCTGCTCGCGGCGCAGGGCAAGCCGCAGGATACGGGCGGCTATTATCTCCCCGACACCACCAAGGCCTCGGCCGCCATGCGCCCGAGCAAGACGCTGAACGCGGCGCTGGCGGAGCTGTGAGCCGGAAGGCTTTGCGCGGTCGGGTTTGAGCCTGCGGGCTTCGGGCCCGGAGTCTGAAGCCCCCGTTCTCCCTCTCCCCGCTCGCGGGGAGAGGGCCGGGATGAGGGGCGACGGCGGTCGCCGGGGCAGGCGTCGTGCCGAAGCTCGCGAATGCGGAGGCGGGCGGCGGAGCTCACAGGCCGCCGGAGGTGATGGCGGCGGCACCTTTAGGATAGTGACTGAGAGCAAACGTTCCGCATGGTGGCAGCCACCCCCACGGTTGTCATCCTCGGGCTTGTCCCGAGGACCCATCGCCCCGCAAGCTCAGAGCGTCGATATGGGCCAATTGCTGCCATAAACGACCAGGATTTTCACGGCAGGTGACGGCAGCTTCGACCAGCTTCGGACGCCATGATATGCATGGTGCCACTGCGCAAATTGGGCGGCTCCAGCAATGGCAGCCATGATACGACAGTGTCGGTAGGAGCCCGGAGAAGGATGAAGTTTGAACTGGAGGACAGTCTCCGAGGCGCGCCAGACGAAGCGCTATTGGACGACATCCGTAGATGCGCAAAATTACTTCAGCGTGACACACTCACCTTGGCTGAATATGGCGAGACTGGGAAAGCTCATGCGAGCACGATTCAGCGTCGTTTCGGTTCTTGGGTGAAAGCGTTAGAGCTTGCAGGTCTACAACCAAGTCGATCAAAAATAGGCATCTCGGAAGAAGAGTTATTCAACGATATCAAGAATCTCTGGATGACTCTTGGTCGCCAGCCTCGATACTCCGAGATGAGGGCTCCGGCTACGAACTTTTCAGCGGAAACCTTTGCGGCTCGGTTTGGTTCGTGGTCGGGCGGTCTTGCGAGATTCGTAGCATGGGTTAATGCTGACGATACCGGTGACGCACCACAAGCCCACCCTCCAGGTGATGCCGTTTCCCTCAAAAAAGAGCGGGCCGAGCACGCGAAGCGTCGAAGTCGTCGTGAGATCTCAGACCGTCAACGATTCAGGACACTCGTGCGAGACGGCTTCAGGTGTAAGTCCTGCGGCGTGAGCCCCTTGAACAAGCCGGGCACAGAGCTTCATGTTGATCACATCATTCCCTGGTCGAAGGGCGGTGAGACGGTCGATGAGAACCTTGAGACCAAGTGTCTTCAATGCAACTTGGGCAAGGGGAACGCATTCGACGTTTGAACCTTGTCGTCGATAAAATCTTGTCCGCTCTTCTCAGCTGCGGAACTTCGAAGAACAATCCGCTACCGGTCGAGATGGGTCAATTTCGACGCCTAGGGTGCATGGCACCATGGGGCCTCGGGACAAGTCTGAGGATGACAGCGGTGGACGGGTCGGGCGTGGTGCGCATCGTCATTGTTGGCCCATCGCGCGCATTCCATCGCCCTCCCATCGCGGCCATCCCATCCCCCCTGCATGCCCGGCCGAAGCGCGGGAGCGCGGAGCGCCGGGGTCGCTTGGCTGGCGGGTTGGACCCGCCGCTCCGCGCCTTTCGTCCCTCCGGGGGCGATGATATAGACGCCTCTGCGCTTCCCGAGGGCAGGTCGTCCGCTCGCGTGCGGATGTTGATCAGCGGTCGCCCTCTGCCGTTGGAACAGGTGGCTCCCCGACATGCAGAAAATCAAGGTCGCGAACCCGGTCGTCGAGATGGACGGCGACGAGATGACCCGGATCATCTGGCAGCTCATCAAGGACAAGCTGATCCACCCCTACCTCGACCTCGAGCTCGAGTACTACGACCTCTCCATCCAGAATCGCGACGCCACGAGCGATCAGGTCACGGTCGATGCCGCCAATGCCACCAAGAGGCACGGTGTCGCGGTGAAGTGCGCCACCATCACGCCCGACGAGGCGCGCGTCGAGGAGTTCAAGCTGAAGGAGATGTGGAAGTCGCCCAACGGCACCATCCGCAACATCCTCGGCGGCACCATCTTTCGTGAGCCGATCATCTGCAAAAACGTACCGCGGCTCGTGCCGGGCTGGACGCAGCCGATCGTGATCGGCCGCCACGCTTACGGCGACCAGTACCGCGCAACCGATTTCGTCGTGCCCGAGGCCGGCTCGCTGGCCGTCGCCTGGGTTTCGAAAGACGGCTCCAGGAAGATCGAGCACAAGGTGTTCGACTTTCCGGCCGGCGGCGTCGCCATGGTGATGTACAATCTCGACGATTCGATCCGCGACTTCGCCCGCGCCTCGTTCCAGTACGGCCTGATGCGCAATTATCCGGTCTACCTGTCGACCAAGAACACCATCCTCAAGCGCTACGACGGGCGCTTCAAGGACCTGTTCCAGGAGGTGTTCGACAAGGAGTTCAAGGACAAGTTCGCCGATGCCAAGCTCACCTACGAGCACAGGCTCATCGATGACATGGTGGCCGCCTCGCTCAAGTGGTCCGGCGGCTACGTCTGGGCAGCCAAGAACTACGACGGCGACGTGCAGTCCGACACCGTGGCGCAGGGCTTCGGCTCGCTGGGCCTCATGACCTCGGTGCTGTTCACGCCCGACGGCAAGACGGTCGAGGCCGAGGCCGCCCACGGCACCGTGACGCGCCACTATCGCCAGCATCAGGAGGGCAAGGCGACGTCGACCAACTCGATGGCCTCGATCTTCGCCTGGACCCGCGGTCTTGCGCACCGCGCCAAGCTCGACAGCAACGCCGAGCTGGCGAGATTCGCGACCACGCTCGAGAAGGTGTGCATCGACACCGTCGAGGCCGGCTTCATGACGAAGGACCTCGCCCTTCTGGTCGGTGACACCCAGACGTGGCTCTCGACCACCGGCTTCCTCGACAAGATCGACGAGAACCTCAAGGTGGCGATGGGGGCCGAGTGAGCGCGCGGGCCGAGCGTTCGGTGTCACGCCCTCGGGTCTCACACCGTTGTCGCCAACCCAGCCAACGAGCCTGGTGCGAGAGCCCCCGCGCTCGCGCTCCCGGCCAGGGCTCGGCCGGATCCTCGCAGTGCGGAACCGACTGACCCTCGCCGCTCGTTGATATCGGGCTCGATCCGCCTCGAGCTGACCGGGCAACGCTTGCCCCCGGCTGACGGCCCGAATGGCTCGAGCAGACCGGCCACGCCATGCTCGCTGGATCTGCAGGTGTCTTCGATGTCCCACCCCCTAGAAACCTTCTGGCTCGCTGACGACGGAAATCTGGCTCCGAACAATCCGTCACTGCCGCTGATCGTCTATCGGCATGCACTGCCGGTCGGCGATCCAGCCACGATCGAGGCACATTTCCGGCGGAACCGCTGGTCGAACGCTTGGGTGGACGGCATCTACCCGTTTCATCACTACCACGCGACCGCGCACGAGGTGCTCGGCATCGCGGCCGGCACGGCCGAGGTGCAATTCGGCGGGCCATCAGGTCCCGTGTTGACGGTGTCTGCCGGTGATGCGGTGCTGATCCCGGCGGGCATCGGCCATTGCCGTGTCTCGGCCAGCGACGACCTCTCGGTAGTCGGCGCCTATCCGGGAGGTGCCGATTGGGATCTGGTGCACGCGACGCCCGCTGCCCGATCCGAGTCGCTGCCGAAGATCGCCGTCGTACCGCCGCCGACATCCGACCCGGTCTACGGCTCGGGCGGTCCGGCGTGCTGCGCCGGTCGCCCGTGAGAGCCCAACTCGCTGCGAAGAGCCTGCGTTGCGGATCGTGAAGGCGCGATTTGCCGGAACCGTTGGCGGTTGCCGCCGTTTCGCTACCATCACATCCGGCAGCGATGGCGACCATGCGACATACCGATTTGAGAAGCGACGAGGAGAGCTACACCGGGACGTCCCCGGCCAGGCTTCTCACGGTAGCCGTCCTTGCGGCAGCCGGGACGTACGCGGCCGTTCGGTGGAGCCAGGCGAAGGAGCCGCGCCGCCCTCTCGACAGCGCTCCCGACCGGACCCACTCGAAGCCGCTTCGCAGAGACATGACGGTGGTCGGCCGCACGGTCACCATCAACCGTCCGCGGTCCGAGGTCTACACATTCTGGCGCGACTTCAGCAACCTGCCGAAGTTCATGGAGAACATCGAGAAGGTGGCGCCGACAGGGCCCGGCCGGACAGTCTGGAATATCCGTGCGCCGCTCGGGCAGACCATCGAGGTCGAGTCCGAGGTCGTCGAGGATAAACCGAACGAGCTGATAGCCTGGCGCTCGGTGCCGGGGTCGGACATCACCACGCAGGGTCGCGTATCCTTCCGCGACGCACCAGGCGGACGCGGCACGGAGGTCGAGGCAGAGATCGCGTACAGTGCGCCGCTCGGCGAGATTGGCCGCCTCATCGCCCTGATTTTCCGCCGCGAGCCCGCGATCCAGAGCCGCTACGAGCTCAAGCGGCTCAAGATGCTGATGGAGACCGGCGAGATCGCCACCAGCCGCAACCAGCGTCAGTAACGGGCCGCAACCAGCGTCAGTAACGGAGAGAGCCATGCGCGCGCTTACCTGGCAAGGCACACGGGACGTGCGTGTGGAGACGGTGCCCGATCCTCAGCTCGTCAATCCGCGCGATGCCATCATTCAAGTGACGGCGACCGCCATCTGCGGCTCGGATCTGCACCTCTACGACGGAGTGATCCCGGGCATGCAGGCCGGCGACATCCTCGGCCACGAGTTCATGGGCCGCGTCGTCGAGGCGGGCTCCGGCAGCACGCTCAAGGTCGGACAGAAAGTCGTTGTGCCGTTCACGATCTCGTGCGGCCGGTGCTTCTTCTGCGGCAAGCAACAGTTTGCCGCGTGCGACAATTCCAATCCGGTCGAGAAGCAGGACGCGACGGAAACGCTTTACGGCCACGCGATGAGCGGTGTGTTCGGATATTCGCACATGACGGGAGGCTATCCCGGCGGACAAGCCGAGTATGTGCGTGTCCCGTTCTCCGACGTAGGTCCAATCGTCGTGGACGACAGCATCGACGACGAGAAGGTGCTGTTTCTCTCCGACATCTTGCCGACCGGCTGGATGGCCGCCGAGAACGCCGCCCTCGAGCCGGGCGATACGGTTGCGGTCTGGGGCTGCGGTCCCGTCGGGCTGTTCGCCATCCAGTCCGCGCGCCTGATGGGCGCCGAGCAGGTGATCGCCATCGACCATCACCCTCATCGGCTGGCGCTGGCGCGGGGTCTCGGCGCGAAGGTGATCGATTTCGAGCAGACCGACGTGCAGGAGGCCCTGCGCGAGATGACGGGCGGAATCGGTCCTGATGCCGTCATCGACGCGGTTGGCATGGAAGCGCATGGATTCACGCTCGACAACGTGGTCGACCGGATGAGCCAAGCAGTGATGCCCGGCATCGACCGAGGCCACGCGCTCAAGGAGGCGATCCTGGCCTGCCGGAAGGGCGGCCGCATCTCGATGCCTGGCGTCTACGGCGGCTATGTCGCCGACTTCCCGCTGGGTGCCGTCATGGAGAAGGGCCTGCAGCTACGCACGGGACAGACGCACGTTCAGCGCTATAGCCGCAATCTGCTGCAGCGGATCGGCGAGGGCGAGATCGACACCACCTTCCTCATCAGCCATCGCCTCCCACTCGAGAGCGCAGCCGAAGGCTATCGTAACTTCGGCGAGAAGCAGAACGAGTGGACCAAGGTCGTCTTGAAACCGGGCGGTCGCAGCACGAATGGCAGGGGCCCACAACCGGGGCTGTGAACGGCTGGTGACCGTCCAACCGCGAGCCTTCGGAGCCTGCGGCGATCACACCAGAAACGGATTGCTGCGCCGCTCGTCGCCGATCGTGCTCGTTGGCCCGTGACCGCAGATGAATGCGACGTCGTCGCCGAGCGGAAAGAGCTTGGTCTTGATGGCGGTGATCAGCGCCTGGTGGTCACCGTAGGGAAAGTCGGTGCGCCCGATGGAGCCCTGGAACAGCACGTCGCCGACAAGCGCGAAGCGCTGGCCGCGGTGGAAATACACGAGCGAGCCCGGCGAGTGACCGGGACAGTGGAAGATCTCGAACGTCTCTCCGGCGATCTCCAGCTTGTCGGCCTCGGACAGCCATCGATCCGACTGAGCATTGCGCATGCCCGACAAGCCGTAGCTCCGCGCCTGCTCCTCGGCGCGCTCCATCAGGAACTTGTCCTCGAGATGCGGGCCCTCGATGGCCACGCCCAGCGCTTCCTTGAGCTCCATGGCGCCGCCGACGTGATCGAGATGGCCATGGGTGAGTACAATCTTCTCGACCGTGATCCCGATCTGACCGATGGCCTCGAGGATGACGGGAGCGTCGCCGCCCGGATCGATGACGGCGCCGCGTTTCGTGGCCTCGCTCCACACCAGCGAGCAGTTCTGCTGCAGCGGCGTCACGGGCACGATGGCCGCCCGCAGGGTGCCGCCGGCTTCGTTGTCGTTGTCGCTCATGCTCGATCCTTCCTCGTGGCGCGTCGTGGCTCGCACAGCGCAGCGAGGCTGTCAAACGGGCCGAGACGGGGAAAGCGCCTCTACGCAAGGGAACGAAGTGTTCAGTCTGCCCGATCGCCGTGCACGAAGCGGAGTGGCCCGGCGAGGCCTGCGCCCTTATAGTCGGCGAAAGCCCCCTCCAACGTGAAGGCCCTCGATGAAATTCGATTGCGTCGTGCTCGGAGCCGGCATGGTCGGCGTGTCAGCCGCCCTGCATCTGCAGGCGCGAGGCCGGTCGACGGCGCTCCTCGACCGCCGCGGCCCGGCCGAGGAAACGTCGTACGGCAACGCCGGCATCATCCAGCGCGAGGGTGTGGTCCCTTATATGTTCCCGCGCGAGTGGGCGACGATCCTCAAGTACGCGCGCAACAATACCTCGGAGGCCTACTACCAGTTGTCGAGCCTCCCGAGGGTCGCGCCGTGGCTGTTCCGGTACTGGCGGGCCTCTACGCCGGAGGGCGAGAAGCGTGGCGCCCGCGCGATGGCGGCCATCGTCGAGCACTGCATCACGGAGCATATGCCGCTCATCGAGGCAGCGGGGCTCAGCGGGCTCGTGCGGCGCACGGGGTATATGCGCGTCTTCCGGACCGCTGCGGCGCTGGACGCGGCGCGCATCAAGGACGATGCCGTTCGCGCGCAGTACGGCGTCAACTACGATCTCCTGGATCGCGCTGCCGTCGAGGCGCTCGAGCCGCATCTGACGGGCTCGCTGGCCGGCGCCATCCATTTCACCGATCCGGTGAGCATCGCAGATCCAGGCGCCCTCGGGCGGGGCTATGCCGAGCTTCTGGTCAAGCGTGGCGGACGGCTGATCGAGGGCGAGGCGAGGTCGCTCGAGGCTGCCCCTGGCGGCTGGCGAGTGGCGTCGCGGCAGGGGTGGATCGAGGCGCGCGAGGTTGTCGTCGCCCTCGGGCCGTGGTCGGGCGACGTGATGAAGGCGCAGGGAGTATGGGTGCCGCTTGGCTGGAAGCGGGGCTATCACATGCACTATCGCGCCGAGGGCAACGCGACACTGTCGCGGCCGGTGATCGATTCGGAGCGGGGCTATGCGCTGGCGCCAATGACGAAAGGCATCCGGCTCACGACCGGCGCGGAGTTCGCGACGCGAGACGCGCCGAAATCACCGGTGCAGCTCGCGAGGGCCGAGGCGGCGGCCCACGAGATCTTCCCGCTCGCCGAGCGAGTCGAGCCGGAGCCCTGGCTCGGCCGGCGGCCGTGCTTCCCGGACATGGTGCCGGCGATCGGGCCGGTGCCCGGCAAGGCCGGGCTGTGGGTCGCGTTCGGTCATCACCATCTGGGCTTCACGCTGGGTCCGGCCACGGGACGGCTGTTGGCCGAGATGATGACCGGTGAGGCGCCGTATATCGACCCCGCGCCCTACCGCATCGACCGATTCTGAGGGCGTGGCGGCACGTCCGCATTGCTGGCGAGGTCGACGCCGGGTCCCCCATAGAGCAGTTCGATGTCGGCCCAGGCCGTCCACGGTGGGCTGGCAAATTTGTAGGTCGGACCTCTAATCTCGGTAGACCGCACCCGAATGCGACGAGGCAAGCCAGCGCTGAAAAGCTAGGACTTTCGGCTCCAACGCTTGAGGGCGGCGTTGCGTGCGATCTCGCTCCTGCGCGCGGGCGACATTTTCGCGGCTCGCGCCTTGCCGCCCCGGCGGCCGAGAGACTGGGCGGCCTTGTCCTTGCCGTCGTCGGGCGACCCAGCCGCCTCCGCCCCGCTCGCAAGGCAGCTCTCGACCGCGTCGGCGACGGCAGGCGTCACATCGGGAATGTCAGTGCCAACCTTAGAGCGCCTCGGCATCCAGCTCCCTTGAGATCTGCTCGATCAGCCAGTCCAGCTGTGCGACCTCCCCTCGCATGGCCGCGACGAGCTCGGCCGTCACCTCCTGCCCGTTGCGATGGACGTGACAGGCTCCCGTTGTAAACATTCCAACGCGCTTCGTGGTTTCCTCTCTGAGCCGGGTCAGGGCGGCCAAGTACTCACTCATACGTTCGCGAGTGAAGGGCATCAGGTCGCTCCATGCTTGGCGTCAAGAAACCTGCATTTGGTGGGAGCGACAGGGCAATCAAGTCCTTCGATTAACCAATCGGGAGAGTCGCTTGCGGCCGCCGGCGGCTCACGAGCGGTCGATGGCGCGCTTCAGGATCGGACCATAGGGAGGCGGCTCGCAGGCGCTTCTCGGACCGTTCCAGAAGCCGCCACGGGCGTGACACGCCGCCATCAGGGATTCGCGATGGTGCTGCCAGCCGACCAGGACCGCCAACACCACCAGCAGCCCGAGCGCTATGATCAGCCGCAGCCGGCTCATGGAGAGCCTCCCTGCTGCCGGCCGAAGCGATCCCGCCATGCCGGCAACGCGCCGGGGATCGGCAGGGCCGTTGCCGAGAACACGGCACGCGCGACCGCTCGAGCGAGGCAGTCGGCCGCGAGCGTGCCGAGCATCGTCAGCGCCGAGGCGCGCGCGCCGATGCCCAGAGACCTGCGCTGTGTGGCGACCGCAAACACAGTGTCACCGTCCATCGGAGCATGAGATGGACGCAGTGACCGCCCCAGTCCATCGTCGGCCATCAGCGCCAGGCGCTTGGCTTCAGCCTTCGTCAGCGTCGCATCGGTGGCGACGAGACCGATCGTGGTCGACGGCGGAGCGCCGCCCTTGATGCGCAACGCCAGGGCTTCCGGCGGCAAGCGGGTCGGACTGCCGAGACCGCCGAACTCGCCACTTTGCTCGACGGGAGCGGCCCAGAACTGCGCCGTATCGCCAATCGTCGCCGTGCCGACGGCATTGACGACGACGATCGCGCCGACGGTGGTTCCGTCGGGCGCGAGCGCGCTCGCCGATCCGAGGCCTCCCTTGAGGTTCGCCGTCGTCGCGCCGTAGCCTCCGCCGACCGTGCCGAGCGAAAAGGCGGAAGCGCGCGCAGCCAGAGCCGCCATGCGCCCGAGATCCCAGTACGGCGGCCGATGTGCCCACGCCTTGTCGCCTCCGTTGAGGAGGTCGAAGACGATGGCTTGGCTCACGATCGGCACGACAGCGCCGCCGACACGGAGACCCACGCCCTGCTCGTGGAGCACCGACATCACACCGCCCGCCGCATCCAGACCGAACGCCGATCCACCCGAGAGCACGACCGCATTGACGCCTTCGACTGTCATTTCCGGCTCGAGAAGCCCGACGTCCCGGCCTCCCGGAGCACCACCACGCACCGTGACGGCCGCCACATTCGGGCCTTCTACACGTACGACAGTGACGCCGGAAGCGAGGTGGGCGTCGTCCGCATTGCCGACGCTGATCCCTGTCACGTCGGTGACGAGGTTTGAGCGTTGAAGCATTTGCATCGTTGTCCACAGGCGGCTAGGATCGACCTATATCGATCGATGTTTAGCGCCCAAGCTCACAGAGGCGCCAGAATTAAAAAACGATTTGCTCACGCCCGCCGCTCCGGACGGCGCAACGGGCGGGTAGAGGAGGAGGGCCGCAAAGGGAGGCGGTCCGAGCGAGCCCCGCCGCCCCGGAGCGGGATGCTTGTGACCTGACCGGGTGCCGAAAAGAGACGTGTGCCAGAAGGAGGCCTTCATGCTCCGAGCCAACACCGTCCTCGCGAGGCCGAGAGCCGCAGACATCACAGCGCGTGAGGTCGTCGCGCGCCTCGATGCAGGTGAGGATCCGCGGCGTGCGATTGCTCACCTCAACGCCCAGATCATCGCGTTCCAGTGCGCCGGCGCAGAGCTTCCGGTCGGGCTGATCCAGCTGTCGCGGAGCATCGCAGCCGAATGCTCCGCGCGCTATCGCCGTCGGCTCTCCGCCTGAGGCCCTGGCACGAATTCGGGGCATCCTCCAGGCAAACTCAAGGATCGAGCACGCGCCAGCCGCCATCGCGCCAGACGTATGGCAGGTAGGACGGCAGCATCGCGTCCCCTGTTGCGTCGAACCGCAGAGGCCCGATGGCGGTCACTGCCGTCAACCGGCGCATCGCCGATGCGACCTCGGCCGGGTTGGCAGTGCCGACGGCCGTGGCGGCGTGTGCCCAGGCCTCGACCGCGGCCTCGCCGCGCAACATGACGGCTTCCGAAGCGACGGCACCTAGGGCAGCGATCGGCAAGCTGTGGGCTCGTCGTCGCGCCCGGTGCTCCACACCCGTCCAGGGCAGCATCAAAACGAGCCGGCTCCCTTCCTGTCGGGCGAGCACCTCGACATCCGGCACAGCAAGGACGTCGCTACCGAACAGCGGCGCGTCGACCCCGATGCGGCGCAGACTGGCGGCCACCACGCCCAACTCGATCGGCTGCGTCGGCATGATGACGACGCCGGCGCCACTGGTCGCGATTCGCCGCGCGAGGTCGTCGTAGCTCTTCTCGCCCGACTCGAGGCGCTCACTGAGGACGACTGCCACCCTGCGTAGCGCCAGCTCATGCTCGACGCCACCAGCGAGCGCCCGGCCTTGCATCGTGCGGTCGCCGAGGACGGCAACGCTCGCACCAGCATGGCGCGCGGCGATCAGCTCGGCCGTGGCCGCACCGAAGCGATCCTCGCGGCCGGCCAGACGGAACACCATGGGACCGGCTGGAGGTGCTGTGAGGCGGGCATGGCGCACACCCGGCGCGATCAGAAGAATGCCCGCCTTGGCATAAATTGGCGCCGCCGCCATCGCAGCGACGGCGCAGAGATGGCCGATCACGACGGCCGGCGGCGTACGAGCGATCGCCTGGGCGACCTCGGCGGCGCGCTCGCGGGTGCAGTCCTCGCTATAGGTCGCCACGCGAACGGGAGCTCCAGCGACGCCGCCGCTGGCATTGACGCGTCGGGCAGCGGCCTCGACTCCGCGAACAATCTCCTCGCCGTTCGGCTGATGGGGACTGTTACGTGTGGCCACGACGGCCACGACATGATCGGCGCGACCGGAAGGTGGGAGCGCGAGCAGGACCAGCATCGGTGGCAGCATGGTCAGCGCATAGGACACCCATCGTCGCTGCCAGTTGCCGGCCGAGCCTGCGAAAAGTGTCCGGCGCACGACGACCGGAAAGCGAAGAGGCAGCCAAGGAGGCTGCCTCTCGAGATATTTCGCGATCCGCATGGAGCCCTGCGGCGCCGGTCAGTTCTGGACGTAGGTGATCTTCCCGTCGGCGTTCTTCCTCCACGTGTACACCACGTAGTCTGGCCGCGTGATGTCGCCCTTCTGATCGTAGCCGATGTCGCCGATCACGGTCTTGAAGGTCTTGCCCTTGATGGCCTCCGCGACCTTCTTCGGATCGTTCGTCTTGGCCTGGGTGGCCGCGGCGGCGATGATCTGAAGGCCAGCGTAGCTGTAAAGCGTGTAGGACTCGGGCTTGAAGTTCTTGGCGAGGAACTTCTTGACCACCTCCGCCGCCTCGGGACGCTTCTGCGGGTCCGGCGGGAAGGTCATCAGCGTGCCCTCGACACCGGGGCCGCCGACCGAGGCGAACTCGTCGGTGGTGATGCCATCACCGGACATGAGCACGGAGGTGACGCCCTGTGCGCGCATCTGGCGGACGATGAGACCGCCCTCGGTGTGCAGACCGCCCCAGTAGACCAGCTCGGCACCGGCCGACTTGATCTTGGAGACCAGCGCCGAGAAGTCCTTCTCACCCGTGTTGACGCCCTCGTAGAGGACCTCCTTCACGCCGAGCTTGTTCATGGCCTTCTTGGTCTCGTCGGCGAGACCTTTGCCATACGTCGTCTTGTCGTGGACGATGGCGACCTTCTTGCCCTTGAGCTTCTCGGCGATGTACTTGCCGGCAACCTCGCCCTGCTGGTCGTCGCGGCCGCACGTCCGGAACACGTTCCAGAGCTTGCGCTCGGTGATCTGCGGGTTGGTGGCCGACGGCGTCATCATCAGGATGCCGTTCTCGGCATAGACGGTTGACGCCGGCATGGTGACGCCGGAGTTGAAATGTCCGATCACGAACTTAACGCCGTCACCGACGAACTTGTTGGCAACCGAGACGCCTTGCTTGGGATCGGCCACATCGTCACCGAAGCTGAGCTCGATCTTCTGACCGTTGATGCCGCCCTTGGCATTGATGTCGGCAGCAGCCATCTCGGCGCCCTGTCTGAGCTGCGCGCCGAATGCTGCGTTCGCTCCCGTCAGCGGACCGGCGACGCCGACCTTCACCTGCGCCTCAGCGCTCGCCGTTAGCGCGAGCGTCGCCGCAACGGCCACCCCTGACCACAGAACCTTCTTCATCAATGGCTCTCCCTGGCTTCCGACGACCCCAGGCGCGAGCCTGGCGCCGGGCGAGCATGCTCGCCACCAATGCTCATGAATAGCCGAAAAAGCGGCGAAGTCACGTCGAATTGCTCACCTGTTTGCGGTGTGGATAGAGTGATCAAGTCACGAACTCGATCAACGATACGGCTCCCTGGACGAAGCGCGGCGCGGCGAGCGCCCAGTACCTATTGGGGGTATCGAGACGGGTGAAGCGTCCCACTCTCCGCAAACGCCTGCCGCCAATGCCATGGCCAGAACGCCGAGAGTTGAAGTGTCATGGCCGGCTGCGGATGGACAGAGCGGTCTCTCGCGGCCGCCAGGGGCACTTCGGGGGGATCGGCTAGCCGCCGGGCCGATCGGCAGCCGGCAGCCAGCCGTACTGATCCAACATCTGCCGGCTCCGCATCGCCCGGAAGCCCGCAACGGCGAGTAGGGTCAGCACGGCGAGATCGACGGCGTAGTTGCGCAGCGAAAACAAAACCTCGCCGAAAATGGCGAAATGAATGAAGCGCACCGCGGCGGCGAGCGCCAGCATGTAGACGGGCACATGCCACAGCGGCCGCCACGTCTGCGCGATGGCCCGCCCGGAGACGAAGGCGCCGAGACCACCCAGGATCAGCGTCACGAACAGGAAGACGAGAAGGCCGTCGGGACCCGCATCGTAGAGCCAGTCGGGCATGCGTGGCATCTCCTCGGCAGCGGCACAGGGTTCGACGAGCTACTTACAGGACCGTTGATGGAAGCGACAGTCAGCCGGGCGCCGCGGCCGCAGGGTCCAGCAGCCCCCTGATCCGCGGTAGGTGCTCGCGCCCCCAGTAGAGATCCCCGTCGTCGAGCAGGAAGCTCGGCACGCCGAAGACGCCTGCGGCCTCCGCCTCGCGCTGAATGTCGAGCAACAGGCTGCGGCCCTCGCCGGCGGCAAAGCGCTCAAACCCCGACGCGTCGGCGCCGCACTCGGCGAGCAGGGCCGAGAGCACGGCGACGCTCTCGATGTCGAGATCGCGGCGCCAGAACCGCTCGAAGACGCTGTCGTGCCAGGGCCTGAGCACGCCTTGCTGTTTCGCATAGAGCATGCCGATGTTGGCGAGCGACGAGTCCCAGATTTTCTGAGTGCCGCGGATGGTGAGGCCGCGCCGGTTGGCCTCGCGGCGGCAATCCATGTAGCTGTATTTCACGCGCCGCCACTGGTGAGCGTTGCGGCTTTCCTCAAGGACAGCGCCGCTGCCGTCGACCTTGGCGCTGCCGAGATAAGCCGGGATGTCGAGCGTGTAGGGCAGCCAGTCGAGGCGGGCGCCGGTCTCCTTCTCGAGGCGATAGGCGAGGTCCTTGGCGAGGTAGGCGTAGGGGCTCTTGTAGTCCGTGTAGACTTTGACGGTCCTCGGCGTCATGTCCTGGGCTCCCTCGGCAGCTGCGCGCGCTCGTGCAGAACGCCCCGTCCGTCTCCGGATCTCAAGAGGTATTTCTGGATTTTCTGGCTCGGCGTCTTCGGCATCGCATCGCGGAGCTCGATGACGCGCGGCACCCAGAAGCGCGGCATGCTCTCATCGCAGAAGGCCCACAACTCGTCCGGCGTCGCTGTGGCTCCATCCCGCAGCACGATCACGGCCTTCACATCGTCCTCGCCGAGGTCCGACGGAATGGCCACCACGGCGCATTCGAGAATGGCCGGGTGGCGGTTGAGCACGGCCTCCACCTCGGCCGAGGAGATGTTCTCGCCGCGCCGGCGGATGGCGTCCTTCTTCCGATCGACGAAGTAGAGATAGCCGTCGGAGTCGGCACGCGCGTTGTCCCCGGTGTGGAACCAGAGGTTCCGCAAGGCCGCCGCCGTCGCCTCGGGATCGTTGTAGTAGGCGGTCAGCATGGCGAATGGGCGGCGCGGGCGGACCAGGATCTCGCCGACCTCGCCTGGAGCCACCGGCTCGTCCCGGTCGTTGGCGATCATGACGTCGAACGTCGCCGTGTTGGGCTTGCCGCACGAACCCGCACGCCTGGGCTCGCCGGGCGGCATGCGGGTGACGACGCCCGTCTCGGTCGCACCATAGACCTCGACGATGCGGCAATCGAAGCGGCGCTCGAAGGCCTCGTCGACCTTGGCGAAATAGAAGCGACGCGCCGGCTGGTCGGCATCGTCGAGCCGGGGCGGCTGCTTCATCAGGATCGGCACCATCGAGAAGATGCCGTGAGCGACGTCGGCCCTGGCTCGGCGCACGTCGTCCCAGAAGCTCGAGGCGGAGAATCTTGCCCCGATCACGATCCGCCCGCCGCAGATGATGGCCGGGACGACGCCGAGCCACGATGCGACCGCATGGAAGAGCGGCATGCAGGAATAGATCGATTGGCCATCGCTGAACTCCGTCGCCGCGATCCAATCCCGCGCAAAGGTGATGACATGGGCGTGGCTCGCAAGGACGCCTTTCGACGGGCCGGTCGTGCCGGACGTGAACGAGATGGCCAGCGGATCGGACGCGTCGATCGACACGCCCGGATCCCGGTCGGCGGCGGCTGCCACGTCGGAGAGGCTCGATACGGCGATCCGGCCGCGCAGGGATGCCGGGGCGCCCGCCAGCGGCGCGGTGAGCACGACGTGGCGGAGCAACGGCAGGTCGGCTGCAACAGCGTCGAGGCGGTCCAGCAGCGCCCGGTCGATGACGATGTGGGTGACGTCCGCCTTGGCCAGCTGATGGCGAAGGATGTCGCCCTTGTACTCGGTGTTGATCGGGACGTAGACGGCGCCGCCACGCGCAGCACCGAGCCAGGCGTCAACGAAGGCTAGCGAGTTGGCAGCCATGATGGCGACTTTCGACCCCTGGCCGGCCCCGATGGCGGCGAGACCATTGGCAGTCCGATCGGCTTGGCAATCGGCCTCGGCAAACGTCCTGACGACGCCGGCGCATTCCAGGAATGGGCGGGCGGGATGGCGCTCACAGGCCCGCCGCAGAAGGGTGCCGAGAGTGTCGCGCTCGCCGATGTCAGACGTCATGGTGCGCACTGCGGGCTCCCAGATCAGGCCAGGTCCGGCGTCGTCGGAAAGAGGCGGCGGTGCTCGGCGATGGCGAAGCGGTCAGTCATGCCGGCGATGAAGTCGCCGACGCCGCGCGCCAGGCGCGCGGGCGCTGCGTCAGCAAGCAGCGCGGCGCGCTCCGTGGGGAGCGCAGTCCGGTCGGCGAGGTATCTGGCGAACAGATCGACGACGATCGATTCGGCGCCGCGCATCGCCCGCATGACGCGTGCGTGGCGATAGACGTGCCTGAACAGGTAGGCTTTGAGGCCGGCGAGCTCCCCGGTCATGGCCTCCGAGAAGCCGACGAGGGGACCATCCGCCAGCCGCACGTCGGCTACCGACCGGGGCGCGGTGGCGGCGATGCGCGATCGCGAGGCCGCGACGACGTCGGCGATCATGGCGGTGATCATGCGGCGGTTCACATCGTAGAAAGCCCTCCGCTGATCCCTCTCGGGGCGTCGCGCCGCGTCGCGGACGAAGCGCCCCACCAGCGGCACGTCCCCGAGCTCGTCGAACGCGACGAGGCCGGCCCGCAGGGCGTCGTCGATGTCGTGATTGTTGTAGGCGATGTCGTCGGCTACGGCCGCCGTCTGCGCCTCGGCCGGGGCCTCCGCGGACAGCTCCAGCAGGTCGCCCAGTCCGGCCTCGTGGACGGCCGCAGCCAGCAACGGCTGACCTGCGGTGTCGACGGGGCCGTTGTGCTTGACGAGGCCTTCGAGCGTCTCGAGCGACAAATTCAAGCCGTCGAAAGCCCAGTACTTGCGCTCGAGAAGGGTGACGACGCGCAGGCTCTGGGCGTTGTGGTCGAAGCCGCCGACATCAGCCATGGCGCGGTCGAGCGCGCGCTCGCCGGCGTGGCCGAACGGCGGGTGGCCGAGGTCGTGGGAAAGCGCCAGCGCCTCGGCCAAGTCCTCGTCGAGACCGAGCTGACGGGCGATGGCGCGGGCAATCTGGGCCACCTCCAGCGAATGCGTCAGGCGGCTACGGTAATGGTCTCCCTCGTGCAGCAGGAACACCTGCGTCTTGTAGTTCAGGCGACGAAAGGCCGTGGCATGCACGATGCGGTCGCGGTCGCGCTGAAACGCGTTCCGCATGGGGCAGGCCGGCTCGTCGTGGCGCCGGCCGCGGCTCTCGGCCGCCAACATCGCCCACGGTGCCAGCTCCCGCGGGCGCGCAGTCCACACAATCGACTCGTGTTGCATGTGCGTCAGGCTCCACGTGCTGCCAGCGGGGCTTGTTGCATACGATTCGCACGAGGTCAGTTTGACAAGGCCCTCTGCCGGCCTATCTAGATGTCGAGGAACGCGCCGTGACGCAACCGAGGCATCGCGGCTGCAGCGACGCCGGGGCGGCTCGAGAGCCTACGGTGAAGGCAGAGCGGAACGAGACCATGAGCGAGACCATCGCACCGGAGACGAGCGTGACGCTGACCGAGCGGGCTGCACGGCGGCTCGCCGAGATAGCCGCGGGGGATCCATCGCGCCCCGTGCTGCGGGTATGTGTCGAGGGTGGCGGGTGCTCGGGCTTCCAGTACAAAATGGACCTGGTCCCGGGTCCGGAGGACGACGACATCGTCGTCGCCCGGGACGGCGCGCGAGTTGCAATCGACCAGGTGTCGATCGCCTACATGGCGGGCTCTCAGATCGATTTCGTCGACGACCTGATCGGCGCCACGTTCCGGATCAACAACCCTCAGGCGACATCGGCCTGCGGGTGCGGGACGAGCTTCTCGATCTGACGGGCGGCGCCCGCCTAGCGCCAGTCGCTCGGGGTGATGTAGTACCAGCCGAAAATCAGCGCCAGCATGACGAGCGGTATGGCGACGAAGCTGTAGGCCAGCGTCTTTCGCCCCCCTTTGACGCCGACCCAGGCGCCGAAGATGCCGATCAACGGCAGCATCCACAGGATGATGAACGGATAATCGAGCACGCCGGTGATGCCGTAGCCGCGGCTGATCGGCATCCATGTGGCCCAGGACAGCGGCTCGGCGACGACGAGCGAGACGTAGGTCCATGCGAACAGAATCGCCGCGGCGAAGGCGCCGTTGGCGAGCATCAGGGCCAACAGCAAGAGTGACAGGGGCTTCGGCGCAGACGAGCCGTCCTCGTAGTACGTGATCAGCATCGAAAACCTCGCCCGCTTCCGCTGTCAACTGAGCATCGGCCAGTTGTGCGATTTCGGCGTCAATTTAAGTGAGCGGCCTTAACAAATCGTAGCCCTTTGCGATCCGTTCTCATATTCAGTCGACATATCACTCAATGCATCGGCGCGTGAGACAGCGGGTCGACGCGTCCTCCCACGGGCTGCCCTGCGCCGCTCGCACCTCGGCCCGCGTTTCTGACGGATTGACAACGGCCCCACGATCATGAGCCCATGCGCCGCCCCACTCGCTCGGGACGCCGCATGCGAATCGCCACATGGAACATCAACGGAATCAGGGCCCGGCTCGAGGCGCTGCTCGGGTGGCTCCGGCTGGCCGAGCCCGACGTCGTCTGCCTGCAGGAGATCAAGACGGTCGACGAGGGGTTCCCTGCGGCCGAGATCGAGGCGCTCGGCTATCATGTGGCGGTGCACGGGCAGAAGGGCTTCAACGGGGTTGCCCTGCTGTCGAAGATGCCGATGGAGGACGTTCGGCGGGGTCTGCCGGGCGAGAGCAGCGACGTGCAGGCCCGCTACATCGAGGCCGTGATTCCCGCGGGAAGCCGGATCGTGCGGGTGGGTGGGCTCTACCTCCCGAATGGCAATCCGATCGGCACCGAGAAGTTCGCCTACAAATTGCGCTGGCTCGAGCGGCTGGAGGCGCACGCGCGGGGCCTGCTGTGCCTCGAGGAGCCGCTCGTTCTCGCTGGCGACTTCAACATCATTCCCGAGCCGATCGATGCCAGGAACCCTGCGGCGTGGGTGGAGGACGCCCTCTATCAACCCGAGTCGCGGGCCGCGTGGCGGCGGCTCCTGGCGCTCGGCCTCACCGATGCGGTGCGCGCAGTGGCGCCCGGGGCCGGCGTCTACACGTTCTGGGACTACCAGGCCGGCGCCTGGCAGAAGGACAACGGCATCCGGATCGACCATCTGCTGTTGTCGCCGCAGGCGGCGGACCGTCTGGTGGCCGCGGGCGTAGACCGCGCTCCCCGCGGCGCGGAGAAGCCGTCGGACCACACGCCGGCTTGGGTGGAGCTGGACCTCGCCTGACTCCAAGCGAGGGCGGCCGGCGATCACGACGAAATCGATAGAAAACGCATTTGTTGCAGTGGTTTGTGCGATGACATGTACTGGAGCGGGTGAAGGGAATCGAACCCTCGTCATCAGCTTGGAAGGCTGTTGCTCTACCATTGAGCTACACCCGCTTGCGCGGCCGAGGCCGCAGTGCCGACGACCCGAGCGAGGCGCGGGCACGAAGCTCGATGTAGCCGGTTCGGCACGGCTTGTGAAGGGGCAGCTCGGGGCGATCAGGCCGGTGCCCGAGGTGACGACGGCCGAGGTGCCGGATCGGCGATCGGTGCCGCAGCCCTCTGCGTCTGGCCGGCTTCCCGGGAGGACAAGGAGGGCTCGCTCAACACCATCAGCAGTGGGGTGAGCCCCTCCGCCTCGACGACGCGGAAGATCTCGACGTCGTTTCTGGCCCTCTCGCTCCAGCCGGCGATCTGCAGAGCCCGCTCGGCCTTCGAGAACAGACCGTGGTTGCGCATCTCGCGCCGCTTGACATAGCTCTCGAGCTCGGCCCCCTCGAGCTTGTGCTCCTCGGCCCATTTCTTGCGGATGCGGGCGAGATCGGTGGTGCTGTCCAGCGCCTCCTCGTCGGCGAGACGCTCGAGCTCGCTCTTGCGCAGCCTGATCGGTCCTTTCGCCGGCCACCGCCTCTCGGGCCACGTCACCAGATCGAGGTCGGAGAGGACACCGGCGAGCTGGTTGATGGCCATCGCCTTGCCGGCCTCCTCGGGATCGTCCGGATTGCAGCTGTAGAGGTTCGGTATGACGAAGTAGGATGCTCTGTTGTGGTGGACGAAGTGGCGGCGAACCCACTCGCGGTCGGCACCCGGCGCGCGGGCGATGGCCGTCTCGATGGCCTCGTTGATCTGGCGGACGAGGGCGCCTGGCGGGCGGATCGGCGGCGGCTCCTTCGGCGGATTGAGGATGGCCAGCGCCAGCAGGCCGAGATCCACGCCGATGGTGGCGAGCAACGCGATCATGTCGCGGCCGGTGATCGGATCGCCGCCGTCAGTGGTGCCGCCGGCCTTGCCGGTGAACACCCAGCTCGCGAGGCTGCCGATGTAGACGCCCATGTTCCGCCAGAGGTTTTTCACGGCATTGGCGACGCCAGCGGGGCCCTCGTTGAAGGCGGCCTCGCGCAGGCGCACGGTCGCCGGCTGGTTGGCCTGCTCGGCTGCGGCCTGGAGGCGCTGGGCAAGCGTCGGATCGTAGCAGGTGAAGCCCGGCTGGCCCGGCGCGATCGACACGCTTTCTGCCAGCGCCTTCATCTGGGCGGCCGTCGAGCGGCCGAGCTCGTTCGAGCGTGCGGCGATGTTGCGGGCGCGACCGCGGATGTCGGCGGCAGTGCGCTCGAAGCGCTGCTGGCGCTCCTCGACGGTGCCCCCGGCGCCGAGGCCCTGGGCGAGCCTGCCGAGCTGCTCGACATCGGTCTGCACAGGTCCGAGCCAGGCACGGACCATGCCGTCGCGGAGCGAGGTGACGGTGTCGCGAACGCTCTTTCTCGCATTGTAGAGCGGCCCGCGGCCGGCGCCCGAAGGCACGCCGCAACTGCCGCCCCCGGTCTCCTCGCGGCTCATCTGCCCATCGGACCAGGCGACCACGTTGTCGAGGTTGGAGCGCACAGCCTCGAGCCGCGCCGTGATCACGGACGAGGCGTCGCGGGCATCCTCCTGGAGACCGGAGAGGCCGGTGCGCGTCGCCTCCTCGCCGGAGATCAGGCTCCACCAGAAGCCGTAGCCAAAGCCGATCGACCAGAGGAGCAGGAAGACGTAGAGCGGGGCCATGACGAGGCGGTCGCTCAGCCGCCGCTTCACGCCGAACACCTCGCGCAGAGCAAGCCACATCAGGAAGGTCAGCGCCACGACGATGGCGATGACGAGAATGTCGTTGGAGACCGAGAAGCCCTCGCCCGGCTGCTGCTGGGCGGCCGAAACACCGACGATGAAGTCGCGCATGCCGTGCCACGTGGCATAGCCGGAGATGACGAGCAGCATCAGCGAGGCGATGCCGATCATCGCATTGCGCCCGAAGATGTAGTCGACCCATCGGCCTGCACGCGTGTGCAGGCTTTCCGTCGCCTCGGCCATGGCATGTCCCCCGGTACGCAGGATGTCCCCGGCCATCCTAACGCGGCGGCATGACAGGCGCGAGGACCGCCGGTGTGGACGCGACCCGTCGTAGCTGAGCAAGCGGGTGCTGGGCATGCCGCCGCGTCCCGCAGTCGGCGCGCCGGCGTATCCCGGACGCCATCAGCTGTGCGCGAGCACGCGGTCCACCATCTCGCGCGCGGTGCCGAGGTAGCGGGCCGGATCGACGAGACGCTGCAGGCCAGCCTCGTCGAAATGCCGTGTGATCTCGGGCATCTGCCGCAACTGGTCGATCAGCGGCGTGGCCTTTTCGAGCGCGGCGCGGCAGGCGGCGTAGACGATGTCATGCGCCTCGCCTCGGCCGGTATAGGGCGCAAGCGCCATCATCACCGCCTCGGCAACGATCAAGCCGCCGGTGATGTCGAGATTCCGGCGCATGGCAGCGGGCTCGACGATCAGACCCTCCAGCATGAAGCGCGCCTGATGGAACGCACCGGACGAGGCGACGAACGCTTCCGGCAGGGCGATCCACTCGATGTGCCACGGTCCGGTGGCGCGCTCGTGATCGGTCGCCATGGCGTCGAGCAACAGGCTCGACTGGGCCCGCACCGTCTTCGACAGCGCGAGGATCATCTCGCAGGATATCGGATTGCGCTTCTGCGGCATCGTCGACGATGAGCCGCGGCCGGGCACGAACGGCTCGAACGCCTCGCCGATCTCGGTCTGCATCATCAGCATGACGTCGACCGCAATCTTGGCGAGGCTGCCGGTGGCGATGCCAAGGAAGGCGCCGACCTCGGCGATGCCGTCGCGCGCCACGTGCCATGTGATGTCGGGCTGGGCAAGGCCGAGCTCGTCGGCCAGCGCCGCCTGCACGTCCAGCCCCTTGTCACCGAGCGAGGCGAGCGTGCCGGCAGCTCCCGAGAACTGCACGACGAGCACGCGCGGGCGCAGCTGCGCCAGGCGCTCGCGATGGCGCCGGATCATCGACAGCCAGACCGCCGTCTTGTACCCGAAGGTGACGGGAAGCGCGTGCTGCAGGTGGGTGCGGCCAGCCATGACCGTGTCGCGGTGCTTGCGCGTGAGACCGGTCAGCGCCGCTTCGATCGCCACGAGATCCGCCTCGACAAGGGCGAGCGCATCGCGGACCTGGAGCACCGTCGCCGTGTCCATGATGTCCTGGGTCGTCGCACCCCAGTGCACATAGCGGCCGGCCTCTCCCGCGGCCTTTGCCATCTGGTGGACGATGCCGACAATCGGGTAGCCGACGACGTCGGTCTCGGCCTTGAGCCTGGCAAGGTCGGGCGTCAGGCTGGCAGCAGTATGCGCGATGTCATCGGCCGCGCCCTGAGGAATGACGCCGACCTTGGCCTCGGCGCGGGCAAGGGCCACCTCCACCTCGACGTAGCGCCCGGCCAGTGCTGCATCCGAGAACACCGACCGCATGGCCGGGGTCCCGAAAAGGTCGCGAAAGAAGGCGGAGTCGTAGGCGGTCGACGGCATCGTGAAGGCTCGCGGTTTTCAGTTGAAGGCTACGCGCGAGCCTATGCCCTAATGCCTGCAACCGCCAGCAACCGGGCCGCACGAATGCACCCCACTCTCAGTCTCCGTGCGCCGTCAACGGCCACAAGACCGCGACTCGGCCCGAGCACGACCGCCATCGGGCCACACGTCCGGTCTCAGGCAGCGCGCCGTGTATCGCCGGGCCGACGCCTGTCCTCGGCGGCCTCGTCGCTTTTCGGCTCCGGGAACGTGATGTAGTCGCGCAGCTCGCCCGGCACCGGAAAGCCTTTGGCGAGGTTCGCTGGAAGCGCCTGCCGCCACGCATCCATGATGCGCTGACCGGCGGTCGCGTACTGCCGTCCGGCCTCCTGCCAGAAAGCCATCTGGGCCTGCACGACGTCCATCGGGGTCCGACAGCTCGTCAGCGTCTGGGGAATGGCCACGTACGCCATCGCGCGCTGGCCGGCGAGGCTCGACACCTCGAGGTTCACACGGGCCGCGTTGCGTGCCAGCGGCTCTACGAAACCAACACAGTTGCCGAGCATGGTCCAAACAGCCGGGACCGGCATCTCGGCACCAGGGCCAGGGGATTGTCCTCGCTTGGACTCGGACATGACGCGAACTCCTTGCTGCAAGTGCCACGCAGGAAGCTTGTGAGCTCGACCGCACGTCCTGCGAAGCCGTGGCGATGCTGCACCTGCTCTGGCCTTCAAGCAATTGAATTTTCGCGCTTTAAGTCCCGACCATCAACTGCGCGATCAATCACCTTTCGCAATTGCGCAATATGATTCAGGCCTCTATCCAGGGTCGCTCAACAAATTTGACAGGCTCGAAAGACGATCCGCCTCAGCCGCCGGCTTGTCCCAGCGGATGCGCGCGATACGCGGGAAGCGCATGGCGATGCCCGATTTGTGCCGCGGCGAGCGCTGGACGGCATCGAACAGAACCTCCAGCACCAGTCCCGGCTCGACAGCGCGGACCGGCCCGAAACGCTCGGTCGTATGCCCCCTGATCCACCTGTCGAGCCGCACCAGCTCGGCATCGCTGTAACCGGAGTAGGCCTTCCCGACTGGCACCAGCGCCGGCTGCCCCTGAGGGTCTTCGGTCCACAGGCCGAACGTATAGTCGGAGTAGAACGACGAGCGCTTGCCGGAGCCACGCTGCGCATACATCAGCACGCAGTCGATGGACAGCGGCGCCCGTTTCCACTTGAGCCAGTGGCCTTTGGGCCTGCCTGCGATGTAAGGGCTCTGCCAGCGCTTCAGCATCAGCCCTTCGATGCCGGCGGCGCGGGTCCCTGACCACAACGCATCGAGGGTTGCCTTGTCGGCGACCGCGACCTGCTCCGACAGATCCGTCAGTGGCGGGCGGTAGTGGGCGTGCCAGGCCTCCAGCCGGCGGCGGCGCTCGAGAAGGGGGAGCGGGCGCAGGTCCTCGCCCTCCAGCATCAGCGCGTCGTAGAGCCTGAGGTGGGCCGGAAAGTCGGCCAGCATGCGGCGCGTGACCTGCCGTCGGTTGAGTCGCTGCTGGAGATCGTTGAACGGGGCGACCACGCCCTCGCGCACGACCAGCAGCTCGCCGTCGAGCACTGCCTCCTCGGTGGCGCCCGCCAGAATCTCGGGAAAGCTGTGGCCGATGTCATCGCCGGTACGGGAATAGAGGCGTGCCTCGTTCCGCCCGGCAGCGAGCTGGACCCGAATGCCGTCCCATTTCCACTCGACGGCATACTCAGCGAGGTCGAGGGTCGCCCACTCGCTCGGCTCGATCGGGTGTGCCAGCATCGGTGGGCGGAACACCGGTGCGCCGGCCGGGTCCGGCCTCGGCCCCGTGCCCTCGAGCCATGCGAGGAGGCCGTGGTAGGGTGCCTCGAGACCGTGCCAGACCTCCTCGATGTCCGACACCGGGCGGCCCCCGAGCTCGGCGACCGCCGTTTTGGCGAGGCGCGCGGAGACGCCGACGCGGAGTGCTCCGGTCAGCAGCTTCAAGAGGGCCCAGCGCTCCACGGCATCGAGCCGGTCCAGCCACGCCTCCAAGCGGGCGGCCAGATCGCTGCGGTCCATGGTGCGGATGGCCTGCGCAACGTCCCGAAGATGCAGCGGCTCTCGACCTGAGGTCTCGCCGCCGCTCGGCGCCGGCCACACCAGAGCGACGGTCTCGGCGGTATCGCCGACGTAGTCGCGCGACATGCGGAACAGCTCGGCATCGAAGCGGCGCTTCATCAGCTCGGCTATCGTGCGCCGGACAGGCAGTCGGACGGCCAGCCCGTCGGTGAGCGCGGCCAAGGCAAAGCCGCGGTCGGGATCGGGCGTCGCACGCAGATAGTCCACCATCAGCCGCAGCTTGGCATTGCGCTGAGGCGTGTAGACGAGGCGGTCGAGCAATCCGGCGAAGGCCTTCATTCCGTCTCGTCCTCGCGTCCAACGAGCGCCAGCGCGCGGGCCCGCCGGCCCATCCGCCGAGCAGCGTAGACGACCGCCTCCTCACGGCCGTGCGTCACCCAGATCTCGCCAGCGGCTGTCTCCTCGATCGTCGCCATCAGCTCCGGCCAGTCGACGTGGTCGGATATCACGAGCGGCAGCTCGACGCTGCGCTGGCGCGCCCGCCCCCGCACACGCATCCAGCCCGAGGCGAATGCCGTCACGGGGTCCGCAAGACGCCGTGACCAGCGGTCACCCAGGGCCGACGGCGGCGAAAGCACGATCTCGCCGGCGAGCGAGGTGGTTGCAGAAGCGACCGGCCGGACATCGCCGAGGGAGACGCCGAGACGCACGTAGAGAGCGCACATCTCGACGAGGGCGCCGTGCAGCCAGATGGTGCGACCGTAGCCCGCCTGCCGCAACAGGACGATGAGGCGCTGGCACTTGCCGAGACCATAGACCCCGACCTGATGCGTTCGCTCGGGAAATGCCGCGAGCGAGGCGAGCAGCTTGCCGATCTCGCGCGCATCAGGCTCATGGCGGAACACGGGCAGGCCGAAGGTGGCCTCCGTCACCAGCAGATCGCATGGCACCAGCTCGAACGGCGCACACGTGGGGTCGTGGCGCCGCTTGTAGTCCCCCGTGACGACGGCGCGGCGACCACGATAGTCGATCACCACCTGCGCACTGCCGAGGATATGTCCTGCAGGTCGCAACGTGACGGTGACGTCGCCGATGCGGAGCGGCCGGCCATAGGCTAGCTCATCGAGCGTGCCACCGGCCCCGGCACCGAGCCGCACGCGCATCACCGCCAGCGTCTCCGGCGTCGCGAGCACGGCCGCGTTGCCGGCACGCGCGTGGTCCGAGTGACCGTGCGTGACGATGGCGCGCTCGACGGGCCGGGCGGGATCGATGTGGAAGCCGCCGGGGACGCAATGGAGGCCGGCCGCGTCGGGGCGCAGCCAGCTTTCGAACGGCTCGGTCGTGATGATGGTCGTCAATCGGCCCGGGAGATCGTGAGGTTGCATCGACGCTCATGTAGGCGCGCTCCCGGCGCTCGCCAAATCGCGCCGGCGCATGCCGCCCCCCCGACCTCACCTTTCCCGCTCGGGCGATCCCTGCAAGACTGGAGCCGTCCACCACCAGAGACCGAGCCGAGGCCCCCGATGCAGACGCTACTTCCCCTCGCCGAGACCATCGCCCGTCAGCTCAAGGCACGCGGCGAGACAATCGCCGTCGCCGAGTCCTCGGCCGGCGGCCTGATCGCAGCCGCATTGCTCGCCGTGCCCGGCGCCTCCGCCTATTTCCTCGGCGGCGGCGTCGTCTACACGCGCCAGGCGCGGGGTGCGCTGCTCGGCATCACCGACGGTGAGATGCAAGGCCTCCGCTCCTCGAGCGAGCCGTATGCACTGTTGCTCGCGCGCACCCAGCGCCACCGCCACGGCGCCACCTGGGGCCTCGCGGAAACCGGCGCCGCGGGGCCGTCGGGCAATCGCTACGGCGATGCGGCCGGCCACACCTGCATCGCCATCGCCGGCCCCGTCGAGCGGACGCTCACGCTGGAGACCGGGCACGGTGACCGCATCGAGAACATGCGTGCCTTCGGCCGCAAGGCGCTCGAGACCTTCGCCGAGGCTCTCGCCGCGGGACGATCCTGAGCGCCGCGCGAAAGGCGTCCGCGGGAACCGCCCGCTCTACTCCCCGGCCGCGGCGCCCATGCGCGCATGCTCGCCGCCGCTGAGCCGCACCACGCGGCAACGCTGCCCGCGGATGCTTGCCGACCCGGTCAGCGGATCGAAGGGTCCGGCGTAGGCCAGCGCTGCGTTGATGTTGATATCGAGCACGCCGCGATCGGGCGTCGTATCCTCAGGCCGCCACCAGCCCATGCCGGTGCTGACCACCTCCGGTGGGGTCTGGTCGCTCACTTTCACTTTCAGCCGGCAGGTGCCGACGCGCGCCTGCGTCTCGACCAGCACCCAGTCGCCGTCGGTGACGCCGAGGCTGGCGGCGGTCGCCGGGTGGACCAGCAGCCGGGGATCGGGCGACACCTTGCGCGCCCAGGCCTGCTCGCGGAAGCGGGTGTGGTGGAACGCTTTCTCGCGATCGCCGGTGATCAGCGTGAGCGGGAACGCGGGGTGCTCTCCCCCCTCGCCGAGGCTCGAGATCCGCGGCACGTAGGCCGGCAGCGGATCGAGGCCGACCCGCGCAACGCGGCTCGCTGCCAGCTCGATTTTCCCCGAAGGCGTCGGGAATGGGCGGGCCTCGAAATCGCCGATCTCGAATGCCGGCCGCGCGTAGCCCTTGGCCTCGAGCTCGTCGAACGTAATGCCGGACGAGCCGAGCAGGCTCTCGTTGAACTCCCGCTGCGAGCGCCAGGGGATGAGGCGCCTGGCCACCGCTTGCCGCGCTTCCAGCCGGTCGAGCAGAGGCACCGCGATGTCGATCTCCTGGCGGGCCTCGCCCTGCGGCGGTGCCACTGCCCGGGCCAGCGTCACGATCTGGCCGATCGCCTGGAACGAGACCTCCTCCTCCTCGAGCGAGGTGGTCTTCGGCAGCACGATGTCGGCCAGCTCGGCAGTCGGCGTCATCAGGTGTGTTGCGACCGCGACGAAGTCGAGCGACTTGATCGCCTCGATCGTCCGGCGCGCGTCGGGGTAGGTCAGCAGGATGTTGACGCCTGAGATGTAGGCGGCCCGCACCGGATATGGCGTACCGGTCAGCATCGCGTCGATGACCGACGGGTTGTGGCAGGCCGTCTGCCAGCCTTCGGGGCCGGCCCACAGCGGATAGCGGTCGGCTCCGATGGTGCGGCGCTCGACCTCCAGCGGCAGACGATGCGCGGGGCGGTGCAGCAGCTCGACATAGTTGGAGAAGCCCTTCGGCTTCTTGTTGCGCAGGTTGCCGCCTCGCCGGTCGACATTCCCGGAGATGGCGACCAGCGCGTGGAAGGCGCGGAAGGCGTCGGTGCCGCCGGCGAAGGCGTCGATGCCATGGCCGGAGAGGAAGGTGGAGGGTCCGTCCGCGTAGAGCCGCGCCGCCTGCACGATATCGCCGGCGGGCACGCCAGTGATGGTCTCGGCCAGTTCGGGCGGATACTCACCGGCCCGTGTCGCAAGCTCGGGAAGGCCGGTGCACCAGCGGGCGACGAACGCCTTGTCGTAGAGGTCTTCGCGGATGGTGACGGCAATCATGGCGAGCGCCAGTGCGGCGTCGGTCCCGATCCGAGGGCGAAGCCACAGATCGGCGCTGTCGGCAACCGGCGTTCGTTTCGGGTCGATCACGACCAGCCTCAGGCCACGCCTGCGGGCCGCCTTGATCTCTGCCCACTGGACCGGGTCTGCAACGGACGGATTCCGCCCGACGATCAACGCGGTGCGCGCATGCTCCACGTCGCCGCCATTGTCGATGTCGAGGCCCATGGCCCGCGCGCTGACTGCCCGGCATCCGCCGCAGAGGTCCTGGTTGATCATCCAGTTCGGCGACCCGATCGAGCGCACCATCAGGGCTGTGATCAAGCTGCGGGAGAAGTTGGCGCCGCTCGTCGCGCCGACGATCGCCTCGGGACCATGGGCGCGGCGCACCTCGGCGAGGCGGTCGGCCATCTCGTCCAGCGCCTCGTCCCAGGTGATTCGCTGCCACCGCCCGCTGCCACGCGGGCCGGTGCGTCGCATCGGATGGAGAACGCGATCGGGGTGATACATCAGACCGGGCGCACCGCGTATCCCCTTCAGGCAAAAGTTGCCCTTGGAATAGGGATTGTTGCGGTCGGGCCCCATCTCGACGACCTTGCCGTCGCGAACCGTGGCCAGTGCCCCGCAGTTGACGGAGCATTCCCAGCACGTCGTCGGATAGGTGCCGTCGGAGAGGGCTCCGTCCGATCTGCTCGACGTCGTCACCGCACCACCTCCGCTCGCGCCCGGCAGAACCTTCTGCCGCCGAGGCGCTAACGGCGGCCTCAGAGAATAATCATCTCTGCGTTCGCACGTCGATGCACTTGCCCTGCTTCTGGCTGAAGTAGTTGAACGGACCGCAGGTGCGTGGTGCCGCCGCGGCCTTGGTCGCTCTGGCGGGCCTGGCGGCCCGCTTGACCGGCGCCGGACCCAGCCTATCGGGCGCTCTCGCGGCGGTTGCCGAGGCGCTGGCTGCCGCCGTCTCGGCCGGCTCAGGCCGTGCGACCGTGTCCGGCGCGGGCGACGCCACCGCATCCGGCTGTGGCGGCTTCGGTGCAACAGGCTCCTCGATCACCGGTGCAACTGATATGCCGACGTGCGGCGCCACGGCCGGCGTGAGCTGCGCCCGAGCACCACCGGCACCAATCGCAGTCAACACGAGCGCGAGGGACGACACGCGAAGTAGGGCGATCATGGAGGAGCCTTCGCTTTTCAGGAAATCAACGGAACCGCCCGGATTGGGAGCCGCCGCAGATGACCATTTCCCGCAGGATCGCGTGCCAAAACAACCGCCAATCCGCCATAATCGTTAACATGGCGGGCGCGGCTCTAATTCGCCTTCGCCCGAGACGGGCCGAGGATGCGCGGCCCTCGCTCCCGGCGCTCCGCTGACGCCTGGGGCTTTCCTGCAATATCTAGGCGCCAAAGAGTTATTTTGGCCGGACGGACGACGGGTTCCCCGGACTGCCGGGCGGAGGAATGACGGGCATATTGCCGGGGTTCGGGACCGGCGCCGGAACATGGATCTCCGGGTCCACCGCCTTGGGCGGAACGATGACACCTTCCCCGCGGCTCAATTGATCCGACAGCGTGCCGGGCGGCGCCTCGGGGCCGGCCTTTCCTGTCTGCGATGGCGGATCGATTCTCTCGGGGACCGTCTTCTGCGGGTCGCCCGGAGTGGGCGCCGGAGGGCTCGTCTGGCTATGAGCCGCCCAGGCCGAGGCGGCGAGGAGAACCAATCCCAAGAGCGGAGTCGCAGCGCGGCGACGGTCGTCGTGATGTCGAGGAGGCATGCCTCGAAACGTAGCGGAGGAGGCGCTGGTTCCGGCGCCCCCTCCGTGTGGCAGGTCGAGCCTCAGCCTAGCCTATCCGGCTGACCTCCGTCTCCTTCGAGGTGATGAATTCGAGCAGCGCCGGCTGGCCCTTCTTCGTCGCCTCGATGCCGCGCTTGATGGCCGGCACGATGTCAGCCGGCTTCTCGATGCGCTCGCCGTAGCCCCCGAACGCCCTGGCCATGGCCGCATAGTCGCCCGAGATGTCGGTCGAGCGGTATTTCTCCGTCGAGACGGGCATCACCTTGAGCTCGATCGCCATGGAGAAGTTGTTCAGGAGAATCGACAGAATGGGGATGCGCTCGCGGACAGCCGTCTCGAAGTCCATACCCGTGAAGCCGATGGCCGCGTCGCCCCATACGTTGATGCACAGCTTGTCAGGCTTGGCGAGCTTGGCCCCCATGGCGAAGCCGAGACCGGCACCGAGCTGGGTGGTCTTGCCCCACCCGATGTAGGAGAGCGGCGTCGTCGGCTTCCAGAATGGCGAGAGCTGGTCGCGCGGGCTGCCGGCATCGTGGGTGATGATGGTGTTGTCGATGTCGACGGTGTGCTGCAGATCCCACAGCACGCGATAGGGATTGAGCGGCGCGTCGTTATTGGTGAGCTTCGGCATCCACTTGGCCAGCCAGGGCTCGTAGACCTCCTTGATCTCGGCAGCGACGGCCTTCGGGTCCTTCGGGCCCTTGCCGTGCAGCTTGTAGACCTCGTCCAGCAGCGCCCTGAGCACGATGCGCGCGTCGCCGACGATGCCGAGCGAGACGGGAACGTCCTTGTTGATATCCGCCGGATCGAGCGTCGCCTGGATAATGCCCTTGTGGCCGGCCGGCATCTTGACGCCGAAGTTGGTCTCGGTGAACGAGCAGCCGATGCCGAGGATCAGGTCCGACTTGTCGAGGAAGGTGCGCACGGTCTGGGGAATGGCAAGACCGCCGGAGCCGAGCGACAGCGGATGGGTCTCGGGGAAGGCGCTCTTGCCCTCGAGGCTGGTCGTCACCGGGATGGCGAGCAGCTCGGCCAGCTCCTTGAGCTCGCCCCACGCCTCGGCCCAGTGCACGCCCTGCCCGGCGTAGATCACCGGACGCTTCGCGGCCACGAGCCGCCTGGCCGCCTCGCGCACGGCTTCCATGTCGGTGCCGGTGCGGATCGGCGAGGGCGAGAAATAGGTGTCGGGGTCGACCTCCTCGTTGAACACATCGGTTGGGATCTCCACCAGCACTGGGCCGCCCCGGCCCGAGCGAAGCTGCTGGAAGGCCCGGCGCATGATGTTCGGGATCTCGGCCGCGCTCGTGATCGGCTCGGCCGACTTGGTGATCGATCGCATCGAGACCGACGCGTTGTAGTTGCGCTCGACCCAGGCGATGCGGCGGGCATAGCCCATCGGCAAGACCAGGATCGGGATCGACTCGGACCAGGCCTGCGCCACGCCGCCGTAGGCGTTCTCGGTGCCGGGGCCGTGTTGCATGGCGAAGACTCCAATCTTCTTGCCGGAGGTGACGCGGCTGACGGCGTCGGCCATGTGCAGACCGATGCGCTCCTGGCGAACGATGATCGGCCGCACGTCGATCTTGGCGACGAGCTCGAGGATGTGGTTGACCGGGTAGCCGATCACGAACTCGACGCCCTCGCGCTTCAGGATGTGCGAGATGGCGTCGCCGGCTTTCATCTTGGCCATTTGGGTGTCCTCCGAGGTTTCTCGTCGGACAGGTTACAGGTTTCAATGATCAGGGGAAGAGAGCCGAGCAACGCCGCATCGCTCGACCGGCAACGCGCCGCTTGTCGCCAAGGGTCCGTCTCGGCACACTGGCAGCCAACGAGGGCACGCAAGGGCGAGGCAATGGCGGACAGGTTCGACTATGTGATCGTGGGGGCGGGATCGGCGGGATGCATCCTGGCCAACCGGCTGACGGCCGACGGCAAGCACACCGTCTGCCTGCTCGAGGCGGGGCCGCCCGACTGGAACCCCTACATCCACATCCCCGCCGGCTTCATCAAGACGCTGAACGACCCCAACGTGAACTGGATGTACGACACGGAGCCTTCGGAGTGGACGGGAGGCCGTCCGATCCCCGTGCCGCGCGGCAAGACGCTCGGCGGCTCGAGCTCGATCAACGGCCACATCTACAATCGCGGCCAGCGCATGGATTTCGACGGCTGGGCCCAGAACGGCAATCGCGGCTGGGGCTACTTCGACGTGCTGCCCTACTTCCGCCGGTGCGAGCAGAAGATCGGCGCGCCCGACGGCGATACCTTCCGCGGCCGCGACGGCAACCTCGCCGTGACCGACCTCGGCTACGACCATCCGCTCTGCGAGAAGTTCATCGAGGGCGCGGGGCAGATCGGCATCCCGCGCAATCCCGACTACAACGGCGCCACCCAGGCGGGCCTCAACTACGTGCAGCGCACGGTGCACAAGCGCCGCCGCATGAGCACGGCGCGCGCCTTCCTGCGTCCTGCGAAATCACGGCCCAACCTGACCGTGCGCACCAACGCGCACGCGACGCGCGTCCTGCTCGAGGGCAAGCGTGCCATCGGCGTCGAGTACGCCAAGGGAGGCCGCGGCGGCCAGACGGTCGCCGTGCACGCCAACAAGGAGGTGATCGTCAGCGGCGGCGCCGTCAATTCGCCACAGCTCCTGCAGCTCTCGGGCATCGGGCCCGTCCCTCTGCTGCAGTCGCTCGGCATCGAGGTGAAGCACGCGCTGGCCGGCGTCGGCGAGAATTTGCGCGACCACTACGCCCCGCGCTTCAGCATGCGCGTCAAAGGCATCGAGACGCTCAACGAGCGCGCCACAGGACTTCGACTGGCGGGCGAGATCGTGAAATACCTCGCGGGTGGCAAGAGCATCGTCAACTTGAGCCCGTCGATGGTCTACGGCTTCTGGCACTCGGACCTCGCCGCCCGGGCGCTCGACCTGCAGTTCATCTTCACACCTGCGAGCTTCAAGCTCGGCCAGCACGGCGTATTCGACGATCATCCGGGCTTCACGGTCGCCTGCTGGCAGCACCGGCCGATCAGCAAGGGCTATGTGCGCACCAGGACGTCGGACCCCTTCCAGAAGCCAGCCATCCAGCCGAACTACCTCACCGAGGAGCTCGACCGGCAGACGACCATCAAGGCCATGAAGCTCGCCCGCCAGCTCATGACGACTCCGGCCATGCAGCCCTATCTGGACGGCGAGGAGTATCCGGGCGAGAAGGTGCAGACCGACGACGAGCTGCTCGATGCTGCCCGCAAGTGGGGCAACACCACCTATCACCTCATGGGCACCTGCCGCATGGGCCCCGCCTCGGACCCGACGGCGGTGGTCGACGACGAGCTGCGCGTGCGCGGCCTGGAGCGCCTGCGGGTGATCGACGCCTCGATCATGCCCGCCATGCTGTCGGCCAACCTCAATGCGGCGACCATGATGATCGCCGAGAAGGGCTCGGACATGGTGCTCGGCAAGGCCGCGCTCGAGCCGATCATCGTACCGGAGGTCGCCTGAAACGACCGCTCGGACCCGTCGTCCCTCCCGGAACAGCCGGCCACACTCCAAGGATCGGCTGTTCACGGTTTCGACACTGCGCGTTGCGTTAACGAGGCGAACCGGCTATCCAATTGTCCTGGAGCGTGTGGACATACTGCACGCACATGGCTGAAAGGCTCGACCATGCGGAACGTCGTACCAGCAATCATGGCACTGGGTTTCGCCACAGCAAGCGCCATCGCATCAACCTCGGCAATTGCCCAGACCGCCACGCCAGAGGCCGTCGGCGTCGCCGCAACAGCCACCCAGATTGCCACGGTCGGCCCTCCAATGCACGGAGTGGCCTCCTCGGTCGAGCACACATCTGCGGCCGCGAGCGTGACCACGACGGCTGGGGCTGGCAGCGTTGTGCGCACACCCAGGTCCGCCGAGGATCGATCATCGGCGACGCCGGTCAAAGCGCCGACCCAGCGGGCGGCCGAGGTCAGGATCGAGCGGAGCTACAGGGCCACGCCTCGTCAGAGCTATGGCTCGGGCAGCCGCGATATCGGCCGGTTCTGGCCACCCGTGTTCTGACCTGGAGCCAAGTGTCGCCCCCACCTGATGCGATGCCCAAGCTTTGGAAATGCCAGAAGCCCGGCGCTGATCACAGCGGCCGGGCTTCGATCTTGACGGGATTATTTCTGACAGCGTGCAGGCTGGCCGCCGCCGGGCGGCGACCAGCATACCGCCTACTTCAGGGTGTCCCGATAGTCGGCATCACCGCGGTGCCCGAAGCGGTAGGTCAGGCCCGCCCGCAGCACGCTTCCGGTCGTGTCGATATCCGCTGTCACCCGCGAACCAGCCAGATTCCCGACCTCGAAGATCTTCGAGCCGAGGTCGTAGTAAAGATACTCGGCAGAGGCCGACCAGCGGTCGTTGAAGGCGAACTCAGCACCGCCGCCGAGCACCCAGCCGGTCTGCGTGTGGGTCTGGCGATCGAGCGAGCCCGGCACATTGACGAAGCGCGGCGGATTGGGGTCAAGGGCCAAGTTGAAGCTCGCGTTGGACGTCACTTCACCAAAAGCCAGACCACCGCGAGCATAGACCAGTGCCCGCTCCCAGGCCCAGCCGACGCGGCCGGTGAGGAAGGCCAGGTTCTCAACCCGGGACTTGCAGGTCAGGAACACACTGCGCGACACCGGGTCGGCATCAGGGCAGGACTGTCCGCCCCGCGCCTCGCCGAAGCTGTAGTCGCCAGCGATGCCGACCACGATGTGGCCGAGCTGATGGTCGTAGCCGATCTGGCCGCCGTAGAGATAACCGGAGAAATCGGGGTTCGTGGTGGCGTCGGGAAGGGCCGCGCCATCACGGATCCACTGCCAGTCGCCGGACCCCCAGGTGCCACCGGACACGAGGCCGGCGTGCAACCCCGTCCAGTTGTATGCGGCGGGCTTGCTGGATCCACCGCCATCCTTCAGGCCGCCCTCGGGCTCAGCCTGCGGCTGGAATTGATACCGGAGCCCGGCATTCAGGGTCAGGCTCTCCAGGTTCTCTCCGGCCCGGTAGTCGACACGAGCGTAGCCGACCCAGCCAGTGTCGACCAGAACTCCGGCCATGCCGAGACCAATGTGACCGTATGTGCCGACGCGCGTCGCGCTGATCGTGCCGATTCCTGTCCGCCCATTGGCGACAGTTCCCGACCAGGGCGGGGTTTCCAAGAGATGGCTCCCCTCGAAGCTGGCGCGTGCATTGCCGGCAAACTCGTGGAAGATGCTGGCGACCACGAAGGGCTGCAGGGCCAGCTTGCCATTGACGATCGTGTGCCCGAGACGCAAGGAGGCGCGACCGACGGAGCTGTGCACATCGTTGATGCTGAGCCGTGACGGTGGGCTCAGCGAAGAGTTGAACGGATCGCGAGCGAAGGTCCCGGCGACGGACAGATCGTCGATCTCCGCCACGGACCAGACGCCGCCGACCGATGGCTCGAGGAACCAGCGGTTCTGCATATCCAGGCGATAGGCGACATTGAACAGGAATGCCGTGCTGCGGGCGTAATGATCCTGATTGCGCGCCGCAAGATCGGGGTCGTTGATCTGGCTGTTGATGAAGTCCCAGCGGACCTGCGCATCCACAGTCAACGGCCCACTGTAGATCGACGCATAGATGCCCGCGAATGGGATGTCCGTATCCGCCTCGTACTGGCCGGGCGTGATCTGGAATTGGGGGGCGACGCCAGCGATCGGCGTCGAGGCCGGCGTCTTGTCCTTGGTCGTGACACTCGTATAGCCGCCGGTCAGGCCGAGATGGAAATTGGCGCCTCCAAGGATATTATGCTTGGCCAGATCGAAGCCGAACTGATGGGCGATGAAATCCTGGCTGGTCTTCGTCTCGCACTTGACCTGCCCGGACGTGATCAGAGCCGGCGCGATCGGATTGCCCGCCCCGTCGGTGACGAGGAATGAGCTGAGGCTGGCGGTGCTCCTGCCCTCGATATCGACCGAGCCGCCGACGACACGGCTCCACGAGCCCGCGCCCTGCTGGTTCGCCTTCGGATTGGAAGGACTACCAACGAAAGCCGTCGACTGGGCGAGCGCGCCCAAATGGACGGTATTCATGGTGGTGACGATCGAATTGACGATGCTCGCCTTGGCGAAAGCGGAGCCGAATGCGATCTCTCGCGCATTCACGCCTGGAATATCCGTCGTGCACTGCGCGAATGCCGAAGGTCCGGTCGCGGCCGCGGCGACGACACCGAGAGATATCGCCTTCACGGCCCGCGAAAGCCTCGGTGCCCTCGGCTTCGCTCTATCGGCTTTAATGCTCCAAGCGTTAGTCATTCGACTGCCCCCGCGCAGTGATGCAATCACCATCTGCGTGGAGAAAGCTGTGATTCGCCTCCGGGAGTCCACATCCGCAGGCCGCTGAGTGCCCGGCCGGCGGCCGAGGAGCGAGGTCTGGATCGGCAGCATTGCTTTTCTGCCACAGATTTGGCCGCTTGGCAGGGCGCGATCGGTGCATGCGCAATTCTACCGACCGCTGCGATGCCGCCGACTTGGCGCCACCAAACCCGCTCAATTTGATGGCGCCTCGCGCGATGAAGCGGCGCGTGTCCGGCCTCAATCACATTGACCGGGCTGCGCCCCGCTGATTTTATGCCCAATGCTCGCCGCGAGAGCCTGACGCGCCAGCCGTGCCCGGGCCACGGGTGATCCAGGCCGGATGGGGCCTGCGGTCACACCTCAAGAGATCTCGCGGAGAGCGCGGGTGGGTTGGCACTAATCCGAGCCCCGAAGGGGCCGCCAGGGAGAGCCGAGATGGACGACAACAAGCTCCGGAAGATGATCGGTGACGTCAAGCACGGGCGCATGTCCCGGCGCGCATTCATCGGGCGGATGGCCGCCGTCGGCCTCACCGCCCCTCTCGCCAGCCAGCTTCTCGCTTTCGGTGGCGTCGCGATGGCGCAATCGACGTTCAAGTACGCACCGACCAAGCGCGGTGGTGGTGGCGCCCTGAAGTCGCTGCTCTGGCAGGCCCCGACGCTGCTCAACCCGCACTTCGCTGTCGGCACCAAGGATCAGCTCGCCGCCCGCATTTTCTACGAGCCGCTCGCCAACTGGGATCCCGACGGCAATCTCGTGCCGATCCTTGCGGCAGAGATCCCGAGCCGCGAGAACGGCGGCCTCGCCGCCGACGGCCTGTCCGTCGTCTGGAAGCTGAAGAAGGACGTGACCTGGCACGACGGCAAGCCCTTTACGGCCGATGATTGCGTCTTCAACTGGGAGTTCTCGCGCGATCCGGGAACCGGCGCGACCACGTCGGGCAGCTACAAGGACGTCAAGGTCGAGAAGGTCGACAGCCACACCATAAAGATCATCTTCGCCAAGCCGACGCCGTTTTGGGCCGACGCTTTCGTCAGCTCCAGAGGCATGATCATTCCGAAGCACCTCTACGAGTCCTACATCGGAGCCAAGTCGCGCGAGGCGCCGACCAACCTGACGCCGGTCGGGACGGGCCCTTACAAGTTCGTGGACTTCAAGCCCGGCGACATCGTGCGCGGTGCGCTCAACGACAAGTACCACATGCCGAACCGGCCGCACTTCGATACCATCGAGCTGAAGGGCGGCGGCGACGCCGTGTCGGCGGCGCGCGCCGTGCTCCAGACGGGCGAGTTCGACCACGCCTGGAACCTTCAGGTAGAGGACGAGGTGCTGCTCAAGCTCGAGCAGGGCGGCAAGGGCAAGGTCGTCATCACCGAGGGCGGCAACATCGAGATGATCCTGCTCAACAACACCGACCCCTGGACGGAGGTCGATGGCGAGCGCTCGAGCATCAAAACCAAGCACCCCTTCCTCACCGATCCGGCCGTACGCCAGGCGATGGCACTGCTGGTCGACCGTGACTCGGTGCAGAAGTTCATCTACGGGCGGACCGGCACCGCGACGGCCAACTTCGTCAACAACCCGAAGAAGTACCGCTCGCCCAACACCAAGTACGAGTTCAACATCGAGAAGGCCTCGAAGCTGCTCGAGGATGCGGGCTGGAAGAAGGGCTCGGACGGCATCCGCGAGAAGGGCGGCAAGAAGCTCAAGCTCGTCTACCAGACCTCGATCAATCAGCCGCGACAGAAAAACCAGGCGATCGTCAAGCAGGCTTGCCAGAAGGCCGGCATCGACGTCGAGCTGAAGTCCGTCACGGCGTCGGTGTTCTTCTCGTCGGACGTGGCCAATCCGGACACGTTCACGAAGTTCTATACCGACATCGAGATGTACACGACGACCATGCCCCAGCCGGACCCCGAGGTGTTCCTCAATCAGTTCCGGTCGACGGAGGTGGCGACCAAGGATAACAAGTGGCAAGGCCGCAACATCTCGCGCTGGCGGAACGAGGAGTACGACAAGACCTACGTGGCGATGCAGAGCGAGCTCGATCCCGTCAAGCGGGCGGCGTTGATCATCAAATGCAACGATCTGATCGTCACGAACCAGGCCACGATTCCCGTCGTGTCGCGCCCTGGCGTGGCGGCGGTCGCCAACACGCTCGCGCACTACATCAGCGGCTGGGACGTCGAGAACAGCTTCGTCCACGAATGGCACCGCAAGGCTTGACGTGGCACCTCGATCCACGGCTTCGGCCATGAGGACGGCGCAACATGGGTAGCTATCTGCTCAGGCGCCTCCTCATTGCGATACCGAGCCTGCTCGGCATCAGCGTCGTGTTGTTCACGGTGCTGGCGCTGGCGCCGGGCGATCCGTTCGGCGAGCTCGCCACCAATCCGAACGTGCCGCCAGAGGTGCAGGCGCAATTGCGCAAGAACTTCGGTCTCGACGATCCGGTGTTCGTCAGGTACGCGCGCTGGCTCCTCGCCATGCTCCAGGGCGACTGGGGCTACTCGTTCGTGAGCCGCGTCAACGTGGACACGCTGATTCTCCAGCGTCTTCCGACGACGTTGCTGGTGATCGGATCGTCGCAAATCCTGTCGCTGCTGGTGGCGCTCCCGGTCGGCATCTACGCGGCGACGCGGCCCTACTCGATCTTCGACCAGATCGCCAACACGCTCGCCTTCGTGGGCTTCTCCCTGCCGACGTTCTTCACCGGGCTTCTGTTCATCCTCGTGTTCTCGATCTGGCTCGGCTGGCTGCCGTTCGTCTACCGGGCGGACATCGCGGCGACAGGATGGGAATACTACTGGCTGCACCTGAAGCAGCTGATCATGCCCGTCACGGTGCTCGGGCTGTTCCAGGCGGCCTTGCTGGTGCGCTACGTGCGATCGTCCGTGCTCGACGTCATCCGGCTCGACTACGTGACGACGGCACGCTCGAAGGGTCTCGCCGAGCGCGTGGTGATCCTGAAGCACGTGGTTCGAAATGCGTTGATCCCGGTGGTCACGCTGGTCGCGCTGCAGCTGCCGGCGGTGTTCGGCGGCGCCATCGTGACGGAGCAGATCTTCCGCGTTCCCGGCATTGGCTCGCTGCTGATCTCGGCGATGCTCGCCAACGACACACCCGTCATCATGGGCGTGACTTTCGTCTCCGCCTGTCTCGTCGTCCTCTTCAACCTGATCGCCGATATCCTTTATGGCTGGCTCGACCCACGCATCACCTACCGTTGAGGCGGGCGCGCCGGCGCCGCTCCGCGAGCCCGTGTTCTCGCCGTGGCGCGAGGCATGGCGGCGCTTCAAGCGTCATCGCATGGCCGTGGTCAGCATGGTCATGCTGGCGGTCATGATCCTCGCCATCTTGGCCGGGCCGTACCTGTGGAATGTGCCGATCGACGAGATCGACTTCACGGCGAGACTGGCCAGACCGTCGTGGGAGCATCCGTTCGGCACCGACGATCTCGGCCAGGATCTGCTGGCCCGCATGCTCTACGGCGGGAGGATCTCGCTGGCGGTCGGCCTCGCGGCGATGACGGTGGCCGTATTCGTCGGCATCCTGATCGGCGCCATCGCCGGCATGTCGCGCGGGTGGGTCGACGGCTTCCTGATGTGGCTGACCGACCTCTTCCTGTCCCTGCCGGCGCTGCCGCTGCTCCTGCTGATGATCTATCTGTTCCGGGACAAGCTCAAGGCAGTGCTGGGGCCGGAGGGTGGCGTTTTCGTCCTCATCGTCATCATCATCGGCGGGTTGCGATGGATGCAGGTGGCGCGCCTCGTGCGGGCGCAGTTCCTGTCGCTGCGCGAGAAGGAGTTCGTCGAGGCCGCCCGGGCTCTCGGCGCATCGCGCATGCGCCAGGTGGTGCGCCACATCCTGCCGAATGCGCTCGGGCCAGTGATCGTCGCCGGAACCATCGACGTGGCAGTGGCCATCATCCTCGAGTCGACGCTGTCCTTCCTCGGACTGGGCTTTCCACCTGATATCCCGACCTGGGGCCGCCTGCTGTTCGATGCCAAGGACCACCTCGACATCGCGCCTCATTGGGCGCTGTTCCCCGGCGCGGCTATTTTTCTCGCCGTTTTGACGATCAACTTCATCGGTGACGGGCTGCGCGACGCGCTCGATCCGCGAAAGGTGATGTAGCAGCGCGGCTCTGCGGCGGGAAATTAGCTGGCATAGGTTGACGGCGCGCCGCTGCGTCTCGCAATGTGGCGCCAACAAGAAGCATTCGGCACGAACTCGAGGTGGCTCGAGCAACGCACGCCGCAAACGACAGTGGGAGGAGACGACGCATGAGTTGGCGCAGTTTGATCACGTCTGCTGCGGGTCTCGCAGCCATCTCGGGTCTGGCCGTCGCGCCAGCCGCAGCCCAGCAGAAAGAGTTGAAGATCGGCCTCATCTTCGACCAGACCGGCCCCTTCGCCGGCGGCGGGTCGGTGCCGGCCCAGCTCGGCTCCAAGTACGCCATCGAGATCGCCAACGAGCGCGGTGGTGTCGAGGGCTACAAGATCGTGCCGGTGTTCGCCGATGCCCAGTCCAAGGCCGACGTCGCCGTGAACGAGGCCGAGCGCCTCTTGAACGAGCAGAAGGTCGACATGCTGATGGGCGTCTACTCGTCCGCCCACTGCGTGCCGCTGTCGGCCAAGGTCGACGCCGCCAAGAAGTTCTGGTGGGCGACGGTGTGCATCTCATCCGCCGTCTTCCGCAACAAGAACCTCGAGTACGTCTTCCGCAGCCACGTGCACTCCGACCAGTTCGGCGAGGCGAGCTGCGACATGCTCAAAGCCTACTCGAAGGAGAAGCTCGGCAAGGAGCCGAAGGACCTCAAGGTCGCCATCATCCACGAGGACGGGCCCTACGGCGTGGGCGTCGCCCAGACGAACGAGAGCCAGTGCAAGAAGCATGGCATCCAGATCGTGCACAAGGAAGGCTATGCAGCCACCTCGACGGACCTGTCGCCGCTTGTCACAAAGCTGCGGCGGGCCCGGGCCGACGTGATCCTGCACACCGGCTACAATCCGGACATCACGCTGTTCCTGCGGCAGTCCAAGGAGGCCGGCCTCAAGTTCCAGGCGCTGATTGGCCACGGCGCCGGATATGGGCAATACGACAAGCTGGTTGAGACCTTCGGCAAGGACGTCGACCTGATCTACAATATCGATTCGGTGTCCTCCACGCTGCTCGATCCGAAGAAGCTGTCGGTCAAGGATGGCGACAAGCTGATCGACGAGATGGTCAAGCGCTACCAGAAGGAGACGGGCGCCAAGAACATCACGGCGCACCTCTCGATGGGCTTCAACAATACGTGGATCTTCCTGTCGGACGTGCTGCCGCGCGCGATCAAGAAGCACGGTGCGCCCACGGCGGAAGCCTTGCAGAAGGCGGCCCTTGAGACCGACATCCCCGTGGGCGGCACGCTGCAGGGCTACGGTGTCAAGTTCTATCCGCCCGGCCACGAGCTGCGAGGCCAGAACGAGCGGGCATTCCCGGTCGTCATGCAGTATGTCGGCAATGAGACGAAGGTCGTGTTCCCCAAGGAGGTTGCGACCCAGGCGCCGGTGATGCCGCTGCCCAAGGGTCACGCCTACGCGCAATGATGCTGCCCGCGACGGCCCTGCCAAGGGCCGTCGCGGGCGCTTCTCTCCGATCATCGACTCCTGGCGCCAGGGATATTCGTCCGCATGGCTATGTTGAACGTGTCAGGCCTGACCAAGCGCTTCGGTGGCTTCACGGCAGTCAACAACGTGTCGTTCGAGGTCGAGGAAGGGGAGATTCTGGGCCTGATCGGTCCCAACGGCTCGGGCAAGAGCACGACGTTCAATTGTGTTGCCGGCATGTACCCGCTGACCGCGGGCAGCGTGCGCCTCGACGGCGAGGAGATCGGCAACCTGACCGCCAATCAGGTCTGCCACAAGGGTATCGGTCGCACCTATCAGATCCCGCGGCCGTTCCGGAACCTGACGCTGCTCGAGAACGTCGCCCTGTCGGCTTGGTTCGGGCAGAACGCAAAGGTGACGCGTGACCAGTGCTGGCGCCAGGCGGAGGAGGCACTCGGCCTCGTCGGGCTGCCGGCCGACGCACGCACGACCACCGACGGGCTCGGAGCAGCAGCCCTGAAAAAGCTCGAGCTGGCGCGAGCCCTTGCCACGCAGCCGCGGCTGCTGCTCGCCGACGAGAGCCTGAACGGGCTCGATCACGCAGAGATGGATCAGGCGGCGGACCTCCTCGAGCGGATCCGCCGCGAGCGCGGCATCACCATCGTCTGGGTGGAGCACATCATGGGTGTGCTGATGCGCGTCGTCGACCGGGTCGTGGTGCTCGACCACGGCGAGAAGATCTTCGACGGCAAACCGGCCGAAGCCCAGGCGGACAGACGCGTCATCGAGGTCTATCTCGGCACCGAGGCCACGGCCTGACGTTGCGCGGAGCCCGCAGGGGGAGGGAGAGGGACGAGTGCTCGAGCTAGCCAACGTCAGCGCCGGCTACAAAGGCTTCCAGGCGCTGTTCGACGTCAGCATGTCCGTGAAGGCTGGCGAGGCGGTCGCCGTGATCGGTGCCAACGGGGCGGGCAAGACCACGCTGCTGCGGGTCATCTCGGGGCTGCTGCCGGCAACCTCGGGCGACATGCGCATGGAAGGCCAGGACCTCAGGACGACGCCGCCGCACAGGATCATCGAGAGCGGCATCGCGCACGTGCCGGAGAATCGCCGGCTGTTCCCGCGCCTGAGCGTCGAGGAGAACCTGCGAATGGGCGCGTTCATCCCCACCGCCCGCGCGCACTTCGCTGAGCGGCTCGATTACGTCTACGGGTTGTTCCCGCGCCTCAAGGAGCGCCGGAGCCAGCTCGCCGGCACGATGTCCGGCGGCGAGCAGCAGATGTGCGCCATCGCCCGTGCGCTGATGAGCCGGCCGAAGCTCGTGCTGCTCGACGAGCCGTCGATGGGCCTCGCGCCGGTGATCGTGCAGCAGGTCTTCGACCTCGTCCGACAGATCCGGACCGAGGGCTATACGGTGCTGATCGTCGAGCAGAACGTCACGCAGGTACTGAAAGTGGCCGACCGCGCGTACCTGCTCGAGGTCGGCCGCATCGAGGCGACAGGGACGGCCGCCGAGTTGCTCGGCGACGATCGCATCCGGAAGGCGTACATGGGGCTCTAGCGGTGGGGATGGGCAGCACGGACCCCTTCGTCCGCGCGGCCGCTGCCTCCCGGGGGAAAGGAATGCTCGGTATCTTCTCGCACCTCGATTGCTCGCTCGACATCTTCTTCGTCGAAGCGCTTCTGAACGGCTTCCTGCTGGCGGGATTGCTGGCGCTTCTTGCGCTCGGCCTCAACCTGGTCTTCGGCGTCATCGATGTCGTGTGGATCTGCTATGCCGAGCTCGTCATGGTCGGCATGTACGCGATCTTCTGGGCGCACAAGACGCTCGGCTTGCCGTTCCCCCTCGCCTGCCTGCTCGGCATCGCGTTGATTGCCGTCGCCGGAGTCATCCTGCACGTGGCCGTGATCAGGCCGGTGCTCGATCAGGCGCCGATCAACCAGCTGCTCGCCACGGGCGGTGTGCTGTTCGTCCTCCAGGCGGGGGCCACGATGGCCTTCGGCATCGAGTTTCAGAGCGTCGGCGTGCGGCTCGGCTCGCTCAATGTCGCCGATATGAGCTTCTCCTGGAGCCGGATCGCGGCGTTCGTGATCTCGCTGGTGGCAATGCTCGGCCTGTGGCTGTTCCTGACGCGCACCTATATCGGCACCGCCATTCGAGCCATCGCCCAGGACCGCCAGATCATGCCGCTGATGGGCGTCGATGCGCGCAAGGTCTATCTCGCCACCTCCGCGGTCGGCGGCGGGCTCGCAGGTCTCGCCGCCTCGCTCATGGTGCTCCAGTACGACATCTATCCGCAGATCGGCCTTCAGTTCGGGCCGCTGATCTTCATGATCTGCGTGCTGGGCGGTCTCGGCAACATGGTCGGTGGCTTCGTCGCCGCCTTCATCATCAGCCAGTTCATCACCATCGGCGGCTCGTGCTTCGCCACCGAATGGGGCTACGCGGTCGCATTCCTGTTCTTCATGATCGCGATCTTCATCAGGCCGCAGGGCCTCTTCGGGGGCAAGTCATGAAAAGCCTGCGGCTCGACTGGGCCATCGGCCTCGGCATCATGCTGGCGCTGCCGTTCTTCATTCGAACGGGCTTTGCATCCTCCGAGAAGTACTACCTCCATCTCGCCATCCAGATCCTGCTCTGGGCCTACATCTACACGTCCTGGTCACTGATGGGGCGGTTCGGCCTCACCTCGCTGGGCCATGGCGCCTTCACTGGCCTCGGCGCCTACGTGACCGTGCTGCTGTGGAACTATGCCGGGCTGACGCCCCTGATCGGGATTCCGATCGCCGTTGCCGCTGCCGCAGGCTCCGCACTGCTGGTCGGCTACCCGTGCTTCGCACTCAGGATCACCGGGCACTATTTCGCGCTGCTGACCCTCGCCTTCACCGAGCTGGTGCGGCTGCTCATCGTTGGCCTCCGCGATCTCACTGGGGGGTCGCTCGGCACGCAGCCGAAGCGCTACGGCGACGGGCTCTCGTTCTATGCCGTGCAGTTCGAGCCGGACCGGTTCCTCGCCTACTACATCGCGCTCGCCATCTGGATCTTCGGGCTGATCGTGTGGATCCTGGTCGACCGCAGCATGGACCGCTACGCGCTCGACGCAGCCTCCCAGGACGAGGACGCGGCCGCCTCCGTCGGTATCAACGTGACACGCGAGAAACTGAAGATAACGGCCCTGTCGGCGGCCATGAGCGCCTTCGGCGGGGCCATGTACGGCCAGTACCAGATGTATATCGGCCCCGATACGATCGCCGGCCTCGGCTTGTCGCTGAATATCGTGTTCGCCTGCATCGCAGGAGGGCTGTGGACATTGCTCGGACCGACGTTCGGTGCCCTGTTCACCCAGCTCCTGACCGAGACCCTGCGCGTCGGCGTCCAGGGCTCGACGACGTTGCAGTCGATCCTCGGCCAGAAGGCCCTGGCCCTCGACACGATGATCTATGGATTGCTCCTCATCCTGTTCATCATTTATATGCCGAGGGGCATTCTCGGCACTCTGGTCGACAAGCTGAAGCGGCAGCGCTGAGGCGGTGGGCCGGCCACCGCCGGCTCATCATGAGGCAGCGTGGGCAAGGCCGGGTGGCGGGAGGGCCGGGGCATGAAACGCCTGATGTGCTTCTTCGACGGGACCTGGAACAAGCCTGACGGCACCACCGTCGCCACCAACGTCCTGAAGCTCGCACGTGTCGCTCTCGGCACGGCGCCCGACGGCTTGGCACAGGTCTCGCGCTACATCGAGGGCATCGGCACCGACGTCGGCGACAGCGAGTACGTTGCCTTCATCTCGGGTGCGCTCGGGGTCGGGCTCGACAAGCGCATCCTCGAGGGGTACCGCTTCCTCGCCGAGCGCTACGAACCCGGTGACGAGATCGCGCTGTTCGGGTTCTCGCGCGGCGCTTTCCAGGCGAGGAGCCTCAGCGGCCTCATTGCGAGGGCAGGCCTTCTGAGGCACGATGCTCTCGACGATCTGGATGACGCCTGGGGCTACTATCAACGCTACAAGGCGTCCCCCGACCCGGTGCGCGGCGAGCGCTTGCAGTCGAGGAGCCACGCCGGCGTGCGCATCCGCTGCCTCGGTGTGTGGGACACCGTCGGCAATCTCGGCGTGCCAGTGCTCGGCAGTGCCGGTGGGCTGGTCGACGACTATGCCTTCGTCGATACCGAGTTGGCCCCGATCGTCGACATCGGCCTCCACGCCCTGGCCATCGACGAGCCGCGCGGACCGTTCAGCCCGACGCTGTGGACAAAGCGACGCGGCGCCGCGCTGCCTGCGGCCCAGCGCATCGAGCAGGTCTGGTTTCCCGGGAGCCACGCCAATGTGGGTGGCGGCTTCGAGGACAGCTCGCTGTCCGACATCTCGCTGCGCTGGATGGCCGCCCGCTCGGTCTCGACGGCCGGCATCGGCTTCGATCTCGAGGCGCTCGACGCCATGACCGCGCCGGACCCTTTGGGCGAGCTGGTGGCGCCGACCTCGGACAGCATCTATCGGGTCAGCGCCATCCTCCCGTTCCTGCGGCTCGTCGGCCAGCAGAAGACCGGCATCCCGCCCTGGCGCAAGGCGGTCCTCGGCACGCACCGGACGAGCTGGCTCGGCGACGAGATCGAGACGGTCAACGAGGCCCTGCACCCGAGCGCGATCGCGAGGCTCGGCATGCGGGCCCGCCACAGGCGCGGCCTCGACGCCGGAGCGCGACTTTACAGCCCGCGCACTCTGGAGGCCGCTCGCGATGCCCTCCCGGTAGAGCCGGGCGCTTGACAGCCGTCGCAGCCCGCTCGCCTATGCGGTCTATGACAAAGCCGCCCGATGCGAGACCAGCGACCACTGCCACGCTCGACTCTGCCGAGGTCGCGCGCTTCGGCAGCATTGCGGCCGAGTGGTGGGATCCGACCGGCAAGTTCGCGCCTCTGCATCGTCTCGGGCCGGCACGCATGACGTACCTGCGCGATCGGATGGCCGCCCATTTCGAAAGGCCGCTACCGGCACTGCGGCCCTTCACGGGGCTGCGCGTTCTGGACATTGGTTGCGGCGGCGGCCTGGTATCGGAGCCGCTGGCCCGGCTCGGCGCCAGCGTGACCGGCCTCGACCCGTCGGCCGACAACATCGCAGCAGCTCGCGCCCATGCCGTCGACCAGGGGCTGGCGATAGACTATCGCGCCGTCACCGCCGAGATGGTGCGGGACGAGGGCGCGACGTTCGACGCGGTGCTCTTCCTCGAGGTCGTGGAGCACGTGCCGGATCCGGCTTCGTTCGTGCGACTGGCGGCGAGCCTCTGCCGCCCCGGCGGTCTCGTCATCGGCTCGACCATCAACCGAACGCTGAAGGCCTGGGCGCTCGCCATCATCGGTGCGGAGTATGTGCTGCGGTGGCTGCCGGCCGGCACGCACAGATGGGACCGCTTCGTCACGCCCGACGAGATGGCCGCGCACATGGCCGCGGCGGGGCTGAGCCGCATCTCGCTCGAGGGCCTCGTCTACGATCCCCTAGGCGACCGCTGGTCGCTGTCGCCGGATACCGACGTCAATTACTTCGCGGCGGCCGTCAAGGCGGATGGCTGAGCGGTGCTGCCAAGCGACTTCACGGCGACGCGGCGTCCGCGGCTCTGGACTTGCACATTTGTGGAACGCCTCGCCGAGGCCGGCGTTGGTGCATGAGGCCGGACCTGTCACCATCCGGTGGCGCCGGCCGTCGGAACACCCCTCCAAGCCGCGGAGACGCGTATGCCCGGGCGTGAAAGTGAGACGAGACCGTTCTGGCGCCGGGATCGGGACGAGACGACCCGGGTCAGCACCGAGGCGACGAATGGCAGGCAGCCCCTCGCGGACCAGGACTCTCCGGCGCGAGATGACGGTCCCGGCCCTGCGCCCGCCAAGTCCGTGCCACGCGGCAATCCGGAGCTCCTGCGCAGCGCCATCGACCGGGGCCGGACTGGCGACAAGGTTGCCCACCCCGATCCCGCAGCCGCTCCACTCGGAACCGACGACGAGGCCGCCGGCACACCACCGGCGCCTCGCGAGGTCCGTGAAGCGATGCGCCACGAGACAGCGCCGCGTGCCACCGAAGACGACATCGGCAGGCCGCGGCTGACGCTCGCCTCTCTGGTCATCCTCGGGACGCTGGCATTGATCGCGGTCGCCTTCGGCATCTCAGGGACCTGATTCCCTGCTATTGCCTGGGCGGCGCCGAGGGCAGCACCCGGATGCCCGTCTCGCGGTCGACCTGGGCCTTCAAGCTTGGGTCGACGAACTCCAGCTTCGCCTTCTGCCGCAAGGACTGACCCATCTCCTGGGCCCGGCGATGGATGAGCGAGGCGATGATCCGCTCCTTGATCGCGTCGAACGCAGGCGCCCCGCGCTGCCGCTTGTCCTCGACGCGGATCAGGTGCCAGCCGAACTGGCTCTTGATCGGCAGCGACACCTCGCCCTTGTCCAGCTTGAAGGCAGCCTCCTCGAATTGCGGCACCATCCGACCACGCCCGAAGTAGCCGAGATCGCCCCCGTCCTCCTTGCTGCCCGGATCCTTGGAGAATTGCTTGGCCATCCTCGCGAAATCCTCGCCGTGGGCGATCTTCTCGTAGATCTCCTTCGCCTGCTCCTCGCTCTCGACCAGGATGTGGCGCGCCCGCACCTCCTCCTGCGGCTTCGCCTTGCCGACCTCTGCATCGTAGAACTTGCGGGCGTCGGCCTCGGTGACGGCTCCCTTCACGGAGCGGTCGAAGTAGGCGTCGCGCAGGGCCCGCCGCTGCCAGTAGCGCATGCGCTCGTCGAAGCTCTGGCCGGAGCCGAGCTTCTCGCCCTCGGCAGCCTCCGCGAAAAGCATGTTCTCGATCAGATACTCGACCAGCACGCGCCGGCGCTGGTCCGGCGGTAGCGAGCCGAGGTCGTTGCCGATCTCGCCTTCAGCAAGGCGCAGGTCGGCCTCGGTGATGGCGCGGCCATTGACGAGGACGACGACACCGTTCTCGGCTGCGGCGGCCGTCGACGCGGCGCCCCACGCTCCGCAAGTCAGCAGGACGGCGGCAAGGAGGGCTGGGGCGGCATGCTTGATAACTGTCACGGGGCGTCGTCCTTGGCAGGGACGTCCTTGCGGACGCGTTGGCATTGGCGAATGCGGCATGCAGTCGGCCGTCTCGCCGGCGCGTGCTTAGCGCCACGGGGGCCAGGCGCCAAGTGGAGATGGCTTCGACGTCGCCCTGGCGATGCCCGCTCCCTGGATGCAGGACGAATTTGCCGGCATGGGACCTGAACGGAGCTCCGCCTTGGACAGCAATGAGCCTCCCGCTGGTGAATGGGGGCTCCGCATGGCCGAATTGCGACACTGGCGGTTGGCATTCCCGCAGTGGTCCGATGCAGAGGGACACGGCCCCGCCGCCACGTGGCCGCGCGTTGACAGCCGGGAGCCTGCTCCTTATCTGTTGCCCCATCCGGCGCAGCCGGATCGCCACACGGCGCCTTTGGGCAAAGTCCTGCTTGATCCGACACGGCCTGTCGGAGCTGGCTCAGAGCGCGTCCTCGGTCGTCTGACTCCGAACGCGCCGACGAGGCGCTCGGCCCGCTCCGGCCGCCGGGCGCGGGCCTTCCGACTTGAGGCCCTGTAGACATGCTCTCGTTTGGCTCGATCGCAAGCAAGCTGTTTGGCTCGTCCAATGACCGACGGCTCAAGGCCTATCGCCCCCGCATCGAGGCCATCAACCAACTCGAGGACGAGTTGCGGGCCTTGTCGGACGATCGGCTGCGCGCCCGCACGTCCGAGATGCGGGAGCAGCTGGCCGACGGCACGCCGCTGGACGAACTCTTGGTTCCCGCGTTCGCGGTAGTGCGCGAGGGTGCCCGGCGCGCCATCGGCCTGCGCCACTTCGACGTGCAGCTGATGGGTGGCATGGTGCTGCACGACGGCAAGATCGCCGAGATGAAGACGGGCGAAGGCAAGACGCTCGTCGCCACGCTGCCGGCCTACCTCAATGCACTCACTGGCCGGGGCGTCCACATCGTCACCGTCAATGACTATCTGGCCCGCCGCGATAGCGAGTGGATGGGTAAGGTCTTCCGTTTCCTGGGCCTCACCGTCGGCTGCATCGTCCACGAGCTGGACGACGATCAACGGCGCCAGCAGTACGCCTGCGACATCACCTACGGCACCAACAACGAGCTCGGCTTCGACTATCTGCGCGATAACATGAAGATGAGCGCGCGCGAGATGGTGCAGTTCGGGGGGCGCCCGCCGGAACTGGCAGGTCACTATTTCGCGATCGTTGACGAGGTCGACTCGATCCTGATCGACGAGGCCCGTACCCCGCTGATCATCTCCGGGCCTGTGGAGGACAAGAGCGACCTCTACGTCAAAGTCGACGCCCTGGTGAAGGACCTCGTCGCCGAGCACGACAAGATCGAGAAGGACCTCGCGAGGTCGCACTCGCGCGAGGAGATGAAGGAGGCGTTGAAGGGTCAGGGCCTCGTCGACCTCGACGAGAAGCAGCGTCAGGTCGCACTGACGGAGGCCGGCAGCATCCGCATCGAGGAGATGCTGAGCGAGGCCGACATGCTCAACGGCAGCGCCCTCTACGACGTCGAGAACGTGTCGATCGTCCATCACGTGAACCAGGCCGTGAAGGCCCACAAGATGTTCCAGCGTGACAAGGACTACATCGTCAAGGACGACCAGGTCGTCATCATCGACGAGTTCACCGGCCGCATGATGCAGGGTCGGCGCTACTCGGAAGGGCTCCATCAGGCCTTGGAGGCCAAGGAGCACGTGGCGATCCAGCCCGAGAACCAGACGTTGGCCTCGATCACGTTCCAGAACTTCTTCCGGCTCTATGAGAAGCTGGCCGGCATGACCGGCACGGCTTCGACCGAGGCCGACGAGTTCATGGACATCTACAAGCTCGAGGTGCTCGAGATCCCGACCAATATGCCGGTGGCGCGTGCCGACCTCGACGACGAGGTCTACCGCACCCAGCGCGAGAAATGGGACGCGATCATTCGCGACATCGTGGCCGCGCAGGAGCGTAAGCAGCCGGTGCTGGTCGGCACCGTCTCCATCGAGAAGAGCGAGACGCTGGCCGAGAAGCTCAAGGAGAAGGGCATCAAGCACCAGGTGCTCAACGCCCGCTTCCACGAGCAGGAGGCGCAAATCATCGCCCAGGCCGGAGTGCCGGGCGCCGTCACCATCGCCACCAACATGGCCGGTCGTGGCACCGACATTCAGCTCGGCGGCAACGTCGAGTTCCGGCTGAACGAGTGGCTGCTGCTCTGCCAGAAGGTCGGCAACCCGCCGAGCGAAGCCGAGATCGAGAAGCGCCGGAGCCAGATCAAGTCCGAGGTGGAGCGCGACAGGCAGATCGTCATGAACGCCTCGGAGACGATCGAGCTGGCACCTGCCAAGGGCAGCAGGCCGGCGAAGACCCAGACCTTCCCGGGCGGCCTCTACGTCATCGGCACCGAGCGTCACGAGAGCCGGCGCATCGACAACCAGCTGCGCGGCCGCTCCGGCCGACAGGGCGATCCCGGCCGCACCAAGTTCTACCTGTCCCTCGAGGACGACTTGATGCGCATCTTCGCCGCCGACAGGATCGACGGCATGCTGCAGAAGCTCGGCCTGCAGGAGGGCGAGGCCATCATCCACCCGTGGATCAACAAGGCCCTCGAAAACGCCCAGAAGAAGGTCGAGGCCCGGAACTTCGACAGCCGCAAGTACGTCCTGAAGTACGACGACGTGATGAACGACCAGCGCAAGGTCATTTTCGAGCAGCGGCTCGACATCATGGCGACGGAGGACGTCACCGAGACGATCGGCGACATGCGCAACCAGCTCGTCAACGAGTTGGTGAGCGCACACATTCCCGAGAACGCCTATGCCGAGCAGTGGAATGTCGAGGGCCTCAAAGCCGAGGTGCAGCGCGTGTTCGGCCTGGACCTCGACATCGGTGCCTGGGCCGAGGAGGAAGGCATCGCCGACCAGGAGATCCGCGAGCGCCTGCTGAAGGCCGTCGAGGACGCGGCGACCGCCAAGTCCGCCGAGCTCGGCACCGAGATCCTGAAGGGCTACGAGGGCGCCCGAGGCATGCTCGCTTTCGTCGACAGCGAGCCGCGGCTCAAGGTGCTGCTCGAGAAAGAGCCGACGCCCGAAGGACTGACCGAGCTCGGACGCGCGATCATCGACAGCAACCGCAGCGAGATCTCGATCGGCGGCGGCTCCATGGAGGACGCCTACAGCCAGGCGGACCGGTTGGGCTTCTCGTTCCTGCACCAGTACATGGACGCACGCGGTCTCGTCGGCGCGATCGACTCGGCGCCGAGCAAGGAGGCGGCCGAGGTCGGGCGTCTGCGCCTCAAGGATATCGAGAAATCGGTTCTGCTGCAGACGCTCGATCATCTCTGGCGCGAGCACCTGATCACCCTCGAGCACCTGCGGCAGGTGATCCACCTGCGGGGCTACGCCCAGCGCGATCCGCTGAACGAGTACAAGTCCGAGGCCTTCCAGCTCTTCGAGAAGATGCTCGCCGAGCTGCGCGAGGCCGTCGTGGGACAGCTCGCGGGCCTCACGTTCTCGCAGGACCAGCCGGCGGAGCCTGAGCCCGAGGTGCTGCCACCGATGCAGGCCCACCACATCAACCCATTGACCGGCGAGGACGAGTTCGCTCTCGCCGATGCGGCACTGGCTGGAGCGCTGGCGCCGGTGGCCGAGCCGATCGAGCCCAGGCTCGGACCAGTCACCCGTCGCAAGGGAGGCGACGTCGACCCGGCCGACCCGCAGACGTGGGGCCGCGTCGCGCGCAACGACAAGTGCCCGTGCGGCTCCGGCAAGAAGTACAAGCACTGCCACGGCCGGCACTGAGGCGACAGACAAGCACGTCCGCCGCCAATGCCAGCCCAGGCGCCGCGGCATCCTCGCGCACGTGCCGCGGCTAGTGGCCAGTCGCGGCAAGGTCGACCTCGTGACCGAGGTCGGTGGGCTTCAGGGCGGGCGTCTCCTGCCGGCTCGCCGCCTAGGCGAGCACCCTGCCGTGCGCCCGCACCGCACGTGATGTCGGGCATCTTGTCGCTCGGCGGTCTTCCCCATGATCCCGCGCACGGGCGACGAAACGATCGCGGAAGGGGGAACTCGACAGGCTCGAAGCCATCAGAGGCGGGCACCAGCATCAAACTCGGAAGCCCTGGACCTTGTGTCCGGGACCCGTTGTGCCGCAAATTCGTGCGCAGCCCCGAGCCGACCGCAGTTCCTCACCGCTGCTCGACGCCGAGGGCGCGCTCCATCACCGTGCCCGGTCACGCAGGCCCGGACGACCGACGAAGGAAACCCCATGAAGACCCGCGCCGCCGTTCTCACCCAGGTCAACAAGCCGCTCGAGATTCTCGAGCTCGAGCAGGAGGGCCCGAAGGCCGGCGAGGTGCGGGTGAAGGTCAAGGCCGCGGGCGTGTGCATGTCCGACTGGCACATCATGATCGGTGACTGGCCGCTGCCCCTCCCGATGGTGCTCGGGCACGAGGCCGCGGGGATCGTCGACGAGGTCGGCCCCGGCGTCACCAGCGTGAAGAAGGGCGACCACGTCATCTTCTCGTTCCGCTCCAATTGCGGCCACTGCGCCTACTGCTCGAAGGGCCGGACGGTGCTCTGCATCGGCTTCAACGATACGCCCCGCTGGGGCATGCACGACGGCACATCCCGGGTGAAGCTCAACGGCGAGCCGGTCAACGTCATGGCCCGCATCGGCACGTTCACCGAGTACTCGGTCTGTCCGGCGGACCAGGTGGTGAAGGTCCGTGAGGACCTGCCCTGGACGCACGCGGCGATCATCGGCTGCTCGGTCGCAACCGGTGTCGGCGCCGCGATCCGCCATGCCAAGGTGGAGGCGGGCTCGACGGTGCTCGTCGTCGGCTGCGGCGGCGTCGGCCTCAACGTCGTCCAGGGCGCGCGGCTCGCCGGCGCCAAGACGATCATCGCCTGCGACCTTCTCGACAACAAGCTGCAGATGGCGACCCACTTCGGTGCGACGCACATCGTCAACGGTAAGCGGCAGGACGTGATCAAAACAGTCAAGGAGATCACCGGCGGTCTCGGCGTGGACTATGCTTTCGACGCCATCGGGACAGAGCCGACCGTCCTGCAAATCGTCGACTCGCTGGCGCCGGCCGGGCATGCCGTCATCGTCGGCATCCCGGCGTTCTCGACGCGGGCGCCGATCGCGCCGCATCTGATGGTCTACGGCGAGCAGACACTTTCCGGCACCTACTACGGCTCGGTGCGTCCGGCCGTGGACTTCGGAACGCTCGCCGACCTTTCCTTGGAGAGGAAGCTCAACCTCGATGATCTCATTTCCCGCACCTACAAGTTCGAGGAGATCAACGAGGGCTTCCAGCTGATGGCCAAGGGTCAGGTGGCACGGGGCGTCATTCTGTTCGACTGACCGGTCACGGGCGCCACCTGTGGGGTGGCGCCCGAACGCTGGCCCGCGGCGGGGGCAGAATGACTCAGTGGCTCCCCTTGCAGCTGCAGTCGTCGTGGCAGATTTTCTTGCCGTAGCTGTCGTAGTAGCAGTGCCAGCACTTGCCTTGCGCCGTTGCCGCCACTGTGCCGAGAACGGTCGCGAGCATCGCGGCGACGAGTCCCATCCCGAGCTTGGTCATATGCGTTTTTCCCTGCTAGGGCCTAAGCTTGACAAATGGGACTTTCGCATCGCCGAGAGGGGACGCGCAATCACCCCCTGTACCTTTCTCACGCGGTTCTTGGAATGCAGAACGCCGTTGGTCGCGCGAAGTGAAGCGTAGCGGAACGTAGCGTGACCAACGGGCGACGGCCCGAAGCGGCGTATCTTTCCCGAACCGAGCCGATTCGCCGGGA
>JANRJI010000051.1:0-29854 GCA_033764055.1 Hyphomicrobiaceae bacterium
CCTCAGGCACATAATCCTCGACGCTCGCAGGCAGCAGCTGCGTCTGGTCGATCTTCCAGGGGCGATAGTGTTTGCTCATACCCCTGGACAGAATCCGACTCGCACCGGAAAATCCACCGACTACTCGGACAGGCTCCTAGCGCGTCTGGCCGAGCCCGAGCGCCGTCGCCAGGACGCGGAACACGTGCGTGTTCTCGATGTGGCCGCGGAAGCCGTCGGCTCCGGGCCCGGATGCGGTCAGAATGACATCCTCGCCGCTGTGCACGCCGCTCGCGGCCGCAAACGGCAGGTTACCCTGACGCCGCGCTGCGCCGGGAAGCTGGCAGCCCTTCTCGTTGGCCACGAACGTCTTGGGCGCGGTGCCCGGCTCCGTCGGACGGTTCGGCTCCGCGAGATAGGGCTTGCCGGCATCGCAATGGTCCGGATATGCCGCGAATACGAACGCGAGGCGGCGCTGCACGTCGACGTGCTGCGGATAGCCATCCTTGTCGGGAGCCGGATAGCTCGGAAAGCCCGCGCTGGCGTAGACGCCGAGCTTGTCGCGCAGTGTCGCGCCGGGACGGGTGTCATCGTAGGTGCCGATGATCGAGGCGGGGTGGGTGTGGTCGCCGACGACGGCGATGAGCGTGTCGTTCCGATCGCCGGCCCAGGCCTTGGCCGCCGCCACTGCGTTGTCGAGCATGATGGTGTCGTAAACCGAGCGCTCCCAGTCGAGCTGGTGGGCATACTTATCGATCATGCCGGACTCGATCACCAGCACGAAGCCGTTGTCGCTCCGCGACAGCACCGTGAGCGCCGCTTTCATCTGGTCGACGAGATCAGGCTGGTCCGGGAACCTGTCCACCGTTCCCTTCCTCAGGATGCGGCGGTCGAGGGCGCCATCCATGTTGCCGGGATGGAACAAGCCGAGCAGATGCCGCGTCGCGGGCTCGGCCGCCACCTTGGCGAGCTCCGTGGCGGTCGCGGCGAGCTTGTAGCCGGCCTCCTCGAACTTCTTGAGATAGTCGACGCCATCCTTGCGCCTGCCGGCTGGCGCGGGCAGGAAACCCGCGCTTCCGCCGCCGAGGATCACCTCGGGCCGCGCGTCCAGCAGCATGCGGGTGATGGCATCATAGTCGGCGCGGCGGCGTGTATGGGCCACGACGGCTGCCGGCGTCGCATCCTGGATCTCGGTATTGGTGACGATGCCGACCGCCTTGCCCCTGGTGCGCCGGGCGATGGACGCGATCGTCTCGACCTTCGGATGGGCGTTGTTGTCCTTGTTACGCGCGCAGTAGACGGCGATCGCGTTCGTGCACGACTTGTGGCCGGTCGTGTACGCGCTCATCGAGTTGGCGCTGTCGGTCATGATGGAATCTGTGCCGGACGTCGAGACGAGCGCCATGTGTGGCATGTCGTCCATGGCGAGATTGCCGCCGTAGCGGCCCTCGCGGATGCCCTTCGACAGCATGCGGGCGGCGACGCGGTGGGCGTTCGAAAGGCCATCGCCGATGAACAGGATGACGTTGCGCGCCGTGGGGGCAGGGGTCGAGAACACATCCCAGCGGACCTCGGCCCTGGCCTCGCCATGCCGGGCCTCGACCTTGTAGTTGCCTGGCACCGCGATCGAGGCGTTTCGGATCCAGAGCGCCGCGTGGCCGCTACCGTCCTCATTCGCAATGTAGTCGACCTCGCCCTTGAGAACCTCCGCCGCCGGGCTGCCATTGATCGTGACGACAACGCCGTCGGCACGGGCCGGCGCACCCGGCAGCTCGACCTTGAGGTCGAAGCGCGCGCCGGCGAGGATCTCGGCACGGTCTATCGGATAGATCGTCTGGGCCATGGCCGGGTGAGCAGATCCGAGCGCCAGAAGAAGGGACGCCATTCGCCAGATCATGGGGGGTCGAGCCTCTCGGGTGTGGGGCAACCGTTCTGCTAGGGCAGGGAGGTGACGGATCAATGACGCGGAACGATGCGGCGACAGCCGCCGGGGTAGGCGGCCCTCGATGGGGCAGTCTGAAGGAGTAGGGGTTTCTGGCCGGCTTTGCCGATGCCCTTGACCGCGGCCGCCTCGTGCGCCTACGACCGAGCCGGAACCTCTGAGGACAGCGCCAGCGACATGACCGCCGGAAGCCGCATCGAAGCCCGTTTTGCCGCTCTCAAGGCTGAGCGCCGCGCCGGGCTCGTCACCTTTCTCACAGCCGGCGACCCGGATCCCGAGACGTCGGCGCAGATCCTCGCCGGCCTGCCGGCGGCGGGAGCCGACATCATCGAGCTCGGCATGCCCTTCTCCGATCCGATGGCGGACGGTCCTGCCATCCAAGCGTCGTCGCAGCGTGCACTCGCTGCCGGCATGACCTTACGCCGTACCCTCGACCTGGTACGCAATTTCAGGCTCCGTGACCAGACGACGCCGATTGTTCTGATGGGGTACTACAACCCGATCTACGTCTATCCGACAGAGCGCTTCCTCGACGATGCCCGGGACGCCGGCGTCGATGGCCTGATCGTGGTCGATGTCCCACCCGAAGCCGACGAGGAGGTGTGCCTTCCTGCCCGTGATCGCGGCATAGCCTTCATCCGCCTGGCCACGCCGACCACCGATGACAAGCGCCTTCCGTCGGTGCTGGTCAATGCGTCGGGCTTCGTCTACTACGTCTCGATCACGGGCATCACGGGCTCTGCCGCACCTGTCGTGAGCGACGTTCAGTCGCAGGTGCAACGGATCAAATCCCAGACGAGACTGCCCGTGGCCATCGGCTTCGGCGTGCGCACACCCGAGCAGGTGCGCGCCCTCGGCAGGGTCGCGGACGGTGTGGTCGTCGGGTCGGCGCTGGTTACCATGTTGAAGGAGTCGCTTGGTCCCGGAGACGCGGCGCGTCCTGCGACGGTGCCGGCTGTGCTAGACTTGGTGAAAAGCCTCGCCGGAGCCTTGCGTGCGGCTTGACAGCACGTCATATGCGATCAGCGCCGTCACAAAGCTGACGCACTGGGGAAACCGCAAGATTGGGACGGGCTGCGGGGGATCCCAGGTTCGAGGAGCCTCGTGAGTTGAACTGGATCAACAACGTCGTCCCGCCGAAGATCCGCAGTCTCTTGACGACGCGGCGGGAGCCACCGGACGACTTCTGGCGGAAATGCGGCGGCTGCGGCCAGATGACAGACCGCAAGGCGCTGGAGCAGAACCAGTTCGTGTTCCCCTGTTGCGGGCATCACGACAGGGTCGACGCGCGCTCACGCTTGAAGCAGCTTTTCGACGGCGGCGAGTACACGTTGGTGCCGACACCCGAGGTGCCGCTCGATCCGCTCAAATTCCGGGACGGCAAACGGTACACCGATCGCCTCAAGGAGGCCAAGGTCCGCACCGAGCAGGGCGACGCCGTCCTGATCGGCGAGGGCCGCCTCGAGGGGCAGTCGCTGGTCGCCGCCGTGCAGGATTTCCGCTTCATGGGCGGCTCGCTCGGCATGGCCGCGGGTGAGGCCGTCGTGACGGCTATGGAGCTGGCCGTCGAGCGTCACGCGCCCTTCATTCTATTCGCAGCCTCAGGTGGAGCCCGCATGCAGGAGGGCATCCTGTCCCTCATGCAGATGCCCCGCACGACGATTGCCGTGCGTCGTCTGCGCGCCGCGCGCCTGCCTTATGTCGTAGTCCTGACCGATCCGACGACCGGAGGCGTGACGGCCTCCTACGCCATGCTCGGCGACATCCACATCGCCGAGCCTGGAGCACTGATCTGCTTCGCTGGCCCCCGAGTGATCGAGCAGACCATCCGCGAGCAGCTTCCCGAAGGCTTCCAGCGTGCCGAGTATCTGCTCGCCCATGGCATGATCGACATGGTGGTGCATCGCCACAAGCTGCGGGAGACGCTGGCCCGCATCGTAACGATACTCGGGGCCGGCCATGCTGCCATGTCAGCGAGGAAGCGGAGCCGGGCCAACGGCCGCGGCAAGCTCAATGGGCATCTCAATGGCAGCGCGCTCGACGGCAAGGCCATGGAGGCGCTCGCCCGCGAGGGCAACGGCCTGATCGAGCCCGAGCCCGTGGCCGAGGGCGATCGCTTCCAGCCGCGCATGCTCGAGGGGCGCACGCCACCCCGGACAGAGAGCGACAAGAGCCGTCCCAAGACCGGCAAGGATGGCGGTAAGGCCCAAGGCTAGACGACGATCGACTGCAGCCGACTGGCGATCCCGAGCCGGAGCATGCGGCAGCTCGCCCTCGTGCGGAGGCCCCTGCCGGGCAGCGCTGACGGAAAGGCGGAAGCGATGGCCCGCATCGACGACATTCTCACCCGCCTGAAGCGGCTGCATCCGCTGTCCATCGACCTCTCGCTCGATCGCATCGAGCGACTGCTGGTCCGTCTTGGTCGTCCAGAGCGCAGGCTGCCACCGGTGATCCATATCGCTGGCACCAATGGCAAGGGCTCGGTGACGGCGTTCCTCAGGGCGATGCTGGAAGCGGATCACCGTCGCGTGCACGTTTACACCTCGCCGCACCTCGTCCGCTTCAATGAGCGCATCGTGCTGGCGAAAGCGGGCCCGGACGGCCGCTCGGGGCCGATCGCCGAGGACCGGCTTGCAGACCTGCTCGAGCGCGTCGAGGCCGTCAACGACGGCGCTGCCATCACCTTTTTCGAGATCACGACGGCGGCAGCCTTCCTCGCCTTCGCCGAGACGCCGGCGGATGCCGTGCTGCTCGAGGTCGGGCTCGGCGGCCGGCTCGATACGACCAACGTCGTGCCCCGCCCCGAGGTGTGCGTCATAACCTCGATCTCGATGGATCACACCGAGCGGCTCGGACCGACCCTCGCCCGCATCGCCACCGAGAAGGGCGGTATTCTGAAGCCCGGTGTGACGGCCGTCGTCGCGCGCCAGGACGAGGCGGCCGATCGGGTCATCGAAGCGCGCGCTGCCGAGGTGCGCGCGCCCCTGGTGCGCGCTGGCCGGGAGTTCGATGCATTCCGCCAGAACGGCAGGCTCGTGTTCCAGCGCGAGGACCGGCTCCTGGACTTGCCGCTGCCGGCACTCATCGGCCGCCATCAGATCGGCAATGCCGGGGTTGCTGTGGCGAGCGCGCTCGAGGCGAAAGCGCTGAGCCTCTCCGAGGCCGCTATTGCAGAGGGTCTCATCGCGGTCAGATGGCCCGCTCGCATGCAACGCCTGACGGCAGGGCCGCTTCCCGATCTGCTCGGGCCGGGGTCCGAGATCTGGCTCGATGGCGGGCACAACCCGGCGGGTGGAGTCGCGCTGGCCGAGACCATCGCCGACCTGGAGGAGCGCTCGCCAAGGGCCCTCTGGTTGATTGTCGGCATGATGGGCCAGAAGGACGTCTCAGGTTTCCTCGGCGCCTTCCGTGGCCTCGCCGAGCGAGTGCTGACCGTTCCGGTGCCTGGCGCACACGAGGCCCCGGCGACACCCGAGCGGTTGGCGGTGATTGCGCGCGAGGTGGGCCACACGGCAGAGCCGGCCGCATCGGTGGAGGCTGCGCTCAAGCGCGTGCGAGCCATGGCACGCGGCCCCGTTCGCGTGCTGATCTGCGGATCGTTGTATCTCGCCGGCCACGTCCTCGCCCTGCAGGAGGGAGCCAGCGTCCAGACCAATTGAACGTCCGCCAGCCGGCCGGCGGCGCAGGCTCCCCAGCGGCGATCACGTGGTATTCACTCGCCAGCATGCCTGCGCTTGGATAATTATCCGACGTTCAACTGAAGTGCGACCGGCCGGGGGCGCCGACGGGGACAGGGATCATGACCGAGCGACGAGCCCTGTCCGGCGGCCTGGTCCTCGATGGCAAGTACCGCATCGATCGTGTCATCGGCATGGGTGGCTTCGGCATCACCTACGCCGCCGATCACGTCGCGCTGCAGCGACTGGTGGCGATAAAGGAGTACTTTCCGGCCGACATCGCCACGCGGGACGGAACGGGTAGCGTCCGCGTTCGCCAGCAGAAGGACCGCGCCGTCTTCGAGCACATGCGCGAGAGCATCCTGAAGGAGGCCCGCGCGCTCGGCCGGTTCGACCATCCGGCGATCGTGCGCGTGCTCAGCGTCTTCGAGCAGCACGGCACCGTCTACATCGTCATGCCGTTCGAGAATGGGCCGAGCCTGAAAGCCTGGCTGCGGGATCTCGGCCGGTCCCCGACGGCCGGTGAGGTGGAGCGCATCGCGGCGCCGCTCCTGGATGCGCTCGAGATCATCCACGCCGACCACTACCTGCACCGCGACATCGCGCCCGACAACATCATCCTGCGCGCGGACGGCAGCCCCGTCCTGATCGACTTCGGTGCGGCCCGGCCCGTCATGTCCGCGTTGAGCGCGAGCATCACGGGCATCGTGAAGCGGGGATTCTCTCCCCCGGAGCAGTATTCGACCGACAGCCGCTCGCAAGGGCCGTGGACGGATATTTATGCCCTGGCCGGCACCCTCTACCAGTGTGTTACCGGCAGTCCGCCCCCGGATGCGACCGAGCGGCTGCTGGAGGATGCCATCCGGCCCGCAGCCGCGCTTGCCGCGGGGCAATACCCCCTGTCCCTGCTCGAGGGTATCGACTGGGCGATGCAGCTGAAGCCGAAGGACCGCCCGCAGTCGATCGCCGCTTGGCGGCCGCGGCTGCTGGCCAGACATCCGGCGTCGCCGGGCCGGCTGCCCGCGGCGGGGCCAGCCGGAGGGGACCCGAGTGACGTTGAAGGGCCGACGTCTACGCCGACCCCGGGTCGGTGGAGGTCCCGCCGCGGTCTCGCTGCGGCGTTCGCGACGATCGCCGTCCTCGGCCTTGCCGGCACCGCAATCCTCGCGCTCTGGAGGCCGGGTGAGGCGCCGTTGCCTCCGGTGCAACGGCCGGCCGGCCCACCCACCGAGGCGCTGCCTGCTCCGCCGTCCGCGGAGCCGACGTCCTCGGCCCGCCCAGCGCCTGCTTCGGTTCCCGCTCCGTCCGGAACGCCCTCACCTCAGGCTCCCGAAGAACGCACGCCCCAACCCTCACCACCAGCCTCGAGCCTCATCGTCGACACGGCACGTCGCACGTTCCGCGACTGCCCGACCTGCCCCGAGATGGTCGTGGTCCCGAGCGGCACGTTCCTGATGGGAAGCCCCGCATCCGAGCTTGGCCGCCGCGACGACGAGGGCCCGCAGCGGTCGATCACGATCACCCGTCCGTTCGGGCTGGCCCGTACCGAGACCACGCGCGGCGAATGGCGGGCGTTCACGGAGGCGACGCAGCGCCCCGTCGCGAAGGATTGCCGCATCATGCAGGACACGCCGGATCGGGCCAGCAGCTACGAGGTCTGGCTGCGCACGGCGAGTTGGGGCCCGACTGGCCGTCACTCCTGGGAGGATACCGGCTATTCCCAGGATGACCGGCATCCAGCGGCCTGCATCAGCTATGGTGACGCAGAGGCCTATCTCGGTTGGCTTGCGAGCCGCACAGGTGCGGCCTACAGGCTGCCGTCCGAGGCCGAGTGGGAGTACGCAGCACGAGCAGGCACGCCGACGGCGTTCGCGTTTGGCGACAATGCCACTCCGCGTGATGCAAGCTACTATCACCCGCTGCCTTATCGTGCCGGCGGGGAGCAGGCTCCCTGGAGGAACGGCACCATGCCGGTCGCCAGCTTCCCGGCGAATGCCTACGGTCTCCACGACATGCACGGCAACGTGTGGGAGTGGGTGGCGGATTGCTCGGGCGGGGAGCTCGGCTCGCTCGACGCGGTCGGCGCTCCGAGGCAGGGACCGCCCTGCGAGTCGGCGGGCATGCGTGGCGGAGCGTTCTGGACGCAACCCGCCTGGATGCGGTCGGCCTTCCGCTACAGCTATCAGAAGGACCGGCGCGGAGCCGCCGCCGGCTTCAGGGCGGTGCGCGTGATCAGGGACGACGAGCTGCCCGGCCTCCAATCCCTCCTCGGGGCCGTCCCCGCCCCCGGGCGAGGCGGCTGAGCAGCGATCCGGCTGCACCCGGTCGGACGCCCCATCACCCCGTTCCCGTGCGTCCCGGACTGGCCCCCCGCATTCCCCGCACTGTTTGCGGTGAACACAGTTCTTCACGGTCGCGTGAGCATCCATTGCACCTAATAAAGAAACGAGTAATCTCGTATTCAAGATGACAACGGCCAGAGAGGACACGACCATGACGGGCTACATTGCGTCTCGTTCCACCGGCGCCATTGCAGTGCTGCTGAGTGCCGTCTTGGTGCCGCTGAGCCCCGCCGCTGCCGCCACCTGCAACGACGGCGCATCGGCGAAGTCGGCCGCCGTCGTGCGGGTCGTGCCGAAAGTGGCCGTCTCGTCGCCTCGCGTCCGTCCAGTCCGCAGCTTCTCGGCGGCTCCAGCCCCGCGCCGAGAAGCCGTTTCGGTCCCCACATCGGATCGCGGGTCAGCGCCAGCCCCGGCTTCGCGGCCACCCTCCGCTTTCAACGACCTGGGCGGCGGCGGCGGCGGCGGCGGTGGTGGCGGTGGTGGCGGTGGCGGTGGTGACGGTGGATCGATGTGAACGGGGAGCGGCACCCGTTCCACGCGGGTGGGCGCCGCGCGGCCGGCTAATCGACCGCATCGTCGGCCGACAACCGCCGGTAAGGGCCGTACGCCGCGAGTGCCTCGCGCTCGCGCTCCATATATCGGCGCTCGTCGTCGAGATAGCGGGCGACAGCCTTTCGAAAGCCGGCATCGGCGATCCAGTGGACCGAGTAGGTCGGCGTCGGAAGATAGCCGCGCGCCAGCTTGTGCTCGCCCTGGGCACCGGCCTCGACCCGAGCCAGCTTGTGGGCGATCGCATAGTCGATGGCCTGATAGTAGCAGACCTCGAAATGCAAGAAGGGCGCGGGCTCAGTGGTCCCCCAGTAGCGCCCGTAGAGGCAGTCGCCGCCGATCATGTTGAGTGCGCCGGCCACGTAGCGACCGTTGCGCCTCGCCATGATCATAAGGCAACGCTCGGCCATCGTCGCGCCGAGAAGTGAGAAGAAGGCGCGATTGAGGTACGGGCGGCCCCATTTGCGGCTGCCGGTGTCCATGTAGAAGTCGAAGAAGGCGTCCCAGTGGGCTTCAGTGAGCGATTTGCCCGTCACGTGCTCGATGACGATGCCGCTATCGAGGGCTTGCTGCCGCTCCTTGCGCACGTTCTTGCGCTTGCGCGAGGTGAGTGAGGCGAGGAAGTCGTCGAACGACCGATAGCCTTGATTGGTCCAGTGGAACTGCTTGTCGGTCCGTTGCAGGAGGCCGGCCTCGCCCGCGCGCTGCCATTCGCCATCGCTGCAGAAGGTGACGTGAAGCGACGACAGGTCGTTGCGCTTGGCGACCTCGATGGCACCGGCAAGCAGCATGCGCTCGCCCGCGACCTCGCCAGCATGCGGCTCGACCAGGATGCGCCGACCCGGCACGGGCGTGAACGGCACGGCGCATTGTAGCTTCGGATAGTAGCGCCCGCCGGCCCGCTCGAATGCCTCGGCCCAGCCGTAGTCGAAGATGTATTCGCCCTTGGAGTGGCTCTTGAGGTAGAGCGGCATCACCCCTGTGATCCGTCCGCGCTCCTCGAGCACGAGATGCTGCGCCACCCAGCCGGTCCGCGGGCCGATCGTCCCGGCGTCCTCGAGGGCCTTGAGGAAAGCGTGGGCCACGAACGGGTCGAAGGGCCGCCCCGTCGGATTGGCACAGCGATCCCAATCGGCGGCGCCAATCTCGCCGATGTCGCCAGCGACTCTCACGAGCGCCTCGTCGCCTTTCGCCATCCGCGATGCTCCCGCTGCCGCCGTCGCATCACATTATCGCCAAACCGCTCCGTGGATCAAAGCGCCACCCCACGTTAGATTGTACTGGGCGATGTCGGAGCGACTCGCGACGTACGGTTTGGAGCTGGTCATGGCGAGAACTTCGTTGGCAGGCTTGGTCGGTGTCGTGCTCGTGGCGTCGTTCATCCAGGGCGCGCACGCCCAGGCGCCCCCGTCTCAGACACCGCACGTCCAGTCCGACAAGGAAGGGGTCAAAGTCGGCAACCCGTCGTTCGTCCGTAAGCTCGTCCCGGCCGAGCAGCTCGAGAGTGCGGCCCTGATGCAGTACGGGGCCTTGAAGAAGGAGGCGACCACCAAGGGCGCGCTGCTTCCCCCCGATCACCCACAGAACCTGCGCCTGCGCCGAATCGCCCGTGATCTCCTCCCGCATGCCCACAAGTGGAACCCCCGCGCCAAGGACTGGAAGTGGGAGGTCGTCCTGATCAAGTCGAACAACATCAACGCTTTCTGCATGCCGGGTGGCAAGATCGCGTTTTTCACGGGGATTCTCGAGCGCCTACAGCTCACCGACGACGAGGTGGCCATGGTCATGGGGCACGAGATCGCGCATGCGCTGCGAGAGCACGCCCGCGAGAGGGCCGCGAAGTCGACCCTCTACAACGTCGGCGGCCGGGTCGTCGGGGCCCTCATCGGCGGCGGCGTCGGTGAGGCGCTGGGCGCGGCCGGCGGCAATCTGCTCACCCTCAGATTCTCGCGCAACGACGAGCTCGAATCCGATCTCATCGGCATGGAGCTTGCTGCCAGAGCCGGCTACGACCCGGCGTCCGGCATCACGCTCTGGACCAAGATGAGTGCAGCGTCCAAGGGAGCCCCGCCGCAATGGCTTTCCACCCACCCGGCGGGCGACACCCGCATCCAGACCATCAAGGACAATCTCAAGGATGTGGCGGGGCTCTATGAGCGCGCCAAGACGGCCAAGGCATCCGGCGTGCCGATGCCGCCTGCTTTCCCGGGCGCGACCCAGCCGGACCCCATCGTGATCCGGGGCAGGTAGTCATGGGTGCTCCGGTCAGCCATGCCAACGCCGAGCACTACGTCTGGGGCGGTGACTGTGACGGCTGGCGGCTCGTCGATGGTCGGGGCCTGAGCGTGATCCACGAGCGAATGCCGCCGGGGCGTGCGGAGGTGCGCCATCTCCATCGGCAGTCGCGTCAGTTCTTTTTCGTTCTGTCGGGGGAGCTGACCATGGAGCTCGAAGGTGCGCGCCATGTGCTCGGGCCCCGCCAGGGGCTTGAGATCCGACCTGGCGCGCCGCATCAGGCGATCAACGATGGGCCGGGCGACGTCGAGTTTCTGGTCGTCTCCCAGCCGGCCACGACCGGTGATCGTATCCCGGCGTAGCTGGGCCGGGGTACGGGCGGCTCATCAGGCCTCCGCCTCGTCGCCCTCCCGGGTCGCCGCTTCCCACACCTCGAGGGCAGCGCCTGCATTCAACGCGGCGATGCCCAGGCCTACGATCAGGTCCGGCCACGCCGAATGCCAGATCCAGGCCGTTGTCAGCCCGGCAACGATGATGGCGATGTTGGCGAGAACATCGTTGCGGGCCGACAGGAAGGCGGCCTTCATCAGGCTGCCGGCACCATGCCGGTACCGGGCGAGGACCCGTGCACAGGTCAGATTGACGGCCAGGGCTCCTCCACCGGCAATGGTCAGCGGGAGTGCTGCGGGCGGTAAGGGTGCGCCGAGTTTCTGCCAGGCCGTCCAGAGCGCGGCGAGGCCCGGCATCAGGATCACCAGGGCCAATGCCCGTCCGAGGCGCGCCCGCGCCGCGGCCGTCCAGGCAAGGCCGGCGAGGATCAGCGCATTGATCGAGGTGTCCTCGAGGAAATCGATGCTGTCGGCCAGCAGCGAGACCGAACCGATGGCGAGGGCAACACCGAGCTCCACGCAGAAATACCCGAGGTTGAGTGCCGCCACCAAGACGATCGCCGACTTGGCGGACGGTCTCGTCATGTCTGGGCCTTCCTCCGGAGTGCCAATGGACCGAGCAGAAAGCGCCCGAAATTCGGGCGACCCGGACCGATGACTGGCCTGCGCCGCTCATGCTAGCGCGAATGATGGAGACTGCAGGATTTTTGCGGGGCATAGCGCGTCCCGCGTCCACGCACAAGCGGAGGACTGGGACAGGGAGGCAGCATGGGAGATCGGGTCGAGCACAGCCGTCTCCTCCGGGGACCCAGGGCGCCATGGCTCAAGGGAAAGCGACCGTCGGGCATCGCGGCCTGGGGGCTGCCCCAGTCGCCAGCCGCGGGGATCGGCCACAACAACGGCCCGCCGCTGGAGGAGCCCGTCAACGACGCCTTCGTACGCTACCGCTGGCGCAAGGCCCATCGCGAGGCCTGGAAAAACCCGTCGATGTCCATTCTTCGGTTCCGGGTCGCACGAGCCGAGGCGGCCGGAGTGACCTACGAGGAGTACGTCAGTGAGCTTCTGGACACCGGCCGCCATTTGCAGGCCGGCGACCGCCCCCGCCAGTCGTGAGCCGCCGCTACCGACCGCGCCTGCGGCCTGTGCTAAGCAACGGCCAGGGCGAAGGTCACCAGGCGAGGCCGGCAATGACGAGGCGTACCGCAAAAGGGCTCGATCCGGAGCAGGCGGTAGACCGGTTGGTCGAGCTCTATGCCGGCGCCACTGGCGAGCTGGCCGGTGCGCTCGACCGTTATCTGCTGACGCGCCAGCCGCCGTCAGTGGCCGAGCGCTCACGGTTCCGCTACCCGCGCCTCGTGGTGCGCTATGCGGGCGGTGACGCGCCCCAGCCTGCGAGCCGCCGGGCCTATGCGAAGCTGCAGCGGCCCGGCGTCTACGAGACGACGGTCACCCATCCAGCGACCTTCCGCAGCTACCTGCTCGAGCAGCTCATGCCTCTGGTGGGCGACTACGGTGCCACGCTAGAGGTGGCGGCGAGCGATCAGGAGATCCCATACCCCTACGTGCTCGAGCGGACCGAGGAGCTTGCGCGCGCAGGCGTCACCTCGGCCGAGCTCGCCCGCCACTTTCCGACGCCTCAGCTGTCTGTCGTCGGCGACGAGATCGCCGATGGGCAGTACGAGCTCGTGGACGGCGAGTCGAGGCCGCTGGCCCTGTTCGATGCGGCCCGCGTCGACTACTCGCTACGCCGCCTCGTCCATTATACGGGCAGCGACTGGCGTCACGTGCAGCGCTGGGTTCTGCTGACCAACTACCACCGCTACGTCGACCAGTTCGTCCGCCACGCACTCGACCGGCTCGGCACGCCGGGCGCCGAGACGCTGGTGCTGCCGGGCAACGTGGTGATCCGGCCGGGCGATCGCGGCGCCGAGGCCCAACGGCTGGTCGCCTCCTCCACCTGGCACCGCTACCAGATGCCGGCCTACCACCTGACCGCTCCCGACGGCGGCGGCGCGACGCTCGTCAACATCGGTGTCGGTCCGTCGAACGCGAAGAACATCACAGACCACCTCGCGGTCATCCGTCCCAACTGCTGGCTGATGATCGGTCACTGCGGAGGGCTGCGCGAAAGCCAGTCGATCGGCGACTACGTGCTGGCGCACGCCTATCTGCGCCAGGATCGGATCCTCGATTCGCTCGTGCCGCCCGAGGTGCCGATTCCGGCACTGGCGGAAATTCAGGTGGCGTTGCAGGAGGCGGCCGCATCGGTGACCGGCAGCTCGGGCGAGGCCCTCAAGGAGCGGCTGCGCACCGGCACCGTGGTCACCAACGACGATCGCAACTGGGAGTTGCGTTTCACCCAGGAGCGCAAGCGGATCAATCTGTCGCGCGCCATCGCCGTCGATATGGAGAGCGGCACCATCGCCGCTCAGGGGTTCCGCCTGAGGGTGCCCTACGGCACGCTGCTCTGCGTCTCGGACAAGCCGCTCCACGGCGAGATCAAGCTGCCGGGCGCTGCCAACGCCTTTTATGAGACCGCGGTCGCACAGCACCTCGAGATCGGACTCGCTGCCCTCGAGCTACTGAAGGCGCAGGGTCACACGCTGCATTCGCGCAAGCTGCGCTCCTTCGACGAGCCGCCGTTCCGGTGAAGGGGGCGACGGTCAGCGCGAGCCGCCGATGCAGAGGGAAAGCGCGACGAGCTCGTCGAGGGTCGGGTTGAATCCCAGCAGCCAGAAGCCCCATACCGGGGCCGTCGCGACGACCAAGCCGCCCGCAAATACAGCCCACACGATCCGGTCGCCAAAGCTGTTGGCCGCGCGGCTAGAGGTCGGCTCGACCTTCATCCTGGCGTCTCCCGACGAGACAGGTTCCGAGCACCACCATGATGACACCCCAGGCGATGAAGGCGACATCCCAGTGAAGCCTGAACGCCGGGTCGCCGACCTCGTTCACATGGTGAATGCCGAGCAGATGGTGGTCGACCAGCCCCTCGACGACGTTGAAGGCGCCAAAGCCCTGGAGCATCGTGCCCAACAGCAGCCTTGACGACCAGCGCAGATGGCGCCGCCGGGCCGTTTGCCACAAGATCAGGAGGCCGGCGAGAACGAACAGGTAGGTCGCGCTGTGGAAGATGCCGTCCCAGAGCGTGTTGAGCTTCAGGTTCTCGATCGTGTCGACCGGATACCAGCTGCTCAGCATGTGATGCCACTGCAGCAGCTGGTGGAGAACGATGCCATCGAAGAAGCCGCCGAGACCCAAGCCGAACAGCAGGCCCGCGGCGAGCGGGAAGGGCCGGTCCGTGGCATCGGGGCTCGTTCGCGACATCCTGCGGGCTTCCGCTGATCAGTGCAGGCTCTGAACTCCCCGCTGGGCAACAGGTTCCGATCTCGGAGCGAATGCCCCGTCCGCTCAAATGACTTTCCGCTCCCGAAGCGCCGAGATGTCCGCTGCGCTGTAGCCGAGGCTCCCCAGCACCTCCTCGTTGTGGGCGCCGAGCTTGGGCGCGACGCCGATTTTCGCGGGCGTCTCGGAGAATTGCCAGGGCGAGCCGTGCACCTTGAGCCGCTTGCCGTGCTCCGGGTAATCCATCTCTGTGACGTAGCCGTTGGCGACGACGTCAGGGTCGACCGCCGCCTCCAGCATGGTGTTGATCGGCGCCGAGACGATGTCGCCCGCACGCAGCTTCGCCACCCAGTCGTCGCGCGGGCCCGTCGCGAACAGGCGACCGAGCAGCGCCAGCATTTCCTCACGCTTCTCATCCGACTCCATGGCGACGCCGAGATGATCGAAGCCGGCCGCCGTCACCTGCTCGTAGAACCCGCACGCCGTCATCGCCTCCCTCCACTGGTCGCGGGCGAGCTGGAACACGAACGGCTTGCCGTCGCGATCGACGAAGGAGGCCGACATGGCCGGCGCTTGCCGGGTTCCCGCGACACGCGCCTGGCCCGTGACCGGATCCGTGCCCCGCCACATGGTGGTCTGGAAAGTCCAGCCGAGCAGGCGGATGATGCCCCCGAGGAGCGACAGCTCCACCTTCTGGCCTTGCCCGGTGGTGCGCGCATGCGTGAGGGCGGCGAGCGCGCCGCCGAAGGCGAGAATGGCGCAGGTCTCGTCGGCGACGGAGGCGATGCCGGTGCGCATCGGGGTGCCGGGCTGGGCATAGGCTTGGGTGATGCCGCCCAAAGCCTGGGCCATCGAATCCGTTCCCGGCAGGTGCGCATTGGGGCCATTCGGCCCGTAGCCGGAGATGGAGATGTAGACGAGCCTCGGATTGACCGCCTTCAGCTCCTCGTAGCCGAAGCCATTCTTCTCGGCGGCCCCCGGCCGGAAGTTCTGGCCGAAGATATCGGCCCCGGCGACGAGCTCGTGCAGGATCTTGCGCCCTTCAGGCGACTTGAGATTGAGCGTGACGCTTTTCACGCCGCGATTGTTGGTCTCGAAAAAGCTCGAGGGATGGCCGGGCAGGATCGACATCGTGCGCGAGTTGTCGCCTGTGCCGGGCGTCTCGATCTTGATCACCTCGGCGCCGAGGTCTGCCATCAGCATGTAGGGCACTGTGCCGGCCTGCGCCGTCGAGCAGGCGACGACCTTGACGCCGCTCAGGGGGCCATGGGGCTGGGTCATGGGCTGTCGTCTCCGGGTGCGAGTTCGTCGATGTCATGGACCAGTGAGCTGGGCCGTGATCCTGTCACGGATCTCCGCCGGCATGGCGGTCGGGCGCCGCGCGTCGAGGTCGAGTTGCACCCCAGCCTGCACCATGGACGCGATCTCGCGGCCATCGCTGCCGGTCATCCGGTGCACGTAGCGCAGCGACGTGGTGCCGAGATGGGCAGGCACGGTGTGCACATCGATGCGCTCGCCCTGGAGGGCGGCCGAGACCAGATGGACATCGAGCAGGAAAGTCGAGAAGCCGCGACGGTTGATGCGCATGTACTCGCCCGACAGACCGACCGAGGTGAGGAAGTGCATGCCCGCGCCGGAGAACCGGTGAACGTGGTCGCTGAGTGACAGCCGACCGGCCTCGTCGAGCTCTTTCGGCTTCACCCGGTCGCGGGCCGTGAGCGCCCCTCGCCGGACGGGCAGCGGCGTCTCCGCCGGCACTTCGGGGCCGGGCCATTTGGTTGTCAGCGCTCCGATCCTCGCCATCGTCTCGTTTGAGACACCGATCGGCATGGTCAGCGTCTCGGCGACCCAGGTCACCGTCTGGCCGCTGGTCGAGTCGATTATGCGATGGCCGAGCCGCAGGGCATGTCCGTCGAGCCCGATCACCCCGCTCGTCATGTGGAAGGCGGCGCCGGCTCTCAGCTCGTGCTGGAAGATGGCCACGATCCGCGATGGCGCCGTGCCGACGCCATGGCCGAGCAGCTCGCTCTCGCCGATCAGCTCGACGAAATTGCGCGTCGCGTCCTGGAGCTTCTCGAAATAGTAGGCGATGGTGAAATGCTCGACGATATCGCATTCCCAGGCGCTGACGACGCCACGATACGTCTCGATCCATTCGGGCATGAGCTGGCCTTTTGATAAGGGTGCTGGCCGCCCTCATGTGGCGGCCTCGGCTAGGTGCGCCGGATCATGGGGTCATTGTCGCGTGCCGAGATCGCTGCGTCCATGCCCACATCGTAAAGATGGCACGCCACGCGGTGTCCGGCAGTCACCTCGCGCAGCACAGGCTCCTCGGTCGCGCAGCGGTCCATCGCAAACGGGCAGCGTGGGTGAAAACGACACCCGCCGGGCGGATTGAGCGGCGAGGGAACCTCGCCCCTGAGCTCGATCTCCTCCTCGTGCCGTCCGGGCTTGGCGATCAGGACGGCCGAGAACAGCGCTTTCGTGTAGGGGTGGCGGACGTCGCCGAAGAGCTTCTCCGTTGGGCCCTGCTCCACGATCTGCCCCAGGTACATGACGACGGTCTGATCCGACATGTGGCGCACCGTGGCGAGGTCGTGAGCGACCAGCAGGTAGGCGACGCCGTCGGCAGCTTGAATGTCCTTCAGCAGGTTCATCATCTGGGCTCGGATCGACACGTCGAGCGCCGAGATCGGCTCGTCGAGCACGATCAGCTTCGGCCTCGACGCGAGCGCCGCGGCGAGCGCGATGCGTTGGCGCTGGCCGCCGGAGAACTCGTGCGGATACTGCGCCGCCTGCTCGGGCCGCAAGCCCACTTGCGCCAGCAGCTCTTTGACGCGCGCCGCGATGCGCGCCTTGTCCCACCCGCAGATGATGAGGCTCTCGGCGATCGTGCGCCCAACGGTCATGCGCGGATCGAGCGAGGACCACGGGTCCTGGAAGACGGCCTGAACCTTGGAGCGGAACGCCTGGAGTGCCGTGCCGGCGAGGCCGTGGATCGGCTCGCCTTCGAGCAGCACCCGGCCCTCCGTCGGCTGCTCGAGATTGAGCACGAGACGCGAGGTCGTGGTCTTGCCGCAGCCGGATTCGCCCACGAGGCCCAGCGTCTCGCCTGCTCTCAGGCTGAACGAGACCCCGTCGACCGCCTTCACGTGGCCGAGCAGCTTCGAGAAGAGCACGCCTTTGCTGATGGCGTAGTGGCGCTTGAGGCCCTCCACGCGAAGCAGCGGCTGGCTAGCGTCCGGCGTGCTCATCGCGCCTCGAGCCTCCAACAGTCCGCGGTGTGGTCGGTCTCGATGTCGAACGACGACGGGTAGCTCTCGCGACATCTGTCGTCTGCCGCGGCGCAACGCGGGGCGAACCGGCATCCTGGCGGCAGGTCGAGCAACGACGGCGGCTGACCCTCGATCGTCGTGAGCCGGCCGGCCGCACCGGTCATCTTCGGCACAGATGCGATAAGGGCCTTCGTATAGGGATGCGCCGGCCGTTCGAAGACGCGCGCCACCGGCCCGCACTCGACGATGCGGCCGGCATACATCACGGCCACCCGGTCGCACAGCCGTGCCACCACACCGAAATCGTGGGTGATGAACAGGATGGCCATCCCGGTCTCTCGCTGCAGGCGCTGGAGCAGCTTCAGGTACTGGAGCTGAATGGTGACGTCGAGTGCGGTGGTCGGCTCGTCGGCGATCAGAACCTGTGGGGCGCCGCACATGGCTATGGCACCGACGACGCGCTGCTTCATGCCGCCGCTCATCTGGTGCGGGTATTGCCCGATCCGGCTCTCTGGCGCCGCAATCTCGACGCGGCGCAGCGCCTCGACGGCCTCGGGCATGATCTCGGCCTTGCTGCCGCCCGTGCGCCGGTAGATCGCCTCGCGCAACTGCTCGCCGATCGTGAAGACCGGATTGAGCGATGTCTGCGGATCCTGCAGGATCATCGAGATCTTGCTGCCGCGGAGGTCACGCATCTCCCGTGGAGATCGTGCGAGGAGATCCTCGCCGTCGAGCAGGATCTGGCCACGCACCGTGCGCGCGCCGCCCTTGGGCAGGAGACGCATGATCGAGAGCGCCGTGAGGCTCTTGCCGCAGCCGGATTCGCCGACGAGGCCGAGCACCTCGCCCCGCTTCAAGGTGAAGCTGACCCCGTCGACCGCCTTCACGATGCCCCGGCGCAGATGGAAATGGGTGGCGAGGTCTCGGACCTCGAGCACGGTATCGCTGCTCATAGCTGGCGGAGCCTTGGGTCGAGCCGGTCGCGCAGCCAGTCACCGAACAGGTTGACCGACAGCACCAGCAGCGTGATGGCGATTCCCGGGATCAGCGACACCCACCAGGCATCGGCGATGCGCCCGCGGCCCTCGGACACCATCAGGCCCCAGGTCGGTGTCGGGGGTGGGATGCCGGCGCCCAGGAACGACAGCGACGCCTCGGCGATGATCACGACGCCGATGTTGAGCGTCACCAGCACCATGAAGGTATTGAGCACGTTCGGCAGAATGTGGGTCAGCATGATGCGCGGCGTCGAGCAGCCGCGAACCTTGGCGAGCGCCACGAAATCGCGCTGCTTCAACGTCAGCACCTCGCCGCGAATGACGCGCGCGAAGCTCGCCCACAGCAGCAGGCTGATGGCGATCACCAGCGTGCCGAGGCCCTGGCCCATCGTGACCGCGAGCAGCAGCGCGAAGAGGATCGCCGGAAACGTGAAGGCAGCATCGACGAGTCGCATCAGCACGCTCTCGACGAAACCGCCGAGATAGCCCGCGACGATCCCGATCAACAGGCCGACGCCACCTCCGGCCGTCAAAGCCAGCAGCGCGACGATCAGGCTCACCCGCGCTCCGTAGATGAGGCGGCTGAGAATGTCGCGGCCAAAGGCATCGGTGCCGAGGATGTATTTAGAGTCGCCGCCATCCATCCAGTACGGCGGCAGCAGCTTGTCCTTGAGCGTCTGGTCGATCGGGTCGTGCGGCGCCAGCAGAGGCGCCAGCAATGCCATCGCTACGATGACTGCGATGATGACAGCGGGGATCCAGGGCATGCGGCGCATCGGCGGGCCTCAGCTGTAGCGGATGCGCGGATCGACATAGGCATAGAGGATGTCGACGACGAGATTGACGGAGAGGATCAGGATCGACTTCATGATGACCACGGCCTGCAGCAGCGGGAAGTCCCGGTAGATGACAGCCTCGTAGGTGAGACGGCCGACGCCTGGCCACGCGAACACGGTCTCTGTGACGATGGCCCCGGTGATCAGATTTCCGACGAACACGCCCCACAGCGTCAGCACGGGGATCAGCGCGTTTCTCAGGCAATGCTTCCAGATGACGATCGTCTCGCTCAACCCCTTGATGCGGGCGAGCTTGACGTATTCGCTCTCCATCACGTCGAGCATGCTCGAGCGCGTCAGCCGCATGAAGCCTGCTGTCAGGAACGTGCCGAGCGTGATCACTGGCAGCACGTAGTGCTCCGGTCCGCCCATGCGCCCGGACGGCAGCCAGCCGAGCTCCACGCTGAAAAAGAAGATCAGCATGATCCCGAGCCAGAAATTCGGCGTCGCGATGCCGAGCACGGCGGCGGTGCCAGCCGCCCGGTCGAGAAAGCGGCCTCGGTTGAGCGCCGCCACCACCCCGAGGGGGATGCCGACGGCCATGGCCAGCAGCAGTGCCCAAGGGATCAGCGCCAGGGTGTTCGGCAGCCGCGACAGGAATGCATCCACCGCCGGCTGACGCATCCGGATCGAGGTGCCGAGGTCACCCTGAAGCGCGTTGCCGACGAAGCGGGCGAACTGAATGTGCATCGGCCCGTCCAGTCCGAGCGATGCGATCAGCCGGGCCCGATCCTCCGCCGTCGCGTCCTCGGGCAGCATCAGGTCGGCCGGGTTGCCGGTCAGGCGGCCGAGCACGAAGACGACACTCGCCACCAGGAACAGCAACACGATGCCCTGGAGCAGCCGTCGAGCTATGAAGCGGCCCATGAAAGATCGATCCCTACCTGCCGGCTTCGCGTCCGCTTCCCGGTGTCGGGCTCACTTCTTCCATGGTTTCTGGTCGGGTTGGGGGATGCGCTCGAACACGTCTCCGAGCTCGTGGCGCCCGGGAATGGGCTGAAACTCGCCGACTTTCTTGGTGTTCACGGCGTAGTAGCCCATGCCCTCGATGATCGGGATCGACATCCACTGATCGGCGACATGCTGAACCATCTCGTCGTTGAGGGCTTTGCGCTTCGCCGGATCGCGCTCGTTGATCACTCCCCGGTAGAGCTCGACGAACCTCTTGCAGACGTCGCCGCAGTTGTCCTTGTCGCCAAATAGGCGCTCGCTGCTCTCGGGCGAGTAGGCGGCGTTGTAGCGCCAGGGCGCATCGGGCCGCCCGACGGTACGGTACATCGAGGCCCATCCGGTGAGTTGTGGCTGGTCACCGCGGACCAGCGGAGCGAAGGATCCCCATTCGTAGTGCTTCTCGGTCACCTTGATGCCGATCTTGTTCCACATGTCGGCAACGGCCGTGCCGACGGCGACCATGAACTGGGTGCCGGGCAATGCCGTATTGGCGAACTTCAACTCGAAGCCGTTCGGATAGCCTTCCTCGGCCAGGATCTTCTTCGCAAGCTCGGGATCGTAGCGGAAATTCTCCTCCGTCCACTTCTTCCAGCGGTCGACCGACAGGCTATCGGTGTAGGAGAATGTCGAATAGGCGCGGGGGATCGCCGCCTTACCGGCCATCACGTGCTCTATGACCTGCTTTCGGTCGATAGCAAGCGACAGAGCCTGCCGGACGCGCTTCTTGGCCAGGGGGCTGTCCTTGGCCTCCGGCCGCCACGTGCCCCAGAACTGGAACACAGCCTGCATCGTGCCCGGCACCGACACCACCTGCAGCCCGCCTCGCGTCGCGCCCTGAATGGTCTCCGGGCTGATCGAGGCGATGGCGACCTCACCCGTGCGGGCCATGGCGACCCGGGTCGACTCCTCCGGAACCAGCAGAATGTGCAGATTTTTGAACTGCGGCCGCCCCCGCCAGTGCGGATGCTCGACGGCCTCGAACTCGATGCGGTCGCCGGGCACGTTGCGGACGAACTTCCAGGGTCCGCTGCCGATGGGCTTCTTGCGGTACTCGTCGTCGCCCACCTTCTCGATGTAGGCCTTCGGCATGATCGAGCCCTCGGGCGCAACCGCTCGGCTGAGCGACGCGGGGAGACCGATCTGGGCGCCGTTGGTGGAGATCCGCACGGTCAGGTCGTCGACGACGTCGATGCTCTTGATCGACCGCCGCAGGGAGGCTGCGGCCGACGCCTGTGACTTCGGCGACATAGTGCGCTCGAGGCTGAACTTCACGTCGTGCGCAGTCAGGGGATCGCCGTTGTGCCACTTCTGTCCGGGGCGAATCTTGAAGATCCAAGAAAGGCCATCGTCGGCCATCTGCCAGCTCTCGGCCACGCCGGGCCCGACGCCGCCCTTCTCGACGTCGAAGCCAACGAGGGAATCGTACATGGCGGCCTGATAGACGGCATTGCCCGGCCGCTGCTCCAGGATTGGATCGAGCGTCTGGGCAGCGAGCGTCTCCACGGCGAACACGAGGGTGCCTTTCGGCTCCTGCGCAGCCAGCGGCGTCGTCCCGTGCAAAGCCGTGATCGCAGCAGCTGCCGCGAGCCATTCCTTGAGGCGCACCGCCATCATTGTCCTCCCGGGTGGACTGCTTCTTCTCATTGGCGGGCCGTCGTTATCGACGGCCCTTTCGCGGAACTATCGTGGTCTTGTCGATCCGATGTCAATGGTCGCGCCGCCGGGCGAGGTCATGCCCGACGCCACTGGCATCGATGTAGCCAATCGCTCTAGGCTTTCGACACGCGGCGCAGGACGATGCCGCGGAGAAGCTTCTGGAGGAGCGGCCGATGGCGAACGACGAGATTGCGTGGCACCCGAGCCCCGAGACCGTGGCCGACGCCAACCTCACCCGCTTCATCGCTGCCAGTGGCCGCCGCGATCACGACGACCTGTTGGCCTGGTCGATCGCCGAGCCCGAGGCCTTCTATCGAAGCCTGCTGGCCTACGTCGGCTATCGCTTCACGAAGCCGTTCGAGCGGGCCATGGATGCCTCGGCGGGCAGCGAGCACGTCCGCTGGTGCATTGGGGGCGAGACGAATGTCGTGCTCAACTGCCTCGACAAGTGGGCCGGTACGTCGACCATGGGCAAGCCCGCGCTGGAGTGGATCGCCGAGACCGGTGAGCGGCGCACAATGACCTATGCCGAGCTCGACGACGAGGTCGGCCGCATGGCGGCGGGTCTGCGGCGGCTCGGGCTCGGGCCCGGCGACGTCGTCGCCATCTACCTGCCGAACATTCCCGAGGCCGCGGTGACGCTGCTTGCGGTGCCGCGCATCGGCGGCATCATACTCCCGCTGTTCTCCGGTTTCGGGGCCGACGCGATCGCCACCCGCCTCAACGATGCCGAGGCTAAAGCCGTCGTCACCGTCGACGGCTCCTACCGCCGCGGCAGGGTGGTGGCAGCCAAGCAGGTCGTCGACGAGGTGCGCGGCCAGGTTCCCAGTCTCCGCCACGTCATTGTCGCCCATCGCGCGAACGCCCCGATGACCTGGACGCACGGCGCCGATCATCACTGGCGCGACGTCGCGGCCGACGTGCCAGGCGATCGCGCGACTTTGTCGGTCGAGGCCAATACGCCTTACATGCTCGTCTACACCTCTGGCACCACAGGCAAGCCCAAGGGCGTTGTGCACACGCACTGCGGCTTCCCCGTCAAGACCATGCTCGATCTCGGTATCTGCATGGATTTCAAGCCGAGCGATCGCATCCTCTGGATGTCCGACATGGGCTGGCTGGTCGGTCCGATCCTGGTCTACGGCACGACCCTGATGGGCGGTACCATGGTGCTCGCCGAAGGCACTCCGGATTACCCCCGCGCGGATCGTATCTGGCAGATCGTCGAGGAGAGCCGCATCAGCTATCTCGGCATCGCGCCCACCATCGCACGCTCGTTCATGGCCGACCCCTCGTTTGAAGCGACACGCTACGACTTGTCGACTTTGCGAATCTTCGTCTCGACCGGCGAAGCCTGGACCCCCGAGGCCTGGCGCTGGCTTTTCGAGGCGATCGGCAAGTCGCGCCTGCCGATCGTCAATTTCAGCGGCGGGACCGAGATGGGCGGCATTGTCACCTCGGTCGTCACAGCGCCGATCAAGGCGTGCTCGTTCACGCGGCCGGTGCCCGGCACCGATGCCGCGATCCTCGACGAGGCGGGTCGCGAGGCGCAGGCGGGGGCCGTCGGGGAGCTCGTGATGCGTCGCGCCCCGATCGGCCTTACACACGGACTGTGGCGCGACGAGCAGCGCTATATCGATAGCTACTGGTCGACCTGGCCTGGCATCTGGCATCACGGCGATTTCGCGATGCGGGACGGGGACGGCTATTACTATTTGCTCGGCCGATCCGACGACACCTTGAAAATTGCCGGCAAGCGTACCGGCCCCTCGGAGATCGAGGCCCTGCTGCTCGCGAGCGGCGAGATACGGGAGGCTGCCGCGATAGGGGTTCCCGATCCGATCAAGGGAACGGCGATCGTCTGCGTCTGCGTGCCTCGCAGCGGCCTCGCGGCAGACCCGGCGCTTGCCGACAGGCTGTCGGCCGCAGTCACCCATGGCCTCGGCACGCCCTTCCGGCCGAAGCAGGTGGTTTTGGTGGCCGATCTGCCGAAGACCCGCAACATGAAGATCATGCGGCGCGTCGTGCGCTCGGTCTACCTCGGCCATGACGCGGGCGACCTGAGCTCGCTGGTCAATCCCGAGGCCGTGGAAGGGCTGCGGGAGGCCTGGGCCGACATTCCCCCCGACGGATGCGGTCGCCGCCAGATGTGAGGCGACCGGCACGTGCGACGGCCGGCCCTTGCGGCAGCGCGCGCATTGATCGAGACTTCGCTCTGCAGACGTGCCTGCCGCCGCTGGCGCTCGCAGGCTGGCCTGCCACAGATCGATTCACCCGCCATCCCCACAGAGCCGGCGATCCGGCGAAAGTGAGCCCCATGTCTGCCCCGGAACGTCTCCGTGCACTTCTGGCCAAACCCGGCTTCGTCGTCATGCCAGCCGTCTGGGACGGTCTCAGCGCCAAGCTCGCGGCCGGCGCCGGCTTCGAGACCGCGTTCCTGTCAGGTTCCTGTGTCGCGGCGAGCCGCCTTGGCGGTCCCGACCTCGATCTCATCTCGTTCGCCGAGATGATGGACAGCTTCGTCATGGCCCGCGCAGCCGCTCCAGGCACACTGTTTCTCGCCGACGGTGACCACGGCTACGGCAATCCGATGAACGTGCAACGCACGGTGCGCGCCTATGGACGCGCTGGGGCTGCCGCTATCCTGATCGAGGACAAGATCACGCCGCGAGCGCTGACGGCCGGCGGCAAGCCGTGCATTCCGCGAGAGGAGGCGCGCATGAAGATCCGTGCCGCCGTCGAGGCCGCAAAAGAGACCGGTATTCTCATCCTCGCCCGCACCGACTGCCGCCCGACGGCCGGGATCGACGAGGCGGTCGCCCGCATCGAGATGTACGTCGAGGAGGGGGCTGACATCCTGTTCCTCGACAGTCCGGCCGACGAGGTCGAGATCGGGCGCGCTGTTGCAGCCGCCAAAGGCAAGCCGTCGTTCGTGGTGTTGTCGCCCGGTGCACCTCGTGCGACGCCCTCGCAGAAGCGCGCGGCCGAGCTCGGCTTCAAGATCGGCACCTATCCGACCGCGATGCTCTCGCCCGCGGCTGCCGGCATGAAGGCCGGTCTGGCGGCGCTCGGGGCGGGCGAGGCTGAAGCGAGCAGTGCGCTGCCACCGGCCGAGCTGCGCGACATTTTGGGGTACGGCGACTACGAGGCTCAGGCAAAGCGCTTCATCGCCAAGACCTGAGGCCGCATCTCCCGGCGCGGCCGAGGCATCCAGGCCGTGCCGCGCTCTGCGGAGCTCTGCGACCTCTTCCAACGCCCGGCGGTGTCTGCGTAAGCTTGCATCCTGGATCCCATCGAGAAGGAGAGCGGCATGGCCGTCGTCGAGACCGAGCGCCACGGGCAGGTGCTGATCGTGCGCATGAACAGGCCGGACAGCCTCAACGCGCTCAATGCCGAGATGCGCCAGCTGCTCGCCGAGACGTGGACCGAGTTCCGTCACTCGAAGGAGCTCGAGGTCGCGATCTTCACCGGCACCGGCCGGGGCTTCTGCGCAGGCGAGGACATGAAGGAATCGCTGGCGGCGCGGAAGCCTGGCGGAACGCGCCCCTCGGTCCCCGATCCCTTCATGGACGGCACTCTCGAGAAGCCGGTCATCGCGGCCGTCAACGGCTTCGCGATGGGTGGTGGCTTCATGCTCGTCGAGCGCACGGATCTGCGCGTTGCCGTCCCGGAGGCCGTGTTCGAGGTGTCCGAGGCCAAGCGCTGGCTGCTCGGCGGCTACAACCATGGCCATCTCGCCAATGTGCCGTATCCGATCGCGATGGAGATGGCGCTCGGCTTCCGCTTCACGGCCGAGCGCTTCCATCAGGTCGGCTTCCTCAACCGGCTGGTGCCGAAGGAGGAGTTGATCCCGACCGCCATGAAAATGGCCGAGCACCTGCTGTCGCTGCCGCCCGCCTCGCGCGTCAACACCGTGCACATGATGCGCCTGATGCGGCCCGAGCCGTCGGATGCACACAAGGAGCTGGCAAAGAGGCTCCACGAGCACGGCGACAAGGGCGACCTGATCGAGAGCCGCGCCGCATTTGCCGAGAAGCGTAAGCCCAACTTCAAGGGCTGGCTCGATCCGCAGGATCGATACCGCATGCCGCCGCTCGAGAAATAGCTGCCGCCCGGCCCGATGGCCGGATTCTGGCGTGCGCGCACGTCGAAGCACCACATGGAGACGCCACCTATGGGCACGCTCACCGGAGTGAAAGTCGTCGAGCTCGCCGGCATCGGGCCGGGGCCTTTCGCCTGCATGATGCTGGCGGACATGGGAGCGGAGGTGATCCGCATCGACCGCGCCGACGCCGTCGGCAACGACCTGCGCGAGCCGGTCACAAACACCACCCTGCGCGGCCGGCGCAACCTCGCGCTCGACCTCAAGAGCAAGGAGGCGGTCGCCACGGTGCTCGATCTCTGCGCCAAGGCCGATATCCTGATCGAGGGCTTCCGCCCCGGGGTCATGGAGCGTCTTGGCCTTGGCCCCGACGTGGTGATGGCGCGCAACCCGCGTCTCGTCTACGGCCGCATGACGGGCTGGGGTCAGGACGGGCCGATCGCCAAGACACCGGGCCACGATATCAACTACATCGCGCTGACCGGTGCGCTGCACACCATCGGCACCAAGGCCGGCGGACCGGTGCCGCCGCTGAACCTAGTCGGCGACTACGGCGGCGGTGCCCTCTACATGGTGGTGGGCGTGCTCTCCGCCTACATCGAGGCGCAGCGCTCGGGAAAGGGGCAGATCGTCGACACCTCCATGGTCGAGGGCGCCGCCTCGCTGATGACGCCGATGTACGGCGCGCTGGCGGCGGGCCAGTGGCGGGAGGAGCGCGAGAGCAACCGCCTCGACGGCGGCTGCCACCATTACGGCGTCTACGAGACCAGTGACGGCAAGCACATCTGCATCGGCTCCAACGAGCCGCAATTCTACAAGGTCATGCTCGAGACGGTCGGGCTCTCCGGGGAGAAGCTGCCCGCACAGACCGATCGGGAGCAGTGGCCCCTGATGCGCGAGCGTCTCGCGCGGATCTTCAAGACCAAGACCCGCGCCGAATGGACCGAGATCATGGAGATGAAGGAGATCTGCTTCGCCCCGGTGCTCAGCATGAGCGAGGCCATGAAGCACAAGCAGAACGTCGCGCGCGGCACCTTCGTCGAGGTGGACGGGGTGCCCCAGCCGGGGCCGGCGCCGCGCTTCTCGCGCACGCCGAGCAGCGTCCCGCGGGGCCCTGCCTATGCCGGTGAGCACACTCGCGAGGTGCTGTCGGACTGGGGCGTGGCGCCCGCGCGCATCGAGGCGCTGGTCGCGAGCGGCGCGGCGAAACAGAGATGAAGGTGTATCCCAAACTGTCTGGTGGGTGGGGGTTGCCGGTCAGCCGACGGCCCCCTTTCAGCGGCAAATCTTATCGTGCTGCATTCCTCTCAGTTAGCTTGAATCGAGCCCCCGCAAGGACCGCCTCAACCAGGGCACTCTTCGTCGCCTTCGTGCCTCTAAGGTTTGAGGCCAGCTGGATGCCGTTAGCTTGCGCGATGGCCTTGACGCTGGCCTTCTCGTGACGGTCGAGGGTTGATCGCAGAGCAATCTCGCCCTCGTCCCTCAAGATTTTGACCGGGTTCACCTCAGTTGGGTTCAGCTTTTCCTTTTTTGCGCTCTTCACGACCTCGACCGTCGGAATAGAGCCGATTGCGCGAATCATCTCTGTTGCGAATGCAGGATCCCGCTCAGCCTTTGCCACGATGACCGAGAAAATGCTTTTCAGCGCCTCATGTGCCTGCATTATGCAGCCTCCTTGGCCTTCACGTGCAATTCCTTACTGACTAGCTCACACAGCGCCTTGACAGTACTGAGGGCTGAGCCGTAGCGGTCTTTCGCCGTTAGATCTGACGTCTCTGGTGCCTCGATGATGTTCGCTAGCTGCGGGACGAGCTTCATCGCAAACGGTGCTCCAGACATGTCCAGCAGATGGGGATAAGCGCCCTGGAGTTCATCGATACGATTCTTGTGCCCAAACCCAGCAGAGTTCTGCACCATGTTGGGGACAGCAAGAGCTTTGACCTCGTAGGGAGCGGCGATGGCGATAGTTTCAGCTAGTACCACACCTGAGCCAGGCCCGGGCATGTAAGGCATCACTACCAGATCGGATGCCGAGATTGCGCCGCGGATGAGGACGTTATCCCGGGGAGGACCGTCGATCACCAAGCAGTCGTATGCCGTCTTGACGGTCTCGATGACCTTTCGGATGGCTAACTGGATCATATCCTTCGCATCGGCAGTTGACGGTGCGTTGTTACCTCGAGACAGGTGGCCGATGAGTGTGAGGACCTGATCGGTAATGCGCTCGTCTCCCGGGAGGAGAGCCAATGGCGCTGGACCTTTGAGACCACGGATCATGCCAACCTGAGTCTTGATCGATGGGCAGGGATCAGCTGGCGCTCCGAGCGCTGCTGAGGCGATTATCTGCGACAGAGTTCGGCTCTGTACTCTGGCCATCATATGGGCTTGCCGGCCCAACATCGCTTGCGACAGCCTCGGCGTGTCATCCAGGTCGATGCAGAGCACATTCTTGCCGTGGATGGCACTGAGGCCGTGGGCAAGCATCATGGCGACTGTGGTCTTTCCGACCCCCCCGCGATCTGCAAAAGACGTAATGACAGTCGTCATATCAGACTCCCTTACTCAACCAAGCCTCGAGTTGCGATTTTCCGTCTTCCGATAGACGCAAGTCAATCAATTGATTCAATGCCGCTAGACTTGGTGTGTTCCTCCTCGGCGGCGTCCGCATCTGGTATGTCTGGTAGTCGTCGGGCTGGTGGCAAGTAATCAGTCCCACGCCCGTCTTTCGTGCGACCTCTATGGCATTCTCTACCCGGTCAGAGTCGACCTGATCTATGTGCCAGCCCATCCACGCAAAATTGGAGAACGAGGAATGCGCGTACGCCTGATAGACGTCTCGCTCTGAACCACCGACTGACGTCTTTATCTCGAAGGTGTGCACCTCCAACTCGCGGGCTGGCAGCCAGCGGTATTTCAGACCGTTGAGGACGATGAGGTCGGGGATACTGAAGGGGCGGTCGAACTCACTACGGCTGTCACCAACCGTCTCGGTCAGCATGAGGTCGCCGACAGTGATCCCAGCATGGGTCGGCCAGCGAAGGCGCAGATAGTTCAAGAATGGCTGGTAAAGGTTGCGCTCGACACCCCAGTCCAATGCATTGTCGTTGCCCGCTCCGACGGTTGCCACTGGCCGTAACCGCTGGACGTGAACTGTATCGTTCAGCTCGACGCGCTGTAGCTCTCCTCGCTCGATCAGCGCCTCGACAATCCCTGCGTATTGCTCCAGGGCATCGACCGTCACCGGCGTGCCATCTGCGGGCACCAACCGCCTTACAGCATCAATCAAGTCCAGATCAACCACACCGCCTCCAGCCTTGCTGCACCACTATATCTCGCTTTGGCTTCCTGAGTTTCAGCGCCGGAAACCGGCAAGAAGGTCGCAGTGATCCGGGAGCATGCAGTTGCCGGGTCTTTGTGGGACCCAAGCGACAGAAAGACTGGTGGGCGGTGAGAGGGTCGAACTCCCGACATCCTCGGTGTAAACAAAGAGACCCGAACACGATATGTGCCGAGAATCACGGGTGAACGCGGCGTCAAGTGGGGTCTGGACCGATCTGGAATGGTGCAGTTCAGTTCAA
>JANRJI010000052.1:0-50455 GCA_033764055.1 Hyphomicrobiaceae bacterium
CATCGCGGACGGCATTCCGAGCTACACCTGCATCAAGGCGAACAGCCACGCCCTGGCGCGCTACGCCGCCATCTGCCTCGAGGGCGGGCTGGTGCCGATCGTGGAGCCGGAGGTGCTGATGGACGGCGCGCACGACATCGAACGCTGCGCCGAGGTGACCGAATGGGTGCTCAAGGAGGTCTTCCAGGAGCTCTATTACAATCGCGTCACGCTCGAGCAGATCGTGCTGAAGCCGAATATGGTCATCTCGGGCAAGAAGTGCCCCAAGCAGGCCTCCCGCGAGGAGGTTGCCGAGAAGACCGTCAAAATCCTGAAGCGCACCGTGCCCGCCGCCGTGCCCGGCATAGCGTTCCTCTCCGGCGGCCAATCGGACGAGGACGCGACGGCGCATCTGCACCTCATGAACGCCATGGGCAACCTGCCGTGGAACCTGACCTTCTCGTACGGACGGGCGCTTCAGGCCGCGGCGTTGAAGGCGTGGGGCGGCAAGACGGAGAACGAGGTGGCAGGAGCCAAGGCATTCTCGCATCGAGCGAGGATGAACGGCCTCGCCGCCGCCGGCAAATGGTCGCAAGGCCTCGAGAAGGCGGCCTGATCGAAGGGCCGTCGCCGAGCAGATAGCCGGCAGGCGCGGGGCCGTCCCCGGGGCCGTTCTCGTCCTGGACGAGGCCTGCATTGATGCCAGAGCAGGACATCTCTGCAGGCTCCGGGGACGGGCGTCATGACGACGCCATGACCTTGCAGCGGCTCTCCGCTGGGGCGCGCCAGCCGCGCCCCAAATCATCCGCCTGCAACCGAACGAAAGCCGTGGGAGGGGGAGGCCTCGACCAATTCCCCCTGCTTGATTTTGTGCACTCCTGGGGATGCGATTTCAGACGTTGTTAACGGGTTCAGCCTAGCATTTCGACATACCTGCTGCTGGTTCTGCGGCGGGCCGTTCTGCGCCGTGGGCCAGGGGGTCGAGCGAGCCGTGCCGTCGTCAGAGAGCAAGCAAACGGCATCCGCCGACACGTCCGCGGCCGGGACATCAGCACAAGTCGAGTTGCATGCTGCGCCAACTGCCGGCGAGATTCCCGTCGAGAGCCGCGCGCTGGATCTCGTGGGCATCCTTTCCTCCGTTCAGGAGACCGCGTATCTGTGGGATCTCACGACGGACCGGATCGATTGGGAGAGCAATGCCGCCGAGGTGCTCGGTGTCCGCAACGCCAGCATCATTGCGACTGCCACCGAGTTCAATTTCCTGATTGCTCCGGAGCATGTCGAGCGGCGTCAGCAGGCCGTCTCGGGCGTGCCCTCGGAGGCCGCCGGGAAGGGCGTCCACTACCGGGTGCAATATCGCTTCACCCCGCATGGCCGCCGCAGCGATCACTCGCTCTGGCTCGAGGACCATGGCCGCTGCTGGTTCGACGCCGAGGGCAAGCCCCTGAAGGCGCGCGGTATCATCCGTGTCATCAACGAGCGCTATCTTGAGGAGCAGCGTCTCCTCTACAGGTCCGACCATGACGAGCTGACGGGTCAGCTCAATCGCATCCGTCTCACCGACGCGCTCGGGGCCGTGGCGACACGGGCGGTCAGGAGCCGCCAGCCGTGTTGCTTCCTGATGGTCGCGGTCAATAATCTCGCCGTCATAAACGAGACCTTCGGCTTCGACGTCGGCGACGAGGTGATTGCGGCAACTGCGCGGATCATCCGCAGGAAGCTGAGGGGTGGTGACACCATCGGCCGGTACTCGTCGAACAAGTTCGGCGTGATCCTGAACGAGTGCGGCCCGGGCGCCATGCGCGTCGCGGCGGATCGCCTCATAAAGGCGGTCCGCGAGGCGACCATCGAGGCCTCGGGTTGCCAGATCTCGGCGTCGATCTCGGTCGGCGGCGTGCTGCTTCCCGACCACGCCGAGACGGCGCACCAGGCGCTCAGTCACTCATTGCAGGCCCTGGACCAGGCCAAGGCCCGCCGCCAGGAGGCGTTCATGGCCTACGAGCCGAGCGCCGCCAAGGAGTCGATCCGCCGACGAAACATCACCATCGCCGATGAGGTGATCTCGGCTCTCGACTCCAACCGCATGCTGATCGCGCTGCAGCCGATCGTGCACACGGCTTCGCGGCAGCCGGACATCTACGAGTGCCTGCTGCGGATGGAGCGCCCCGACGGTCTGATCGTCTCCGCCGGCGAGTTCATCGCCGTGGCGGAGCAGCTCGGGCTGTCGCGACTCATCGACCGGCGAACGCTGGAGCTGTCGATCGACGTGCTGCGCAAGCATCCGGACATCAAGCTGTCGGTAAACGTTTCGAGCCTGACGGCGAGCGATCACGAATGGCTGGTGACGCTGCATCGCCTCACAGGTGGCCGGCGCCAGTTGCTCGAGCGGCTGACCGTCGAGATCACCGAGACCGCGGCGATCCACGATCTGGACCTGTCGATCAACTTCGTGGACACGCTCAAGGAGCTCGGCTGCAAGGTTGCGATCGACGACTTCGGAGCCGGCTACACGTCCTTCAAGAACCTGAAGATCCTCGACGTCGACATGGTCAAGATCGACGGCTCGTTCGTGAAGAACCTGATCGAGGAGCCGACCAACCGGGTGTTCATCAAGACCCTGGTCGAGATTGCGGAGACCTTCGGCCTGGAGACGGTGGCGGAGTGGGTCGGCGACGAGGAGACGGCGCGCATCGTCGCCGATTGCGGCATAACCCACATGCAAGGCTATCATTTCGGTCTGCCGCTGATGGCCAGCGAGCTGCCGGCGCCTCCGGAAGCCACAGCGACCAGCGACGCGGCGGAATGATTCCGCCGCAAGGCCGGCGCGGCTAGCGGAAGGAAGGCATGACGTCTCTGGCAACCCGGTCGAACTGCTCGATCATCACCGTCTTGGGCGTCGTCAGCGCTGTCGACAGGTTTATGGTCTCGAGGCCGGGGAAGCGCGCCTCCATCTTTTTCAGGTGCTCGACGAGCTGCTCGGCGGTGCCCGCGAACCAGGCGCCGAGCCTCATGAAGTGCTCGAGCGTCGGCACGCCGGCCTGCTCCCAGCCGCCGCGCTTTGCCACCGCGTCCACCTGCGCCGCATTGATGCCGGGGACGAAGCCGAGCGGAGCGAACATCTTGACGTGCTCCTCGTAGTAGGGTCGCAGCTCCTCGATGGCCCGCTCCCGGGTTTCGGCCAGGTAGAAGAAGATGCCGATGCCGAGGTTCTCCCCGAGCTTCCAGTTCTTGCCTGCGCGATGAGCAGCGTCCTGGAACGCCTTGATCGGCCCTTCGGCCATCGTCGCAGCGCCCCCGCCGACCATGCCCTTGATGTCATGGCGTATCATGAAGTCCAGGGCCTGGGGCTTCGCCGAGACGATCGGCTGCCACGTCTCGATGCTGTGGATCGGCCGTGGCACGAGCGTGAGATCCTTCAACGTGTAGCCCCGGTAAGGCACCTCGGGCGGCAGCGTGTAGTGCTTGCCCTTGTGGCTGAACCGCTCGCTCTTGAAGGCCTTGAAGATGATCTCGACTTGCTCCTCGAAGAGCTCCCGGTTGGCCTCGTTGTCCATCATCGGCGCACCGAAGGTCTCGACCTCTCGGGTGTGATAGCCGCGGGCGACGCCAAATACCGTCCGACCCTTGGTGAGAATGTCGGCGGTCGCATAGTCCTCGGCCATGCGAAGCGGATGCCACATCGGCGCGACGTTGAAGCCGCAGCCGATCTTCAGCCGCTTCGTCACGTGGGCCAGATGAACGGCCATCATCAAGAGATTGGGGATGACCTCGTAGCCTTCGTGCTGGAAATGGTGCTCGGCCAGCCAGAGGGTCTCGAAGCCGACCTCGTCAAGCTTCCTGGCAACCTCCTCGGTCTTTTCGAACACCGTAGCCAGCACCTCGTTCGAGTAGCGCCGCTCGTTGGCGGGGGTCGCCGTCTGGCCGTGGTCCGGCAGGTCGATGTGACCGGGATAGACAGTGACGAAATTGCGGATCATGGACGTGCCTCCTTCGCGGGCGTGCCTCGGCCGGAGCCTTGCATGATAGTCGGCCAGGCGCGAGTGGCTCTGCCTGACGCGGGAGCCGGCGGCGTCGGGCGACCGAGGCCGTGCGGCCGCATCGGTCAGCGCTCCATGACGGCGAGCCGCCATTCCGCCGGACGCCGATGCCGAGCTATATGCTGTGACGACAAGCTGGTTGGATCGGAGAGATCGTCCTTGAGCTCGAGCCGCCGCGTGCAAATGGCCCCAGACAGACAGCGCGCTCCGGTGCGCATCGTCGTATGCGCCGACGACTACGGTTTCACCCCGGGCATCAGCCGCGGCATCCGCGAGCTGCTTGCCGCACGCCGCATCTCAGCCACCAGCGCCATGACCGGATCGGAGTTCTGGCCGGCCGAGGCGCCAGCGCTGAGGGCCGTGAGCGGGGATGCGGACATCGGCCTCCACGTGACGCTGACCGACCAGAAGCCCCTCGGGACGATGCGAGCGTTCGCGCCGACGGGGCGTTTTCCGTCGTTGGCAGCCGTGCTCCGGGCAGGCGTCATGCGAACGCTGCCGCTCGACGAGATCGAGGCAGAGCTCGAGCGGCAAGTGGCGGCTTTCGTCGAGCACTACGGCCGGCCGCCAGCGCACATCGACGGCCATCACCACATGCACCAGCTACCGGGCGTGCGCGACATCGTGGTCGGGATCGCCGCGCGGCTCGGGCAGGGCCGAATTTGGGTCCGAAGCTGTGGCGAGCGGCCGGGGCTCGTCCTGCGCCGCGGCGTCGGCACGGCAAAGGCCCTGATCATCGGCGCCTTCGGACCGGCCGTTGCGCGTCACGCCCGGGCGGCGGGCGTGCCCATCAACAACGGCTTCAGCGGAGCCTACGATTTTGCGTCGGAGACACGACCGCAAGCCGAGCTGTTCGCGCGTTTCGTCGAGGCCGCGAAAGACAATGCGCTCGTCATGTGCCACCCCGGCTATGCCGACGAGGCACTCGTGGCGCGCGACATCATGACGACCGCGCGCGAGGCCGAGCTCGCATTCCTGCTGAGCGACGACTGGCCACGCCTGCTCGCGGAGCGTGGCTTCGAGCTGGGTCCGCTGCGTCGCACAGTGCCGTCACGATCGGGGGGCGGTGGCGCTGTCGAGCGGATCGGGACGGACCCAGCTTGACAGGTGGTGCAAGGAGGACCGAAGCAGGAGCATTCGCCGTCCGCCCCATCGCACCCGGCCGTCCCGGCCGGAGCTGCTTCCAGTGCAGACTACGGAGAAGATCCCCATGCCCGAAGCGGACAAGCCCGTAGCCGCGCACGGACGGCAGGTCATGGCGTGGGATCTGCCCACGCGGCTGTTCCATTGGACTCTCGTCGTCCTGATCCCGATGGCCTGGGTCTCCCGGCGCTACGGCGATGCCGGGCTCGTCTGGCACACGTGGAACGGATACGCGATCCTGGTGCTCGTCGTATGGCGGCTGCTCTGGGGATTTGCGGGCAGCTCGACTTCGCGGTTCGCGGCCTTCGCCTACTGGCCCTGGACGGCAGCGAGATATGCTCTGGACTTCGCGCTCCGCCGGCCGCGCCCCTTCCTCGGCCACAATCCCTTGGGCGGACTGGTCGTGTTCGTGCTGCTCGGATTGATCGGGTTGCAGGGAGCACTCGGCCTCTTCTCCTACGACGATCACGACTCGCTTGCTGGCGGTCCCTTGTCCGCCCGGGTCGCAGACGAGGTGTGGGGGGCCGCGACGCAATGGCATATCCTGTTGTTCGACGTGATGTTGGCCGCGATCGCGCTGCACGTCCTGGCCAATATTCTCTACCTCGTCTGGAAAGGGGAAAACCTGCCCCGCGCCATGATCACCGGCCGCAAACCGTCGAAGCCGTTTGAGGATGAGGCGGAGGCCCGCATCGTCGGCGGCGGGCGCGCGCTGCTTTGTCTGGTCGCAGCAGCGGCCATCGTCTTCGGCGGGGTGCTGGCGGGCGGCGGCAAGCTGCTCTGATGCTCTGAGTTGCCCCGCAGTCGCAGTGAATGCTGGAACGTTGCCCGGCAGGACCAATGCGGCCTCGCCGCTCTTGCCCGGCAGAAGGAGCTCTGTTTCATGTGGGGCCGCAGGCTCGATCGTGGCATGGCACGGATTAGAAGGCGGGCTCATGCGGAAGGGTGAATGATGAGGGTCAGAGGCGCAGCTGTGCTTCGGCGGGTTGCGATGCTGGCCGTCGCAACCGCAATCGCCGCTTGGCAGCCGGCATTGGCGCAGTCGCCGCCGCCCTCGGACGGCACCGCTCCCGCCGCAGCCAATGCGAAACCCGCGGAGCGGCAGCGCGACGGTGACGTGTCTCCGCCACCGGCCGATGCGGGACCCCAGGATGGCGCTGCCGCTTCGCCGCCCGCGCAACCGTCACCTTCCGAGCCGACCCTTACGGAGGTGACGAAGGCCTTGGCACCACGGTCGCTGCTGCCGCCGGCAGATCCTGTTGCCGCGACTGCCTACGCCGTCCTCGACAAGCACTGCGCGCGCTGTCATCAGGGCGGCCGGCTGGCGCTGCCCGCGCCAGCGGCAGGCTTCGGGAACGTGCTGCGCCTGGACGAGCTGGCGAACACACCCTGGCTGGTGCAGCCGGGCAATCCGGACGGCTCTCGCCTCTACCAGTCGATGCTGCGCCGGCTGATGCCGTCGGATGTGCTGCAGGACGGAGCGAGCAGTTCGGCACCCACCTCTCAGGAGATGGCAGCGGTTCGAGCATGGATCGAGAGCCTGTCGCCTCGCCCGCATTGCCGCGACCGTCGGCGGGTTGGCTTCGAGGACCACGCCGCGGCGATGGCAAAGACTGCCGCGGAGGCTGGCGACGGCGCTGCGCGACTGCGTTTCCTGTCGATCGCGCACCTGCACAACGGATGCGTCGCCTTCGAGGCGCTCGCAGCCTACCGGCAGGCGCTCGTCAAGCTGATCAATAGCCTGAGCTGGAAGCCCGCCCTGGTTCAGGTTCTGCCGGTGGACGAGACGCGCACACTCTATCGCATCGATCTCGGCGACCTCGGCTGGCTGCCGGAGCACTGGGAGCGGATCCTCCAGTCCGGCAACGACCCGCTCGGGCTGACGCCATCGGTGCCGCGCGACGTGCGCAAGCAATTGGGTACGGAGTTTCCCGTCGCCCGGGCCGACTGGCTGGCAGCGAACGTGTTGCGTGCGCCGCTCTACTACGACGTGCTGGGGCTACCGGGCACCGGTCCCGAAATCCTCAAGATTCTCCAGATCAATGCCGATCGGCAGACACAAGAGAGCAAGGTCCAGAGGATTCCGGTGAAGCCCTCGCAGGTCTCCATCCAGCCTTCGCTGATCGAGCGACTGATCGGGCGGACAGGACCAGTGTGGACGGCCTATCACGTCATTGCGCGCGATGGCTCGCCGGATCCGTCGGAAGCTGCGGTCTCGCCGGGCCAGGAGCCCGTTCCACATCATGCCGCACGCACCATGTTCTCGCTGCCGAACGGCCTGCCGGCATTCGCGATCGTCGGCCAGCGAGGGGACCGCCTCGACGAGTTGCCGCCGGACATCGCGCGACCTCATGTCGGCGACCGGGGCAGCATTCGAGCGGGCCTCGACTGTCTGGCTTGTCACGGCAGCGGGCCGGTCCGGTCCCAGGTGGCCGGCGCGGCAGCGTCGGCGATGAACGAAGCGCTCGCCCGCGATACGGCCGCCGTCGCCGAGGCGCATCGTCGACTGGGCCTCGTGCCAGGCGGTACGCTCGACGGCGTCGAGCCCGTCGTTGCACTCGCCCTCGAGCATGTGCGCCCGCTGGCAGCGGTGCGGGCCGCCGCCGAGCTCGGTGTGGAGGTGGAGGACCTCATGCGCATCTCCGAGGGCGACAAGCCGGCGGCGATCCTGACGCGGCGCTTGCTGCAGGGCCTCGTGAGCAGAGCCGAGATCGAGGCCCGGGGCCGGGAGATCGTCGAAGCGCTCGGGAGGGTCCCGGCCGGTGAGCCCCAGTCGCAGGCGGCGGCTCAGAGCGCGACTGGCCCGGGTCGGCACCCGTCCGGCGCCGCCGTCACCGACGTGGCGGCAAGGAAGGAGGAAGGCGAGCTCTCCTCTATCGATGCGGGTCCCGGGCTCATCATCTACTCCGACAAAGTCCGCTACAAACGCGGCGATCAACTGAGGCTGGTCGTCAAGACGACGGCGGACTGCCACCTTACCGTCATCAGCGTCGATCAGCGGGGCCGAGGCACCGTCATTTTTCCCAGCGATTTCGAGACGAGCACAATGCTGGCCGCCGGCCAGGAGCTGAAGCTGCCGGGAGCGGGCGCTCCGTACTCGTTCCGCCTCAACGAGACCGGCCGCGAGCACATCGTGGCGCTGTGCAACGAGGCATCGGCCAGCACCGATGGCATCGTCCACGATTTCGAGCGACAGAGATTTACAGACCTCGGCAACTATGCGGCCTATGTTGCCCAGCACGGGGGAATCGATCCGGTACAGCAATCCCAGTCATCGGGGAGCAAGCGAGCCGAGCCGCGCCAGCGCGGCCGGCGCCGGGTGCGGGTCGAGCAGGCGCCGAGCCAAGCGGCCCGGCCGGACCAAATAGCGCGCACGGCGATAAGCGTCGTCGTCGACTAGCTGGAGCCAGCCCGTTCACGGCAACTGCAGCGCACGGCTTGGCCGATCCGCATGGCCGGGCGTAAGGTCGCCCCCACGCCGCCGCCGGCTGGCCTCAGAGAAGGATATTTCGCTCCATGTCCACGACCAAGCCCGATACGACCAAGGGCAGATGCCTGTGCGGCGCCATCGAGTACGAGTTCGAAGGCAAGCCAAAATGGGTGATGCATTGCCATTGCGAGACCTGCCGGCGTGCGGTGTCGTCAGCGGTGGCCACATATGTCGGCGTCAACATCGATCAGTTCCGCTATCTCAAGGGCACACCAGCCATCTACGAGTCCTCGCCCGGGGTTAAGCGCTACTTCTGCCCGACGTGTGGCTCGCCCATGGCGTATGCGGGCGCACGCTGGCCCAAGGAGGTGCATCTCTTCATCGGCACATTGGAGGATCCAGCCAAGTTCGTCCCGACCGGCCACGCGCACATCGACGAGCAAGTTCACTGGTTCGAGGTGCAGGACGACCTGCCGAGATTCGAGAAGACCGCAGGACGGGACGCAAAGCCCGTGGCCAAGGGGCCGAGAAGAAAAGCCTGATCTCGGCCGCCTGTCGCTGGAGCCCGAAGCCGGGGGCAGGGGGGGGGCTGGCCCGCCCTCCCGCGGCGGGAGCTCCTCATTTCTCAGCGTCGGCTCTCCCTCAGCCGGCATCGACGAGTTGAACGATGGCGTCGCCGAGCTCGGTGCACATCGCCTTGCCGCCCTGGTCGCGGGTGCGGATGTCGGTATCCTTGAACAGTCGCTCGATAGCCGTGACGATTGCCGCGGCGGCGTCCTTGTGGCCGAGGTGCTCGAGCATCATGGCGCCTGACCAGATCTGTCCGATAGGGTTCGAGATGCCCTGGCCGGCGATGTCGGGGGCCGAGCCATGCACGGGCTCAAACATCGACGGGTAGTCCTTCTCGGGATTAATGTTGGCGCCGGGCGCGATGGCGATGGTGCCGGTCGTGGCGGGCCCGAGGTCCGAGAGGATATCGCCGAACAGGTTCGAGCCGACGATGACGTCGAACCAGTGCGGATTGCGCACGAGATGCGCTGTCAGGATGTCGATGTGGTACTGGCTCGTCTTGGCCTTCGGGAACTCCTTCGAGATGGCGGCGAAGCGCTCGTCCCAGTAGGGCATCGAGATCGAGATGCCGTTCGACTTGGTTGCTGAGACCACCTCGTTGCGCTTGCGCGTCGCCGCCAGGTTGAAGGCGTAGCGCATGACGCGATCGCAGCCGCGGCGCGAGAAGATCGCCTGCTGCACGGCCATCTCGTAATCGGTGCCCTCATACATGCGACCGCCGACCGAGGAGTACTCGCCCTCGTTGTTCTCGCGTACGACCCAGTAGTCGATGTCGCCGGGCTTCCTCCCAGCGAGCGGGCAGGTGACGCCCTCGAACAGCCGCACCGGTCGCAGATTGATGTACTGCTGGAAGTTGCGGCGGATCGGGATCAGCAGGCCCCAGAGCGAGACGTGGTCCGGCACTCCGGGGAAGCCGACCGCGCCGAGATAGATGGCGTCGTGCTTCCTGATCTGGTCGAGACCGTCATCGGGCATCATCTTGCCGGTCTTCTTGAACACCTCGCAGGACCAGTCGAAGGTGTCCCACTGGAAGGCGATGTCGTACTTGCGGCCGACCGCCTCCAGGACCTTGATGCCCTCGGGCACCACCTCGTTGCCGATGCCGTCGCCTGGAATGACGGCGATCTTCAATGCATTGCGCTTGCCTGCTGCGGCCATGGCCATGACGTGCCTCCTCCCGTCTCGCTTCCGGGCCGACAGAAGGCGGGTGGCTGACCGATGTCAAGGCGATGCCGCATTGCGTCGTGGCGCCGGATCGCATGCTATGCGCCCACAACAGCACCGAGGAGACAGCCGTGGACCTGAAGCTGATCAAGATCGATGTCGCCGATCACATCGCCATCGTGACCATGAACAATCCGCCGGTGAACGCACAGAACGCCGAGTTCAATATCGAGATGGCCTGGGCGTTCGATTCCATCTCGGATCGCAAGGACGTGCGCGTCGCCGTGTTGACCGGAGCCGGCAAGGTGTTCTCGGCCGGCGCCGATCTCAAGTCGCGACCGGACCGATCGAAGGCGGGCGAGCGCTGGCAGCACAACCGCCGCGCTCGCGAGAGCTACCACGCAATTCGCGAATGCACGAAGCCTGTGATCGCTGCGATCAACGGGGCGGCGCTCGGGGCCGGTCTCGCGGTCGCTGCGTCCGCGGATATCCTCGTCGCGGCGGAAGAGGCGGTTCTCGGCCTTCCCGAGATCGATGTCGGGTTGCTCGGCGGCGGCAAGCACACCCAGCGGCTGTTCCCGCATTCGACGCTGCGGCGCATGATGCTGACTGGCTACTGGGTGCCAGGCCGCGAGCTCTACAGGCTCGGCGTCGTCGAGGCCTGCGTTCCGCAGGCCGAGCTCATGCCCTACGCAACGAAGATCGCCGCAGAGATCGCCTCGAAGAGCCCGACCGCTATTCGACTCGCCAAGCGGACGCTCAACACCATCGAGGACATGACGCTGCGCGATGGCTACCGCTATGAGCAGAACATGACCACGGAGCTCGGCGAGCATCCGGATTCGGCCGAGGCGCAGTCGGCTTTCCGCGAGAAGCGCAAGGCTCGCTTTCAGGACTGACGGATAAGGCGAGGCCGTCATGAAATCGGCCCGGACGGTGTGCCGTCCGGGCCGATGCTGTACGGCCGGGAATTCGTTACTCGCCGACGAGGTCGCGCGGCGTGGCGCCGTCGGTCAGCGGGGCGGTGTCACCGAGGCTGCCGAACGCCGAGCGGGGCGACGTGTCCTTGATATCGTCGAACAGAGAGCGCGGCGCGCTGCTGTTCAGGTCATCGAACACGCTGCGAGGCGCGGTGCGCTCGATGTCGGTGAAGATGCCATCTACGGGACGGGCCTGCGCGACGCCGGAAAGCAGGCTCAAGGCGACGATGGCGGCTGCTGCGAATTTCATGGCTCTTGCTCCTTGATCACTCGATTTTCGTCTCCGCATCAGCGGTTTGTCTGGCACTGATGCAGTGCGCCTCGTTGGGCTGCGAGGCTTATATGTTGCGTTGCGGCGCCATTGAAAGGGCGCCTCGCGCGTGCGTGAACAGGGTTGAACGGCGCCGCATTCCCGCCTCGTGCGCCACGTGCTTCAGGCATGGAGCACGATCCGGGGTGCAAGCGTCTTTCATCGGCTGCTGTGAGGCGCCGCCAAACCCATCAGACCGGCACGCCCGAGCGCGCATCCTTCACGGCCTTGTAGTAGGCCCAGAGCAGCCGGGCGGCGACACCGCGCCACGGGCGCCAGCGCTCGGCGAAGGCGGCCAGCTCCTTGTGGGTCGGGCGCGCATCGAGTCCGGCCGCCATCTGCAGGGCGATCTGCAAGGCCAGGTCGCCCGGCGCGAAGCCATCGGCACGTCCGAGGCAGAACATGATGTAAATGTCGGCCGTCCAGGGGCCAATGCCGGTGATGGCCGTCAACGCGGCGTGAACCTCCTCGTCGGTGCAGTCGTGCAAGGCGCTGAGGTCGAGCCCCTGCTCCGCGACGGCTGCGGCAATGGCGCGCAAGGTCCGCACCTTGCCGGTGGATAGTCCCGCCGCACGCAAGGTGGTGTCGCTGGCGGCAAGCAGGCCCGGCGCCTCGAATGGCACCACGGCGGCCTCGGTACGCGACCAGATGGCCGCCGCACTCGCGACCGAAAGCTGCTGGCCCACGATGATGCGGGCCAATCCCTCGAAGCCGCCCGGCCTGCGACGCAGCGGCGGCATGCCGGCCTTGTCGTGCATGATGCGCACGACGCCGCACTTGCGCCGCAGCGACCGGATTCCTACGGCCAAGTCGTGCTCGCTCTCGATGAGGCGCGGCGATGATCGGTGTCTTGCGCGCATCGTTGCTCTCGGGCACAGGGCTGAGGATCGCAGCCACAAATGTCAGTCTAGTCTCGCGCTGCCGGTGACGGAATGCCTGACGCGACGGAGCCAGCTTCGAAGAACGTATGCATCGACGGGATCGGTGCCGGCGCACAAGCCGTCTTGCGGTTTGCACCCAGTCCGACCGGCCGCCTGCATCTCGGGCATGCGCTGTCGGCGCTCTTGAACGTCGAGGTCGCCCGTCGGCTGGGTGGAAGGCTGCTGATCCGCATCGAGGACACGGACCTCGCGCGGTGCCGTCCGGAGCATACGACGGCTATCCTCGAGGATCTGGCGTGGCTCGGGGTCCATTCGGACGGGCCGGTGCTGCGGCAGTCGGAGCAGCTGCCGGTCTATGCTGAGGCTGCCTCACAACTGGTGGCCATGGGGCTTCTGTACCCGTGCTTCTGCAGCCGGCAGGAGGTCCAAACGGCGGCGGCTGGCGGCGGCGTCGACCCAGACGGGGCGCCCATCTATCCGGGCCTGTGCAAAGGGCTGGATCAGGACGTGGTCGCACGCCGCCGTGCTTCCGGCGCACCGTTTGCCCTCCGCCTCGACATGGCCCGGGCCCTGAACCAGTTGCGCACGCTCGGCGGCGACGTGTGTCTCGGCTACATGGAGATGGACGAGGCTCTCGTTCCGCGCCGGGTGGAAAGTTGGCCCGAGCGCTGGGGCGACGTCGTCATCCAGCGCAAGGGGGGCGCGGCGAGCTATCACCTCGCCGTGGTCGTCGATGACGCGCGGCAGGGCATAACCCACGTCGTGAGGGGGGCCGATCTCAGGGCCTCGACCGACGTCCACCGGCTGCTGCAGGTGCTGCTGGGGCTGTCTGCGCCGATCTACCTGCATCATCGCCTCATTGCGGCCGTCGACGGACGGAAATTGTCGAAGCGGCATGGCGATACCAGTCTCGCCGCGTTGCGGGGTGCCGGATTGACGCCGGCGGACATCCGCCGGATGGTAGGCATCCGGGAAGCAGCTCCAGAACTGAGGCTGTTTACCTGCTTGTAACTCTAACCATTTAGAAATATGTTATAAATTGAGTGTCGCGGTCAGGGTGGGCGAGCCGTGACGACGCCGGGTCGGCAGAGCCGTCAGCCCCAGGGTGGCGCCGCGTGAAGAAGCAGGCAAAGGGCAGGGGAAAGCCCAAGAACAGGGCGAAAGCCAAGCCGCAGCGGCGCGAGGCTGCAGCGGCTCAACCGTCGCTCGCCGCAGACAGCAGGCCGCGTCGCAAGCTCGCCGAAGGCCGTCCGGCTGTGGCACACGGCGCTCCAAGGCCGGGCGCAGCCAGATCCCGGCACCATCCGCCGAAAGCCTCGGGCGGCCCATCCATCCGGAGCCTTTCCTTCGGCTCCCATGCCAGCGACGACCGCTTTGCGCTTGCCGTTCTGCTCGCCCCGTTCCTGATCGTCGCCCTGTCGCTCGGCGCAGAGCGGAGCATCAACCGGCTGCTCGCGCAGGCGCCGCGTCTGGTCATCGCCGCCAAGGCTCCAGCGCCCGCAGCACGTCCGCCTTCGATATCCGCAGCGGATCGGGCCGAGCTACCGGTCAAGTCCGCCACCGGAGAGCGGGTGGCGATGGTCGATCCGGCGGTTCGGCCCGGCACTGTCGGTAAGGCCCCGGCGCCGCCGCTGCCGGGCCTCGCGCTCCTGATCGAGCCTCCGGCGCCGCCGCTGCCGGGCCTCGCGCTCCTGATCGAGCCTCCGGCGCCGCCGCTGCCGGGCCTCGCACTGCTGATCGAGCCTCCGGCGCCGCCGCTGCCGGGCCTGGCATCATTGGCGGAGCCACCTGCTCACGTCTGTCCGGCGAAGCCCGGCCTGCTGGAGGGACGGCGCGTGCCCCAGGCGACGCTGGTGCCGCCTTCGGAGCCAGCGGCGTTCGGAATGGCGCTTTCGGCGGCTGCAGTGCGCCAGCTGGCAGGGCTCGTCATCTACAATCCACGCTATCAGCGGATCGCGTATCCGATGGGCGACGTAGCGCCCATGTTCGGCGTCTGCACGGACGTCATCGTTCGTGCCTATCGCGAGCTCGGCATCGACCTGCAGGCGCTGATTCAAGTGACCCGCTCCGGCACTGGCGACCGAAACATCGATCACCGTCGTGTCGAGGTGGTTCGACGTTTCCTCACGCGACACGGCAAGTCTCTGCCGATCAGCGATGCCTCGGAGGACTATCAGCCGGGCGATCTCGTCACCTATCACCGTCCGCAGAACAGGTCGTCGACGTCTCACATTGCGCTCGTGACGCACCGGATCGCGCCGTCCGGGCGGCCGATGATCATCCACAACCGCGGCTGGGGGCCTCAGCTCGAGGATGCGCTGTTCGTCGATCGCATTACCGGGCACTACCGGTTCACCGGGATGGTCACTGCGGGATCGGCGAGCCAGAAGCAGGCAGCCCTCGGCGACAAGTAGACAGGGACGCGCCCTCTGGCGCGATGCCGCCTGTCCATCGACCGTCATCTCCGTTTTCCGGTGGTGGCAGCCGCGATCGTGAAGCGCCCGTCGTCGGCGACGATCTCGCCTGTGCCGAACGCCTTCTGCAACGCGTCCAGCACAGGTATCCGCCGTTGCACAACGACCACCAGCGCGCCTCCAGATGCGAGGCAGGCAGGCGCCCCCGCTATGAGCCGGTCGAGCACGGCGCGGCTCTCCGCGATGCCGTCGTGGATCGGCGGGTTCGACAGGATGAGGTCATAGCGCCGCTCTGGCTCGGCCGGCAGGCCAGTGCCGAGGATCGGCTTTGCCAGGGGGACATTCTCGCGGGCAGCCTCGAGGGCGATGGCGTCAGCCTCGATCATGTCGATCGTCGCCTGCGGCTGACGCGCCAGGACGCCAGCCGCGATCACGCCTGTTCCGGCGGCAAAGTCGAGCACGCGGGCGCGTGCAGCAATCGGCGGCAGGTGGGCCAGCAGCAACGCCGTCCCGGCATCGAGCCCGCCGCCGGCAAACACCCCTGGGTATGCGACCCAGGGCCGGCGCAGGCCCAGAATCTCGATCTCGTGCACCCGGCGCCAATCGGCCAAACGGCCTTTGAGGCGCTCGATGTCCGGCCTCCGCATGCCAGCAATGACACGGGAGTGACGGCGTGTCTCCAGCGTCACGATGCTGGAGGCGACGGCTTCCAGTCGTGCTGCGGCGGACCGCACTCCTTCATCATTGGCGCCGAAAACGGCTATCGGGCCGCCGGGCGCGATTTTAGACGCAGAGGCATGCAGGGCGAGATCGAGGGCATCCCTGGCCTTCGGCAGGCGGATGAGCGCGGCATCACGGGGCGTGTCGTCGTCCGGCCAGGGGCGAGCCTGGTCGGCTCGGCCTTGCACGGCCTGCCGCAGCCACTCGCCTGGCGACGCGCCCCTTGCAATCAATACCGCTGCCAGCCGACCGCTCGGCTCTCCCACCACCAGCGGCAGGCGCATGGGCTGCAAGACTTCGAGGCAGCCGATCATCACCTCGGTAGGGGCATCGACGACGCCACCACCGCTCGGGCGGACGGGGCTCACACCGACTTGTCCTTGGCTGTGCACAGATCGGCGATCGGGCAATCGCCACAGCGCGGCCGCTGAGCCTTGCAGATGTAACGGCCATGCAGGATCAGCCAATGGTGGGCGTGCCGCAGATATTGGGGAGGAATCACCTCGAGCAGCTTCCTCTCGACCTCCAGCGGCGTTTTGCCGGGTGCCAGCGACAGGCGGTTGGCGAGACGGAAGAGATGGGTGTCGACGGCGATGGTCGGCTCGCCGAAGGCGCTGTTCAACACGACGTTTGCCGTCTTGCGGCCGACGCCGGGCAATGCCTCGAGCGCCTCGCGGCTGCGGGGGACCTGGCCCCCGTGCCGGTCGATCAAGGCCTGGGAGAGCAGCACGACGTTTTTCGCCTTGTTGCGGAACAGACCGATCGTCTTGATCAAGTCGCGAACTCTTTCCTCGCCGAGCGCGACCATCCCCTCGGGCGTGTCGGCGAGACGGAACAACTCGCGCGTTGCCTTGTTCACGCCTGCATCCGTCGCCTGGGCGGACAACACCACCGCGACGAGGAGTGTGAAATCGTTGACGTGCTCGAGCTCGCCCCTGGGCTCCGGATTGGCGGCGGCGAGCCGTCTGAAGATCTCGCTGATAGTCTCGGGGGAGAGCTGCGCCGGCTTGCCGACGCCCTTGCGGCGCCTGCCGCCTTGTGCGGTCATGCCGTCCCGGGAGCGCGCCACACGGCCGGCGAGGCCGACAGTCATGCCGGTGGTCTGGGAGCGAGGCTCGCTCGCTGGATTGCCCGCGGGCTTGGCGCGCTTCATCTTCCGTGATCTAAATCCTGCCTGGGGAGGCTCATTCGGGATCCCTTCACATGGACGAGAATACGATCGATGTGCAAGAGCCGGGCATTTTTCGCGCGGTGCTGGCTCCTCACCGCTCGCTGTCTCCGGCCGGCTTCCTGCTTCTCATGAGCGCCATCAGTCTCGTGAGCTTCGTGGCGGGGTTGGCATTCTATCTGATGGGAGCCTGGCCGGTGGTGGGGTTCTTCGGCCTCGACCTGGCGGTGATCTATCTGGCGTTCCGGCTGAACTACCGCTCGGGCCGGCTGCGCGAGACGGTGGAGCTCGTGCCGGAGGCGTTGACGGTGACGCGCTTCCATCCGTCGGGACGGCGCGAGGAATTCTCGTTCAATCCATATTGGGTGCGCGTCGAGCTGCTCGAGGGCCGGGACGGCCGTACGGATCTCAAGTTGCGCCTGCACGATCGCGCCGTCTCGTTCGCGCGCTTTCTCACGGACGACGAGCGCCGCGATCTCGCCAACTCCCTGACGGCAGCACTGGCAGACACGCGGCGCACATTCAGAGTGTAAAACTGGCCGTACCGATCATTTGGCCAATACCTTGGGCCAGTTCGCATCGCCCTTGGCGACGTGGCCCGGAATATTCTTCGACCAGTCGGCATGCACGCTCTTGTTGTAGTTCAGATAGAGCTTGCCGTTGTGGACCGTCCAAGCCTCAGGATCGCCCTTCGCCGTATAACCTTGCGAGACGGCCCAAGCGCAATAGCCGCCGTACTGAGGGGCGTACTTCGCCGGTTCCTTCTTGAAGGTCTCGCGATTGGCCTCCGTCGCGAAGTACCATTTGGCACCTTCGTGGTCCAAGGAGATGGCGGGATTGCCCTTGACCGGCTTGCTCTCGGTGAAATAGGCGACCGGGTCATAGCCACCGACTGCGACACCCTTGACGATCCCAGTGAAGACGGGCGCCGTCTTCTGCGCCAATGCTTCGCTGCTTACGGAGAGACCAAGCGCTCCGGCGAGGCTGACACCACCGGCAAGACTGAAAAATCCACGTCGAGAGATCATACTGCGCTCCTTTGAACGGTCGTCAGTGGCAGTCTGTTTGCCGCGTCCCCGACGGGATTGCCAGCCAAATCGCCGTGAGCCGCCGTGATCCTGCCCGGACGGCTCGTCGCGGGCTCTGACGAGGCCGGCCCATGTCGACGTTTCGCATGCTCCATCTCCGGCTGGGACCGGACTGGAAACCATGCTAACGACGGCCACCTGTTCGGCACTGCAGCAATGACCGGAGGGCTCGCACATGCGCCGTCAACGAAAGGCCAGGATCATCGCCACACTCGGTCCCGCGAGCTCGGACCCTGCGATGATCGAGAAACTGTTCGACGCCGGCGCCGACGTTTTCCGGCTGAATTTCAGTCATGGCACGCAAGAGGACCACAAGCGCCGGTTCGATGCCATCCGGGCGCTCGAGGCACGCAAGAAGCGTCCGATCGGCGTACTTCAAGATCTCCAGGGGCCGAAGATTCGGATTGGCACGCTGAAGTCCGGACCCGTCACCCTGATTTCGGGCAACGAGCTGGTTTTTCGCCTCGACCGGGAGCCGGGCGACGTGCACTCGGTGGCATTGCCGCACCCGGAGGTGTTCGAGAACATGATGCCCGGCCACCGCATCATGATCGATGATGGCAAGCTGCAACTCGAGTGCGTCGGCTGCGAGAAGGACCGGATCCGGGCGCGCGTCGTGGTCGGGGGAGTCCTGTCCGATCGCAAGGGCGTCAACCTGCCGCAGACGGAGCTGACGATCTCGCCGCTGACCCCCAAGGACCGCGACGACCTCGCCTTCGGGCTAGGCCTCGGCGTCGATTGGGTGGCGCTGTCGTTCGTGCAACGGCCGTCCGACGTGATCGAGGCGCAGGGCCTGATCAAGGGCCGCGCCGGCATCATGGCCAAGATCGAGAAGCCGGCGGCGCTCGGCCGCATCGAGGACATCGTGGCCCTGGTCGATGCGGTGATGGTGGCGCGGGGCGACCTCGGCGTCGAGATTCCGCCGGAGGACGTCCCTGGACGGCAGAAGGAGCTGATCCGGCTCTGCCGCCATGCCGGCAAGCCCGTCGTCGTCGCGACGCAGATGCTCGAATCCATGATCAAGTCGCCGTCGCCGACCCGCGCAGAGGCCTCGGACGTGGCGACAGCCATCTATGACAGCGCCGACGCCGTCATGCTCTCGGCGGAATCCGCGTCAGGCGACTGGCCGGCGGAGGCTGTCTCGATGATGAGCCGCATCATCGAGCACACCGAGGGGCATAAGCTCTACCGCTCGATCATCGAGGCCCTGCAGCCGACGCCAGAGGACACCACGGCGCATGCCGTGGCTGCGGCGGCGGCCGACATCGCGGATTCGATCGGCGCGGCAGCCATTGTCGCCTATACGGCCAGTGGCACGACCGCCATGCGGACGGCGCGCAAGCGGCCGAGGGTGCCGATTCTCAGCCTCACATCGACAGCCCTGACCGCGCGGCGCCTCGCGCTGCTCTGGGGCTCGCATAACGTCGTGTCGCCCGAGATCACCAACTACGACGAGATGGTCGACCACGCCAAAGCGCACGCGCTGGAAGAAGGTTTCGCGAGACCGGGCGACCGGATCGTAATCATTGCCGGCATCCCGTTCGGCCGCCAGGGCTCGACCAACAACATCAGGGTGGCCCGGATCTGAGTGGCGATGCGATGGGGCCTCCACTCGGACGTAGCCGCCAGGGCTCGATGGGGGAGGCACGGCTGCGCCACCTGCCTCCCGCCGATGGACGGAGTGCCACCATTCACGGGTGCATCGGGTGAAACACACCGGCCGGAGGAGGCGCGCGAGACGGACGCAGTGGCGCTCGACCGTTTCGCCGGGCATGCGACTGTGAAGGTAGCTCACAGGACGGAACTCGTCCTCGGTGCGGGTATCCCTCGCGTTCCGCGACAAAGCCAGAGAAGGCACTGGCGGACCTCATTTGCGGCGCTTTTTCATGGGCGCGCGAGGGGGGAGTGAAGCGAGGTCTGAACGCCTGAAACCGTAATGGAAAACGTGGTTTGACAGGGCAAGGCTGGCTGACTACGGTCCCGCTGCTCAAACCACCCAGGCCACCGTTGCACTTGCGGGCAAGTGCAACAATATATCTACTGATCAGTGATTTGCGCCTTCATGTTATTGCCTCGATGGGGGAATACGCCTGCGCGTAGCGGCCGGCACCCGAATCGGGTCACCATGTGCGGGCTGCAAGAAGGGCCGACAGAGATGGATCTCGGCGATCTATTGAGACCTGAGGCGGTGTTTGCCGGCCTGAGGGTCAAGAACAAGAAGCAGGCGCTCATGGAGCTGGCGCACCGAGCTGCCTCCGTCACGGGGCTCGATGAGCGCACCGTGTTCAATACCCTCCTGCAGCGTGAGCGGCTCGGCTCGACTGGCGTCGGCCGCGGGATAGCGATACCGCATGCTCGCATCGCCGGGCTCAAGCGCATCGCTACGGTTTTCGCCCAGCTCGACGAAGCGATCGACTTCGATGCACCGGACGGTGAGCCGGTCGACCTGGTGTTCGTTCTGCTCGCGCCCGAGCAGGCCGGCGCCGATCATCTCAAGGCGCTGGCGCGCATCTCGCGCGTCCTGCGTGACCCGCTGACCCTCGAGAAGCTGCGGGCCGCCCGCGACAGCGTGGTGCTCTACTCTGTCCTGACCGAGCCGCTGGCCTCGCACGCCGCCTGAGGCCGTCACTGTCCACAGCACGCGGGCGCGGGCGATTGACCTGCCCCTCCGCTTGCTGGAAACAGGAGGCATCGCAACGGCACGAGAGGCGCCCGTGAAGCCGATCACCCCACTGACCGACGCCGAGCTGAAGCAAGGCATCCAAAGTGCCGTCGCCTACATGGGGGCCCGCAGGCCAGGGGAGGCCGTGCGCACCCTCCGGCACCTCGCGTCACGCAAGCCGGACGACTTCGACATTCTGCATCTTCTCGGATCGGCTCACGTGATGGATGGCCGTAGCGCCGAAGGCATCCGGATGTTGAAACGCGCCGGCGAGCTCAAACCCGATGCCCCGGCGCTGTGGATGAATCTCGGTGGCGCACTCGAGCGCAACGGCAATCTCGCAGAGGCCGAGGAGGCGTACGCCAAGGCGCTCGCCGCGTTGCCGAGTCTGGCAGATGCCAGCCAGCGGCTGTGCATCGTCCGTATCGCTCAAGGCAAGTTGGACGAGGCCTCTCGGCAGGCCGAGACCTTCGTCGCGCTCCACCCGGGCAACGACATCGCCAATATGACGATTGGTCTGGTGCGACTGCAGCAAGACCGCCCGGGCGACGCCGCGGCCGCCTTCCGCAAGGCGCTGGAGATCGCCCCCTACAACAGGCCTGCCCGGGAGCAGCTTCAACTTGCCCTGGAGCAGGAAAAGCGCCGACAGGCGTGAGCCATGGTGACCGCAATCAGTCTTTTGCCGCTGGCGCCGTGCGTTTGTCCGACTGCCTAGCCGACATAGGAGCCGCCGTTGCAGTCGAGCACGGCCCCCGACACGTAGGACGCGGCCGGCGTCAGCAGCATCATGATCATCCAGGCGATCTCCTCCGGCTGTCCCATTCGTCCACGGGGCAGTGTTTTCGGATCGATGGTATTGCCGGCCGTCATCGGCGTCCGGACGGGGCCGGGCGCCACGCCGTTCACGAGGACGCCCCGTCCCACCGCATTGCGCGACAGCCAACGCACGATGACGTGCAACGCGCCTTTCGAGGCCGCGTAGTCGATCGGCGTCGAGAGCGACGTGCCTCCCGTCCGCCCTGCCACCGACCCGATCATGACGATCGATCCCCCGCCGCGGGCCGCCATATGCTCGATCATGGCCGAGCCCAGAGTGATGGGCACCAGCACATTGACGTCCATGGTGTTGTGGAAGCGCTCGCGCGGGTTGGCTGCCTTCAAGAGCGGCGTGCGGCCCAGCACGCCGGCACAGTGCGCAAGTCCATCGACTGGCCCCTTGGCGAGGATCCTGTCGGGAAATCCCTCATCGAGGAGGTCGCCCTCGATCGATTCCACCGCGGCGCCGAGGGCGTCGAGCTCCGATTTGACCTCGGCCAGCGGCGCCCGGTCGACGAGCAACACCGTCGCACCGAGCTCGTGGGCGGCCCGCGCTGTCGCACGTCCGATGCCGCTGGCGGCCCCGGTGACGCAGACGCGCTTGCCGCCGAGGCTGAGCGCGGCTGGCAGCAGCAGGCGGGATGCGTTGGGGTCAGGCATGGCGGGCACTCCGTTGGATGATCGGGGGCGCCATTGTCGGCCCGCGAACGCCCGGCTTGTCAATCGTGCGGGCAGCGGCGAAGCTCCCATGCTTCTGAGACCGACCGAGCCATGGAGCGTCCGCGATGAAGATCGGCATCTCGATGTTCGCGACCGACTATTCGATACCGCCGGCCGAGCTCGCCGTGGCCGTCGAGGAGCGGGGCTTCGAATCGCTCTGGATGCCGGAGCACACCCACATCCCCGTCAGCCGAACCTCGCCGTGGGGCGGCGGACCCGTACTTCCCAACCACTACCGCGAGACGCTGGATCCGTTCATGTCGCTGACCTCGGCGGCGATGGTGACGAAGCGCATCCGGCTCGGCACCGGCATCTGCCTCGTCGTCGAGCGCGATCCCATCCATACCGCCAAGCAGGTTGCGACCATCGACTATCTGTCCGGTGGACGCTTCGTCTTCGGCATCGGTGGCGGCTGGAATGCCGAGGAGATGGCGAGCCATGGCACCGCCTTCAAAACCCGCTTCGCGCTGATGCGCGAGCGCGTCGAGGCGATGAAAGCCATCTGGACCAACGATGTCGCCGAGTACCACGGCACGTACGTCGATTTCGAGCCGATGTGGTGCTGGCCGAAGCCGGTGCAGAAGCCCTGGCCACCCATCATTCTCGGAGGTGCCTTCCCGTTCGGTGCCAGGCGCGCCATCGAGTACGGCGACGGTTGGATGCCGATCGGCGGACGGGATCAGAACGCCCTCGACATGTTGCCGAGGTTTCGACAGATGGTCGCCGAGAGTGGTCGCGACCCCGACACGCTGCCGATGAGCGTCTATGGTCCGAAGCACGATCGCGACCTCGTCAAGAGACTGGCCGACGCGGCGATCGATCGCACGGTGCTCGCCATTCCGACGGCGCCCCGGGATCAGACCCTCCGCACCCTGGACGGTCTCGTCGCCATCACGGAGGGATTGCGCTGATGGCCGGCAACACTCACCCCGGACCGGGCACGACCGGGTTTCTCGTGCCCGGCGGCGACATCCGCATTGCCGGCGCGCCCGCGGGCGTGCTGAGCGACCTCACCTTTGCGGCCAAGGATCTGTTCGATGTCGCGGGTCACCCGACCGGCGGTGGCAACCACGATTGGGCCCGCACGCACGCCGTGCCGGCGCGCCACGCCTGGGCGGTCGAGACGCTGCTCGCGGCGGGCGCCACACTGGTTGGCAAGACGATTACCGACGAGATCAGCCTCGGCATCCTCGGCGAGAACGCGTTCGACGGGACGCCGCTCAATCCGAAGGCTCCCGACCGTGTGCCGGGCGGGTCGTCGTCGGGCTCGGCCTCGGCGGTAGCACAGGGCTATTGCGATCTCGCGCTCGGTACCGATACGGGCGGCTCGGTGCGCGTGCCCGCAAGCTTCTGCGGCCTCTACGGAATTCGCCCGACGCACGGGCGGTTGCCGGTCGAGGGCATGCTGCCCCAGGCGCCGACGTCCGACACCACTGGGTGGTTTGCGCGTGATGCGGCGACGTTCGCCCGAGCTTCGAGTGTGCTGCTTGGCGAGCCGATCTCCGATGCGTTGCCGACGCGGCTCGTCGTTGCCGTGGATGCCTTCGGTTTCGCCGACCCGGACGTTCGGGCAGCGCTCGAGCCCATGGTGACCCGCCTCGCGCGGCTCATCGGAGCGTCACGGGAGGATCTGCTGGCGCCGCAGGGGCTTTCGGTATGGGCCCGCGCGCAGCGCACATTGCAGCCTTACGAGGCGTGGCTGACCTTCAAGGATTGGGTGGAGCGTGAGAACCCGCGTTTCGCTTTCGTCGTGGCCCGCAATCTGTTTCTCGGCTCCACCATTGCCACCGCCGACCGCAACTGGGCCAGCCTCATGCGCGCGGAGGCGAGGGCGCGGCTCGCCTGGCTGGTCCCACCGGGAACGATCCTCTGCCTGCCGACGACGCCATGCGTGGCACCGCTCAAAGGTCTGTCGGTCGCCGAGCTCGATCCGGTCCGCGACCGGATCACATGCCTCGCCGCCCACGGCGGCCTTGCCGGGCACCCGCAGGTCTCTTTACCCGGGGCCACGACCGCAGACGGAGTCCCGGTCGGCCTTTCGATCGTCGGCGCGCGCGGCGCCGACGCGAGCCTGATCGCCGTTGCCCGAGCCATGGAGAGCATCGCTTGACGATATTGGATACGCCCGACCTCACACCGAACAGGCCCGAGGTGGTGGCCGAGGTGCGCGAGCTGTTCGAGCGCTACGAACAGGCCCTGATCGACAAGAATGTCGACGTCCTCGATGCCACCTTCTGGCAGAGCCCGCACACGATCCGATATGCGCTGCACGAGAACGGCTACGGCTTCGACGAGATCCACAAGCACCGGGTCGCGCGTCCGCCCGGTCCCGGCATCAAGGAGCGGCGGATTCGCCTCGAGATCCTGACGCTGGGCCGGCACATCGCGACCGTGAACCTCGAGTTCAAGGTGCGCGGGCGCGATCTGGTCGGCCGCCAGAGCCAGACATGGGTGCGGTTTCCCGCCGCCGGATGGAAGGTCGTGGCCGCACACGTCTCGACCGTCGACGCGGCGCCGCTGTGGTAGCGGTCCTGTAGCTGCGAGCCCTGCGGGGACGGGAGCGCGGCCGGCCGGCCGGCCGGCCGCGCGGATACCTCATTCCGGCTTGTCGGCGGGCTCCGCGTCAGTGTCGGCAAAATCGGAATTGCTATCGACGGACGGCTGGGCGTCCTCCTCGTCCAAGCCTTCGCCGTCCTCGCTCGGCCGCGTCAGCTGCTGCAGCTTAGCGAACACCCGGCGGTCCTCGTCGCTTTCGGCCTTGACCCGGGCCCGCTCGTCGGCAGCCGGCTCGAGATCGTCGATCACCGGCTGGTCACCGAGACCTGGAATGGTCGCCGAGGCCGGCAGCAGGGTGCCGGCTCGCTCTGCGACGGGCATGACTGGCTGCTCACCGAGGGGCACGACGCGCTTGGAGCTCTTCTTGACCTCGGCGTCGAGATCGAGCTGGGAGCAAAGCCCCAGGGTCACGGGATCCTGCGGCTGCAGATTGGGCGAGTTCCAGTGCGTGCGCTCGCGAATGGCCGCAATGGTCGGCTTGGTCGTGCCGACGAGACGCATGATCTGGCTGTCCTTGAGCTCCGGGTGGTTGCGCAACAGCCAGAGCACCGCATTCGGCCGGTCCTGGCGGCGCGAGACCGGCGTGTAGCGCGGGCCCTTCTTCGTCTTGACCGCCGGCATCTCGTACTTGGGCTCGGCGAGCCGCAGCCGATGGTTGGGATTGGCCTCTGCGCGAGCGATCTCCTCGCGGGAGAGCTGCCCTGACGAGATCGGATCCTGGCCCTTGATGCCCTGCGCAACGTCGCCGTCCGCGATGCCCTTCACCTCCAGGTTGTGCAGGCCGCAAAACTCGGCGATCTGGTCGAAGCTCAGCGACGTGTTCTCCACGAGCCACACTGCGGTCGCCTTGGGCATCAATGGTGTACGGTTGCTCATAGGCACTGCTTCCTTGGACGACCGCCGCTCGAATCCGGCTCGTCAGACGGTCTGCTACGTATTGGGATGACGGTTATATAGCGGTCCCGTGCCCGAACGGCAACCTCAGAGGCGGCGGCCGGACGGCTGGCCCGGTTGTCCCAGAGCAAACGGCTGTCTCGCGGCCCGTGCTAGGGGAAATGCGGTAGTCTCCAACGCGCGACGGGCCAGAACGATGTACAAATCCATCCTGATCCCCACCGACGGCAGCGGGTTCTGCGAGCGAGCTGTCCGACAAGGTATCGCACTGGCCAAGTCGATCGGCGCAAAGGTCGTCGGCGTGACCGTGTCGCAGCCTTTGCACACGGCGATCCCGCGCGACCTGGTTCCCGAGCATCTGGTGGCAATCGTCGAGGCCGAGATCGTCAAGTCGGCCAACGAGAGACTCGCCGGGCTCCAGCAGGCGGCGGTGGCCGCAGGCGTCGCCGTCGAGACCGTCCGCGCCAGCCACGATCACCCGTGGGAGGCGATCGTGCGGACGGCCAAGGACAAGAGCTGCGACCTGATCGTCATGGCGTCTCACGGCCGCCGCGGCGTCTCCTCCTTGATCCTCGGCAGCGAGACCCAGAAGGTGCTCACCCACACCGATCTACCGGTGCTGGTGGTGAGGTAAGCACAGGACGCCGCCCCGCGAAGGGCCTCCGCAGCGCCGAGCAGGGGACAGCGGCGGAGAGCGAAACGTCGCTCAGGCCTTAGAACCCCTGGTCGATGGCCTTGGCGAACGCGAGGCCGAGGCCGGGCGTGCTGGGCACGGTCATCTGGCCCTTGACCGGGATCGGCGGGCTCTCGAACAGGTCGCGGCACCAGGGCATGTATTCGACGATCTCGCCGTTCGGGATGGCGGCGATCAGGTGAACGTGCACCTCCGGGATGAGATGCGACACGACCGGGATGTTGAACGCCTCGGCCATGCCTGCGACCTTCATCCATTGCGTGATGCCGCCGACACGCACGAGGTCGATCATGGCGATGTCGACGGAGCGGTGCTCCAGCATCTGGCGGAACGGCTCGATGCCCCACACATACTCGCCGCCGGCGACCGGCATTTTCAGGTTCCGCGTCACCTCGGCGAGGCCTTGGAAGTCGTCGGCGCGCGACACATCCTCGAGCCACCGCAGATTGTACTCCTCGATGCGATTGCCGATGCTGATCGCCTGCCACGTGGTCCAGCGCTGGTTGATGTCGCACATGAGTTGGATGTCGGGGCCAATGGCCTCGCGCAGCACCTTGATGCGGTTGACCTCGATGTCCGGCGTGGTGTGGCCCGGCAGCGCGAGCTGCGTCTTCATCGCCGTCCAGCCGCGCTCGACCAGCTTGCGGCCGGCGCTCTCGACCTCCTTCAGCGTGAACTGGCGCATCAGCGCGCCCGACGCATAGGCCGGCACCTTGTCGCGGAAGCCGCCGAGCAGCTTGGCGAGCGGCACGCCGAGCGCCTTCGCGCGAATGTCCCAGAGCGCCGTGTCGATCGCCGACATGGCGAGCGTGATGACGCCGCCGGGTCCGGTGCTGCCCGCGGCCTGCCGGCATTTCTCGGCAATCGCCTCGACCCTTGTCGGGTCGTCGCCGACGATCACGGCGCCGAGGTCATCGACTGCCTGCTTGAGGCTCCGCGTCATGGCGGCGCCGAAGAACGTCACCCCGATGCCCTCGATACCGTCCGCCGTGACCACCTTGACCAGCACGAACGGCCGCGTCGCTCCGGGCACCTGCGGTCCGTCGGCCAGAGGCTCGTCGGCGGGAAGCTGCACGATCTGCGACAGGACTTTGGCGATCTTCATGGGGGGCTCTTCGGGGTGTGTTGCCATGGTCGGCTCGGCGGCGGCGGCCGTCAACCGGGTGAGCGCGGCCGGCGATCGCGACGTTGCCGATAGCCCTACTGGCGCTGACACCAAACCCCGTCCAATGCTCGGCTGCAGCGGCGCGCGCGCCGCCCGCCTTGTCTTGCGGTTTTCGAAGTGCACCGGATCCCGGAGAGGATCGGGCGGCAGTCGTCGCAATGCAAGTGCCGCCGCGCCCCTCGAGGCGCCCGCGACACGGTTCGCGCGCCTACCGGATCAAGCCGTCCAGGATGAAGTCCTTGTGCGGCTTCGGCGCGGCATCCTCGGGCTTGCCCTGACCAGAGTCGGCAGCGGCCTTTTGCTTGGCCTCGGCCGTCTGAGGATTTTCCAGCGAGCCGCGCACGCCGCAGCCGGCGAGCGCGATGGCGAGCACGGCAGACAGCAGCGCGGGTGCCACCCAGGCACCAACGGCGTGCATCGTCCCCTGCGTGCGCTTCGCCATGCGAACGTTCCAATCCCCTGGCTGGCCGGTCTCGTGTGGCGGACCCCACCGGGACACGGCGATCTCGGTACCGCGGCGCCAGCCAGTCCTAGCCGCGGGCAGCATCTTTTTCCAGCCGCTTCGACCATGCTCGGGCCATTTTGCGGACGTTCTGTGGCGCGGTTCCCCCATAGCTGGTGCGGCTGCGGACCGATGCGTCGACCGAAAGGACGCCCAGGACGTCCATGGTGATGCGCGGCTCGATCGCCTGCATGGCCTCGAGCGGCACCTGCTCCAGACTCTCGCCGCGGGTCTCGGCAAGTCGCACGATGGCGCCTGTGACGTGGTGGGCCTCGCGGAACGGCAGCTTGAGCGTACGGACCAACCAATCGGCGAGATCGGTGGCCGTGGAGTAGCCGCTACCGGCGGACGCGCGCATGGTGTCGGGAACAGGCTCGAGGTCGGCAATCATACCGGCCATGGCTGCAACCGCCACTCGATAGGCCCGCAGAGCGTCGAAGGTGGTCTCCTTGTCCTCCTGCATGTCCTTGGCATAGGTGAGGGGCAGGCCCTTCATGACCATCAGCAGCCCCTGGAAGGCGCCAGCGATCCGGCCGACCTTCGCCCGGCAGAGCTCGGCCGCGTCCGGGTTGCGCTTCTGCGGCATGATCGATGAGCCGGTCGTCCAGCGGTCGGACAGAGTGACGAAGCCGAATTGCGGCGTCATCCAGATCACGATCTCCTCGGCCAGACGGGAGAGGTGCATGGCCGAGATGGCGGCGGCAGCGAGCGTCTCCAGCGCGAAGTCCCGATCCGAGACGCCATCGAGGGAGTTGGCGGTCGGGCGGTCGAAGCCGAGGGCCTCGGCGGTCATCGCACGGTCGATCGGAAACGAGGTGCCGGCGAGGGCGGCCGAGCCGAGCGGGCACTCGTTGAGGCGCTCCCGGGCGTCGGCGAAGCGGCCGCGGTCGCGGGCCAGCATCTCGACATAGGCGAGCAGGTGATGCCCGAAGGTGACGGGCTGGGCCGGCTGGAGGTGGGTGAAGCCGGGCATCACGACATCGTAGTGGGTCTCGGCCTTGGCTGCGAGTGCGCGCTGCAGGTGCAGGAGGCCACGATCGAAGGCGTCCAGGCTGTCGCGGACGAACATGCGGAAGTCGAGCGCAACCTGGTCGTTGCGCGAGCGGGCCGTATGCAGCCGGCCGCCGGCGGGACCGATCAGCTCGGTCAATCGGCTCTCGATATTGAGGTGGATGTCCTCCAGCCGCTCTGAGAACTCGAAGGTTCCGGCTTCGATCTCGGCCTTGATCTGATCCAGGCCCTTGGCGATCTCACGTGCATCGGCCTTGCTGATGATGCCCTGGGCGGCCAACATCTCGGCGTGGGCCTTGGAGCCACGGATGTCCTGCGGCGCCAGCGCCTTGTCGAAGCCGATCGATGCGTTTATCTCGATCATCAGCTCCGAGGGTGACATCTCGAAGCGGCCACCCCACATCTTGTTCGCGCGTTGGTTGGTCACGGGCAGGGGCCTCGTCGTAATGGGTTGGACGGTTGGGAGGAAGGGCGTGGACAAGCAGGTCAGCGACAGTGGCGGACGGTGGCGACGCAACGCCATCACGGCCGTCACCATTGCGGTCGCCAGCCTCGCGGGTTTCGGCGCGGTATACGTCATGGCCGGCGGGGCTGACAACGCGAGACGGCCGGTCAAGCTCGCGCAGGTCGGAGGCTCGACCCCCGTCGCGCTGCCATCGGGCCCCGGCGCCAACCCGTTCTCGGTCGGCCAGATGGCGGCATTCGTCTTCAAGAAGGCGTCGGAGGAGCTGCCCGATCACCCGTTCCAGGACGTCGACGGCAAGGAGCGGTCGCTCAAGGAGTGGCGCGGCAAGGTGGTGCTTCTCAACCTATGGGCGACGTGGTGCGCGCCATGCCGCAAGGAGATGCCAGGGCTCGACAGACTGCAGGGCGAGCTCGGCTCCGACCAGTTCCAGGTGGTGGCCGTCAGCGCCGACAAGACAGGGATCGCCGGCGCCAAGAAATTCCTGGACCAGATCAGGGTCGAGAAGCTCGGCGTCTATGCCGATCCCACTGTCCGCATCCACGCCGGGCTGAAGGCCATCGGCATGCCGGCGACACTGTTGATCGATCGCCAGGGCCGCGAGATCGGCCGCCTCGTCGGTCCCGCCGAGTGGGACAGTGCCGAGGCGAAAGCGCTGATCAAGGCCGCCATGGCGGCTAAGTAGCGGCTAGCGCCGGTCCGCCGGTGGCGTCTCTATGGCGGCCAGCCGCACGAGCTCTGGATCGTTGCGCTCGAAATCGAACAGAGGGGCGAGCGGCCCGAGGAGGCGGTTCGCCAGCGGCCGGCGGAATTTCAGGTATAGCCACTTCCGGTCCAGCCTGCCGCCGAACTGAAGCTTCGTCTCGTAGGTGGTGGCGCCCATGTCGAGGGTCGCGATGCGACGGTCGATGGCGAAGCGGATGGTCTCGAGGAAGGCGAGGAAATAGAGGTTCAGCTCGCGCCCCAGGGGATATTTCATGCCGAAGTCGCGGGCGATAATGGCCGTCTTGCCGACGAGCAGCGTGAGCATGCCGACAAGCTCCGCATCCTTCCAGAACAGGAGCACCTGGAGACGCTCGCCGAGCTGCGCACTGAGCTCGCTGAAATAATGCGGGTGGAGTTTATCGAACTCGTTGTACTGGCCGCGGCTCCTCGTACGCGTCGCCTCGAACAGCCGGTAGAGATCGCCCTCCAGGCCCCCGACGGACGAGCGGCGCTCGAAGCGAACGCCCGTCAGGGAACGCATTTTCTGGCGATAGTTCGACCGGCGCTTCTTGCTGAGGCTCATCAGGTACGCGTCGAAGGTCTCGAACGGGAGGTCGACGACGACCGTCGGCAGCGCTCGGATGCGCCGGTAGCCGTGAGCCGTCAACGTATCGTGGAGCAAATCAGCCTGACTCTCGTCCAGGCTCTTGGCGACGATGATCTGGCATCGCGTGCGCCCTGCCTCGGCCTCCATCGTCTCGAGAAAGCTGCCGAAGATCTGTTGGCGCTGGAAGGCGCCAAGCGACGGGGCGAAGCCCAGCGTGAGATTGTCCAGGAGCGGGGAGCCGATGGCGATCACTTTCGCCGACGCCAAACCCGGCCAGCGCTCGGAAAGACCGGCCAGGGTGCGATGCAGCGGGCCCTGGAGCGAGGTGTCGAGGCGATAGTCGAGAGTGAACGTCGGCGCTACCGCGACCAGGTCGTCACCGTCTGACGCCGACACAGCGCCGAACGCGAAATTCGGAGGCGGCGCCTTCTCGACGGCCAGATAATAGCCGCGTGTGTCCGGTACGTCCGGCAACAGCCGCTCCCACCCCGCCGAGGGGATGTCGGCGATCGACGCCTGCAGGCGAACGTCGGTGTCGGTCGGGGCGACGGCCAATTTCATCTCCTGGATAGGCCGAAACCCGGGCAACGGTTTCGTCCCTCCCGATGTTCCACCGTCTCGGCGGGCCGAGATTGGCATCAATGGGCGCGGTCCGACTTGCGCGGTCTCAATCCCGTGGCCGGTCGATGTGGTTTCAGATCGGACTGGACTCGATCGGATCGCGTCGCGTCACGCGACGGGAATGGCCCCCTGCGGCGCTCCGCGGCCGTAGATCTCGCGGGCGCGGGCCTCGAAGGCCGTGACGCAGCGGCGGAACGCCTGATCGAACAGTGTGCCGACCAGCATCTGCAGCATGAAGGACTTGAACTCGTAGGAGATGAAGAAGCGCACGTCGGTGCCGCCGGTCTTGGCCTCGGCGAAGCGCCAGCGGTTCTCCAGCACGCGGAAAGGTCCGTCGACGAAATCGACCCGGACGGCAAGGCTGCGTCGATCGAGAGTGACACGCGTCGTCACGGTCTCGCGGATGGCCTTGTAGCCGATGTCCATGGAGGCCACGAGGATCTCAGTCTCGCCCTTCCTCTCGCGGGTGCGCACGCGCATGGCCTCGCACAGCGGGAAAAAGCGAGGGTACTGCTCGACGTCGGCGACGAGGTCGAACATCTGGCTCGGCGTATAGGGGACGTGGCGGGTCGTCTCGAAGCTCGGCATACCAGCTACTTAGCTAATGAATCGCTGGGACGGGAGCCCGCCAGCCCTGCCACGAATTGGCGCATGTCGTGACACGGAGACGGGACCGGCGGCTGCACAGGATGGGGACCGCGACCGTCTCAGCGCGCCGACCTCGCCGCCTTGAGCCGGGCGAAATCCTCGTCGGCGTGATAGCTCGAGCGGGTGAGGGGCGAGGCGGAGACCAGCAGGAAGCCCTTGGCGCGCGCGGTCCGCTCCAGGGACTGGAACTCGTCCGGCGGCACGAAACGCTTGACTTCGGCGTGCTTGCGCGTGGGCTGAAGGTACTGGCCGATGGTGAGGAAATCGACGTCGGCCGAGCGCAGATCGTCCATGAGCTGCAGGACCTCGTCGCGGGTCTCGCCGAGGCCGACCATGATGCCGGACTTGGTGAAGACGGTCGGATCGAGCTCCTTGGCGCGCTGCAGGAGCCGCAGGGAATGGAAGTAGCGAGCGCCGGGCCGGATGCGCAGGTAGAGCGACGGCACCGTCTCGAGATTGTGGTTGAAGACGTCGGGCCGGGCAGCGATGACGGCCTCGAGGGCGCCGTCCTTGCGCAGGAAGTCCGGGGTCAGCACCTCGATCGTTGTCGCAGGCGTACGCGTGCGGATGGCGCGGATCACCGCCGCGAAATGGGCGGCGCCGCCATCGACGAGGTCGTCGCGGTCGACCGACGTGATCACGACATGGCCAAGGCCGAGCTTCGCCACCGCCTCGGCGACACGCATCGGCTCGTCCGCATCGAGGGGCTTCGGCAGGCCCGTCGCCACGTTGCAGAAGGCACAGGCGCGGGTGCAGACCTCGCCCATGATCATCATCGTGGCGTGGCGCTTCGACCAGCACTCGCCGACGTTGGGGCAGCCGGCCTCCTCGCAGACGGTGGAGAGGCCGTGCTCCCGGACGATGGCCCTCGTCTCGGAATAGACGGCGCCCGACGGCGCGCGCACGCGAATCCAGTCCGGCTTGCGCAGGAGCGGTGTCTCGGGCCGCGCGGCCTTCTCGGGGTGGCGCGGCTTGGTATCGACGACGGTGACCATAGGGCAGATGTAGCGCGGAGAGGGCACGGCGCCAATGGGCAGGAGCGCAGGGGCGCCGCGACCGGCCGCCATGCCAAGCACGGCCAATCGTCCCGGCCAACGTATGAGCCGCGCGCGCGGTGAAATCACGGCCCAGCGGTCGACGGGAGCGATGGCGAGGGCGTTATCTACTCGATCTTGATGTTGGCCATCTTGATGAGCTCGCTCGTGGTCTTGATCTCGGCTTCCCGGAAGGCGTGCAACTCGGCCTGAGTCGAGGTGACCGGCAGCATGCCGATCAGCAGCAAACGGGCCGCCGTCTCCGGCAGCTTCGAGATCTCGGTCACCTTGGCGTGAATGGCATCCAGGATGGGCTGCGGTACGCCCGCAGGCGCCCAGATGGAGAACCATAGCGGCACGTCGGAATTGGGATAGCCAGCCTCCGTGAGCGTCGGCACATCCGGATAATCGGGGCTGCGTGTGGTGTGATTGACGCACAGCAGCTTGACCTTGCCTGCCTTGCAGGCTGCATTGTTCGACGGATCGTTGGCGATCTGGACGGTCCCGCTGAGAAGGTCGTTCAGAACCTCCGCACCACCGCGATAGGGCACGTGCAGGAATTTGATGCCGGCCCGAAGCGACAGCATCTCCATGCGCATATGGCCGCTGGTACCCATTCCTGGCGTGCCGAAGGGCATCTTGCCGGGATTGGCCTTCACATAGTCGACCAGCTCCTTGATCGACTTCAAACCAGTACCTGGATAGACGCAGAAGCCGGATATGCCGTCGCCGACACGTACGATGGGAGTCAGCGATGCCTTGTCATACGGCGTCTTGCGCAGGAGTGGCAGGTTGACGGTCGATGAGTTCGAGGAGACCAGCAGCGTATAGCCGTCGGGTGCAGCCTTCGCAGCGGCCTCGGTGCCGATCATGGCTGCGGCGCCGCCGCGGTTCTCGATCACGAACTGCTGGCCGAAAGCATTGCCGAGCTTCTCGGCCCAGTACCGGGCGAGATTGTCGGTGCCGCCGCCGGCAGGGAAAGGAACAATGAGCTTCACCGGCTTGCTGGGCCATGGCGCCTGGGCGCTAACCACGGCCGGAGAGAGCGAGAGCCCTGCGCCGGCACCGCCGACGAGCTTCAGGAACGTGCGCCGTTGCATGTTGTAGTCATCCTCCCGTTTCACTGTTTTTGAAAACACCATGGAGGAGACAGGAGGCCGCCGTCAACGTCGGTGAATCGGACATGTCATTTCCGACGCGCGTGGGGGAGCGATGCCGACGCCCATCGGCCTGGCGCAATGCCGTAGCTCGCGTGAGGCGTGCTCGGCACCGTTGCCACAAGAGTATTGAGCCCGCGCACTTCTTTCGGCGCAAATCAATCGCGCCATCGAGCTTTGCAATCGTGTCGCCGGGTCCGGAGCGGACGGCGGCACCGCCGGTGTCGGATGGGTCGCCTATTGCTGCTCACACCGGCAGCGACAGCGCCCGGCGCAGGGACTGGTGATAGTGGATCATGGCCGGCTCGTTGCGGCCGAGCACGGTGTGGGTCTGGGCGCCCGAGCCGAAGCCGATCTGCATGGTGCGGCCAGCGGGAAAATCCTCGCCGAGCACGACGTTCATGAGAAGATCGAGGTTGGCCTTCCAGTGACGCTCCTCCTCCTCGCTGGCGATCGGCTTCGGGATGTAGAACGAGGTCTCCATGATGGCGCGGTCGGGGCGGCCCTCGGTCGGGAAGATGCGGTGAATCTCGAGATGGTCGCCCTGGGTGACGAGCAGTGTGTTCGGAAACAGGCAATAGACCGTCGCCGAGTTCCACATCAGGTCCCATTCGGTCTCGGGTGTCGCGCGCAGGCGCTCCACCTTCCTCCGGGGAAAGACGAGGCGATGGTTGGGGCCGAAGGCCTCAAAGTCGGCAACGTTGGGGATGAGGATCGAGGTCAGGCTGTCCTTGTGCAGGAAGCCGATGTGGTAGCTCTCGTGGAAGGTGTCGACGAGAATCTTCCAGTTCATCGTCTCGGGCACTAGGCGCTTGGCATAGAGGTGGTAGGTGCCGGCATCGTAGGAGGCGAGCTCGGACGCGAGACCGCCGAGCCACGGGTCGATGTCGAGGTCGGTGCCGTTTTCGGCGCATGGCGTCGGCAGCACCCAGACGAGGCCGTAGCGCTCGCAGAGAGGGAGGGGGGTGAGGCCGCGCCGGTCGGCTCGGACCCCCTCGAAGGCGCGCTCGTCCGGGATGCCGCGCAGGCTGCCGTCGAGATTGTAGGTCCAGGCGTGATAGGGGCAGGAGAAGACGCCGGCGTTGCCGCAACCGTCGGCGACCTTGGCACCGCGGTGCCGGCAGACGTTGAGGAATGCGCGGAGCACGCCGTCCCGACCGCGGGCCACGAGGATCGGGACGCCCGCCAGATCGTCGGTGCGCCAGTCGCCGGGCTTCGGCCAGTCGCAGGAAAGACCCATCAGAAGCGGGTGCTGGCGGAACAGCACGCGGGTCTCAGCGGCGAGATGATCGGGGGAGGTGTAGGCCGTGACGTCGTTCAGCCAGGGAGCGTCGGCCATGGCCGTCGTGCCCTCGTCGACGTAGGCGAGGATGCGCTTCAAGACCTTGACCCCGACGGCGTGATCCATGCTCGGCTCCTCATGCTGCCCCGACTCGAGTTTGCCGAAGTCGTGCGGAGGACGCCAGTCGCGCGTGCTCGCGCGGCTGGCGCCCGGCTGCCGGCGCGTGCCGGGAAACCGGTTCCCCGTGCCCGCCGTTGCCGCTATGAAGGCCCGAGAGCCAGATGCCGGGATTGCCGAATGGACGTCACCGCCCACGCCTTCAAGTCGAACGTCAAGGCTGCGCTGAAGGACAGGCAGCTGCAGCGCGCGCTGTCGGGGCTGCCGACGGGGCTGGTGGCACAGCGGACCGCGGCCCGCGCCAAGCTGCCCGAGTTCGAGGCGCTGCGTGACATCGGCCGCGATATCAAGAACCATACGCTCGAGCACCTCGATCTCTACCTCGAGGCGTGGGAGTCGAAGGCGACCGCCGCCGGTGCCAAGGTGCACTGGGCACCGACGGCGGCCGACGCCCGCGATATCATTCTCGGCATCTGCCGCGACGCCAGCGCCCGCCTGGTCACCAAGGGCAAGTCGATGGTGTCCGAGGAGATCGGGCTCAACGCGCACTTGGAGACGGCCGGGCTCGAGGTGGTCGAGACCGACCTCGGCGAGTACCTCGTGCAAATCCGCAAGGAGACCCCGAGCCACATCATCGCGCCGGCGATCCACCTCACCGAGGCGCAGATCGAGGCCGATTTCCGACGCCAGCACACCCACTTGCCGAAGGACCGGCCGCTCGACGAGCCGGTCAAGATCGTGAGTGAAGCGCGAGAGATCCTTCGCGAGAAGTTCATCAAGGCCGACGTCGGCATCACGGGTGCCAATTTCCTCATCGCCGAGACCGGCTCGTCGATCATCGTCACCAACGAGGGCAATGGCGACCTGACACAATCTCTGGCCAGGGTGCACGTGGTGATCACCTCGATCGACAAGGTGGTGCCGACGCTCGAGGACGTCTCGTCGCTGCTGCGCCTCCTGGCGCGGTCGGCGACGGGCCAGGAGTTCTCGGTCTACACCACGTTCTCCACCGGGCCGCGGCGGCCGGGCGATCCGGACGGCCCCGAGCAGTATCATGTCGTGGTGCTCGACAACGGACGCTCGGCGCTGCTCGGCACGCCGTTCCAGGAGGTGCTGCGCTGCATCCGATGCGGGGCCTGCATGAACCACTGTCCCGTCTACGGTGCGGTGGGCGGCCACGCGTATGGCTGGGTCTATCCGGGGCCGATCGGCTCGGTCATCAACCCGGCGCTGATCGGGCTCGACGAGGCGGCGCATCTCCCCAACGCTTCGACGTTCTGTGGCAAGTGCGAGAGCGTCTGCCCGATGAAGATTCCCCTGCCGGCGCTCATGCGCGAATGGCGCACCAGGGATCATGCAGCGGGTGGTGGAACGGGAGCGGCGAGACGAGGGCTGGCGACATGGGCATGGCTGGCGCGGCGGCCGACAGCATATCACATGGCAACGCGTTTCGGCGCGGCGCTGCTCGGAGCCCTGGGGCGCCGGCGTGGCGCTTTCCGGTGGCTACCGCTTGCGGGCGGCTGGACGCGACACCGTGACATGGCGGCGCCGGAAGGGCGGACGTTCCAGCAGCTTTGGGCCGAGCATCAGCGGGGAGTGCCGAGATGAGCGATGCGGGCACCGGCCGTCGAGCCACCGTGCTCAATGCCATCCGCGGGCGTCTCGGCCGTGGGGCCGCCATGCCGGGCCGCATGGAGGCCGTCGCCGAGCGTCTCGCAAGACAGCCGCCGCACCTCGTTCCGGAGCGCGCGCGACAGGATCGGGTGCGGCTGAAGGCACTCTTCGCCGACCAGCTGCGCGCGGTATCTGCGACGGTCGTCGAGGCTGCGGGCCCGGCGGAGGTGCCGGCAGCGATTGCCGCCTACCTGCGCAGTGCCAACCTGCCGCTCACGGTGCGAGCCGGCGGCGACCCCTGGCTCGAGGCTCTCGACTGGCGCAGCGAGCCGGCTCTGACGCTAGCCTCGGGGCGCGCCCAGCCGGCCGACGAGGTGGGCCTGACGAAGGCGGTGGCAGGCGTTGCCGAGACGGGGACGCTGGTCATGGCGTCAGGGACCGACAACCCGGTCACCGTCAATTTCCTGCCGGAGACGAGCATCATCGTGCTGCGCGAGAGCGATCTCGTCGGACCCTACGAGCAGGCCTTCGACAAGGTGCGTGCCAAGCTCGGGCGCGGGACGATGCCGCGGACGCTGAACTTGATCTCTGGGCCGTCGCGCACGGCGGATGTCGGCGGACGGCTCGTCACCGGCGCGCACGGGCCACGGCGGCTGTGTGTGGTGGTGGTCGGAGAGCCACCATAAATCGGTCTCGCGCCTCGTCAGCGCTTCTTTTTCTGGAGGCACTTCTCGAGGCAGGCTTGACGCTCGGCGTCGCAACTCGGGCTGCCCTTGCGCTGAACGCGGCATTGGTCGTGAGCCGCCTGACAGTCACTGGCGCAGCTGCGGTTGTCGGTCACGGTGAAGCTTGTCGCGGGGGGTGGCGTGGCCGGCGGCGACGATCCCGTGGCGATGGCCGAAATGCCGGCGAGCACGGCGACCGTCAGAACCAATATGATGTGCCGGAGCACGTCGTGCCCTCCTCTCCGCCACCGATTGGCAGCGGCGTGACAGCCCCTACTTCCGCGCCGCCAGCCCTGCAACCGGCGCCAGAACAAGTCAACGCATCAGCTGACAGTCCCTAGGCGCACTGGAATGAATGTAAGCTGAACCGGAGCGACTGGTTCCCATCGGGATAGGCCTGCTGGCTTCCCGCCAGCCGGTGCCCCGGCACCGACGGCCACGGGGCATGCATGGCGGGCACCAAGCTTCCGTAGCGCAGCCGGGTTGCAGCGTCACCAGACAGCCGCGGATCGTGGCGCGAGTGGGCGGGGCGGGCAACCCGGTCGAAGTTCGACGTCTACTTGCAGATTTTCTTCTGCCCATCGCGGCCATGCCAGGCCAGATCCAGATGGAAGTGGTCCCGGTGGGCGCGGTCGTAGTTGGGACCGAGCACGGTCATGAAGATCCCGCATCCACCCGAGTGGACATGACGGAGGAACGAGCGCTCCCGCAGGTCGCCCCACCAGCCGCCCTTGACCGAGATCCAGCGGCCATCGGCCAGCTGGAATGCGGAGACGTCGAGTGCATTGGCGTGCCCGTGCTCGGACAGGCGTGCACCGCTCACGTGGTTGATCGGTCGGCACGCATAGGAGGCAGCGACCTTCAATTCGACGACAGCGAGGCCGAAGTGGCGACGCGCCCCCGGCTGCACGACCTCGGCAACCCATTTATCGACGGCTGGAATCATCTCGCATCTGAGCACGGCGGCCGGCCGCATCGCGACGCGTCCGGCGAGGGCGGCCGACATCTCGAACGGGGTGGCGACGCCGCAGTGACCGGGGCCTCCGAGCGCGGCGCGCTGCACGAGGAAGGGGCTCGGGCGGGCGAGGCCGAGCGCGAGGCAGCGGCTCTCCTCGTCGCGCCGCCACGGCTCCGGCTTCGATATGAAGCGAGGGAAGCCGAGCCCGGAGGTGGACGACGCGCTGCCCGTTCGGCCGCAGCCCCAAAGGGCCAGCGCGCCAACGAGCAGTGATGAGATGGACAGGGTACGCAGCACCGACATGAGCCGAGGATAGCCGGGTGTTGGTTAAGGGCGAGTTAACCATCGCGGAGGGGTTCGACGGGCGACCCGACGACCGCTTCCGCTGGTGCGTTAACCTTAAGCGGCGACCTCGGCGGCATGTTGCCGTCAATGCAGCCGGGCAGTGTCGGGATGCCGGCGGTTTTGTGCCTGTCGATAGCCTTTGGCAGTCGCGCAGAGCGCGGCTTCCATCTGCGCCGCATGGTCCCGCTCGGAGAGCTCGATAGGCATCGCGAAAGGCCTCGGACGATCGGTCAGCGTCCAGGCGGGCGCGCCGGTGACGCGGCAGCCATCGGAACGACCCGCGCGGGCGTGCGAGCCCGGCTCGTTCCGAAGCCGCCCCCGATATTGCGGGCCGGGACTGCGCCGGATACTGCTACCCGGTCGACCGGCATGACGGTCGCCCGCTTCCTTTTGGAGGGCACCCGCAACATGAAGCTCCCGACAGGCTTCTCCATTGGCCAGATGCACGAGGACGAGGTCGCGACGCTCGGCGACTGGGCCGCGGCGGAGGGATGGAATCCGGGCCTCTCCGACTTGAGAATCGCCTGGGAGACGGACCCGGAGGCGTTCGTCGCCTTGCGCAAGGGGAGCGATCTCACGGGGGGTGGCTCAATATTCAGCTACGGGGGCGGCTTCGGTTTCATGGGTCTTTTCATCATGCGCGCCGATCTGAGGAGGCAGGGCCTCGGCGCCGCGCTCTGGCACTGGCGTCGCGACCGCCTGATCGCGAGGCTCAAGCCTGGAGCCGCTATCGCCATGGACGGCGTTCTCGACATGGTGCCGTTCTACGAGCGCGGCGGCTTCAGACGTGCCTTTCGCGACGTGCGGTTCGAGGGCATCGCGAACGGCGCACCCGACCCCGCCGTCGTCGCGCTCGGCAGCCGTGACCATGCCGAGATCTCCGCCTACGACCAAGCTTTCGTGCCGGCTTCGCGCGACGCTTTCCTCTCCCGCTGGATTGCTGCGCCCGGCGTCATCGCCCTGGGTGCCCGCGCTGCAGGCCAGCTCATCGGCTACGGTGTCGCCCGGCCCTGCCGCATCGGCTTCAAGATCGGCCCGCTCCTCGCCGAGAGCCCCGACATCGCCGAGCGTATCGCGCTGAGCCTGATGTCACGCTTCGCGGGCCAGCAGGTGCAGATCGATCTGCCGGAGGCAAACCCGGCCGCCGTGACGCTCGCCGGGCGGCTCGGGCTGGCAATGAGCTTCGCCTGCATGCGCCTCTACTACGGGCCCCCGCCGGCGTTGCCCATCGAGCGCACGTTCGCCGTCACCACTCTCGAGTTCGGCTGATCGGCTCTGACGGCACTGGGCGCTGCTTTCTCAGTTTTGGTGGCGCGCATGCCGGGGCATGTCTGGAGGCTCGACACCGTTCTTCCGGATCCAGTTCACCACGGCTGGCGTGATCAATGTGTAGATGCCGCCCGGCCCGCAGCGCTGCTGGAGCCCGCGCGACGTGATGCCGACGAGGTAATAGCTCCCGCCGGCGACGGCGAAGGCGCCGCCTCCGCTGTCACCCTGGCAGGTGTCGCCCGCCACGCCTGCGAGCACGATCTCGCGACCGGCGGCGCAATCGAAGTAGGCCCGGCTGAGCTCGGAGCCGCAGATCCGCGACAGGATCGGGACAACTGCCAGGTTCTTGGAATCGGCCCGTCCCTCGTTGTTGATCCCGAAGCCCACCACGTAGAGCGCCCTGACCGAGCTCGAGAGCACGACCTCGGGCGGCGCCACCAGGGCAGGGGCATACTCGTCTGCTCGATCGAACCGGGCCGGCCGCGGCTGCTCGGGCTTCAGCCTCGCCCGGGTGATGGTGGGATCGAGCTTCAGTAGCGCGAGGTCCATTCCAGGGCGGGGCCTGCGGCAGAACTCGGGATCGAGAAGCACGGCGCTGCGAACCGGGACATGGGTATCGGCGCCGGAGCGAAACTCCTCGCCGACGAAGGCCCGCAGCTCGGGACCGCGCCCTACGAGCAGTCCGCCGAGGCCGAGATTGCAGATGCAGTGGGCCGCCGTCAGGGCGGCGGCCTCCGCAATCAGCACCCCGCTGCACCTGAAGATGGATGGGCCCTCGGAGCCGGGAAAGAACAGGCCGATCGATTCCCTGAAGAAGCCGGCATGCACTTTCCGGCTGGAGGCGCCGACGACGAGACCGCCGATCTCGCCGGACGGTGCCGCCTCCTGATACGCCTGCATGAATGCCGGCAGCGGTTGTTGGTCGCGCCGCAGCCGATCGGTTGCCTCCTGGACGAGCCGCTGCCGGGAGGCGGCCAGCGCGGGCTCCTGGCCAGCGGCGGAGTTGGACACCCCCGTCATCACGAACAGCAACATCGACAGCAGCAGCGACAACCGGGCAATCCGTCCGACGCCGGGCGGTCCGCACACCTCACTGGCCATTGAGCAGCCCGATACAGAAGTTGCTGCACGAGGCGTCGTCGGCCCGGCATTGCTCGACCTTGCACTGGCAATAGGCTTGGCACCGGGGAGCGAGCACATCGTCGCCAGAGCAGCCGTCGAGGCAGCGCCGGAGCCGATCGGGCGGGGCCGGGCCGGCGAACGACTGCAAATTGCGGCCGAGCTCCGGTCCGCCAGGCAGCAGTCCGGAGGAGATCGACACGTTCTGCTGCTGCTGCGCCGTCAGTCCCTGCTCGAGCTTGGCGTAGGCCTCGGCTGAGGCCGCATAGTCCTTGTGCGCCGCCAGCAGCTGGGATTGGGCGAGGATCAGTTTGTGGCGGTTGTTGGTGTCGTCTATCTTGACCTGCAGGATGCTGGTCGGAAGCGCTGCGACGCTCTGGGCGATTGCGAGCGGCAACTGCACGAAGCCCAGCAGCTCGCTTCCCTTCTTGATGGTCACGTCCTGCAGCACGCCCTCGTCGAAGGCGAGGATCGTCTCCCGCTTGGCGAAGAAGGTGCGATCGACAGGCACCGAGAACACCGGCGATCCGTTTTCGAGCATGACGGTCTCGCTGCCACGCAGGTCCCAGCCGCCGCGCACTTGCTTGTTCTGCTTGACGAGCAACAGGTAATTGTAGGGCAGCCGCGGCCGATAATAGACGCCCTGCGTGTGGGCCGCCGGCATGTCGGGCTCGCGCTCGGCGCTGGCCTTCAGGATGTGCTTCTCGCGACGCAGACCCTGCAGCGGGCGGTCGCAGTAGTCGTTGACGCTGCGTCCTGCCTTGCTGAAGCGCTCGCTCTCGAGCACGAGACAGAAGCCATAATCGCGCAATGTATCGTTGGCGACTGCAGCCTGGTCCTCGTCGAACGGGTCGTACTCGATCTCGACGCGCTTGGTGGCGCTGAGCTGCGAGCGCACGAGCGAGCGGGAGGCCGGCGCCTCGCCGAACTGCGGATCGTGCGAGAGGCCGGCAAACAGCGTCTTGATGAGCGTGCGACCGATCTCGACCGATTTGTCGTCGGCTGTCGAGGCGATCTTCTCGAGCAGCAGTTTGCTCGAGCGCACCACGACGAAGGTGTCGTCCGAGGTCGGCGAGGCGAGGAGATCTAGGCAATAGGGATAGCGGCGGTCCTGTTTGACGCTCTGGGTGATCTCCCGGATGAAGGCGCTCTTCTCGCGCCCCGCCTTGCGGGTCTCCTCCTTAAGGTAAGGATCCGGATACTCGTCGACGATGATCTTGATGTAGGTACGGGACAGGTAATAGGCGCCGCCCTGCTTCTTGCAGCCGATCTTCCTGTCGGCATCCATCAGCGTCGAGCTGGCCATCGAGCAGGCCGTCGCGAGCAGCGCCAGCGCCGCGCAGACGAGCACGCGGGACAGCCGGGAGCGGAGCGCCTGTTGCATGTCGAGGGCCCGCGTCATGGCTGGAGCACCACCGTGCCGGGAACGAGGGTCGTCGGCGCGCTCGTGGCAGCATGGGGGTTGGCGGCGTTGGTGTCCGCGGGCGCGCACTCGGCCACGCTGTCGCCGCCCCCCCTGCCGAGCGCCTCCTTGAATTTCGCCACACCGGCATCGGCGGCCGGCGCGTTTGGGGACTCGTTTTCGAAGTAGGCGCCCGAGAGCGAAGACACGCCCTTGGCAGCAGCGGACCTCGCTGCGCCTTCCGGGGCCTTCCCGGAGGCGCCCGGGGCCTGCCCCGCCAGCTGCTGCATCAGCCGCTGCTGGGTCTTGATGACCTCGTTCTGGGCGGTGACGAGGCTGGCCTGCCCGAGGGTCTGGTCGATGCGCACCTGGATGATGTTGGCTGGCAGAGCGACGACACTCTGTACGACGACGAGTGGGATCTTCACCGCCTCGACCAGCTCGCTCTTTTTGTAGACGCAGACGTTCTTCAGCATGCCCTCGTCGAACACCAGCGTGGTGTTGCGCTGCGTGAAGATCGCCCGGTCGATGCCGACGGAGAGGATCGGCGCGATGTTCTCCATCTCGATCATCTGGCTGGCGCGCAGCTTCCAGCCGCCGCGGGCCTGCATGTTCTCCTTGACGAACAGGTAGTATTTGTAGGGGATCCGCGGCCTGTAAAAGATGCCGCGCACGCCAGCCGGATCGGCTAAGGTGGCCGCGTCAAGACTTGTGCGCTTGTGCGGCCCGTGGTCGTACTCGTGCTTGCGCTTCTTCGCGTGAGCCGTGGCCGCCCCGGGATTGTCGCAGTAGCTGTCGATCGAGATGTGGTCGATGTCGAACGTGTAGTCCTCGAGCGCCATGCAGAAGCCGAACTGGCGCAGCGCTTGGTTGATGATGGTGCTCCGCTCGGGATCGAAGGGATCGAACTCGGCCCTGAACACGGTGACGATCTTGCCCTGCTCGGCTGCGAAGCTCCGCGTTGCGGACTTCAGCTGGTAGTCCGGGTTGCCCGAGACCGCGATGAACAGCGTGCGGATTAGGGTCTCGAGGATGGCTCGTGTCTTGTCATCGGCGTTGCCGGTGACCTTGCCGAGGATCGGCACCTCCTTGTACTTCTTCACCTCGATGAGGTCGGCCGAGTTGATGCGCCTCAGGTGATCGAGACAGTAGCCGAACTGGCGGTCGGCGACGCGCAGTCGCTGGACCACGATCTCGTGCCAGAACTCGGCATCCTTGCCGTTCTCGCCCGCGATGGTGCCCGACGTGTTCTTCGCGCCCTTCCGGACCTCGAGCGTCTGGCAATCGGGTCGGCTCGAAGGTGACCTCCCCAGAGCCGAAATCCAGGATCCGACGACGGGAGAGGTGCTCTTGGGCATGAGCCGACGGCAGCAGACCGGCGAGGAGCAGGACCCGAAGCACGACGCTGATCGACAACCGCGGGCAAGTCCTCATGTCCGTGCTCCTCGAATGACCCAAACGGCGCCGCATGTGAGCAATCAGAGAAGCCACGCGATCATTCGTGGAGCGTTGACATCGATCAGGCCGCAGCAACAATCGCGGTGCACTGCTGCTCGCGTGCATGATCCGGGACAGAACAGCCGGCGTCAGGCCGCATGCCGAGGGGCGCCCCGCGCCGGAGAGCCACGCGATGCTTCCTTACCTGCTGGTCGCACTTCTCGTTTTGGGCAGCGCGAACGCCACAGCACAACCTTACGCGCCGACAAACGCCGGCGAAATCTCCGACGGCTATGCCGCCGATGGCGCGCGGGTCGAGGTCGGTGGTTGGGTCTGGACGCACGAGCAGGGCACGTGGCTCAACTTCAACCAGCCCTCGGCACGACCGCCGATGCGCGTCGACACCACTGGCGTTCCGGCCGAACAGATGCGCCGCGTTCAAGCGGAGTGCAACGCCCCGACGCAATTCGCCGGCGGGTGCCGGGCAACGGTTCGTGGCGTCGCACAGAGGCAGGGTGACAGAGCCGCCATCGTCGCGCACGCCATTGCGGTGGGCGAGGTTGGGCGCGAAGAGCGCCAGCGAGGCCCATGATGATGGTCGGCATGATGCCCTGCAACAGCTTTCGCGCCCACGCCCCGACTTGGCGAGCACGGAAAGCACAGGCTTTGTGATCGTCGGCATCCCGGTTCGTCTGATGTCGGCCCTCATGGCGCATCGTGCCGACGGTCACGGCTGTGGAGCAAGCTGCCGACCGGGAACAACTGGCACCGAAGGTCGGTCCCGACGATGGAGCGGTCGCACCCGGTCCATGGTGGCCATCACCCGCCGTGACCCGGAGCGCCATAGGGCGACGCCTGAGCTTGCGCTGGCCCGTGGCGTCCCCTTACGATGATCGCGTCAGGCGCAGGGGCGACGACAGGGGGCATGGTCGGACTTGGCGCAGTGTACTCCGGTGTCATCCTCGCGCTTGTCGCGAGGACCCATGGTTCAGCGCACTCCGATCGTTGAATTTGACCCATCTCGACCATTCACCGAACGCTCTGAGTGGCCGGCTTTGCCGCTTGGAGCGACCGTAAGGCGGGAAGACACCCCCCTTAGCTCGACCGTCGGCGCCTCATACTGTGCATCGCTCGAAGCACTGACTACAGTTTGGTGCCGAATCGTTGCACGATCACATTTCACTCGGAGGTTCCATGCGCGCTCGTTCTTGCACTCTTATTCTGTCGGCGCCAATTCTGGCATCCACTTGGGTGATGGCCGTAGCAGATATCGATGACTCCGATTATTCGGTTGCCCTGGATTCGGCCCTTGTCGAGATTGCGATGCGGAAGTGTGAAGTCTCGATGACTTCAAAGGGAAGAGAGCTAGTGCAGGTATTCAGTGTGAATGAATCTGCAACGCGCGGTGGCAAGCCAAATAGTGCCCACGTTGAGGGTATTCGAGCTGGTTTGCGAATGAGGCGAGAGCTAGCGATTTCAAGCAATGGCGATCCGAACGTGATGTGCATGACACTCCGTCGTATGTACGGCAAAAATGGTACTGTTAGGGAGGACGTGCTGCATTTCTACTCAACCAACGGGCTCTACAAGCAAGACTAGCAGGCCGCTGAAAAACCCAGAAGTCACGGTTGCAGAGACTCCCCTAACGAGGCCTGTGATTGAGCAGAAGGAAGACGAACGTGTCGGACCAGGCTCAGATCGATCACAGATGCCGCTGTCCAGGGGGCGAAAAACCTATTTCAGCGGCCTGCTAGTGAGTCGATTCGTCTGACTGCCACCTGCCTCGTGCCGCACGGGGTTGCGGGTCAATCCGAGGCGAGGCACACGGACACTTAGCCCCTCCAAAGCCTCCATGAACAGGCGGATAACGGCGCAGCGATTTTGGGCAGCAAATGGCCCGTCGCGTCGCCTGAAGACCGCGGCACGATGGGTCCTCGGGACAAGCCCGAGGATGACAATCGAGAGGCCTTGCGATGTCGGCACTGGGTCTTGGCCGTGTGGAAACGCGTTTGGCTCGCCCAACTCCCTCGCGGATGACCCCAGGATAGGCCAGGAGCGTCCCACGGAGCAATTTTTTCCGCGCGGCCCGACGGCGGTCCGACCTCGAACGGCCGCCCTTGAGCAACTTTGAGGGTCCCAGACGCGCCCTGGGAGCATGCGCGAGTGCGCCCCCTACGCCTCGATCGCCTCCATCAGCTTGCCCACGCCGACGATGTTCAGCGCGCGCGTCATGTTGTAGCCGAGGACGCACAGCGACATCTCGGTCGCGACCTTCGGCAGCGTCGTGCACAGAAAGTGCGTCGCCCCCATGCGCATCTTCAAAGTGCCGAACGGATGCTCGACCACCTCGCGGCGCGTGCGCATGGCATTCGGATTGCGGTCGAGCCGCTCCTGTGCCGCTTCGAGCACGTGCTCGTGCTCCCAGCGGGTAATGCGGCGCTCGTTTCCGGTCGTGCACCTCGCTTTCAGCGGGCAATTGCGACAGGCATTCGTCCAATAACGACGCATGTTCTGGCCGTCTTCGTCGCGCGTATATCCATAGACGAGTTTCTGGCCCGCCGGGCATCGATAAACATCCTCGCTCGCGAGATAAACAAAATCCTGCTTGCCGAAACGGCCGTCTGCTTTGGCGCCGGAGGTCGACGGCTTGGGTAGCGTCACGGAGATGCCGGCGTCGTCGCAGGCCTTGATCTCGATGCCATGATAGTAGCCGCGATCGGCCACGGCTTCGAGCTGATCCACCTGCAGCACCGCCTTCGCGGCCTTGGCCGTCGTGGCGAGTTGTGAGCGATCCGAGCCAAGAGCTCCGCTCCCCCCTCTCGCCCACTTATCCCCGCCCCCCGTTCCCGCGCGTATTCTCCACCCGTCCGCCTCGACCGTGGGGTCCTGAGGCTCGAGCTGGGAGCCACCGGGAGGCGGGCGCGCGTCGGATAGGTGTGGCGGTATTCAGCCACCGCCGAAGGACGCCGCAGCCGGTGTGCGGGTCCACTTCGGGGCCTCTGCGCGCCGGCAAGGGCCGACGATCACCACGGATGCGCGGCGGCCCGCGGCACCGGCCGTCCGAAATAGGGGACCACCCCTGTCACGCGCAGCGGAGCGGCGAGGGCCGCATCCAAATCCAAATGCAAAGAGCGAGGCCGTCCCGCTCCGCGCCCCCCGACCGACTGGCTCTCCGCGTTCTCTGGAACGGCGGAGGGCTCGCTGCTGGCGAAAGCGAGCCGCTACCCCACCTCCTCCACCGCTACCGGGAACAGCGGGGCCAGCTCGTCGACCTGCATGATGTGATAGACGGAGAACCGGTAGGCATCACCGGCCGTGAGCTCCGGCGGCGTGAAGGGGAAGCCGAGGTTGCCCGCGGTCGAGATGCGGCCGGGGAACGGCGCATGCAGCAGGTACTGCTTGGCGGTGGCTGCCACGGCGCGCGCCTCCTCCTCGTCCTCGCCGATCACCTCGACGATGACGCCGACCTCCTCCGGCTTCTGGGTCACTGGCTGGCCGCCGACGACGCCGAGGCCGTAGAAGCGGAAATAGAGCGTGTAGGGGTTCTCGGGCTTCGGCGGCACCAGCTCGCGGATCTGCGCCTCGACGAGGCCGGCGATGACGTCGGCCTTCTCGATGAACACGGGATCGGCGGAGCCGGCCACCATGATGGCGCGCGAGCCGACCCGGGTGGCGCCCTCGATCTTCACCGAGAACTGCTTGGTCGGCACCCAGCGACCGCCCGAGACGCGGCAGCGCCGGTCGTCGATGGCCTCGAACCTGGAGTCCTGCAGATAGAGAACGCCCTCGGGCTCGGCCACCGACAGCGGATCGGCCTGCTCGTAGAGGCCATGGGCGGCCACCGACATGGGTGTTGCGCGGCGCTGCGGATTCATGCTCTCGAGAATGAAGCTGTCGCCCTCGAGCGTGCCCAGCATGGCATCGCGGCCGCCGCCCTCGCAGGCGAGCGAGGCGCACTCGATGATCTTGGCCATCTGCAGGGCCGGTCCCATCGGGAAGCCGAGCTTCTCCGGCAGGCACGTGTAGATGCCCGTATCGCAGGCGCGACCGGCGATGATGACGTCCGGCATGAGGTCGATGGCGCGCACGAAAGCCTCGGTTCCCGCCTGGCCGACGATACAGGCCGCACCGTCGATCTCGGCATCGGTGAGGGCCGGCATCGGTCCGATGGACGTGATCTTGCCGGCCTTGGCCTGGCGCTTGACGAGATCGCGCGGCATCTCGGAGCGGATCGTGGCGAGACGGAACGTGAGGCCCTCCTCGCGGGCGATCTCGCGGATGATCTCGAGGGTCTGATCGAGGTGGACATCGCCGCCCGCCGTGCCGGCCGTGCCGATGACGAGCGGCACCTTGAGAGTGAGGGCCCCGACGAGCACCATCCTCAGGTCGCGCTTGGTCGAGCGCCGCGCCGTCGCGAGCTTGCCGGAGCCCAGGTAGTAGGGGCCGGGATCGACGGAGCCCATGTCGGCGCCGATCAGGTGCAGGTCGCGCTCCAGGCCGGCGCGGAACGCCTTCTCGATGATGCCGTAGCCGAGCTGGCCGGACGCGGAAAGGATGCGGAGAGGTCCGCGCTCGGCCTTCCACTTGGCGATGACGCGGGCAAAGCTGGTCTCGGTGCTCATGGCTCAGATCTCCACGTCGATCATCGGCCGGTGCTGCTGGGCGCCGTAGACGTCGGTGTCGCCGGGCGAGCCGGCGATGACCCGGCGCGGCAGCACGATCTTGATCGCCGACGCGGCCGGATAGGGAATCACCTCGGCGTCGGCGACGCCGTAGCGCTGCGCGATGACGGCCGGCTTCATGGACGACGCGGCGAGGGCGCGGGCATAGAGCTTCGGATCGTCGAACATCAGGTCGATGGTGACCTGGGTCGGCCCGGCGTTCTTCGAGCGAATGACGCGGGCGGCGTCGCGCAGGCGCATGATGGTGGCCCTTTCGATGTCTGGTGGTCGCGATCCTTGCCCGGCCACGCGGCTTCGGCAAGTGCCGCAGATTGACAGCCGTGCCGCCAGCACGTCACAAACCGGGCCGGAGACCGCGAGCACGCCCACTGGAGGAACCCCATGTCGACCGCCCAGCTGCAAGAGACCATCGAGGCCGCCTGGGAGGCGCGCGACACCATCAACGCGCAGACCAAGGGCGCCGTGCGTGAGGCCGTCGAGACGGCCATCGACATGCTGGACAAGGGCACGGCGCGCACCGCCGAGAAGCGCGGCGAGGAGTGGATCGTCAACCAGTGGCTGAAGAAGGCCGTTCTGCTCTCGTTTCGCCTGAACGACATGGGGATGATCGCTGGTGCCCCGGGCGGGGCGTCGTGGTGGGACAAGGTGCCGTCCAAGTTCGATGGCATGGGCCCTGCCGAGTTCAGGAAGGCCGGCTTCCGGGCCGTTCCCGGGGCCGTCGTGCGGCGCGGCTCCTACATCGCGCCGAACGTCGTGCTGATGCCGTCTTTCGTGAACCTCGGCGCCTACGTCGGCGAGAGGACGATGGTCGACACGTGGGCGACGGTCGGCTCGTGCGCACAGATCGGCCGCGACTGCCACCTGTCGGGCGGCGTCGGCATCGGCGGCGTGCTGGAACCGCTGCAGGCGAATCCGGTGATCATCGAGGACAACTGCTTCGTCGGCGCTCGCTCGGAGGTGGTCGAAGGCGTGATCGTCGGCGAGGGCTCGGTGCTGTCGATGGGCGTTTTTATTTCCGCGACCACCAAGATCGTCGATCGCTCGACGGGCCAGATCCACATCGGCAAGGTGCCACCCTACTCGGTCGTGGTGCCGGGCTCGTTGCCGGGCATGCCGTTGCCGAACGGCATGACGGGACCGGGCCTCTACTGTGCCGTGATCGTGAAGACGGTCGATGCGCAGACGCGCGCGAAGACCAGCATCAACGATCTGTTGAGGGATTGAGCGGGGCACCCCTGACAGGACGGGTCCGATGTTTCGCACCCTCGACGCCGAGAAGATCGTCGGTACCATCGAGGCCCTGGAGCGACGCATCGGCGAGCGCTTTCCGGGAGCGGGCCTCGCGAAAGTGTGCGGAGAGCTCGCC